>NZ_AP022321.1:530000-1130000 GCF_013393365.1 Veillonella nakazawae
ATCACCTTCTTCCGAACGTAAGATTTACCGAGCTGCGAAGCAGAGAAGGGAAATCCACAGTGAGGATTGATAGGAAGCTGCGGCTAGTGGTAGGAGGAAAACTATATTCATACGGTAACGCGGCACAACGTGCCAATGTTACCGAACCCAAAAAATCGTTGAGTAACTCTAAATTATGTAAATATTGAGCGTTACGTTCTAAGTATTATATATCGCTTAATACTAAAGTATCACTATATCTCGATACATACTTATCTATAATATACAATTATCCTTCATTTTTAACTTTAAATATTTATCCGTAAACGTTAGTTATATTATTCAATAGGTATAGACTTCTTAGCGATATAAAAACAACAGTATAACTTAAATATTCCTATTTTAATGGCTATATCTATACATAATACTTGATTGATCAAAACAGTACATAAGATATTCTTTAATCAAATTTTCTAATTAATCATCTTTATGTAATAAATTTTGCTTTAATTATAAATTCTAATAATGACTATCTACTACATATTCTATTCATGCATAGTTTTATTAAAAAAATATATATAAACCTAAAAGTGTAGGTAAATACTAGTTTTATAGCTATATTTATAATGTTTAAATATGTACCAAAATTTACTCGTTTCATATATATCTCATAAAACTTTCACTATGTTTTCACATAGAATCTATATACTAGCAATAGTTGATTGAGATCAACTAAGGAAATGGAGGTCTACTGCAAATAACTTTTACCTGTCCCTTTTACAAATAATACAAACAACACAACACAAAACAATACAACACATAAAACAACACTTAAATACACAACAATACTCTCCCTGTGTATAAACAAAACAATACATATACAAAACTCTCTAATTATATATACCATCTCCCGTATATATAAAGGTAAAAGTTAGGTAGACATAAGAGCCCTTGAAAAAGGGCTCTTTTCCTTTTAAATTCACTATTATTTCATTATTTTAAAGCTCTTTGTTTCTTGACATAGGGTCTATTTTTTGTTAAACTAATCAAGTATCAAGCACAGCTTGATGAACATAGGGGTATAGCTCAATTGGTAGAGTAGCGGTCTCCAAAACCGTTGGTTGTGGGTTCAAGTCCTACTGCCCCTGCCAAACTTTGGATTGCGGTCTTCGGACCGCATGTCCATAAAATTACTCAAAAAATATTAAAAAAATGCTTGCATCGATTTAAGCGTTGTGTTAATATAAGTGAGTACCTAGTACATGACTCAGTAGCTCAGCTGGATAGAGCGTTTGACTACGAATCAAAAGGCCAGGGGTTCGAATCCCTTCTGGGTCACCAAATTAAAGCATCACAGTACTGTGGTGCTTTTTTGTTTTATCTACTTATAGTAATAGTATAATCAAAAGGACTCTACATTCTAATCAGTAGAGTCCTTTATTATATGTATACTTAATATGGCGAGCTTTTGAAAATTGCCAATTAGATAATGCTTAGATTATTTTAGCTGACCTGCAGCTACGGCAAGATCTCTCCAATAGATAGCTTGCATATAACCATAAGTATCTGGTTTTAACGTAATCAATTTAGCTTTAGGTCGTTTTTCCTCACGTAATATTCTACCTGTACGGGCATCGATAATATTACGTTGTTCTTGGACCCATTGAATTGTATCGGCATCTTGATCAAAGTAATAATGGTTTATGTACTCTGTCATATAATATTGAGCCCCTTGATGACTATAGGTGCGACCGATAATTTCAAATTTATTACCTTCACCAGCGATAACTTTAACGCGTTGTTCTGCGTAATAGTTTTGACCATTCATACGATATAAGTAGGCATAACCTCTTGCATTCTCTAAGTCAGCAATATTGACTGCTTGAGAGGGCAGGATGCCTAAGATTGTGAAAGCTGCTGCAATTAATAAACTACGCTTCATTTATTCTCCTTATTACTTTGCATGGGGCTGATCAGACTCAGCTACTACATGGACAACTAATTCTTGATCGGAAGGAATCTGAGCCATAACTACAGGCATTGGTACACTCATAGCTGCGGCGATACCTTTGATTTGTCGCATCGCAACTGGTATTACAGTACCATCTTCTTGTAAGTTATTTTCTAAGGCTTCAATTTCTGTAACTGTTAAGCCTGCTTTTGTGGCAAAGTCTTCAATGGATACACCATTCGCTTCCCGATATTCTTTAATGAAATCTCCGATATACATAGATTCCTCCTATTTTTAGATACCTTTATATTGTAATTAAAAATATCATATATGGCAATAGATGAATAAGAGATGAAAAAGTAAAAGCCGTGAAGATATCCAACTAGTGTATAACTCATGTTTATATATGTATAAATTAATGGACAGTAAAATTGTAAATAAAATTACAAAAATAAATTGACTTAATACGATAGCGGTGTTAATATTAACTCATAGAAAACATCATATTTGGGAATAGGTGCTGAAAAGCATAATAGAGAAGCTGGTTAAATGCCAGCACGGTCCCGCCACTGTATGGTCGAGCGAGTCTAAATTAAGTCACTGGGAAACTGGGAAGGCTAGATAAGCGATGACGCCGAGTCAGGAGAACTGCCTATTCAACATTCACCATTTGACCTACGAGAGATAGGGAGGAGAAGTTAATAGCTCCTTTTTACGTACCCGTAAAAAGGATTTTTTAGTTCTATACAATCTTCAACATTTATGAGTTAGATTGTATTCGAAAGACCTAAATGTCGATGGCATGGTCATGGTGAATAATACCTTCTTGGTATTACCAGCATGACATACGTTATGACTGTTAATATATTTTATGGTAAATGTAGGGCATGCATTTATTCATCATCATCCTAAAAAAGAGGCTGACCCAGGATTCTAGTAGTTCGGATTCTGGGTCAGTCTCTTTTTCATTTTACAATTTATATAATAACCAATATGTAAGGTTAAAATAAGAAAAATAGAATTAGTTATATAGCAGATATTTAATTAGTTATATAGTAGATACTTTAGAGGCAACATGAAATTTTAGTTAAATCTAAAAAAATGATTGACGATGAATTATATACATGATATTATTATTTCAGTTGAGACGCGGGAGTGGCGGAATTGGCAGACGCACCAGACTTAGGATCTGGCGCCTTACGGCGTGGGGGTTCAAGTCCCTTCTCCCGCACCAACTTTATTGCACCTTTTGAGGTGCTATTTTTTTTGCCTAAAAATGTTATAATAAATGAGTTAGAACTATTTATTTAAACAATCATGAATACTATATGGTGCAGTATGGATAATACATTAACTAAGCTGCTTTCACAGAACCCATCCTTTGTGGATGGGCTAAACGCATTTCAGCGGAAAGGAAAGTCAGTCATATATGGTCTAAGTGGATCTCAAAAGAGTTTCCTCTTAAACCAAGCTTTTGCTACAGGCCTTACAAAGCCCGTAGTTATCGTAGTCCATGATAAGGACCATAAAGAGATGTGGGAACGAGATTTAGCCTTTTTCTGGCCTAATATCCCAGTCCTATCATTTCCTATAACTGACAATGTGGAGTTTACAACGACTGCTCGTAGCCTTGAAGATCAAGGTGCACAAATGCGTGCTTTAGCATTGCTAGCATGGCAAGAACCTGCCGTAGTTATAGCGAATGCAGAAGAGGTTACACAATATGTAGTATCTCCACAATATTTAAAAGGCCAGTCGTTACATTTTTCTTTGAATGATACGATTGAACGCGATACAGCTCTTGAACAGCTTGTTACAATTGGATATGAACGTGTAGACCAGGTGGAACAACGTGGTCATTTTGCCGTGCGTGGGGATATTCTAGATATTTATCCTGTTAATAGTGAACATCCAATACGAATTGAGTTCTTTGGCGATGAAATCGATACATTGCGGTTCTTCTCTGTTGAGAACCAACGTTCTATTGAACAAATTGATTCGTATACGGTGACACCGTTCTTCCTTGGTAAAAGTGATGCAGATTGTACCTTATTATCCTTTGTGAAAGAAGGGACTCTCATTTATGATGAGCCCGGTCGTATCCAGGAAGCATTAAAGAAGTTCCTTAAGGAAGATCCTACACATCGTAAAAATCATTGCGACTGGAGTGAATTACAACGTACTGTAGAGGCTACAAATCAAGTAGCTTTCACATTTATGCAACAACGCTCTATCGGTTTACCTGGATTTAATCCAATCGGTATTCAAGGTAAAACGATGACGAGCTTTGAACGTCAAATTCCACTCCTAACAGATGAAATTAAGCAATGGCATCGCCTCAATCATCAAGTTGTATTGGTATTAAATAACCAACAACGACGAGAAGGTATTGAACGAGCTCTTGAAGGTGAAGGAATTGCCTTTGTTCATAGTGAGGAATGGATTGCAAAACCTAATACGGTCGTTATTTTGCAAGGTTTATTGACCGATGGTTTTGAATTACCTAATAGCCATCTCGTAGTTGTTGTAGAAGGCAATATTTACGGACAACAAAAACGTAAGCTTCGCAACAAGCCTAAAAAGGGCCAAGAAATCAACTACTTTACGGACTTAACACCAGGTGACTATGTAGTTCATAGCATGCATGGTATTGGTAAGTATATTGGCCTTAAAACGATAGAAACGGAAGGCATTCATCGCGACTATATTGAAATCGCTTATGCGGGAACGGATAAACTGTTCTTACCTGCAAACAATTTAGATCAGTTACAAAAATACATCGGTAATGAAGGTGATGTGCCTCGTATTCATAAGATGGGTGGTCGTGACTGGGCTAAGGTTGTTACAAAGGCAAAAAAATCCATTGATGATTTGGCAGATAAGCTCGTTGAGATCTATGCACAACGAGAAATTACAGAAGGCTTTGCATTTTTGCCAGATCAACCATGGCAGCAAGAGTTTGAAGATGCCTTCCCTTATGAAGAAACGGAAGACCAATTACAGGCTACAGCAGAAATCAAGGCATCCATGGAAAAACCTGTTCCTATGGATCGCTTGCTGGCAGGTGATGTAGGCTTTGGTAAAACCGAAGTGGCTATGCGTGCCATCTTTAAGGCCGTTATGAGTGGCAAACAGGTTGCGGTGCTCGTACCGACTACAGTTCTTGCACAGCAACATTTCCAAACCTTCTGGAATCGTTTTGCTCCATTTGGAGTCAAAGTCGATGTGCTCAATCGTTTCCGCAGTACATCTGAGAAGAAACAAGTTCTAAAAGGTGTAGAGGATGGCTCTATCGATGTTCTCATCGGAACCCATTCACTACTTAATAAAAAAGTAGTCTTTAAAGACTTAGGCATGCTTGTTGTTGATGAAGAACAACGCTTTGGGGTAGCACAAAAGGAAAAATGGAAAGAGTGGGCTAGTAATATTGACGTGCTCACCTTGAGTGCAACCCCAATTCCTCGGACCTTACATATGTCTCTTGTAGGTGTTCGGGAGATGTCTGTTATCAACACGCCACCAGAGGAACGATTGCCGGTTCAGACCTATGTGGTGGAATATGATATGAACATCGTTGCTGATGCCATCAAGCGAGAATTGGCACGGGGCGGACAAGTTTACTTCGTATATAACCGCGTTGCATCAATTAATCATATGGGTGAGTTATTAGAAGCAGCATTACCTGGTTTACGCTATGCTATTGCTCATGGTCAGATGACGGGCCGTCAAATTGAAGAAATTATGACGGATTTCTATGAAGGCCATTATGATGTATTATTGTCTACCAGTATCATTGAAACCGGCTTAGATATTCCTAATGCCAATACCATCATCATTTATGATGCGGACCGCTTAGGTTTATCTCAGCTATATCAAATGCGTGGCCGTGTAGGGCGTTCTCGTAGACGGGCTTATGCATACTTTATGTATCGTCCTGATAAAATGCTCTCTGAAGCGGCAGAAAAGCGCTTAAAAGCTATTGAAGAGTTCACAGAGCTCGGTGCTGGCTTTAAATTGGCGATGCGCGACTTAGAAATTCGCGGCGCTGGCAATTTATTAGGCTCGCAGCAACATGGTAACATCGCATCCGTCGGCTTTGGTATGTACGTAAGTATGTTAGAAGAAGCCATTGCGAAGGCTCAAAATAAAGAAGTTGAACGGGAAGTATCCATCGATCCAGCTATCGACTTAGAGGTAGATGCCTTTATCGACGATGCGTATATCAAGGATAGCGCTCGTAAGATCTCCGTATATCAACGGTTGTTACATATTAAATCCAAAGAACAGCTTGATGATATGACCGATGAACTCATCGACCGGTTCGGTACTCCAACAGATCCAGTAGACCGATTATTGCGCATTGCCCAAATTAAAGAGCAAGCACGTTTACTTGGCATTAAAAGTATCGTCCGTAGAGATCAACAGCTTACTATCCATTGGCATGATGATTCTAAGATGGCCGACTGGGATATGGGGGCTGTACGAGAAGATCTATGGAAGAAGATGAAATTTGCAGACACCAAGCCAGCCACATTATATGTGAGCCTTAAAGGCATGAAAGGTTCTATTTTGACCATTACGGAAGCGGTGATGAAGGCTCTTAGCCAGAAATCATCGTCTAAGGAGGGCCTATGAATCGATTTTTAAAGGGTGCTATGATTTTAACCTTAGCTGGGATTATCGTTAAAGTTATCGGTGCTTTCAGTAAAGTCCTTATTGCCCGTGTTCTCGGTGGTGAAGGGATTGGCCTATATATGATGGCCTATCCGATTTATCAAATTATCGTTAGTATTTCCGCTGCAGGCATTCCTGTGGCCATATCTATTATGATTGCGGAAAAGCTAGCTAATGATGATATGCGTGGCGTACAACAAGTGTTTTCCGTATCTTTAAAAGTGTTAACGCTGTTAGGCCTTGTATTTAGTGTTGCTTTATATGGTAGTGCACAGTGGCTCATAGATTCTCATATTATTACAGATCCTCGTGCATTGCTCGCCATTCAGCTATTATCTCCAGCAATCTTTATCGTTACGATTTTGAGTTGTTTTAGAGGTTATTTCCAAGGCTTCCAATACATGGTTCCTACTGGGACTAGCCAAGTCTTTGAACAAATCTTCCGCGTATCCTCTATGGTGGGCTTAGCCTATTACTTCATTGATAGAGGGTTACACTTAGCGGCTGGTGGTGCAACCTTTGCTACATTCCCTGGCGTATTAGCGGGATTACTCGTATTAATTTACTTTTACTATCGTCAACGTCGTGTACGGGCGCAAATGTTGGCACAGCAGAATCCGAATGCTGTTGGTGAAAGTAATAGTTCTGTAGTCAAACGACTATTTAGTTTGGCCATACCTGTTTCGATGGCCAATATTATGCTACCTATGGTATCCCTTATCGATACATTTATCGTGCCAAAACGTTTGATGGATATTGGGTATTATCTCAATGAAGCGACCACACAATTTGGTTATCTTACAGGGATGGCCACATCGTTGATTGGGTTGCCCATTATTTTGACTACATCTTTAGCAGCTAGCCTTGTACCAGCTGTATCGGAAGCGCATGCCCAAGGTGATGTGCATCGTATTGTGCAGCGCGCTGGAACAGCCATTAAAATTGCAAATATCTTTACTATTCCAGCCTGTATCGGCCTCTGTGTGTTGGCGACACCTATATCTAAACTGATATATGCAACGCCTCATGCAGGTCCTGTTATTGCTGTTATTAGCTTGAGCATTATATTCTTAGGTTGGCAACAGATTACAGCAGGCATCTTGCAAGGGTTAGGCAGAACTGTTATTCCTATGATAGCCATTTTTATTGGTTTGTTGGCTAAGACCTTCTTAGACTATGAATTGACAGGTACTATTGAGCTAGGCATTAATGGTGCTGCATGGGCAACGAATTTGAATTTTGCCATTGCGGCACTCATAAACTATATATTTGTTAAAAAATATGTAGGATCTGTACTTAATAAATTAGAGCTATTAAAAATTGTAGTGTCTGCCATGGCTATGGGCGGTGCTACACAGGTAGTGTATGTGACTACTGTAGAGTTATTCGGCAATGGTGGTGCAGTGGCAGCGGCTATTATTGTGGCTGTATTTGTATATGGTTTATCCTTATGGTTAACAAAGGCCGTTGTAAAAGCTGATATGTATCATTTCCCTGTTATAGGCAAGCGCTTACAAGCTCGCCGAGATAAGGAGGAGGCTAAACTATATGAAGAACAATACTGATAAGCCTGTATCGGTACAACCATTAGTAGATGTAGTAAAAGCCTTGCGAGCTCCTAATGGTTGCCCTTGGGATCAAAAACAGACTCATGAATCATTGCGTCGATATTTCATTGAAGAAACTTATGAAGTAGTAGATGCTATCGATAATAAAGATATGGCTAATCTTCGCGAAGAACTAGGTGATGTATTATTACAAGTTGTCTTTCACAGTCAATTAGCTGAAGAAGCTGGTCAGTTTACATTAGAAGATGTAATTAATGATGTGACTCAGAAGATGATTCGCCGTCATCCCCATGTTTTTGACCCTGAAAATAATGAAAAATCATACAGTTGGGACGAATTAAAGGCACAAGAAAAGAAAAATATACAAAAATCTGTATTAGATGGTGTATCTAAAAGTTTACCTGCTTTAGTGGCGGCTTATAAGTTGCAAGAAAAGGCTGCGAAGCTAGGTTTTGACTGGGATGAGCTCGATCCGGTTTGGGCGAAAGTTTCGGAAGAAATGGATGAATTTAAGGAGGCTATTGCCCAAAAAGATAGAGAAAATATGGAAAAAGAAGCGGGAGATGTGCTTTTTTCCTTGATTAATCTATTAAGATGGTATAAAATAAGCGGTGAAAATGCACTAAATCGCACAAACACAAAGTTCCGACAGCGTTTTTTACATGTAGAAGCTTGTGTTAACCAAAGCGATCGCTCATGGGAAGACTTTTCATTAGCTGAGCTGGATGCTTTTTGGGAGGAGGCTAAAGTGCAGGAAAAGTAGCCTAGAGGTTTGCATACTTCTTAGGTATAGTATTTTTAAGGAGGTTCTGTCATGAACAAAACAGAATTAATCGCAAGTGTTGCACAAAAAACTGAATTAACTAAAAAAGACGCTGAAAAAGCGGTAAAAGCTGTATTTGACACAGTTGCTGAAGAATTAGCTGCTGGCGGTAAAGTACAAGTTATCGGCTTCGGTACATTCGAAGTTCGTGAACGCGCAGCTCGTGAAGGCCGTAACCCACAAAACGGTAAAACTATCACAATCGCAGCTTCCAAATCCCCTGCATTCAAAGCTGGTAAAGGTTTGAAAGAACAAGTTAACGCTGCAAAAGCTAAAAAACGCAAAAAATAATCTTTAATGGATTGGAAAGAGACCTTTCGAGGTCTCTTTTTTTCGTCTATTTATGGTATAATGCACAGAGAAAGGGTGTACTATGAATAACGAAAGATCACGGAAGGTTCTCATCGTGTCCGCTTCTATTGGGACAGGACATATGCAGGCCGCCAGAGCCATAGAAGAATATTGGAAAGAGAAAGAGCCACAAGCGTCCATAACGCATGTAGACTTTCTTGATACAGAAACCATGTCTGTAGAGCATTTGATCAAGGGCACATATATTAAGATGATTGACGTATTTCCTATGCTATATGATATGATTTATCGCGTATCAAAAGGGGAAAAACGAGGTACGATTTTACAAACTGCATTGTCATACCTATTGAAAAGCCGCATGCTTAAGTTGGTGCAACAAGAAGAACCAGATGTGATGGTATTTACTCATCCATTCCCATGTGGTGCAGCGTCTATCTTAAAACGTCAAGGTCATATCGATGTACCATTAGTGGCTATCATGACGGACTTTAGTAGTCATCAATTTTGGCTATATCCACAAATTGATACATACTATGTAGCTACTGAATCGATGGTAGATGAAATGGTATCGTCTGGTATCGATGCCTCACGTATCCATGTATCAGGGATTCCAGTGCGTCGTGCCTTCTTCCGTGATGCTATTGAAGAATATAGCTTAGAGGAACCCATAAAAGTGCTCGTTATGGGTGGGGGCCTTGGATTGGGTTCTCTAGAAACGGCATTAAAACACTTAGATGAAGTTAATGGCATTGATGAAATTACTGTTGTAGCCGGTCAAAATACATCTCTTTATGAATCCTTAGTTACCCTTAGTGAATCTATGCGTACTAAGACTATTGTGTATGGATATACTACGAATATTTCGGAGCTTATGAAATCCTCTTCCTTGCTGGTAACAAAGCCTGGTGCATTAACCTGTATGGAGGCTGTTACAATTGGTTTACCTATGGTGTTCTTTAATGCTATTCCAGGGCAAGAAGAGGCTAATGCAGAGCTATTAGAACAACGAGGTTGTGCTCGTTGGGCTCGTGATATTCATAACTTAGAAGATGTTGTGACAGCCCTTCTTATCAATTCACCACGACTTCAACAGATGTCTGAGCGCGCTCGTGAATGGCATGTTGATGGTGCAGCGAATATCGTAAATAGCTTAATTGAAATTCTAGATGCTACTGATACGGGCGAATCTGTTGAACTAGTAAAGGCGGAAGAGTCTATTAACTAATCTCTTGTAGTGGCTAGTACGAATATAATTAGCTATTGATAATGAACGTATATCTAGATTAGTAATATATAGATATTAGTAGCTTTATATGAAATAAAAAGCGATGACTCTTAGGTCATCGCTTTTGCTTTATTGGTATTGTTCAATATGTTCTTGTCGAATTTTTTGAAGTGTTTCTAAGA
This sequence comes from Veillonella nakazawae, assembly GCF_013393365.1. Taxonomy (NCBI): domain Bacteria; kingdom Bacillati; phylum Bacillota; class Negativicutes; order Veillonellales; family Veillonellaceae; genus Veillonella; species Veillonella nakazawae. The sequence continues at coordinate 540,715 of NZ_AP022321.1, forward strand.
ATGTATCTGTGCTTTCAGCACTGTCCAACAAGTCTTTTAGTTGGTAGGAATCATCTAGGGTCACACTCCATTGGAAGGAGTCGTTATCGTCGTACACATTGAATACGATTGGCATCTCTAAATCCTCTGGCAAATGACCGTCATCATCGGACACAGTTGCATAGGTGCCATCTTCCAAGAGCTCTGTAAATAATGTATCATACCCATCGATATCGATAAGTTCAAAATTGATAGTTTCATAAAAGTCTAAAACGCTATCTACTGCCATGTGGACCTCCTCATGAATATATACGTTACGTTTATTCTACTGACGGCGTCTGTTACTGTCAATGGTAATGTGTAGTATAATAAATAACAGAATGACATAATAGGAGCATACGATGAACGTTATTAGTTTACAAAATATAGAAAAATCATATGGCACACGACTGCTGTTTAAAGATGTGAATATTACTTTCACCACAGACAAACGGCTAGGTCTTGTAGGGATTAATGGGACGGGTAAGTCTACATTCCTAAAAATTTTGGCAGCACAAATGGAGCCTGATAAGGGTAGCATTGAGCGGAATGGTAAGGCGAGTATTCATTATTTGGCTCAAACCCCAGAGTTTGATCCAGAATCAACTTTGCTAGAAGCTGTTCTTGATGGAGACCATCCTCGTTTGCGGATGGTGCAATCTTTTGAACGCATTAGTCGTGAATATCGTGAAATGCAAGAGTCTGGTAGCGAGGATAGTAAAATATCGCGTAACTATATGAATGCGTTAGAACAAATGGATCAACAAGATGGATGGCAGGTAGAGCAAGAGGCTCGTATTATTTTAACTAAATTAGGCTTTCCTGAGATGGATCAAAAAGTGGCTATGTTATCTGGTGGTCAAAAGCGTCGTCTCGCGTTAGGACAGGCATTATTATATCCTTGTGACCTATTATTGTTAGACGAACCGACAAACCATTTAGATGAAGATAGTATCGACTGGCTTGAGTCCTACTTAAGTGCTCGCCAAGGAGGCCTATTAATCAGTACTCATGATAGATATTTCCTGGACTCTGTATGTAATGGAATTTTAGAGCTTTCTAATCGTCGTATGTATCAATATGACGGTAATTACGAAGAATTTATTGCCTTGAAGGCTGATCGAGAGGCTCGCGAGGCCGCTACGGAAGAGAAACGCCGTCAGTTCTTGAAACGAGAAATCGAATGGGTACGTCGTGGGGCTTTGGCGAGAACGACGAAACAAAAGGCTCGTTTAGACCGCTATGAAAAACTTAAGAATATGGAGAAAACTAGACGTCCCGATCAAATGGATTCCATTGCTTTAAAAACGCGTTTAGGGAAAACCATTTTTGATATTGAACATTTAGAGTTCTACTTTGGTGAGCGCCCTATGATTAAGGATTTTACCTACCATGTAGTGCGTCATGATCGTATTGGTATTGTAGGCCCTAATGGTGTTGGCAAGTCTACCTTTATGAATATTCTTGATGGAACCTATGAACCTACAAACGGTACTATTGGTAAGGGCGAGACCGTTCGCATTGCCCATTTCAAACAAGAACTACCAGAGTTTGATGAAGATATGCGTGTTCTTGATTATATTCGCGAAGATCATTCCTATATGGTTCTGGGCGATGGTTCTACGTTGAGTGCTGGTCAGATTCTTGAACGATTCCTTTTCACACCAGAGCTACATGGTGTGCCGATTCGTAAGCTTTCAGGCGGTGAACGACGTCGCTTATATCTATTGAAATTGCTTATGAGCGCTCCTAATGTTTTATTACTAGATGAACCGACCAATGATCTTGATATTCCTACATTAGAGGTGCTAGAGGACTTCCTTGATTCCTTTAGTGGGGTCATTATCACAGTGTGCCATGATCGTTACTTCTTAGACCGTGTTGTGGACAAACTCTTTGTTTTTAGTGGTGATGGTCAAATTGAAATTGTTCACGGCTCCTATTCCGATTACAAGGATTCTTTAGATGAAAGTAGTGGTGGAAAGCGCCCATTCTACATGGCTAATACTGATACATCTATTGCTTCTAAAACTGATAAAACTAACAAATCTGAAACTAGTACTGGATCTGATGATTCATCATTAAGTACTTCGGTAGATGGTAGTGATAGTAATATGGCTACATTTGGGGAAGATACTTTTAAAGAAACACCGAAGAAGGGACTCAATAAAGCGGAAGAAGCAGAGTATGCTAACATTATGGATGAGTTACCTAAATTAGAGCATTTAGTAAAGGGGCTCGATGTCATGATTAGTCAAGTTGCTACTGATTATGAAAAGATGCAATCCTTGATGGCTGAGCGAGAAGAGACTCAATCCCAAATAGATGCGCTCACAGAACGGTGGATGGAATTAGAAGAACGCCTATAATTCCTTGTATCATGTGATTTTTTAATATCTGTTATGCAAAGGAATTACATGTAAATTTATTGATAAAAATCACAATGTATAGTATAATTTCATCAATTAACGATAACAACGTTACCTAAGTAGGAGGAACTCATGAGTAAGTACCAATTTTTAGACCGTCGTGTACCTATTGAAGACGGTAATATTGCATTAGTTCAAGATTTGTCCAAATGTAAAAACTGCTCTTTATGTCGTAAAGCTTGTGCTGTAGACATGGGCGTATTTGATTATTATGACTTAACAACTAATGGGGATCATCCAATTTGTATTCATTGCGGTCAATGTGCATCTATTTGTCCATTCGATTCCATCAATGAACGCTCTGAAATTGATGAAGTAAAAGCAGCTATTGCTGACCCTAATAAAATCGTCGTTTTCCAAACTGCACCTGCTGTACGTGTTGGCTTAGGTGAAGAGTTCGGTCTTGATGCGGGTACATTCGTAGAAGGTAAAATGGTAGCTGCTCTTCGTAAATTGGGTGGCGACTATATTTTAGATACAAACTTTGGTGCTGACATGACTATCATGGAGGAAGCATCTGAATTGTTGGAACGCGTTATCAATAGTGATGCGGTATTGCCTCAATTCACATCTTGCTGTCCTGCTTGGGTTAAGTTTGCTGAAACATTCTATCCAGAATTCTTGCCAAACTTGTCTACAGCTAAGAGTCCAATTGCAATGCAAGCGCCTACACAAAAAACATATTTTGCTGAAAAAATGGGCCTTGATGCAAAACAAATCGTTGCTGTTGCAGTAACACCTTGTACAGCTAAGAAATTCGAAATTCGTCGCGATGAAATGAACTCCTCTGCTGAATACTGGGATGTACCAGAAATGCGCGATACAGACTACTGTATTACTACACGTGAACTTGCAAAATGGTTACGTGCAGAAGAAATCAACTTTGATGAATTAGAAGATTCTGCATTTGATCCATTGATGGGTGAAGCATCTGGTGGTGGTATCATCTTCGGTAATACTGGTGGTGTTATGGAAGCGGCTATGCGTGCGGCTTACAAATTTGCAACTGGTGAAGATGCACCTCAAACATTGATCCCATTTGAAGCAATTCGCGGTATGGATGGTGCTCGTGAAGCAGACGTAGTGATTGGTGATAAAACATTACATGTAGCGGCTGTTCATGGTACAGGTAACTTGCGTAAATTCATCGAACGCATGCGTGCAGAAAACATCCATTATGACTTCATTGAAGTAATGGCTTGCCGTGGTGGCTGTATCGGTGGTGGTGGTCAACCACGCGTTAAATTACCGATGGCTGATAAAGCTCGTGAAGCTCGTATTGCGTCCTTGTATACTCGCGATGCAGAGGTACAAGTGAAAGCAGCTTGTGATAATCCAGATATTCAAAAATTATATGCTGAGTTCTTCGATGGCAAACCTATGAGCCATAAAGCTCATCACATGTTACATACCACATTTGTGAGCCGTGCAGAAGACTTAGGTCCTAATGGTGCTTGTACGCCTGCTACATGCCCAACATCTGTGCCTAATTTGAAAAAGGCAGCAGAAGCGGCTAAAGCTGCAGCAGAAGCTAATAACTAATAGGTAAAAAATAGTAACAGTAATAATTAACCGTATTTCTAACTGTTAACTGTTGTAATTAGTTGCTATATACTATAAAAGCTCGTATGTGGCTTAAGTTAAAAAGCAGATAGTTGATAATTTATCAGCTATCTGCTTTTTTATTGTCTTTAGACTTGTAGGGGATGTTATGAAGAATCATAGAACTATTCACCTTACGAGTTATTGTGATCTAGAATATTTAGAAAGTACACCTATGATACGTAAATACTATTATAGTTGTTTTCACAGAATGAGATACTATATATGCCATATACGCATAGGGGTTAAAATATAGAGCATGGTAAATTGTTTAGGAATTATTGTTAGTGTGCTATAATTAAATTATATTTATAGAAGCAATCAATACTGTTTCAGGAGGATCTTCATGGCTTTTAAATTAAAAGGAAAAGAAGAAAAATTTTTCAGTATTTTAGAAAATCATGCTGCTCTTACATATGAAAGCGCAGAGATGATGGAACGTGTGTTTAAAGGCGAAATCTCTAAAGAAGAGGCTTTTCTTGAAATTGATACAAAGGAAAAAGCAGCCGATGAATTAGTAACCGAAACTGTAGAACGTTTGCGTAAAACATTCATCACTCCAATGGATCGCGAAGATATTCAGCTTCTAATCGACCAATTGGATACTACATTGGATAATATTAAAGAAATCATGGATAAAATGGTTATGTACCACGTTGGTAAGCCAAGTGATGGTGCTATCCGTATGAGTGAAATCGTTGTAAAATGCGTTAAGCATATTAATAAATCTATTGGTTATATGGGTAGCCTTAAAAAGGACCATGTGAAGGTAGAAGGCCGTGTACACCAAGTATTGAAACTTGAGTCTGAAGCGGATAATATTTACCACGAAGAAATGGCTAAACTCTTTACTGAGTGTACAGATCCTATTGAAATTATCAAATGGAAGGAAATCCTTAGTGCCATGGAGGATGTAATCGATGGTTGCGAAGATTTGGTTGGTACATTCCGCCGGGTAGTATTGAAATATGCTTGATGCTCATTATTTAGTATGGCTAGTAGTATTTTTAGCGTTAGCCTTCGACTATATCAATGGCTTCCACGATACGGCGAACGCCATTGCTACATCTGTTTCGACCCGTGCTATTGAGCCTAAAAAGGCAATTATGATGACTGCGGCACTCAATTTCTTGGGGGCCATGGTTAGTACAGGCGTTGCAAAGACAATCGGTGGTGACATCGTAATGTCTGCGTCTCTCATTAATAGTGCGATTATCTCAGCGGCTCTTATTGGTGCCATAACATGGAACTTGCTTACATGGTATTGGGGGATTCCTAGTTCCTCATCTCATGCTCTTATCGGTGGTATCATCGGTGCTGTAGGTTGGTCCGTAGGGTTCGATGCTTTAAATGAGGCAGGGATTATAAAGATTTTCTTATCCCTTATTTTATCTCCAATTGTAGCCATGATTGGTGGCTATATTGTGATGAAAGTATTGTTGCTTATCTTTGGTAGATTTTCTCCAATTACATTGAATGATCGATTTAGATCCATGCAAATTGTATCTGCTATCATGATGGCCTTTTCTCATGGTTCTAATGATGCGCAAAAGGCGATGGGGATTATTACCTTAACATTACTTAGTGGCGGCTTTATCGATACATTAGAGGTACCAGTATGGGTTAAACTTTGTTGTGCTACGGCTATGGCCATGGGTACAGCAGTAGGCGGTTGGAAAATCATCTCTACTATGGGGACTAAGATTTTCAAATTGGAAACTATCAATGGTTTTGCTGCTGACTTAAACTCTGCCATCACTATTTTTACAGCTACATTCTTACATTTACCTGTAAGTACTACACACGTTGTAAGTGGTTCCTTGCTAGGCGTTGGTTCCTCTAAACGTTTGAAAGCTGTTAACTGGGGCGTAGCAAGATCTATGGTATTGGCGTGGTTTGTAACAATTCCACTATCTGGTATTGTAGCAGCTATCGCATATGAAGTAGGTCATTTACTATTTGGTTAATACAATCATATATAGAAATAAAAAGACTGCGAAAGCAGTCTTTTTTTCTGTAGTTAAAGTATTAAATTGATTAAGTTATCCCATTTGTTGATGAGATTTTAAGACTTCAATTTGACTAGTTGTATCTAGTATGTAATCAAAGAATATAGGTATACATTAGATTTTAAATACTATATTCTATAAAAGCGATTTATCTATATTTGGCAACGTTGATGTTACAATTCAAGTTGAGAATAGGAAAATGCTTATAAATATGTGCTTTTCTTGATTATGCATTTTATTAATAAATGCAGTTTATTACACGTTTAAAGACTATTATGAGATTATTTATAATGAATAGATATTGCATACTTATGTATGAGCGGTTATACTATCGGTAGAAGGAGTTTTTCAAGTGAAAAGTGAGGTATGTATATGGCATGGGGTGGAACTAGACGCGGTGCCGGGCGCCCACGTAATCCGATTAAACGTATTGGTAGAACCATTCGACTCAGTGATGAAGAGTTTCTTTCACTCAAACCATTAATTATGGCTATTAAGGCAAATAATGATAAACGATATAGGCAACAATATAATCGAAATAGATAAAAAAGGCATTGTCACAGCATATACAACTTAATAAACTTTACATCTATTTTACAATAATCCATTTTAAAATCTTTCAACTACAACACATCTCTACTCTCTACAATATGCTGTGTGCAATACAAGCAGTACGAAAAAGGTCCCAATTCATTTGAATTGGGACCTTTTTCGTTTGTTATATTGCTATAATTTTAGGAATCCTTATATTACGTAGCAAATTCCTGAATTATTAGTTTATTAGTCGATTTTTACACCGTGAATCTCTTCGGCTAGACGTTTTAGGGCATCTACAGTACGAACCCCAGGTGTGATTTCAGAGAGTTTTACGCGAATGAAATGACCTTCTTTAACAGCTGTAATGTCTTGAAGTTGAGGGTTAGATTTTATTTTTTCGATTTTTTGTTGGAAATCGTCGTCGTTACGAATAGAAGTACCGTAGTCAGCGATAATAATATAATCAGGATTTTGAGCAATTACAGTTTCCCAAGATCCTTTGGCCCATGTTTTATCTACACCTAAGCCGCTCATTACGTTGTCAGCACCGATGAGTTTCAAGATGTTAGTAGTGTAGCCTTCGAAGGCTGTGAATGGTTGACCATCTTCAGAGTCATAAATGAATACACGTTTACGAGGTAAGTCTTTTAACTTATCTTGGATAGCGGCTAATGTTTTACGTTGCCCTGCAACCCATTCTTCAGCCTTAGGTTTAACACCGAAGATTTCACCTAATTTAATCATATCATTAAAGTTAGTTTCCAAGTCGGCCTTTGTAGATAGCATAGATTCAGGAAGCCAGATGTTAACCTTTTGTGCAATCATTTTATCAGCAGGGATGGCTCGTTTGCTGAAAGAGTCTGGCCAGCCTGTAGCAAAGTCAGGTTTTACGGACATGAATACTTCGTAGGACGGCCATTTATCGGATAATACTTTTACCTTGTCATAAGCGGCTTGTAGAGGTGGATAGATCTCTTCCTCTTTAAAAGCTGTACCAGCCATCTTGTCTTCAAGACCTAATTGAAGCATCATTTCTGTCGTTGCTTGAGACATGGATACAGCATGAGTAGGGGAAGATTTTACAGCAAAGTCAGTTTTTGTACCGTCAAATGTTTCACTCCATGTTACTGCATTGCCATTGTCAGCTGCGTTCTTCGTTGTGTCAGAACCACAACCAGCGATAGCAAATGTGGCACATGCCATAGCAACTAATAACAATTTTTTTGATTTTCTTAATTTTTGAAACATAGTAAGTCCTTTCTTTTAATTAATAATATAAGTGATAGCGCCCTTCATCCCAAGAGGTTTTGAACGGAACTTCAAATATAGGTTCAAGGATTTCAGGTGTTAGTACCTCAGTTGGGGAACCTTCTTTTAGGATTGTTCCTTGATTCATAATCACGATATGATCACAATATTGAGCAGCTAGGTTTAAATCGTGTAGAACTACGATGGTTGTACCTTTGAATGCTCGCAATTGTTTCATAAGTGCTACCTTATACTTCATATCTAGATGGTTCGTAGGTTCATCTAAAAGAAGTATTTGAGGTTTTTGCGTTAATGCTTTCGCAATAAAAACGCGTTGCTTCTCGCCACCTGAGAGGTGATGAATTTGTTCGTCAGCTAAATGTGTAATGCCTACTTCGTTCATATAGTGCTCTGCGATTTTTACATCTTCTGCGCTATAGGTGCCGAAGTGTTGCTTATATGGATAACGGCCCATGAGGACGATGTCTTTTACGAGGAAATCATCGATCATAGAGTCCCTAGACTGTGTTAACACTGCTACTAATTGAGCAAATTCACGACCTTTATAAGACTCTAATGGCTTTTGATTCAATGTGATTTTATCTTTTGATGGTAGTAGTCGGTAAAGATGGCTCAGTAATGTAGACTTACCACATCCATTTGGCCCGATGATGGCTGTAATTTTATTATTAGGAAATGTTACAGAAATATTCTTTAACACTTCTTTCTTCTCGTAGGAGAAGGACAGCTGATTAATTTGATACATAGTATCTCCTATAGATATAATATATACTAACCATTGTGTTTGTAACGATTCATAATAATCCAAATGAAGAGTGGAGCCCCTAGTAAGGATGTAAGAACACCGATTGGGATTTCTTCCGGACTATATAGGGCTCTTGATAATACATCTGACCATATCATGACGATACTACCGATTAGAGCACTAAAAAGTAATGTGTTTCTATGCTTAGGACCACCTATAATTCTAGCTAGGTGTGGAATTATGAGTCCTATAAAACCGACTACACCCACTTTTGATACTAATGTGGCAATGACAATAGAGGATATAATAACGATGCTTAGCTGTAACTGTTTAACTGATAAGCCCATTTGTGCTGCTTCATGATTACCCAGTAGTAGCACATCAAGATCTTGATTAAACATATAGATGTATAGTATAAACAAGGTTACAATGATAGCCGTTAATGGTAAATCACCCCATTGAATGCCTGCGAAGCTACCTAGGAGCCAGAACATAGCACTTCGAACTTGTGCCTCGTGCTTGGCTCCGTAAATAATCATCATAGTTAAAGCCGAGAATATCCCCGTCATGCCCATACCGATGAGGATGAGCTTCACAGGGCTGTTGCTTTTACCAACACAGAGCAATACCAAGATAATAGAGAGAGCTGCACCTAGGGCTGCAAAAACAGGCGTATTATAGGCCCCTAGTAGTGGAATACCGCCCATGATGATAGCAAATACGGCACCTGTACTAGCACCCGATGAAACACCTAATACATAGGGATCTGCTAGAGCATTTCTAGTTACCGTTTGCATTAATAAACCTACAAGGGATAGGCCTATACCTGTTAGTACTGAGTAGATGAGCCTAGGCAAACGAATATCTGTAATAATTGTGTTTGTCATGGATGTGGTGGCATTTGGGTCCATCATAGCCATAAGTGCAGGAATGATTTGATCTAAAGAAATAAATGTGGAGCCAAATTGTAAGGCCGTTACCAATGAAATACATAATATTACACATAGTATTAATGCTTTTATAGAAGTTTGCATAAAATCTCCTTATTTTATTGTATAGGTAATATAACCTTATCTAAGTATAGAGAACTTTCTATATATATACAATATACATAGGTGTATAGGTATTGATTATAATAAGTATAATTCTATAGAGAGTCTTATTAAAATTGCGCTCGAAGTGAAATTTAAAATAGGATTTTAGTGTTAATAAAAATTTAGAAATAAGGATAAATATTCGTTCGTTAATTTGGGGTAATCTATTAATAAAATAATAGGTAAAATGTTATTTTTATTTGTTTTTATTACCGTATTCCTATTTTGTTATATGAAAAAACTGTAAGAATAGATATAATACAAGTATATACGTGAGTAAATTTAGGAGGTGTTAGCTTGTTACAAGATTTACTATCTGAGGATAATGTATCTTTTCATTATCCTGCAGAAACGTGGGAAGAGGTAATTCGTCACGGTGGTCAACTTATGGTTGATGCAGGTTTTACTGATCCATCTTATACAGAGGCTATGGTAGAGGTTGTACGTGAAATGGGGCCATATATTGTATTGGCACCAGGTCTTGCTATGCCACATGCTCGCCCGGAAAATGGGGCAAAACGTGTAGGTACTGCTTTAGTAACCTTAGAAAAACCATTAAACTTTGGTAGCCCTGATAACGATCCGGTTTCTGTTGCATTATTCTTATGTGCTCCTAACAAGGATGAACATATTCAATTGTTGACTGATATTGCTACGTTATTTGAAGATGACGAGTTTTTAGATGCAGCAGCTGATTTTGAAAGTATTGAAGATGTACAAGAATTCTTGGCAGAGCGTTTAGAAGATCAAGAATACGTTTAGGAGGAGGCAAGTATGATTTCTGTATTAACTGTATGTGGTAATGGCATTGGTTCTAGCTTGATGCTAAAAATGAAAATTGAAGAGATTTGTGCTGAAAATGGTATTGATGCACAAGTTGAATCTATTGATTTTAATGCCGCACAAGGCCGTAAAGCAGACCTTATTGTAACCGTAAAAGAGTTAGCGGAACAATTTGAAGATAAGAATGTCGCTATTGTTCGCAGCTATATTAATAAAAAGAAAATCACTGAAGATATTCTTGATGCATTGAAACAAGCAGCTCAATAAAATGTAACAACTATATATAGGAGGTAGTGCCATGGAAATGGTATTAGAGTTCTTACGCGATGTGCTGTCTCAACCAGCACTTTTGATTGGTATTATGTCATGTATAGGTTTAATTGCCTTGAAACGTCCGTTTCATAAGGTAATGACCGGTACATTAAAACCTATTCTTGGCTACTTGATGCTCGCAGCCGGTGCAGGTGTTATCGTTAATAACCTTGATCCACTAGGTAAGATGATTGAGCATGGCTTCCACATTACTGGCGTTGTACCAAACAACGAAGCTATCGTAGCTGTAGCGCAAAAGGTACTTGGTGTTGAAACGATGTCTATTCTCGTTGTAGGCTTATTGATGAACTTATGTATTGCTCGTTTCACCAAGTTCAAATATGTGTTCTTAACAGGTCATCATAGCTTGTTTATGGCATGTCTTATGTCTGCCGTACTTGGTACAGCAGGTTTATCTGGTATGGAACTCATCCTTGTAGGTGGTTTCTTGATGGGCGCTTGGTCTGCTATCTCTCCAGCAATCGGTCAAAGTTATACATCCAAAGTTACAGACGGTGATGAAATTGCTATCGGTCACTTTGGTAGCTTAGGTTACTATTTATCTGCTTGGGTTGCTAAATATGTTGGTAAAGCAGATGATAGTACAGAGGATATTGAAATTCCAGAAAAATGGGGTTTCTTACGTGACTCTACATTATCTACAGCATTGACTATGATCGTATTCTACTTGATTGCAGCCTTTGCAGCTGGTTCTGAGTTTGTAGCTACTTTATCTGGTGATATGAGTCCTTACTTATATGCTGTTATGAGCGCTATGAACTTTGCTGTAGGTGTAACAATCGTATACTCTGGTGTACGTATGATCTTAGGTGATTTAATTCCTGCTTTCCAAGGTATTGCAACAAAAATTATCCCTAATGCTATCCCAGCAGTAGACTGTGCCGTATTCTTTACATATGCTCCAACGGCTGTAGTATTGGGCTTCATTAGCTCCTTTATCGGCGGTATCATCGGCATGCTCATCCTTGGTGCTGTAGGTGGTGTATTGATCATTCCTGGTCTTGTACCTCATTTCTTCTGTGGTGCAACAGCAGGCATTTATGGTAATGCTACAGGCGGCCGTCGTGGTGCTGCAGTAGGTGCATTCCTTAATGGTTTGGCGATTACCTTCTTACCAGCATTGGCATTGCCAGTTCTTGGTCAATTAGGTTTCCAAAATACAACATTTGGTGATGCAGACTTTGCAGTAATGGGTCTTGTATTAGGTCATGCATTCGAATGGATCGGTATGGCTGGTATCTATGGTATCGTAGCCATTGCAGCTTTTGTACTTATTATTCCAAACTTTATTAAAACAAAAGGTAAAGTTATTAACTACGTAGAAGAGGAGTAATGAAAACAACTGAGCAACATAGTAATGTTGTAGTTAGATATGTATTTCTGGCCATCGGTGCAATCAGTTTTGGTCTCGGTACAGCAGGTATCGTACTACCACTGTTGCCAACAGTTCCGTTTTATATGCTAACATTATTTTGTTTAGCTCGAGGATCTGAACGATTCCATAAGATGTTTTTGGAGTCTAGTTTATATCAAAAGACTGTTGGTGCTTATGAACGTGATAAAGCGTTAACGTTGCGGACAAAGTTATCCATTCTCTTATCGGTTAGTACAATAATGGCAATTGGTGCCTATTTTAGTCAAAATATGCCCATTGCACTTGGTGTTATGGCCTTTGTATGGATTGGTCATGTTATAGCATTAGCCTTTATTGTAAAAACAAAAAAATAAAGAATTATCTCTGATAATTCTGAATATAGCCTTGTAAGTTAGACTGCATTGGTTTAACTTGCAAGGCTTTTTTATTGTAAAATCAATAATATATAGGTAGGCTGTGTAATGCATAGAGCCTAATGAACAAAGTCTTATATATTACTGAAAATATCTTATATGGATTACAAATAGGAAAAACTTATATTATTAAAGAAAAATGAATTATTACTATTTTAAATTTGACAATGGATATCAATAAGTATACTATGATAATTATGTATATAATAATTTTTATAGTATTTGTGTATATGGTGATCGTATGAATCCACATAATCATGCAGTTTCACATGCAGGAAATTCTATGTCGAGACATACAGTGTTTGACGGTATCGATTTGATGTTCCTTGATGTGAAGCAAGAAACAATTCAATTTTATGCAAAATCACATACAAAGACGTTTGCCATAAATCATTGTGAAGAGGGGCGCATTGAGTGCAAGTTTACATCTGGTGATTATTTATATATGGGGCCCGGTGATATGTCCATAGGATGGCATATTCATGCTGATTATCAACATGAGAACTACTTCCCTACAAAGCTCTTTAAAGGGATTGTATTACTCGTAGATGTTGAAAAGGCTCAACCCGTATTAGATGCACTTGTGACTGAAGCGCGCATCGATTTGACTCAATTAGCAAATCGATTCTGTGAGCATTCTGACTTTGGTATGATGATGGAAGAGACGGAATCTGTTCGTCAGATTTTTTCTAGTTTATATAAAGTGCCTGATCAAATTAAGGGGCACTATTTTAAATTAAAAGTTATTGAAATCTTCTTACTGTTATCTGTTATTTCTACAACTAATCATGAAAAGAGAAGCTCCTATCGTAAACAACAAGTAGATATTGTAAAAGCTGTTAATGAATATATATCTACACAGTTTATGAAACGGATAACCATAGATTCCTTGTCTGACCAATTTGATATTCCTACATCAACATTAAAGCGTTGTTTTAAAGGGGTATATGGTACGACAATCCATCACTATTTAAAGGAATGTCGTATTAATGCAGCTAAGCACTTGCTTCAAGAGTCAGATCAATCTATTTTAGAAATTGCTAATGCCGTAGGCTACGAGAATGGTAGTAAATTTACTAGTGCATTCAAAGAGGCCACAGGTGTAACGCCTAGTGCTTATCGTAAAGTATAAATACCTTCAAACTAAACCAAGACATGCATTATAGTATTAGTAATATTTAAAATATAAGTGTTTAAGGTCTAGAACTAGTAGGTTATAAAAACTTAATATTGTCCGAAATGTATATTTTTGGTCTTTTCGGAGTAGATATGCAAGATACACTTTGCTAACATTAAAATGTAAATGATATTCAATGTCATTATGTGTTGCTGAAGTGTATCTTTTTTATTTTGTGTATGAGATACAAAACATATGGTTAGTTAGAAATTGAGGAGGGCACAATGAACCGGTGGGGACATGCAAAACGTAGCATTATTCTGTCTAGTGCAGTTGCCTTGTGGCTTAGTGCACCGCTTGTAGTGTGGGCGGGGAATGCGACTGTTACTACGGATGTTGTTCATGTTAAAGGAACATGGGCAGAAGAAGAAGCAAAATTGAACTCACAGCAAGTGCAAATCATTACTAAGAAAGAGATTGAAAAGAAACAGGCGAAGTCCGTCGAAGATATTATATTTACTCAAACAGGTGTATCTAGAACTGTTGATGCTATGGGCCGTGTTGGTGTATCTATCCGCGGTGCCGAAGCGCGTCACACACTGATCCTTGTAGATGGTCAACCCGTACTCGGCGATTTTGATAAGTACTCTGGTGCAGCAGACGAAGTCCAACGGCTAGGTACAGAAAATGTTGAACGTATAGAAGTTATTCAAGGTGCTGCCAGTGCTAAATACGGTTCTGATGCTATAGGTGGTGTAGTTAATATCATCACTAAAAAGGCACAAAAGAAACCATCTTTGCAATTAAATGCAGAAGGTATGCGACGCAAGAGTGATGGTGATGCATTCCCATTCCAAAACTTTTTCATTCGTGCCGACTCTGGTCAAATGGGGAAATTAAAGGTCGGTTTATCTGGTAGTAAACGTGATCTTATGCCTGTTTTAGCATCCGTTAAACGTCGTGACTCGGGTATGGCTTTTGATTATGCTAAGCATAACTTCAAACCAAATGTACTTCGTTACTATGGTGATGCGGCAGATATTGGTCTTGTAGCAACTTATGATGCAAACGATAAAAATAAATTTGAAATGCGTCTCAACCGTTATACAGAAGATCTTGTACGCGATGTTAAACACTCTGACTCCGATTTAGAGCCACAACAACATTTCAAACGTACTGCGGACCGTAATACAGCAAACTTGCAATGGTCCTCTCGAGCTGGTAAAAGCGACTGGACTGTTGAAACTAACTACTCCCGCATCAAAGAAAATGACGTAGCCCTCATTAGTTATACTGGTCGTTCTGCTTATGAAGGCTCCAATGAGTTACGCTATATCGATAATATCGATCACCGTCAATTAGACATTCGAGCTAATGCAAACACACAGCTCAATAAAAATCATCTGCTTAGCTACGGCGTGAGCTATGCTCGTGAAGAAGGCTCTGGTAGCCGATTGAAGAGTTCCCCTAATACAAGCACTATGTACATCGATCCATGGGATTACGATAAGAGCTTGCTAGTAGATAAACTTGATCGTCTTGTAAGACGTAAAGGTGATAACAGTATTAAGGTATATTCTCACATCCATGACTACAAATTCATCAATTCCGGTGGTGGCATGCCACAATGGGATATGGATTATGAATACTATGGTGCTGAAACAGATGCTCAAAAACCAGGTATTACATACGATGACTATATAAATTATGGTTTATCTGAAAGTCGATTAAGTGATTGGTCTAGTACATCCCCTAATAATCAACCTGTAACGGATGAGTTTAAAGCTCGTTATAAAGCTTTAGAAGATCGTTTAAAAGCAGAAAATCCCGTATTATCTGCTACACGTGCCAATATCGTAGGTGACTACTTTAAATATGGCGAGTCCAATGACCCAGAAATGCGTAAAAAAGCGCCTAAGTTAAATGGTAAAGCTTTCTTAGAAGAGTACCGTAATCGAGACCAACGATTGACTACTGGTAGCGGTTCAATCCGCAAGTTAAACGCTTATATTTCTGATACTTGGCAAGTAAATAAAAACTTAACATTATCTCCAATTCTTCGCTTTGATAACAGTAGTCTATTTGGTTCCAATTTGTCTGCATCCTTGGGGATGACCTATAACGTAAATGGTAATACACACCGTAGATTTAAAGCCAATGTAGGTACTGGTTATACAGAGCCTGGTATGGGTGAATTGTGGTATAACTGGGAAATGTACGCGTCTAACCCTGTAGGGATTGGTGTAGCGAAACTCGGCTGGTACTGGGCTGGTAATCCTAATTTAAAACCTGAAAAATCTGTCAACTTTGATATGAGCTTGGAAGGTGAAAATAAAAATACTTACGCTCGCGTAGGCGTATTCCACAACCGCATCAAGAACTATATGTCTGTATACTTCACAGGGGACTTCATGGACTTTGCACCATACCTCAAAGGCGATGCGAAGTACCAACGGGCACCAGATATGATTTACAGCTTTAAAAATATTGGTAAAGCAGAAATCACAGGTGTTCAAGCGGAAGTACAACAAAAGTTCGGCAAATATTGGTCTGGTAAGTTAGGTTATACATACTTGCATGCCATCAACAAGAGTGATCCAAGTATGCCTCGTCAATTGCTTGATAAGCCTATGCACAAAGTTGACATCGGTATTACTTATGACAATCCTAAATCCGGTTGGAATGGATCCATTTGGGGTGATTACTATATCAACATGCTTGATAGTAATACCCTTAACAATGGCGGTAACTACTGGCCAGATATCTTGTCCGGTGATGCAGGCGTTTATAATAAGCAAACCTATGAAAAGAAAACATTTGGCATTTGGAACGTAATGGTTCAAAAACGATTTAATAAAAATGCCATGATGTACTTTGGTATCAACAATATCTTTAACCATCGCGATGATGACCGTGCTACACAAGAACGGGTATATCGCTTGGGCGTTAACCTTAAATTTGGTGGTGGTGACAGCAGCAAAACTACAGCAATCGGCAAATCCAAGAATGGCACAACTGTTAATGCAGTAGGGGCCAATACACCTAATGGCGCTAATGGCGAAGTAGTAAATGCAGAATCTGGTGTACAAAATGTAGCTGATGTAGTTCGTTTAACTGACTTTATTCATTCTGATTTTGATACCACAAAAGAGCGTGGTGTTACATTAGTTGGCGACTACAGAGCGCGCTGGATGGCACATGATGGTTCTAACAGACCGCAATCTCCATTTAGAGCTAACTCCGCTATCGGTTCTGCGAAAGCGAATATGTACGATGCTAATCGTCATAGCTTTGAACAACGCTTGCGCCTTGGCTTCGATGCACGCCTTAATGAGTTTACAAACCTCAAAGTTATCGGCAGTGCGACTGGCATGAGTGGTGTAGATACAAGCTGGACTCAATCTGATTCTAAAGGCTTTAACCATCAACGACTCGATACAGTGGATCTCACGAGACGCGTTAAAAAATGGGACGTATCTGTGGGCCGCTTAACAGAGCCTATGGGTGCGAGTGGCTATTGGTTCGGTCAATCTTATGACGGTGTTCGTGCCGTTTGGAATGGCCATGACTCTCAAGTTCGTATCGGTGTTGGTACTTTCAAACATAGTACAGGTATCACTGATTCTGCCTATACTCACGCAGTACATGAAGTTATCTACAGACCGCCAACAGCGGCTGAGTTAATCGGTATTAATCGCGATGAGTTCCCATACGATATTGAAAGTGCTACTAAAACCGGTTCTGATGGTGAGAAAAAATCTAGTGAAGATACAGCTGCACCAGATAGCCCTAATGGTATTTATGATTCTACTTATAAAGGTAAGACAGATAGCATTTACTTCTATCAACAACTGAAAGAATTGCAAGCTGAATATGAAGCTTATAAAGAAACCTTGGATTTAAGCTGGAGTAATCCAAATCGCGATCAAGAGCTTGAAAAGGCAAATGCTAAGCTTGTGGAAACACAACAAAAACAAGCTCAAGTGATGAGCCGCTTACAAGATATTCTTGCTAAGGCATACCCTACAGATATGGCTGAGAAGAAATTCTCCCTCGATATACCATCTGGTGGTTATGCAATGTATGAAATCACTAATAAGAATACAGGGGAAAAACTCTATAAGACCGGGGACATTATGTATAATGTGAACTCTTCTTTATACCCTGAATACTTAAAAGAAAAGGCTAAAGGTCTTATCGTATCTGCTGATAATAAAGATGCTTTAGTAAATCCTAAAGCCTATGTTGAAAAACATGGTGACGAGATTAATCAATCCGTAGCAGAAATTGCTAAATATAATGCTACAGATAACTGGAGCAACTATAACAATAGTGAACTTGATGTGGTTTGGGTTAAACAGCCAGATGGCACATTCAAACAATCTTATGATTACTATGGACAACCAGCTAGTGATTATGAGTTCACTGGTTACTTAGGTGCTAAAACATATAAATACGATAGTGGTAGTTATGTATTTAGTGATTATGATGCTAAAGATGCAATTTACAAAAAGAACTTTACAATGTCCTCTAATGACTGGGGTGAAGGTAGTTCTTACTATGGTTGGGGCATGCCAAATGCATTGTTCAACTATATGTATAATCTTGAAAAGGTTGTACATGATGCAGAGTCTGAAAACAAATTACCACGTGAAGCGATTGGTAAGATCATTGGTAACTTGATTCGTACAGAAGGGGTAGTTCTTGAAAAAGATACTGTACCAGCTATTGATAAAGCTGCCTTTGTTCAATACAAGAAACAAATAGGCTCTCGTCTTGGGTTACAAGCGTGGTATTTACGCTCCTTTGGCGGTAAAACGCATACATACCTAAATGCAAATGGCAACGGTAATGATGAATATAGCTTCTCCAATGTAGCTCATGTATTCGGTATCGGTGCTAAATATCAGTTAGGTGCTAATGCATCTGTTACCGTTGATTACGGTCAAAACCGTTCCAACTTGGGTCGTTATTTAAATGGTAACACTGTATACCAACACGAACGTGGCACAGCCGACTTTGCTCTTAAAGGTCATCAAATGGGTGGTACACCACACTTCTGGATGGCTCGTCTAGATATTGGTCGTGCCGACCTAGATATTCCTAAATCTTGGAATGCGTTCATCGATTACAAATACTTTGAACATGGCTCCTTCTTCGGTGGTAATGGTAGTGGTGCAGTTCCGGATCGTTATCTCGACGGTATTCGCAGCTTTACATTCGGTGCTGGCTATGTGCCTCGCAAGGATTTACTCCTTGAAGCATTCTACACATTTGATGCGAAAGGTACTAATAAACGAGATACGTTATATGGTAGTGAAAGCTTTAAGTTAGGCGATTATACAAGAATTCAAGGGACCTACAGGTTCTAATGTTCAGTCTGTAAACAGGCAGAAAGGTTACTAATATGGAAAACTTAAATTATGTCATTCACTTGTTTCATAGCGGCGGATATGTAATGTATCCATTATTACTCTTGTCTTTCATGGTTATCGCTATCGCTGCAGAACGAGCTTTCTACTATCACAAATATGCCGGTAAAACTTTCGTTGTTACCCATGCAGTCAATGAACTAGCAAAATTACAAAATTGGGCAGAAATTGATAAAGTAATCAAAGAAAACCCATCTATTGCGAGCCGTATTGCAGAAGCAGGTTTACATAATGCTTCTAGCGAGGAAGCTATGAAAACAGCCTTTGCTGACCAAATGGGCGTAGACGCAGTAGGCTTCCGTAAATATATGGACTATCTCAGTGCTACCGTTACAATCTCTCCATTATTGGGCCTATTAGGTACAGTAACAGGTATGATTGGTTCTTTCAGTATCCTCGACTCCGGTGCGGGCGCATCTGCTATTACTGGTGGTGTTGGTGAAGCCCTCATCGCTACAGCATCTGGTTTGTGCGTAGCCATCATGGCCTTTATTGTATATACAGTATTCAGTCATCGTTTGGATGCTATCATTAACCAAATTGAAAATATGTGTGTTAGCATTGTTAGCGCTAAGCGAGAAGGGTGGAAATGATTATGAACTTACAAAGCTTTCGTATGAAAACAAAGCCTGAATTCATGATTATCCCAATGATTGATATTATCTTCTTCTTGTTGGTATTCTTCATGATGAATAGCTTACAAACAGTGGCTCAAAAAGCATTATCTGTACAATTACCACAAGCTACTAGTGCATCTGCACCGGCTCAGTTACCAGTTGTATTTACACTTGATGCGGAAGGGCATATTACAATTGATAACAATCCAATGAGTATTGATCAAGCAGAAGCTATGATTAAACAACGGATTCAAGAAAATCCTAACGCTAGTGTTATCTTACAAGCCGACAAACGTGCAGCTCATGGTCAAGTAGTAGCGATTATGGATATGCTAAAGCAATCTGGTGTTAAACGCTTGGCTATTGCAGCTGAACAGAAAGGATAACTATGGGACTAGGCATATCATGGAAAAAAGCAGCCATTATATCCGCCGTAGTTCATCTTATTGCTCTATTTATTGCCGTAATCTTTTTCGTAGTGGTTCCAGCAATTCAAGACATGGAAACTTATGAAATCGACCTCACACAAAGTGTGCTCGATGATGGCGGCAGTGGTCATGCCGGCGGTGGTGGCGGAAACAGGTCAGACCTATTCCCTAAACCATTATCGGCTGATGAAGTAGCGGCAAGAACAAAGGCTGTTGTAGCAAATGTTGATCCATCTACTGCAAGAGATATTCCTGATGCAGTAGATGTACCCCCGAAAGGCGGCGAACATAAAGGTAATACCTCTGGTGATAATTCCACAGGTGGTTCCGGCCCCGGACATGGTGGCGGCTCTGGCGGTGGAAACGGTACAGGTGATGGCACTGGCAATGGTGATGGCCAAGGTCAGGGGAATGGTAAGGGTGACGGCACTGGTAAAGGTGACGGTCATGGTACGGTGAAAGCTGCATTTGATGTAGAAGGATTCCGTGCAAGAGTGCAAGATAATGCACAAATGCCTTCCATGGCTTTAAAAAGAAAATTACAAGGCGATGTGACTGTACAAGTAACACTTGATACAAATGGTAGTCTTATTGGACAAAGTATCGTATATTCTACAAATGAAATATTCAATGATGCGGCAATGTCTGCCGTAGTGGCCGCAACACCATATAAAAATCCAACTGGAGCAGATATCGATATCAAGGTACCAGTTGAGTTTAGAGGTCATGAATCATCTGATGATGAAGATGAATAGAAGTATCTATGTAATAGACCTATCTATGAATTAAAGGAGCTAATTATGAAATCAATTATTTTATATTCTTCCCTCACGGGAAATACAAAAAGGGTGGCGGAAGCAATGGCTTCTGTAATGCCTGAAGGTACACCTTGCGTTCCTGTAAAAGAGGCGCCTGAGAATTTAGCTGATTATGACACTGTTTTCGTAGGTTTCTGGGTAGACCGTGGTACAGCAAATAAAGAGGCTGCTAAGTTAATTGAAACTTTGAAGAATCCTAACATCGTATTCTTTGCTACATTAGGTATGTATGCAGATTCTGATCATGCTCGTGAAAGTATTGATAAAGCATCTGAATTACTACAAAATAAAGAGTCCCTTGTAGATGGATTCGTATGCCAAGGTAAAATTGATCCAAAAGTCATTGAAATGATGTATAAAATGTTCCCACCTGGATCTGCTCATGGTCAAAGCCCTGAACGCGATGCCTTACATAAAGCGGCTGAAACGCATCCAGACGAACAAGACTTTGCAAATGCAAAAGAATTTACGAAATCTGTACTTGCAAAGTTGCAAGCCTAAACTGAAAGGGGATTGGAGTATGAGTTTAGCAAGTTTCTTTGAATCCATTCCGGAGAAACAACGCAATCTACAATTAGGTTTAGAATGCGATAATCCGATGAGTGGTGCATTCCCTCATAAACGGGTTGTTCATGCAGGGCTAAATGGCACCTTAGTTTCGCCAAAGGAAACACAAGCCGTTTGGGATACCTTAATGAATGGCACACCGAAAAAGGGTGAAATGCAATGCGCCTATATTCACATTCCGTTTTGTAAGACTAAATGCACATATTGTGGCTTCTTCCAAAACGGTACGAGTCAAAACGTAGAGGACCAATATATTGATGGTCTTGTTAGCGAGTTAAAACTAGCTAGTGAGCGTCCAAGATTAAAAGATGGATTAATCCACGCCCTATTTATTGGCGGTGGTACACCAACATCGTTATCTCCAGCAAACTCTGAACGATTGCTAAAAGCAATTAAAGAATATTTGCCACTAGCTAACGATTATGAGCTTACCTTAGAAGGCCGTATTCACGATTTGATTCCTGAAAATCTCGATGTTTGGATGGCAAACGGCGTAAACCGCATGTCTATTGGTGTACAATCTTTCAACACAGAAGTTCGTCAAATGGTAGGCCGTCTAGATACGAAAGAAACCGTATTAGAACGGCTGGCTGCGTTGAAAGCCTATGGTCAATGTTCTGTTGTTATCGACTTAATCTATGGTTTGCCTGGTCAAACTATGGAGGTTTGGGAACAAGATCTAGCTGATTTAGTAATCTCTGGCGTAGATGGTGCTGACCTATATCAATTGAACGTATTTGATGGCAGTGATCTTAATAAAGATATTGCAAACGGTAAGGTGCCAGCTGCTGCGACGACAGCTATGCAAGGGGATATGTTCAAATTCGGTCGTAAGTACCTTAATGAGCGTTCCTATCGCCGATTGAGTGCTGCTCACTGGAGTGCTAATAATCGTGAACGTAGCTTGTATAATATCTTGGCTAAAGCGGGCGTGCCTATGTTCCCATTTGGTAGCGGTGCCGGTGGTAATGTGGATGGGTACGGCATGATGTTACATCGTGCATTAAAGCCATACGAAGATATGGTTATTCGCGGTGAAAAACCATTCATGGCTCTTATGAAACAAAGTGAGTTACAACCCGTCGTAAATCAAGTGGTAAGCCAACTTGAACAAGGGTTCCTCAATATTATGAGTTTGGTAACACTAGAGCCAAGACTAGAAGAATTAAACTGGCTCTATAAATTATGGGAAGAACGTGGTCTTGTAGCTTACAATGGGTTACTTTATAAATTGACTGCAGCTGGTGAATTCTGGACGGTAAATCTTACACAAAGTACCTTGGAGGCTGTGGAGTATATCATAACTGGTAAAAACTCCTTCGCTATGGAAGCGGTGGCCGCCCAAGATACGAAAACAACGTCTAAAGATAATCCTAACCAAGAGGTACGTGGTATTGGTCAAGGTAAAGCTAATATTTCCGTACCAACAGATGAAGATTCCGAAGCACAACGCAAGGAAGCCCTTATAGCTAAGGCAAAAGCAGAAATTGCGAAAAGCGGTGCATCTGGTGAGTCAGCAGAGCGAATGGTACAGGCTATGTACAATTTGAGTGCTGATGAAATTGAATATATGATGGAGCGTATGATGTCTTAACCTGTTATAGTACACCTTATATCTAACAACCTTTCTCACACACAACATATACTAAACAAGACAAACTACGTGACATACAGTACATTTTGTAGTACAAAGTAGCCCCAGACGATAGTCTGGGGTTTACTTTTTATAAGGTGAAAGGTATTCTGTAATAAAAGAGCTAGAGTATAATTGTTGTATGAATCGTTGTGGTTTCGGAGTTAGGAGATTAGTATGAGTACATTTCCTCAAAAACATATAGATATTGTTGGCATAGGTGCCAGTACATTAGATCGATTTATCGTCGTCGATCATTATCCTACAGGTCGTGAGGTACAACAAGTCGTATCGTCTACTACAGATGGTGGTGGGCCAGTGGCTACAGCACTAGCGGTAGCAGGAAAATATGGTGCCCGTACCGCTATAATTGATAGCATTGGTGATGACATGGTAGGTCGTCATATATTAGATGACTTTGAAAAATACAATGTTAATACAGAGGCAATTCAAGTTGAACGCGGTGCGAAGAGCGGTGTGGCAACAATCCTCGTAAAACAGAGTACTGGTGAGCGTGCTGTATTTTTTGAACGGTCTACTGCAACTGAGCCTGAGTTTTTAGATACCCATAAGCAGCTGATAGGATCTGCCTATATTCTGCATATCAATGGTCGACATCGCCAACTCATGCGCTCTGCTATGGCCGTTGCAAAAGAGGTAGGCACTATCATTTCTTTAGATGGTGGTGCTCAGCGTTACGATGAAGACATGAAGCCTATTACTGAAGCCAGTCACATCGTTATCGTAGCTCGTGATTATGCTGAAAAATATACGGGCACAACTAATCTAAAAGAGGCTTGTCGTATCATTCATGAACGAGGTGCATGTATTGCAGGTGTTACGGATGGTGCAAATGGTAGTTATTTTGTTTGGCCTGATGGAACATTTTATCGATGTGAACCATTTACTCAATCTACCGTAGTAGATACAACGGGGGCTGGGGATAGCTTTCATGGTGCTTTTCTAGCTAATTTAGTATATACAATTAATCATATGAAGGGGCAAGACACAACTTCGACGACTAAGCATGACCGTGCATCTATACATGCTGTAGAGTTGCTCAAAGCTTGTGCACATTCTGATTTAGAGAAGGCCGCTATTTTTGCATCTGCAGTAGCTTCTTTAAATACACAAGGCATAGGCGGGCGCAGTCCACTACCAACGTTAAAGTCAGTGCAGGAACTAATAGGATAGGACTATAGTTATGTGGAAAAATACTTCAAAAAATCAAGTTCAGCAATATATGCAACAAAATCCTTATCGCCTATTAGCCCTTAGCTTTTTTGCTACCATGACTATAGGGACGATATTACTCATGTTGCCCATATCACATGCTCAAGGCCTTAGTACAACGCTTGTAGATGCAGCTTTTACCGCAGTATCTTGTGTTTCTGTAACTGGATTGTCAACAGTAGATACCTATCATCATTGGTCCTTGTTTGGCAAAATCGTCATGGTAATCCTTATCCAATTAGGTGGTTTAGGGATTGTTTCCTTTACCACTATTATTGCTCTAGTATTAGGGCGACGGGTAGGTCTGAAAAATCGCGTGCTTTTGTCAGAAGATGTAGGGCAAGATGGCATGAAAGGGCTTCTACACATTACGAAGAAGCTAACCATTTATACCTTTTGTGTCGAAATAATTGGGGGTATTATCTATACCATTCAGCTATATCCCTATATTGGTGATGCTGCTTTATATACGGGGATTATGCAATCTATTTCCAGCTTTTGTAATGCAGGATTTATATTCTTTGATAATGATCTACCTTATGCTATGGTGGGCGATGTATTATTTAATATGAATACAATGGCCCTTATTGTAATAGGTGGTTTTGGGTATCTCGCAACTTTTGATATTTGGTCGCATCGCAAGCTACGACGATTTGTAGATTTAAAACTACATACAAAAATAATGTTAGTTGGTACAACGGCGCTCATCCTTTTAGGGACTATTATTTTCTTGGGGGTTGAGTGGGCGAATCCCAAAACGTTTGGTCCTTTACCTATATGGAACAAGATCATGGCATCTCTGTTTCAATCGATTACACCTCGTACAGCGGGGATTGCAACTGTAGATTATAATGATTTACATCCAATTACACTGTTTATTACCATCATTTTTATGTTTATTGGGGCAGGTCCTAACTCTACAGGGGGCGGTGTTAAGATTAGTACTATTGCCGTCGCTTTTCTAGCATCGCGTACATTATTTAATAACCGTTCTGATACAGAGGTTTTTGAACGTCGTATCTCGTTGATTACTGTACTTAAGGCAAATGGGATAATCTTTTTATCTATCCTTTTTGTTTTATTTGCTACTTGTTATTTGGCTTGGGATGAGCCATATGACTTTATTCGACTGCTTTTTGAGGTAACTTCTGCCTTTGGGACCGTAGGTCTTACAACGGGTATTACACCTAATTTATCTGAAAGTAGTAAATGGGTGTTGATGCTTGTTATGTTTACAGGTCGTGTAGGGGTTATGACTGTTATTGGTACTTGGGCGCTAAGAACGGCACCGACTAAACCAATTAGCTATGCAGAAGAGCGTGTATTGTTATAAAAATAGATTAGATTGAATATAAAAGAGGTCATATATGAAACATAAAACGATAGCAGTAATAGGTCTTGGTCAATTTGGTGGCACTGTTGCCAAGATGTTAGCTTCCATGGAGCATGAGGTATTAGGTGTAGATATTGATCCAGAAGTTGTACAGAAAATTTCGCCATTTATAACACATGCTATAGTTGCAGATACAACTGATGAAGAGGCAATCAAAGAATTGGCCCTAAGCCAGTTTGATATGGTTATTGTGGCTATAGGTGGAAATCTTCAAGCTAATTTAATGACAGCTATGCTTCTTAAAGAATTAAATGCACCTAAAATTGTGGCCAAGGCTGAAAATAATATACAAGGCAAAATGCTTCATAAAATAGGTGTAGATCAAGTGATTTACCCTGAATACGATATGGCATTACGCCTCGTACAGTTTTTAACTAGAGACCATGTGATGGATTATTTACAACTATCTAAAAATATTAGTCTCATAGAAATTAAGGTGCCAACATTCTTGGTAGGATCTAATTTAAAGGATTCTAATTTGCGTGAGAAATATAATCTTAATGCAGTAGGCATAAGACGCGGTGAAGATTTAGAAGTTCCACCAAACCCAATTACCATTCTCGGTGAAGATGATAAATTATTAGTAATTGGGAATAATTCTGATTTAGATGCATTAACGGTGTAGTAAGTATACGAAAGAGATATAATTATATCGAAAAAATGTGATACAATAAAAATAGAATTCAGTATAGGCCATACGTATTCGTATGGCCTTTTTAAATAGAAATGAAGGTTAGTATGACAGAAGAACAATACATAACGGCGCTGACCAATAACCCCCATGGAATTCGGAATATTCCAAACCCTACAGAAGCAATGCAACTTACCTGCGTAGCTCAAAATGGCATGTTGTTGCAATACATTAAAGAACCTACCGAAAAGGTTATTGAAACGGCGCTTTCACAATCACCACGAGCCATACAATTCGTGGAACATCCTACAGAAGAACTATTACAGGCCTTGGTGAAAAAAGATTGGGCTGTTTTAGAATATATCGATACCCCATCCGATGCAGTTGTTCAATGTGCACTCAATCAATCTGGGTGGGCTATTCGCTATATTGCAAATCCATCTGAAGCACTGCAGTTAGAAGCTGTAAAGTCTAACTACGATGCTTTGCAATATATTAAGGAGCCTAGTGAAGCCGTACAATTGCAAGCAGTTAAAGAGAATTACTTGGCATTACGTTATATTGATGAGCCTAGCGTAGCCGTATTAGAAGCAGCAGTTAAACAAGATTCTCAAGCGATGCGGCAAATTACAAAGCTTACAAAGGACTTGGCATTGCACCTATTTGGTGTAAGTGCTGCCACACTAGGGTATATACCAAATAATTTAGGTGTCACTGTGGACGAAATTAAATCGATCATCATTAGCGCCATCTCTAGTGATACAGCTGATGAAGACTATATTCGTGAATTGATTAACAACCAAGCTATCGGTGGTCGCCAATCTAAATGGCATATCGACCTATTGTCACTTATAGACGCTTATGGAACTAGGGCTGTTAAGAAAATTGCAGTCAGTGAATATTTGAAGTATTAGAAATGGAGACACAATGAACTTTATAGATACAATGGCAAGTGTAGAATTAGTGCTTGCTGCTAATCAAGTGCCTTTGCTCGTTGGTGAAACGGGCATTGGTAAAACATCTCTTGCGGCACGCGTAGCTACTGTGCATGACTGGGAATTGGTAACCATTGATGGAAATCTTTTAAAAGAAGGTGAAATTGGTGGTTTACCAACTGTAGAATCTGTAACACATACAGATGGTCGTGGTAACACACATTCTGTAAAGACTACAGTGTATGCTGTACATCATACGTTGGAACATGTGGCTCAAGCTGTGGATAAAGGTCGTCAAGTATTACTGTTTATCGATGAAATTAACCGTGCTGAACATGCAGTACAACAGGAGTTAATGAATCTTATCTTGAATCGTGAAATCAATGGCTTCTCTTTAAGTGATCAAGTGCGTATCATCGCCGCTATGAACCCTGAGGATTCTTTTGACTACCAAACTATCGACATGGACCCGGCACAACAAAACCGTTTTGTATGGCTCTATATGAATGCTGATTATATGCAATGGATTGACTGGGCTATAAGTGCTGGTATTGAGGAAAAAGTTATCGAATTCATTTCTTCCTATCCAGAGTATTTAAATCAACGACATGAAGATGATATTGATGCGACACCACGCTCCTTTGAACGCGTATCTGGCCTGTATACGATTTATAAAAACCAAGAAGATTCAGCCTATAGTCGCGATGTATTTATGAATGTTATCCGCGGTAATGTAGGTAAACTCATTGCCGAGGCGTTTGTAAACTTTATCGAGTCAGACCAAGAACCACTTATTACCTTTGATGATGTATTGGTGGCGGTTCAAAAGCCAGGGGCCATTATGTCTATGGCTGAACAGGTTAAAGGTGAAAGTCCAACACGCTTATACGTAGCGGCTAAAAATATGTTGCATCGTTTAAACCGCAATAGCAATGCCGAAGAAGTTCATCACTTCATTGAATTCCTTACATTGTATCCAGGTGATCTACGCGTAGCAGTTATGAAAGACTTGCGTAACACATACGAACGTGTTTTCGCTTATGC
Source organism: Veillonella nakazawae (assembly GCF_013393365.1). NCBI lineage: Bacteria > Bacillati > Bacillota > Negativicutes > Veillonellales > Veillonellaceae > Veillonella > Veillonella nakazawae. Next base: position 569,170 of record NZ_AP022321.1, read on the forward strand.
CATTGAAGATGACTTGTTCATCGATACCTTCTTTGAAGCACAAAAATAGTTCTGCTCCATAGTTAACTAAATGAAGCTGTCTATATGGATAAAGAAATTTAGCGAATGATTGGGGATACAATAACCAATATATAAAACATGATATACATAAAATCTGATGTTAAACGAAAAAGGAGGTGGAATGATGCAACGAAATTTAGATAAAGATGATATTCGCGACGCCTCTGATTTACTCACTCATATAGACGGGTGGGAGAAAACAGGTTCCTATGATGAGAAGGCCATCGAGGCTCTCGATCGTTGGCATGCAAAACGGGAGCGTATTCATCGTGAAGCAGAGGCCTTGTACACGCAAATCTATGCTGCTTACGAAGCCTATGTAGATAGTTATGAAGCACAACATCATAGCATGGAACCAGAACGCATAGCGGCAGACTTGATGAACCATAATATGTCTGATAGTCATATAGGGACCATAGGACGTGCCTTAGATGAGATACAAATTGAAGGCACCGATTTTGCGATAATGCAACAAGCCGTAATGACACCTGCCTTTGAGCAACGATTATGGAATATTTTACATGATGTAAATAGCTTACTCCTTGAAGAGGACCAATTCTTTGGTTATTTCTATTTACAAATGGCTCATCGTATTCGTTTTGATATGACCAGTGCCTTCGGTATTAACTTAAAACAAGGTGGCTATGTATTATATGTAAATCCTTTTATCTTACTACGCCAGCCACCAGATGTTATGAAAGATGGCATTAAGCGTGAAATTCTTCATATTATTTCTGCACATTTGATGCGCGTAAAAACATTGAGTCAAAGCTTTAATAAAACGGCCGTACATATGGCGATGGATATGGTTGTAAATGACTACTTAGAACATGTTGATCGTGATGCGGTTACTGTAGCCAATGTAAATGAACGTTTTGGATTGATGCTCAAACGATTCCGTACCATTGAGTATTACGCCAAGGCCATCGATAAGGCGATGAAGGAAAAGCCTGAACTCTTTGTACCTGTAGATAATTCTGATACAGCTGTAGCTATGGAGTTTGACTCTCAAACTAGCCATGATATTTGGGATGAATCTGATTCCATTGATACGGATACGATGGACCAAATTACGGAGCGCTATATCAACGAAGCCTCAAAAGGTGATATGGAAGGGTATGTGAAGAGTCTCATCGATACCTTCCAAAAGACGCGTCGTGCTCTTCCGTGGTATTTCTACCTTAAAAAGCTTATGGGCAAGGTAGCAAGTGGGTACAAAAAAACGACGATGCGTCGCAATCGTCGTCAACCTGAGCGCTTGGAGTTGTCTGGTACCTTGCGTCAACATAAAGCTAATGTATGGGTTGCTCTCGATATGAGTGGTAGTATTACCGATGCAGAGTTTACGAACGCCTTAGAACAAGTACTGCAAATTGTACATGCCTATAACCATCGCATCACCGTTGTAGAATGTGATAATGAGGTGCGCCGTACTTATACGATGGAATCAGTAAAAGATGTAAAGCCTCGCCTTGATGTGCGCGGTGCAACAGCTTTCTCGCCAGTATTTTCTTTAGCCAATCAAAACCGTGTGGATTTATTGGTTTACTTCACGGATGGCAAAGGCGAGGAACGATTACGAGAGGCTCCGAAAGGGTATAAGGTTTTATGGGTTCTTACAGGGGAAAATCCTCAACTATCTCTTCATAATCCGTATGGCATGGTTCGTGAACTAGGTTATGTGGGTGTAGATGAAACACAAGATATAGATGAATTTGTACGTATGTCTAGTCGTAGTGGCTTTTCTATGGCTAACCAAGAGGTTTAGGCTGCTTTATAAAGGTGAGCATTGATATATTTTGGTTTAACCTAGAGATGTGTTTATAAAAGCATATAAAAATGACGCAATTCCTTAGAATTGCGTCATTTCTACGTAGATGTTATTTTTTATTTTAGTTATTGAGCTCGATAGAGGAACCTGGATCGATAATGAGGGCTGTTTGATTATATTTGCCTTCAACTAAGCTTGTAAATACACCTGGTTCACGGTCGATAACAGGCCATGTTTTGTAGTGAATTGGAATGGAGATACGCGCTTTTACATAAGAAGCAGCAAGAGCTGCATCTTCAACGCCCATCGTGAAGTTATCACCAATAGGAAGTAAAGCGTAGTCAATATCTCCAAAGCGATTCAATAATTTCATATCGCTAAAGAGTGCTGTATCACCTGCAAAGTATACAATATCTCCATAGAAATCTACGATACAACCTGCTGCATGACCACCAGGGATACCAGCACCGTGGAAGGCTGGAACTATGCGAACAGAACCGAATTCAAAGTCAAATTTACCGCCTAAATGCATAGCGTGTGTACGACAACCAGCAGCTGCTGCTTTACCTGCTACCTCTGCAGTAGAGATAACGAGCGCATCATTTGTTTTAGCAATGAAATCTGTATCGCCATAGTGGTCATCGTGACCATGGCTGACAAAGATATATTGGCATTTGATATCTTCTTTTTTTGCGATATCCCATGTATTACCTGTTAAGAATGGGTCGAAAATCATGGACACATCACCGCGTGTTAGCATAAAGCAAGCATGACCGAAATAAGTTAGTTTTGTTTTCATAGGAACACTTCCTTCCTTATACATATAAATCTTAATTCTATTGTATAATATAACTAATGAAAATAAAACTATTGATGATAATTTATGCATAATTAGTAAGGATATAGTATGGATTTAACACATTTTGATCAAGATGGTAATGCTTGGATGGTGGACGTATCCGATAAGGATATCACATCCCGCACAGCCATCGCAGAAGGATTCATAGCAATCAATGATGTAATTTATGAGCGCATTGCTGGAGGTACTATAAAAAAGGGCGATGTCCTTAGTGTTGCGCAACTAGCTGCTATTATGGGGGCTAAGCAAACGAGCAATCTCATTCCTCTTTGTCATCCATTAGCGCTCACAAAGGTTGAGGTTCACTGCTCTTTAGTAGATGGTGAAAGCCCTGCTTGCACTGATGAAAATCATAACAAGGCCGTCAAGGTACGTGCCATCGTTAAGACTACTGGAAAAACGGGCGTTGAAATGGAGGCCCTTACAGCTGTACAAGTGGGCTTGCTCACCGTATACGATATGTGTAAGGCCATTGATAAAGGCATGATTATGGGACCTACATACCTCGTAGAAAAAGAAGGCGGGAAAAGTGGACATTTTGTGCGTTCCTTTGTAGAATAATATAGATATAAAGAATAGGGGAACGAAAATGGAAATAGTACTTTATGAGCCAGAAATCCCTGGCAATACAGGAAATATAGCGCGTTTATGCGCAGCTAATCACATGACCCTACATCTTATCAAACCACTTGGTTTTTCTATCGACGATAAGCACGTGAAACGAGCTGGTCTCGATTATTGGCATTTGGTAGATGTACAGGTACATGAAAATATTCAAGAGTTGTATGCGAAATATCCTGATCGCAGATATTTCTACGCTACTACAAAAGCAAAGCATACCCACTCCGAGGTAAAGTATGAAATCGGAGATATGCTCGTATTCGGTCCTGAATCAAGAGGCTTGCCTGAAAGCTTATTAGAAGGTGTTGAAGAAACATGTATTCGCATACCAATGGTAGATGAGGCGCGTTCTCTAAACTTATCTAACGCAGTAGCCATTATTGCGTATGAAGCTATGCGCCAACTTGATTATCCAGATCTTAAAGCCGAAGGCAACTGGATTCAACCTAAATAAATATACTTTCACCATTGAGATAGATACAATAAATATGTGTTAGAAATCCTACCCAATCTACATGAGAGGTAGTATTTCGACAGGTGTTGTTAGAGGAGGATATTATGAACTACGATAAAGCTCATGATTTAGCTCACGCTATGCGTGAATCCGAAGAGTACAAAGAGTTAATGGCAGCTCAAGAGGCTTTGAAAGCTGATGCAGTAGCAGCGGCGTTGGTACGCACATTTATGGCACAACAAATGCAATGGGAATACGCAAAGTTGTCTGGTGCACCAGAAGCTGATGAATTGCAAAAGAAACAAGAGGAATTAATGCCTCAAATTCAAGAAAATGCTGCAGCGGCTGCTTATTTACAAGCACAAATGCGTTGGAGCCAAATCTCTAATGATATTTATAAAATCATTAGCGAACCAATCACTGAGGGGATGAAAGTGTTAGATCATGGCGAACAACAACAACCAAAACATTAAGGACTTAAAAGAAGCCTTATTAGAGAAATTACCTAGTACACGTGTACGAGAACAGGAACTGCTTTGTCATCATACGACATTTAAAATTGGTGGTCCTGCTGATTTATTTATTGAACCTACGACGATGGATGAGTTGAGCTTTACGCTACGCAAGATTCACGAATCACAAGTGCCTGTAACTATTATTGGTTGCGGCTCCAATATTTTGGTGAAAGATGGTGGTATTCGCGGTGCTGTCGTATCGGTTCGACATATGACACAAATCATGGATTGCAATGATAATGTATTATGCATTGGTTCTGGTTATATGTTAAAAGATGCTTCTGAATTTGCTTGGGAAAACGGACTATCTGGCCTTGAATTTGCCATTGGTATTCCAGGTACACTTGGTGGTGCTGTATTTATGAATGCAGGTGCTTATGACGGGGAAATGAGCCATGTGGTCACTTCAGTACTAGCTGTAGACTTCGAGGGCAATATTAAGGAGTACGATGCATCTCACTTGGATTTTGGATATCGTCATAGCGTATTCCACGATAACCATGAGGTTATTGGGGAGGTTATTATGACGTTACAACCTGGTGATAAGGATGCTATTAAGGCTCGCATGGATGAGCTCACAGAAAAGCGCGAATCTAAACAACCTTTAGAGTATGCTAGTGCAGGTTCAACCTTTAAGCGCCCACCAGGGTATTTTGCAGGTACTTTGATTGAACAAACAGGTCTTAAAGGGTTATCTGTTGGTGACGCACAAGTATCTCATAAGCATGCTGGTTTTGTTATCAATACTGGCAATGCTAAAGCTAAAGATGTACTTGATCTTATTAAAGAAGTACAAAAACGCGTATATGATCAACATGGTGTACATCTGGAGCCAGAAGTACGTATGATTGGTGAAGATTAATACAAACTAAATATTAATACAAGATTTCTTATGTATCATTACTTTTTCGGGAGAATGGACTCATAAGAAATCTTTTTTTATAGTCTGTAAAAGAGTATGATAACTATATAGTTAATCAATGTTTAGGAGGCGATGATATGAATACTTTATTGGCACGAGAGATTCATGATAAAGCGCTAGCATGTGGCTATGATAGTTGTGGTATAGTGCCTCTTGATGCACTTGATTTTTATAAAGATCGGTTGACGAAGCGTTTAGAAGATGTACCTGAAAGTGAAGATGTATATGCTCATAGTAAAGACTTTCTAGCATTAAAAGATAATTATCCTTGGGCACAATCTATAGTAGTTTGTACCGAGTATTTTGGAAATTATAAGTTTCCTGTTTCGCTGCAGAAGCGATATGCAAAAGGATTACTATTATCTTTAAGTAATATACCTGATGGTGTTGAATTTAAACGGAGACAATCTTTTGAAACATGGTTACAGAGTCAAAATATTCAATATATTGGTGGTGAAACCGCAAAGCCAGCTGGTGTTGTCCCTCTGCGTCCCGCTTCTGTAGCCGCGGGCCTTGGAATTTATAGAAAAAATAATTTCTTTTATGGTCCTAAAGGTTCTAATTATGAATTGGTAGCCTATTTAATAGATAAGTCTTGTGAATATATTCATGATACGGATATTCCTCCGTGCCCAGATTCTTGTAACTTATGTCAGCAAGGTTGTAAGACAAAATCTTTATCTGCACCATTTACGATGAATCCAATGACATGTGTTTCTTTTATCAATACCTTTGGTGATGGGAATATGCCAGAGGGAATAACAGAAGATATGTTGGAAGAGTGGATTATAGGTTGTGATAATTGCCAAGACTCGTGCCCATTTAATAAGAATCATGATTGGAGCATCGGGAAAGACTATCCTGGACTTGATGAATTGGAACCTATACTACAGCCAGAATTTATTTTGAAAGCCTCTGATGAAGAGATTATAGAACAAATGATTCCTAAATTCTGTTTTCATTTAACGAATGAACAAATTCCATTGTTGCGTAAATCTGCTAGGCGGGCTATAGAATACAGAAATAGGTGGCAAAAACAATGATTGGTCTATAAGATGAGTCAAAAGTATAATCAAATGTAGAAATTGCCATGATTAGAAATCCTGTACTTCTTTGACTTTTTTCTATAGACTACGTTATAATTAAGTGTTGCCAATTTTGGGAATATACCTACATAGCTACTTTCACAAGCGCTATGTGATATAGAATATACTGAAAGAATTAAAGGGAGGATCTTATGATTCGCGAAAATCTTCGTAATGTAGCGATTATCGCCCACGTTGACCATGGTAAAACTACTTTGGTGGACGCGTTATTAAAACAAAGCCATGTGTTCCGTGAAAATGAAAAAGTAGCAGAACGCGTAATGGACTCCAACGACTTGGAACGTGAACGCGGTATTACCATTTTGTCTAAAAACACTGCTGTTATGCATGATGGCATTAAAATCAACATCGTTGATACTCCAGGCCATGCTGACTTCGGCGGCGAAGTAGAACGTGTACTTAACATGGTTGACGGCGTATTGCTTCTCGTAGATGCTTACGAAGGTCCAATGCCTCAAACTAAATACGTTTTGCGTAAAGCTTTAGAACAAAAGTTGAAACCAATCGTTGTTATCAACAAAATTGACCGTCCTGACCAACGCGTTAAAGAGGTTGAAGATGAAGTACTTGAATTGTTCATGGAACTTGAAGCTGATGATGACCAACTAGATTTCCCTGTAGTATACGCATCTGCTCGTGCTGGTGTGGCTAAAACTAACTGGGATGACGAAGCTGTAAATATGGAACCATTGTTTGAAACATTGATCGAAGAAATTCCTGCACCACAAGGTGATTTGGAAGGTCCTCTTCAATTCATGGTTACTACACTTGATTACGATAACTTCATCGGTAAAATCGCAGTAGGCCGTATCGTTCGCGGTAAAATGAAACCTAACCAACAAGTAGCTATCATGACTGGTGAAAGCACTCGTAAAGCGAAAATCGGTCGTGTATATACATACAATGGCTTGAACCGTGTTGAAACTGACGAAGCTGAAATGGGTGATATCATTGCGTTCGCTGGTATCGACGATATCAATATCGGCGAAACTGTAGCAGATGCTGAAAATCCTGAAGCATTACCATCCATCTCCATCGACGAACCAACATTGTCCATGGTATTCTCCGTAAACAACTCTCCATTCGCTGGCCGCGAAGGTGAATTCGTTACATCCCGTCACTTACGTGATCGTTTGTTCCGCGAAGTAGAAACTAACGTTTCTATGAAGGTAGAAGAAACTGATTCTGCAGATGCTTTCAAAGTATCTGGCCGTGGCGAATTGCATTTGGCTGTATTAATTGAAACTATGCGTCGTGAAGGCTATGAATTACAAGTAGGTAAACCTCGCGTAATTTTCAAAACTATTAACGACAAATTGTGCGAACCATTAGAAGCATTGACTATCGACGTACCTCAAGAATTCATGGGTACTGTAATGGAAAATCTTGGTCAACGTAAAGCTGAATTGACTAACATGGTTGAGTTAGCTGGTTACCTTCGCATGGAATTCGTAATTCCTGCACGTGGTTTGATCGGTTTCCGTGCACAATTCTTAACAGCTACAAAAGGTAATGGTATTATGAACCATGTATTCCATGGTTATGCACCATACAAAGGCGAAATTCCTTCCCGTACACGCGGTGCCTTGGTAGCATTTGAAAATGGCGAAACTACTCCATATGGCTTGAACTCTGTTCAAGATCGCGGTACATTGTTCGTTGGTCCTAACCAAGACGTGTACGCAGGCCAAGTTATTGGTGAAAACACTCGTGAACTTGATATGGATGTTAACCCATGTAAGAAAAAACACGTTACTAACATGCGTTCTAGCTCCTCTGATGAAGCAGTTCGCTTGACTCCACCTCGTATCTTCTCCTTGGAACAAGCTCTTGAGTGGATTAACGATGACGAACTCGTTGAAGTAACACCTGAAAGTATTCGTATGCGTAAAACAATCCTTGATCGTAACGCACGTGCGAAAGCTGCTAAAAACAAAAAATAATATCCTTAGTGATATAAAACGACGCTCCTATGGGGGCGTCTTTTTTGTTGTCGAAATTATAAAATTTTTATAACATATTCCTATATATTATATCCTTATGAAAAGTTGATGATAATTTTATCATTAATGCTAGATTCGTATACAAATGGTTGTATATACTAACTCTGCATATTAACTAAGTTATAGGGGTATTGGTATATACGAAACGTATGGAAGGCTGTATAATAATATCAAGTTTGTTGAAACAAGTTATTGATTATGGAGGTTCTTATGAATAAGAAAATTCTAGCTTCTTTATTTGCTGTAGGTTTAGCTGCAGGCTGTGTATGCTCTTCTGTTGATGCACATGGTGTGTTCTTCGCTAACCGTACAGATGAAAAAGTACTTGTATTAGGTGAGGGTCCTGTAGATAATGCTTATAGTGCAGATATGGTAAAAAATATTACTGCATATGATGTACAAGGCAAACAAATTCCAGTACAAGTTGTGAAGCATGAAAAAAATATAGCTATTGTTCCACCAGCAGATCTTGGTGTAACTGTAACTAATTTCGATTATGGCTACTGGACTAAGACTAAAGATGGTAAAACAATTCATAAACCAATCACCGAAGTTCCTGGTGCGGTTAAGAGTACACATGCTATCAAATATGATGTTCATTACTGGAATGCACAAGCAAAACCATTTGTAGATAAGAATGCATTTATTCAAATTGTACCTTCTGTTAATCCATTGACATTAAGAAAAGGTGATACCTATGAAATCCAAGTGTTTAAAGATGGTAAACCATATGCGAATGCACCTCTTATCAAAGATTTAGTAAATGATTTAACTGGTGAAGCTAAAGCCGATGAAAATGGTAAAGCTACTGTAGCTGTTACAGCAGATGGCTTAAATGTAGTAGGTGTTGAAGTTGCATTCCCTACACAAACTAAAGGGGAACAAAATAAATACTTTAGTGCATTGTCCTTCCTTATTTCTCCTGAAGAATAATAATTAGTAATTTTAGTACTTACCGAGTGTGTGAGTTAATAGAAGACCTCCTTAGTTGGACTAAGGGGGTCTTTTTATATTTTGAGCAAATAAAAATGTAAATGTGTTCTGTGAGGACGCTTACCTACAAGGTAAGTAAAAGGAGAGATTATTATGAAGTTACATCGCCATTTATCCGCTGTGATGGCTGCTTTAGTTTTAACTGGTATATCTTATTCTGCGATAGCAACAGAAATTACTGTAACAAGCGATAAAGCAGAGGAGTTGCTGGGTTTAACAATGGGGTCACCAGTACAAACGCAACCTGAGGTTAAACACATAGAGGATACATTAACAGTTAATGTACATGGTAAAAGTTTAACAGAGGCTGGTAAAAGTAAGAATGTTACAGGTATTTATAATGGCTTTGGTTCACAACTAACGGTAGATAAAGACCTTATTGTACGATTAAAGAATGATGCACCAGCATCGAAGCGAGAATTAGGTCATTATTATATGAGTGCAGTCTATGCTGGTTATGGCGGTAAGGTACCACGTCTAAGTAAAGATAACCCTGATCGAGACTATGGTGATACTAATATTCATGTGAAAGGTAATGTAGATATCGATGCTATCGGCTCTGGTTTACAAGTCAATCAACGAGGTCATATCCTTGTTGATGGAGGCGGTAAGATTATCACTCATCCTGTAGAAACATCTGATACCTATTCTGTAGTAGCAGAAGAAGGGGATGTATATGTTAATGCAGGCGCTGATGGCAAACATCCAGGCACTCATGACTTGGTTGTTGTTGGTAATGTAGGCTTAATCGATAAGGACTATGGTCGCGATCCAAACCATAATGAAGAACCGACGAATGTAGGTTTAGCTTTCACAACACCAAATTCTAGCCTCACAGGTGCTGTATTAAATGAATATGCTGAAAGCAATAAAAATCCTCATAATTCTGGTGCAGATATTTACTTACAAAATGGTGCTACTTGGAATAATGAGTGGATTGGTATAGAGCGCCCTACACCTAAAAAAGAACGTCCATCAGGGGATAATGCAGCATACCTATACAAGGGCAGTAAGGTTCGTAATTTTGTAGGTGGTGTTAACCCAACTGCAGTAGGTAACATTCATCCTATCGATGCGCGGCCTATAACAATTCAGAACTATAGCGGTTATGTGAATACTATTTATAAATCTGGTGTGCCGGCTAGTGATACAGGAAAAGGGCAAATCATCGTTGAACATGCGGCGGATAATAGCCATATTACAATGCAAGGCGACCATTCCGGTAATACCATCGACGATGCAAGCTACAAAAAGGATATTCAAGCATTAGCTGAGAAATTACAATACACAGGCAATGATAAGAAGCTTAGCACAACAGTTCAAATTAATGAAGGTGTTACTACACCTGGTGCTGTAGCAGACCTAGGGGCAGATCATTTTGATTCTCAAGGTCATCTCGTTGTAGATGATACAACAAAAGTTGTTCGTGCTAGTGAATCATCGCTCGTAGGTGGCACAAAATCTGCCCTTACTTCAACAGTTATGGCGTGGAAAAATAATACTAATAATTTACAACGTCGTTTAGGTGACCTTCGTCTAGCTAATACAGATAAAGGAGTATGGGCTAAATATATAGGTGGTAAATCTAAGATTACAGATGGTGCTGATGCACATATGACATACAATGGCGTACAAGTTGGTTACGACCATAAGGCAACTAATGGTTGGATTTTTGGTGGTGCTATTGATTACAGCACATCTAGCAACTCTTATGCCAACGGCAGTGGCGACGGTAAGCTTGGCGGTATAGCCTTATATGGTACAAAACAACATGAGGATGGTCGGTATATAGATATCATCGCTCGTGGTAATAGATTATCCAACGACTATAGCCTTAACTCAATTAGTGGCCAACGTTTGAATGGTAACTACCATACATTTGGTACATCCTTGAGTGCTGAATATGGCAAACGTATTAAAAAACAAAATGGTTTCTATATCGACCCTAGTGTAGAATTTATTCTAGGGCGTTTAAATGGTGTATCCTATGATGCAACTATTGCAGGCGGCGGATCCATGCATGTGAAATCTGATGCTGTAAACTCTGCGGTAGGTAGACTTGGTATTGGTATTGGTAAAGAAACAGAAAAATCTAATATCTTTGCAAAACTAGCACTAGCTCATGAATTCTCTGGTAAGGTAAATACTACATATTCTGCACCAGGTAATCCAACAGTACAAACAACTGTAGATTTAAAGGATACATGGCTTGATGCGGAAATCGGCGGTTCTTGGAGCGTTCGTCCTAGTACATATCTATATGGTACATTCACTAAAAACTTTGGTGCTACTATAGATAATACATGGCGTATCGATGCAGGCGTTAGACATAACTTTTAATTAAATATATGAAAACTCTGTAGTAGCTTGAATTGAGTTGCTACAGAGTTTTTTTGTAAAAGTGTTTATGTGAATTATTCTTTATCGGCAAATAGACAATATTAACTGGCTTGCTGTGATAGGCAGACTTTAACAATTTTGTATTTCTATGATAGTATATAGAGGCTAGTTAATATGTAACTTCTTAAGTAAGAGTTAGGAGGATATAATATGAAAGTTTTAATCGTAAATGGTAGTAGTCATGTGAATGGCACAACAATGCAAGCTATAAAAGAAGTACAAAAGGTCTTTACTGAGGCAAATGTAGATACTGAAGTCATTCAACTTGGTAATAAGCCGATTCGAGATTGTATTCAATGCGGTTATTGTTTTGAACATGGTGAATGTGTATTTAAGGATGATGATGTAAATGCCTTTGTAGAAAAAGCGAAGGATGCAGATGGCTTTATCTTTGCAACACCTGTATATTATGCACATCCGAGTGGACGTATTTTATCCTTTTTAGATCGCGTATTCTTTAGTGCAGAAAGTGTAAAGCCAAATCCATTTGCCTTTAAACCAGGTGCATCTATCGCCGTAGCTCGTCGCGGTGGTACAACGGCTTCCTTTGATGTACTTAATAAATACTTTGGTATTTCTCAAATGCCAATTGCAGGCTCTACATATTGGAATATTAGCCATGGTCTAGTAGCCGAAGATGCTAAGCAAGATGAAGAAGGTATGCAAACAATGCGCAACTTGGCTAGAAATATGGTTTGGATGATGCGTAGCTTTGCTGTAGCTAAGGAACAAGGTGTACCATATCCAGATACAGAGAAAAACGTATCTACGAACTTTGTACGTTAATACCTTAGCGCTTGGTTAGGTACTATAGGAGTTATGATGGTTAAAATTTTATTCATTTGTCATGGTAATATTTGTCGTTCAACGATGGCTGAGTTTTATATGAGGCATATCGTTGCGAAAGCTGGACTTAGCGATTCTATTTACGTTGAGTCTGCCGCCACATCTCGTGAGGAGATAGGAAACGACACCCATTATGGGACTAAGCAAAAACTAGATGAAATGGGTATTCCTTATACTCGTCGTAAGGCTCGTCAAGTAACTGTTGATGACTATCACAACTTCGATTACCTCATTATTATGGATGAAAATAATGGACGTAATTTAAAACGAATTATTGGTGATGATTTAGATTCTAAGGTATTCAAGGCCATGTCTTTTGTTGGTGAAAGCCGAGATGTAAAGGATCCTTGGTATACGGGAAATTTTGATGAAACCTATGATGATGTCAGTCGTAGCTGTGATGCTCTATTAGCGTTGATTAAAGAAAAAATATAAATATAAAGACCTTACTATTAGATGATGTAGCAATAGTGATTGAGTTTAACTATAGTTATTCCAATCTTGAATTGATTTAATAGTAAGGTCTTTTCTATATACAGACTATCTTGCTTTATACTTTATACTATCGAACCATAACGTAATATGGTATAATTTTTAGGTATTCATGCGCCTATAGCTCAGGGGATAGAGCGCCGGTCTCCGGAACCGGGTGCGCAGGTTCGATTCCTGCTAGGCGCACCAAATAAAAGGCTTCTCGAAATTTCGAGAAGCCTTTTTATGTGTCTTTATTCTTTAGGTTGATGTATAGTTCAGAAAATTATATGTTAGCATCTATATTTAGTACAACGAATTCCTCGTGCTTGAAATTCATTCATCAGTAAGTCTATTGATTTATCAATGATTTCTTCATTAGTTATATATACCATCTTTTTGTAATAGACAGTACCATCAAATTCTATCCAACGGCTTGTTTTACCATTTAGTTTACAAATTTGCATTCTGCCGGCCCAGCTACCCATACTACGGAATTGTTTTCCTTTAGAAAAACGTACCTCACGAATATCGCTTAATTTAAATGTTCTTCTTACTAAGCCAATGCCTATAGAGACTTGATCATCCTTAAAGTAAAGAAGTTTATAACGCTCTCCAGGAGGCATAGATCTGATTATAGATAAGTTATAAGTAGCAAAAACTACAGCAATAGCGATCAATAGAAACATAAGGATTATCATATATTTTCCCATACTTTCAAAGCCTCCTTTTCTTTATTATAATAAATATAAATAATATATGAAACAGCTATATTAACTCTAGTAATAGGAGAGAAACGAATGGAAATACATGCACGAACTACTAAATGGAGTAAGGGTGTATATGTTGATTCCCACCATTGCTGTGTTTTTCGGGATTAAAAAGCCTTTACTCAAGAGGGAAACAAGAAAATTGTTAGAGAAGAAATTAGGGTCTACGTGAAGCTTTCATTACTGGATCTGAACAGCTACGAAGTAATGAGCATATTGTTGATATAAATGATTTAGAAAACCTCTACTCCAATGAGTGGAGGTTTTTTTATGGTGATATATAGGGGATGTGGTACAGCTAAAAGCTCCATATAGGATTTTATATTTGATAGTATTGAAATAGCGTGTAAATGTGATTTGAGTAACACATTTTATTTTGAGAATGATGTACAATAAAAATGTCCTTATGAAAATCTGAACATCCTAGCTGGAACACTAGGCATATAGGACGTGATGAATAACATATAAATTATCTAATTAAGATTAATAAAGTACTAAATTGTATCATTGAATAGTTTTGATGTAGTGATACAGAGGAGATAGAATGACAAATAGAATACAAGAACTCACCGTCGACGAAACTTGGCGTAATGAGCAAGATGCGTGGAATAATCGATCTAATTACTTTGTAGAAATGCACAATCGGGACGATCGTAAGGCGCAGGTTACAGAGTTTTTATCCTTCTTGAAGGATGAAAATCTTTTGCCCCCTAAAGACGGTTGTACCCTTGATATTGGCTGTGGTGTATGTGACTATGCATTAGGATTGGCTCGTGAAGGCTATAAGGCAACAGGTATAGATTTATCTGATGGTATGATTCGTGGTGCTAAACAATTAGCAGAGGCAGAAGGTTTAGATCTTAGCTTGTATATTGCACCGTGGTCTGATGAAACTCGCCGTGAACTAAAATGGGATAAAACCTTTGATTTAACATATAGTATTTTTTGCCCTATCATGTTTGATGTAGAAAACATTCGCGCCATGCATGAATCAAGTAAGGACAAATGCTTGTGGATCGCTTTTAGTGAACGCAGTGATGAAACGGTAGATATGTTATCTGAACATTTCTTTGGTCGCGATTCATTTCCTTGGGATGGTAAGATGAAAGCATGTTTAGATGTTATCCATGAAATAGGACATAATGTAAAAGTGACTTATAAAACAGTGCCTGAAACAGAGGTTATGAGCCTTGATAAAGCGGTTAATTACTTTGCTATGCGACTTCATAATAATACATGGGGCGATATAGAAGATATGAAAGTAGAAATTAGGAATCTCATTGAACCATTAGCCATTAATGGAGAAATCCATAATAAAACAGTTGATAAAGTGGCATGGGTATCATGGTCTGTGAAATAGGAGGGTAGTATGACAGTTGATGAAAAACGTAAGTTAGAACTAAAAACTATGTACCAAATTATTGGCATCTATTGTCATAATAAGCACCATACTCCTAAGGGGCAGCTATGTGAGGCTTGCGAGCAGGTTTGGGAATATGCGGAGCATCGCATTGATGCATGTCCTCATATGGAAAGTAAAACATTCTGTAGTGTATGTAAAACCCATTGCTATGCACCTAATTATCGTGAAAAAATCCGTGAAATTATGCGTTATGGTGGACCAAGGATGTTACTGGTATCGCCGATCCAAGTCATTAGACATATGTATCTTGAATGGAAAGACAAAAAAAGAGGCTAGCCATGCTAGCCTCTTTTTAATGGTTTTATCACGTTTTCATGTAATAATCTTATGCGATTGCTTTGTCCAATACAGCTTTGATTAATGCTTTTGTTTGGTCATAGCTTTCACCAGGTTGAGCCTCATATTGTTTGTCGAGGTCGAACCATAAGTTTGGATAGTACTCATAAGGGTGAGTTTTGAAGAGCTCATGAGCGTCTTGATCTTCAACCCAGTTGATATGAATGTCTGCATATGCAGGGTTTTCTGCAACAAGTTCATCGATAGCACGGAATGCATTTGCACAATAAGGGCAACCGTTTAAGTGGAAACCTAAGATTTCTTTCATGGTTTTACAGTCCTTTCCAGACAAAATTAATATATATTTCTATAATTTGAGATTTATTACATACTCATGTACCACAACATGTGGTACACTACTGAGTATAACACATCTATATAAGATATTCAATTTTTTGGATATATCGAATGAGAATATTGAGAATGCGATATGCATTTTTTACATAGTTAAGGAGGCACCTATGATTTCAGGCGCAGCATATGTGGTGAAGGCCCTTCAAGAGGAGCAGGTAGATATACTATTCAACTATCCTGGGGCAGCAACCATTGATATCATGGATGAATTATATAAACAAGATAAGGTAAAAGTAATTTTGCCACGTCATGAGCAAGCATTGGCTCATGCAGCAGATGGTTATGCTCGCAGTACAGGTAAAGTAGGGGTGTGCATGGTAACCTCTGGACCAGGTGCGACAAACCTTGTGACAGGTATTGCTACAGCATACGCTGATAGTGTTCCTCTTGTTTGTATTACAGGTCAAGTAGACTTAGGCCTCATGGGCAATGACGCATTCCAAGAGGTGGATACGGTTGGTATTGTGCGCAATATCTGTAAATATGCTATTACCGTTCGTGATCGTAAAGAGCTAGGGCGTATTTTGAAAGAAGCCTTTTATATTGCCCGTACTGGTCGTCCTGGTCCTGTAGTGGTGGATGTTCCTAAAAACATTCAAAAGGCTATGGGCTCTGATGAGTATCCTACAGAGGTTAATATTCGTGGCTATAAACCAAATACAACAGTTCACGTAGGACAAGTAAAAAAAGCATGCTCTATTATCAGCAAGGCTAAAAGACCACTATTCTTATTAGGCGGTGGCGTTAGCATTAGTGGTGCTAACGACCTCATGATGAAGCTAGTAGAAAAAACAGGCATTCCTGCTGTAACTACATTGATGGGGAAAGGTGCTATCGATAGTCGACATCCTTTATATCTCGGCAATATTGGTATTCATGGTGGCTATGCACCGAATGTGGCACTCACTGATTGTGATGTAATGATTTCTATTGGTACACGCTTTAATGATCGTATTACAGGCAAATTAAGTACCTTTGCACAAAATTGTAAGATTATCCATATTGATGTGGATGCCGCATCTATTTCTAAAAATATTAAGGTAGATATTCCAATCGTAGCAGATGCTAAATTAGCTATTGAAAAATTATTGGAATATATTGAACCTCATGATCTTGGTGAATGGCCTTTGCAATTACAACAACTTAAGGCTGAGCGCCCTGTTACACAAGCTGGTGAAGAGGGCTTAACACCTCAAATTATTATTGATTATATTAATAACCACTATGCACGACCTATTGTTGCTACCGATGTAGGACAAAATCAATTGTGGACTACTCAGTTCCTTGAAATTAAAGGACAACACCAAATGTTGACATCTGGTGGCCTTGGTACGATGGGCTATGGGTTTCCAGCAGCGTTAGGGGCTCAAATTGGCAACCCTGATAAACGAGTGTTTGCTATCTGTGGTGATGGTGGCGTACAAATGAATATCCAAGAATTTGCCACAGCTATGCATTATCGTTTGCCAGTAACGCTCATCATTTTGAATAATGGCTTCCTTGGTAATGTACGCCAATGGCAACAATTGTTCTACGATAAACGATATGCTTGTACTAATTTATTGATGGATGAAAGCTCTATTGTGACACGTGATATGATCGATAATGATGAGTTTGAATACGTTCCAAACTTTGTACAATTGGCAGAAGCTTATGGTGCAAAGGCAATGCGCATTACTAAGGTAGAGGATATCGAAAAAGGGTTCCAATTGGCAGATACTTTCAAAGATGGTCCTACATTACTTGAGTTCATCATTCCAACGGAGCTCAATGTATTGCCAATGGTACCAGCTGGCAAATCTTTAAGCGATATGTTATTAAAGGATAAAAAATAGGAGGGGCTATGGAATTACATATGGAAAAACGCTGTATTTCAGCGTATGTAGAAAACCAAATCGGCGTATTGGCTAAAATTTCAGGCCTCTTCGCAGGTAAAAATTATAACCTTGATACATTGACTGTAGGAGAGACAGAAGATCATACCATGTCTCGTATGACCATTGAGCTCACATGCGACGATTTGACATACGAACAAATTATTAAACAGCTTAATCGCAGTGTAGAGGTGATTAAGGTTATCGACTTTACGGATATGCCGATTACAAAAAAAGAACTATTGTTTATTAAGGTCAACAGCTGCAAAGAAGCAGATAAACAAGAAATCTTCCGCATCGCTCAAACCTTTGACTTGTTGGTAGTCGATTATAACCGCAAATCCGTTCTCGTACAATGTGTAAAAACAGTATCTAAAAATAATGACATGATTGCTCTATTTAAAGATATGTTTGTTAATCGTATTGAAGTTGTACGCGGTGGTAGTGTTGCTATCGAAGCACTATCTACACCTGATAGATAAGTTTTAACTCTAATTATTCTAAATCTATTGCTGGAGGATAATGATCTAAGCCTGGTAGTGATTTAGAATGGGTACAACTGAATATGATATAATATTTATATCGACCATTATTGATATAGAGACCTTGGTTGTATGCCAAGGTCTTTTTATATAGGAGGTACTATGAGTTTATTAGATGATATTTTAGCCCATAATAGAGAATATGTAGAAGATCAAAATACAGGTTATGTAGAAACAGATACTAAATGTAGTAAGATGCCTAGTCGTGAAATGGCAATCGTTACATGCATGGATACACGTCTTGTTAACTTCTTAGAAGATTCCATGGATATTGGCCGAGGTGAAGCGAAAATCGTAAAGACTGCAGGGAATTGTATTACAGGTCCATTTGATGGTGTTGTACGTAGTTTACTTGTTTGTATTTATGAGCTAGGCGTTAACGAAATCTTTATCATTGGTCATCACGAATGTGGTATGGCAAAAACTACGGCAAAAGATCTAACAGAAAAAATGTTGGCTCGTGGTATTGCACCAGAAGCGATTCATATGGTCCGTAAAGAAATGGAACGCTGGGCAGATGGATTTACACACCCTGCTGAAAATGTAGAAGACACAGTAGACGAATTGCGTATGAATCCTTTGATTCCGAAAGACGTACCTATTCACGGTCTTATCTTCCATCCTAGAACCGGTGAAATTGAAGTCATCGTTAATGGCTATACACAAATGAAACAATATTATGAAAAATAATAGATAAATCTTTTGATAGAGGTATTGTGAATTGAGCAATATAGATAGACTAGATACATTCGAGGTAGCGTGTAAACATTTTCTTGAGGACTTTTCAAATTTTAAAAATCTTATTTCTACTCAAATTAAATCGTTAGATGACCTAGAATGGTCTTTTGATAAAGGCTCCACTAAGGTTTGTAGTGCTGACGAAAAGGGCTTAAAAAAACGATGCAAAGTTGGCATAACATATAGACTACAGGTTGAATTATCTCAAGTTGATACGGAAATTATTTGGTCAGAATTTAGTCGATTTTGGGGTGCTACTACTTTAAATCAGGTTGAAAGAGTATATAGCAATGAAGAATTAGGGCGCTATCAATTTATAGCTAATAATTCAATAGGCGATGAGATCACTTGTAACATCTATTTACCTAATGAGTGGAATATACCGCAATTAAACATGTTGGGTTGTGTTTCTGCTAGATATAGAAAAGTAGATGTTGAAGAAGTGTAGAAAAATCTTATTTGACTTAAAGTTAAGTGTAAGTTTTATAATGTGTTCATATTAGTACTTAATACATATTTACATAAAGGAACTATATGAATAAAAGTAAATTATTAAAAACAATTATAGCTATTGCAGCATTGGTTGTATTAGTCATAGTTGGCTATGTATATAAAGATGCTATACAGAGTCGTATAGCTAGAACAGCGGCTGTGGTGAGTGGTCAAGAGATAAAACCGCTCCTTAATTCTGAAGGCCGTTACATTCGACAAATTGTAGCTCAAGATAATAGCACAAGCCGTACTATTATGTGGCAATCAGATAGCAACGAAGCTGATGCGGTAATAGAGTATCGTCTTACAGGTTCTGAAAATACTCAATCGATAGGGGCAACGGATAAAGTTTTTACTGATGACGGCAGTACCACCTATATTCATGAGGGCACTTTGACAGGGTTAACACCTAATACTAAATATGAATATCGCGTTGGGTATGGCAGTGATCGCCGTAGTGATTGGTACTCCCTGGAAACGGCTGGTGCTAGTGTCTATGATGTGCTCATATATCCAGACTCTCAGTCGGGGGATTATTCTCAATGGGAAGAGATTGTAAAGGACTCAGCGCATCGCAATCCAAGGACAGCCCTGTATATTAGTATGGGTGACCTTGTAGATAATGGGGAACAAGACTATCAATGGCGCACCTGGTTAAATTCTATTAGACCGTTGAGTACTAATGTGCCGTTAGCAACGACCTTAGGCAACCATGAGATGTATACATTAGATTGGAAAATGCGTGAGCCTTATGCGTATTTGAATTACTTCGCAGTACCGCCTAATGGAAATGAAATTTTTAATCGTCGTTATTATTCCTATGACTTCGGTGATGTTCATTACGTTGTATTAGATACAATGTTATATGAAAGCAATCATGAGGATAACCATGATACGCATCATCCTGATTTATACGATGTACAGATTCAGTGGCTACGCCAAGATTTAGCAGCTAATACTAAAAAGTGGACCGTAGTTCTCATGCATCGGGATCCATTCCAATATGCCTTTGACCGCCCTGGCGCAAGTCGTGATGTAGGATTCAACGAAGAGGGCGTATTGTTTATGCCTATCTTTGATGAGTTTAATGTAGATTTAGTGTTGTCAGCTCATTTACATTCTTATCGTAATAGAGGCCATGTACGTAACTTTGATCGAGATGCTTCGGGGCCATTATATATTCTGACTGGTATTGCCGGGGATGCTCGCCGCCCTAAGTGGAAAGAACACCCTTTAGATGTATATGTGGCACCAAATCGAGATAAGAATAACTATATGACGATGACTGTTACACCGAATAAATTAATAGTAAAAGCTTTCTTACCAGATGGTACACAGTTAGATGAGTCGGTTATAGAGAAATAGAAGCACAAGAATATAAGAATATATAAGCAAAAGACACCTTACTTGGAAGGTGTCTTTTTTGTGTGTTTATACAAATAGTTTTCTCTGATTTATAGTTTAAATAGGTAAAGATATAAATGATAATTATATATTTATTAGATATTTTATATGCTAAATTAAGTTCATGTAAATTACAGTTCTAAGGACTATGATAAAAATTAATTCATAGTATAACAAATAAAAATACAGAAAATTTGTATAAAACTTGAATAAAACGACTGATAGTATTATAATACGTACATAGGTTATAAAAATACACTAATAATGTATAAAACATACATATAGTGTATAAAGGAGATGGAGTAATGAATACATTACAAGATTTGATCAAGAAATATGCCGCACAATATAAAGAACAAGTTGTAGCATGGCGTAGACATATTCATAGTCATCCAGAATTATCTGGTGAAGAAAAAAATACATCCTTATTTATTCAAAAGGTTCTTGGTGAATTAGGCATTCCTTTTGTAAATGATGTTTCTGATTATGCCGTTATCGGTAAAATCGAAGGAGCTCAACCTGGACCAGTCATTGCATTGCGTGCTGATATAGATGCCTTACCTATACATGAAACTACTGGATTGCCATTTGCATCAGAAAATGACGGCGTTATGCATGCTTGTGGTCATGATAGCCACATTGCAATTTTGCTTGGTGCAGCAGCCATTTTACAGTCTATTAAAGACCAATTGCATGGCACAGTAAAGCTCGTATTCCAGCCTTCCGAAGAGGAAGCATTATTCCCAGGTGCACAAGGTATTGTAGATAGCGGCATTCTTGATGATGTAGATGAAATATATGGCCTTCATGTATGGCCACAATTACCGGTTGGTACGGTAGGTCTAAAAAAAGGTAATTTGATGGCTGCATCAGATCACTTTCTCGTCCATATTAAAGGGAAATCGACTCATGGTGCGGAGCCTCATAATGGGGTGGATGCCATCGTAGCCGCTGCTAACTGGATTGTAAATGTTGAATCCATGGTAGCTCGTGAAACGAACCCAATGGAAAATCTCGTGTGTACCATCGGTGTGATTAATGGTGGTGACCGATATAATGTAGGCTGTGGCGATGTATATCTCGAAGGTACATGCCGTACCTATGCACCTGAAAAACGGGATTATATTGAGCGCCGCTTAGGTGAAAGTTTACAAGCTCTCGACATGTTATTAAAAACAAAGAGTACCTTAGATTATAAACGTGGTCATGGTGCTACCATCAACAATCCAGACGCTATCGATTATGCCACATCGATTGTAGAGAAATATCTTGGGCAAGAAGCTGTAGTACATCCTGAATTCCCGTCTATGGCTGCAGAAGATTTCTCCGCGTATCTTCATAAAATAAAAGGTGCTTTTCTTTGGTTAGGTACTGGATTTGAAGGTAATCCGGCCTTGCATAATGAGGCTTTCACCATCGATGAAAGCATTCTGGAACCTGGTATAACAATGATGGCTGCTATTGCCGCCGAATTTTTACAAGAAAAGTAATTAAATAAGTAGTTTGAAATAAGAGGTTATCATGAAGAGTTTACAACATACATCATTTAAAACAATGCTTCAATACACACCAGAAGAAATTAAATACTTCTTGAACTTGGCTGCAAAGTTAAAAGCCGATAAAAAAGCAGGCAAAGAAATCAAAACATTAGTAGGTAAAAACTTTGCATTAATTTTTGAAAAAGACTCTACGCGGACACGTTGTGCCTTTGAAGTAGGTGCTGCGGACCAAGGTGCTCATACAACATATCTTGGCCCTACAGGTTCCCAAATGAATAAAAAAGAATCCTTAAAAGATACAGCTCGTGTTCTAGGATCTATGTATGATGCTATCGAGTTTAGAGGTTTTGATCAAGCCGATGTAGATACATTAGCTGATTATTCTGGCGTACCTGTTTGGAATGGCCTTACCGATATGGATCATCCTACACAAACATTAGCGAATTTTTTGACGCTTCAAGAAAATATTGATAAACCATTGAATGAAATCTCCTATGCTTATGTGGGTCATGGTCAATCTAATATGTGTAATGCCTTAATGAGTGGCGCCGCTAAAATGGGTATGGACTTTAGACTTATCGGGCCTAAACAATACTGGCCTGCAGGGCCATTCTATGAAGAATGTTTGAAAGTTGCAAAAGAAACAGGTGCTACCATTACATGTACAGATAACGTAGCGGAAGGTGTTAAAGGCTTAGATGTAATCTATACAGGTGTATGGGTAACTATGGGTGATACATACGATATGTGGGAAGAACGTATCAATACGTTTAAACCATTCCAAGTTAATGCAGAAATGATGGCATTAACAGGTAATCCAAATACCAAATTCTGTCACTGCTTGCCAGCATTCCACAATACGGAAACTCAAGTAGGTAAAGATATCTTTGAACGGTTCGGCATGAATGGTATTGAGGTAACGGAAGAGGTTTTTGAAGGTCCAAATTCCTTAGCATTCCAAGAAGCAGAAAATCGTCTCCATACGATTAAGGCCGTTATGGTTGCTACCTTTAGTGACTATCCTTTGAAATAATTTCATCTCCCTAGAAGGTGATGTATGGTATAGTTTGTTTCCTATTTATAATCGCTGAAAGTAATAACTGAGAACTGTATAAATAGGTGTGAGTCACCAATAGGTGAGAATTGAGGTTTACTATGACACCATATAAAGTATTTATTGTCGGTCATGAAGGCACGACAGGTTTAAGAATTCATGAACGGTTATCCGATAGAAAAGATATAGAGCTATTAGCTACAGCTGATGAGGATCGAAAAAATGTAGAGGCTATTAAAGAGGTAGCTAAAGGGGCAGATATTGTATTTCTCTGCTTGCCTGATGCGGCATCTAAAGAAATCATGGCCGCTATCGGTGAATTACCATGTAAGGTAATTGATACATCAACTGCCTTTAGAACGGCTGCTGATTGGGCTTATGGCTTCCCAGAGCTCGGTGCGGATTATAAAACAGCCATCGCTACTGAAAAACATATTGCTAACCCTGGTTGTCATGCGAGTGGAATGATTGCGTGTATTGCACCTCTTGTAAAAGCTGGTCTTGTGCCAACAGATTATCCTTTCACTATCACATCCTTAACAGGCTATAGCGGTGGTGGTAAAAAGATGATTGGCCAATATGAAAGTGAACCAAAGGATTATTTCCTCTATGCACCGCGTCAATATGGTCTTAGTCAACAACATAAACATTTACCAGAGGTTCAACATGTTTGTGGCCTTAGTGAAGCGCCTATTTTTATGCCTATCGTTGACGATTATTATTCTGGCATGGAAGTAACGGTAGGCATTCACAGTCGTTTATGTCAAAAGCCAATAAGCATTGATAAAGTGCAACAGGCATTAGAAAACTTTTATAAAGGTAGCCCGATTATTACTGTCGTCCCATTTACTGAGAACAGTAATACAGGCATGTTAAATGCAAATCAATTGAGCAACACAGATAGCATGAAAATCTATGTGACTGGCAACGATGAACGCATTATGGTTCATGCTATTTTCGATAATTTAGGCAAAGGTGCCTCTGGTGCTGCTGTTCAATGTATGAACATTGCTTTAGGTTTGCCTGAGGATACAGGCCTAGCACTAGGTTAGAGAGGGAACTATGAAGGACGTAACAAATGCAATGCGGGCGCATATCTTAACTGCGGCCGTTCCATATATTAAACAATATACAGATCAATATGTTGTCGTTAAATATGGCGGCAATGCTATGATTGATGAAGAATTAAAAAAATCCGTTATGAAGGATTTAATGCTACTTCAATTGGTAGGGGTGAAAGTTGTGCTCGTTCATGGCGGTGGTCCAGCTATTAATAGTACACTAGATGCCATGAAAATTGAATCCCGTTTTGCAAATGGCTTGCGTGTCACTGATGAAGCGACAATGGATGTAGTACAAATGGTATTAGCCGGTAAGGTTAATAAAGGCCTTGTAGCAGATTTAACAGACCTTGGTGGTAAGGCTGTTGGTCTCTGTGGTGTGGATGGTAATATGATTCAAGTTCATAAACAAAATGATGAGCTTGGTTATGTAGGCTCTATCGATACGATTGATACAAGTATTATCGACGATGTTATCAGTAGAGGTTATATTCCTGTCATTTCATCCATTGGTATGGGGGCTGATGGCAAGACATATAATATTAATGCTGATACGGTAGCCGCAAAAATTGCCGGTGCCCTTAAGGCGGAAACAATGGTGGCCATGACTAACATTGATGGTGTATTACGAGATGTGCATGATCCTAGTTCTCTAATCTCTAAAATCACTATGGCAGAGGCGGATCAATTAAAAGCAGATGGTATTATTGCTGGCGGTATGATACCAAAAGTGGATTGCTGCTTAGAGGCCATTAAATCAGGAGCTCAAAAGGTATTTATCATCAATGGTGAGATCCCACATGCCATTCTTATTGAGCTGTTGACTGATGAAGGTCTTGGCACCATGTTTGTAAAGTAATATAGTAGGTATAGCGATGGTAAGTATTTATTACCATCGTTACCTTTCATATAGATAGACGACGGCATGACCGTACGTTTGGAGGATGTAATGAGTAATACAATCGATTTTGAACAACAAGATAAAGAATATATAGCCAATACGTATGGCCGGTTTAACGTATGTTTTGAAAAGGGGAAAGGGTCCCTTTTATGGGATGTAAATGGTAAAAAATACATCGATCTTGGATCTGGTATCGGCGTAACAGCCTTTGGTGTCGATGACGATGAATGGACAGAGGCCGTGACAAAACAATCTCATGCGTTGAACCACATTTCAAATTTATACTATTCTTTGCCACAAATTGAATTGGCAAAACAACTGTGTGCTAAAACAGGTATGAAGAAGGTATTCTTCTCTAACTCTGGTGCAGAGTCTAATGAATGTGCCATCAAAGCAGCTCGTAAATATAGCCATGACAAATACGGTGAAGGTCGTCATGTCATCGTCACCTTGGTTAATAGCTTCCACGGTCGTACTATTACTACCTTGTCTGCTACAGGCCAAGATGTATTCCATCAACATTTCTTCCCATTTACAGAAGGTTTTATTCATACACCCGCTAATGATATTGATGCGGCATTAAAAGCACTTGATAATCCAGCAGTTTGTGCCATCATGATGGAACCTATTCAAGGTGAAGGTGGCGTTATGCCACTAGATAAAGAGTTCGTACAAGCAGTAACAAAATATGCTCATGAACACGATCAACTCGTATTAATCGATGAAGTACAAACTGGTAATGGCCGTACTGGTAGTCTATATGCATACCAACAATTTGGCATTGAGCCAGATGTAGTATCTACTGCAAAAGGTTTAGCAGGTGGTCTTCCTATGGGTGCTACATTATTCAATGAAAAGATGCAATATGTGTTAAATGCTGGTGCACATGCTACAACCTTTGGGGGCAATCCAATCTGTGCGGCAGCAGGCAATACTATAATTAATCGTTTAACACCAGAATTCTTAGATTCTGTAAAAGCAAAAGGAGACTATGTAAAAACTACCTTAGTCGGCAAACCTGGTATTCTAGGTGTGAGCGGCATGGGCCTTATGCTTGGTATTGAAACTACAGTAGATCCAAAAGCAGTCATTCCGAAATGTCTTGAAAAGGGCGTTGTATGCTTGTCTGCGAAAAATAAAGTACGTCTTTTACCAGCTCTTAATATCCCTCAAGACCAATTGGAAAAAGCGATTACCATTCTAGCTGAAGCTATTGAAGAGTTGGCTGCAAAATAATTTTAAGGATAACTTTCATAAATATCATTTAAAATAGTTGCGTAACCGTATAATTATTGAGATAAATCGATGAATATATAGACTTTAGTTCTCATTCGTGTTACCCTAGAAGAAACAGTCTATATTGGAGGAGTAAATATGAATACAGAATCCTTACGTAACGAAGTGTTGGTTCCTGCAGTAGCAAAAACATTAGATATTGCTACAAAAGCAAAACCTACAAAAGAAGAACTTTTCACAACAGCAAAAATTACGGCTGCTGTGGCAGTTGCAACAGCTGTTGTATCCTTGGCGGTACAAGCAGTATTACGCAACCGATAAGAAACTAAGAAAACGACATGGCACTGCCTGTCGTTTTCTTTTACTTTTACCCTGTTATTCCCCTTGATTATGGGATTTTATAAGGAGGCGATACCATGCATAGTCGCGATTTAATAGAACAATATAAAGGCTACGTTCAAGAGTGGCGTAGATATTTTCATAAACATCCAGAGCTGAGTAATGAAGAATTTGAAACAACTAAGACACTAGCTAAAGAATTAGAATCTATGGGCGTAGAGGTTCATGTAGATACAGAGCGTGGCATCGGCTTAGTTGGTATTATTCATGGTGATAAAACTGGTAAAGCCATTGCTTTGCGCGCTGATATTGATGCATTGCCTGTTCACGAACATAATACAGTAGACTATAAATCAGAAACTGAAGGCAAAATGCACGCTTGTGGTCATGATGGTCATATGGCCATCTTGCTAGGCGCTTCTAAAATGTTAATGTCTATGAAAGATCGCATCGAAGGCGACGTATATTTAGCCTTTCAACCTGCTGAGGAGACAGGAGCGGGTGCACCAGATTTCATTAAATTTGGTGATTGGTATGATAAGATAGATGCTATCTTTGGCGGCCATGTATGGATTGACTTACCAGCAGGACTTATATCTGTAGAAGAAGGTCCTCGTATGGCTGCAAGTAGTCAGATTACTATTAATGTAAAAGGCAAACAAGGCCATGGTGCACAGCCACATCAAGCGATTGATGCCATTGTAGTAGCTAGTGCTATCGTCATGAACTTGCAAACCGTAGTGTCTCGTAATGTGAGTGCCTTAGATTCTCTTGTACTCACTATTGGTAATATTCACTCTGGATCTGAATGGAATGTTATCCCCGGTGAAGCTAAAATGGGGGGAACTATTCGATTCTTTGATCCTGACCAAGAAGAGTATTATGTAGAATCTATACGTCGCGTAGTAGAACATACTGCTGAAGCTTATGGAGCGACTGCTACATTAGAATATGTAAAAAAAGTACCGCCTACTATTAATGATCCTGAAGCTAGCAAATTGGCGGAACGTGTCGTTATTGACACATTAGGTAAAGACAAGCTTTCTAAAATGCGTAAAGTAATGCCAGGGGAAGATTTTGCATGGTATTTACAAGATAAACCAGGATGCTTTGCCTTTATTGGGATTCAAAACCCTGAATTAGAGGCTACCTACGATCATCATAATAATAGATTTAATATGGATGATACTGTACTATCTGCCGCATCTGCGGTATATGCTGAATATGCCATTGCATGGTTGAAAGAGCATAAATAAAAACTATTTAATTATATAAGAAATAACCTACGTACTAATCTGCCTAATAGATTAGATATTTGTATGTTTAATAATAAAATCAATTAAATATTTCATCTTAAAAGCACTGTTATCTTAAGGGTAATGGTGCTTTTCATTGTATCTTTATTTATCTTTTGTGCATGATATAGGTATAATATAGGTATAACATGGGTTTAATACAAGTGTAGTATACATCTTATATGGGGCTAATATATATTCTCTAGTTGAGAGGTGCTTATTTATGAATATAGTTATATGTATCACCATTATTGCTATTACAGGTATATTGTTAATGAAGCGCTATCAACCACAGCCAGTTTTAATTGGTATGGGGATTCTCATGATGTTTATTGCTTATGAAGCAAATTGGATTGATGCTATACTCGTTGAGTCTCAATCTACAGGTGTCTTGGTATTTGATGCTATGGATATTGTGCGAATTACTACGTCCGAGAATATAGTAAATTTAGGTCTCATGATTATGACCTGTGCTGGTTATGCAAAATATATGGAGCATATTGGGGCAGGAACGAGATTGGCACATACATTTATACGTCCTTTATATCGTCTAAATCGCCCATATATTGTACTGGCCCTAATGTTTCTTCTTAATATGGGACTGTCTATTTGTGTACCTAATCCGTTGAGTCTTGCACTCCTTATGATGGTTACTATGTATCCCGTATTGCTTCGCCTTGGGGTGAGCCCAGTGGGGGCTGCAGCGGTTATTGCTACGGGACATCTTATGGATGTAGGACCTGGTGCGGTATCTACCTTACTCATTGCAAAGACCTTGAATATGCCCGTGCCAAACTATTTTGTAGGCTATCAGTTGCGTCTTTATTTCTTAGTCGCCATTGTGACGGCTATAGCACACTTTTTCTGGCAAAAATATCGTGACCGGGTGGAGGAACCTAAGGTTATAGATGCTTGTGAAAGTATTCCAGAGGCGCCAATAGGGCCTAAGCCGTATATGATATTCCCATTATTGCCATTGTGTTTTATCTTGGGCTTTAGTCAATATGGTTTACCTGGGGTGAAAATGAACGTAACTTTGGCTATGATGCTTGCCTTTGGTATTGCCTTGTTTGCTGAACTAATTCGTCATCGTAATCTGCGTACAGTTCTTAAAAGTACAACTATTTTCTTTGAAGGTATGGGGAACCAGTTCTCTTATGCAGTGACACTTATTATAGGGGGACAAATCTTTGCACAAGGACTAGTGAGTTTAGGTCTTATTGAATCCTTGCTTGGGGCACTTCAAACATTATCTCTTAACTCCATAGGGCTTACCTCTGTGCTAGGGGGCGGTATGTTAGGCCTTAGCATGGTAACAGGTAGCAATGTAGCACCATTATTTACTTTGGTTCCTCTAGTACCTAATATCGTAGCTCATCTAGGCCTTGATCCGATTACTACTATGCTTGGTATGCAAAACGGTGCAAGCCTAGGCTTATTCCTTAGCCCTATTAGTCCTGTAATGGTCGGCGTAGCAGGCGTGGCGCATATTAAGTCAGTAGACTTACTTAAACGAACTGCTGTACCTGTTCTTGTGGCATTACTTACAAGCTGTGTGGGGATATATGTGTTTTATTAAACGGAGATATATACTAGAAATTGTTTATATGGTATGGTACTCGTTAGTACTATTGTTAATAGTTTGTTTAGATATATGAAATATGGAGCTTTAATGATAAACTTTAATTTTTTTGATGAATGGCTATTATTAAAGTCTAATGTTAAGAATCTTTTTCTTAACCAAAGGCTAACAAGATTTCCATACCTTATAGGGGTATTGTTTCTTCTCTTAGAAGTCTATATTGGCAATTTAATAAATCTTTTAGGTATTGTAGACTCTTTAAAGTTAACTCCAAATGATACTTTTTCTAATTATTTTGGACGAATTGTTCTCACCTCTGATTATTATATTGATGAGCCGATATTTTTTATCATGACAATTGTCATCAATCTTCTAGGTGCTTTTACATTATCAGAATTAGGTAAACGACGCTTAAATGATTATAGTGGTAGTGCTCTTGGACGGTGTTTACAGTATATTATTTTAATTTTTAATATACTACTACTAGGCTTTTGGGGATATAATCAAAACCTTACTGATATAGATCTTAGAGTGACTGTAGACTTTTACATTTATCTTTTCTATGAGTATATAGTACTCTTATTGCTAATATTTGTGCCTTCTAATAAAGAATCTAATCGTTATGGTTTGCCAAATGGAAAGCAGAAGAGTGGAGAATACAATATCAGCTATGAACCGTTATATAGTTCTAGTGGTGATAAAAAGCGAGAAGATTATTGGGATAGAATTGGTTTATCTCATTCCATAGATTCCTTTAGGACTATGTTTATTAACAAGTTGTTTGATTATCGAACTAGAGCAAAACGACAAGAATTATATTGGGGTGTGGTTATGTTTCAGATTTTAACAAATGCTCTCAACCCTATTTTGTTTTACTTCTATGAAAATATTTTTAATATAGATACAGCTATTGTGACTAGTTTAGTTATCTATTGGATTTTTTGGTTATGGTATATGTTAGCTAATATCAGTTGTACTGTTAGAAGATTACATGATACAGGTCTTAGCGGGTATTGGTTAGTAGCAATGTTTATTCCGTTTATTAATATCTATACTTTGTATATGACTGTGTTTAAACCATCTATAAATCGCGTTGAATTAAATTCTATTAACGAATAAATTTGATATTGAATTTTACTAAATAACCCTCTTTACATTTTTTGTAAAGAGGGTTATTATATTCCAATAATAAATCATATGTAATTAAAATGGTTTCCTGCACTGATGCATGTTTTAGCGCTTTGCGGATAAAAAGGGCCTTTCTTCGCCGGACGGTTCTAGAAGCCAGAAAGGATGTAATGAACAATCAAGTTTCTATTTCAACAGCAAATATTCGTGGTGCCTTTGGGGGATTCTTTATCCCAGGTATGTATACAGCTTTATGGGCTGGCTTTGTGCCATATTTAAAAGCAAAGCTTAGTATCGGTGAAGATGTATTGGGCTCCATGATTTTAGTGCTCGGTGTAGGCTCTTGCTTGTCCATGGCCATAGCTGGTAAGCTAGTAGAGAACTTTGGATGCAAGAAAGTCGTTTTATTAGCTAGCTTTATTGGGATGTTATCTCTTGCGGTTGTTACCATGTGTTCTACAATTGCTACGACCACAGCTGCTTTATTCTTCTTTGGTATTGGCGTCGGCTTAAGTGGTGCGTCTGCCAATTTACAAGCTATCTTGACAGAAAAGGTGAGTAAGAAACACTTAATGGGTGCCTATCACGGTGGATGGAGTTTAGGCGGTTTTGCCGGTGCTGGTGTTTTGCTAGTGCTCTTAAAAATATTATCCTTACCTGTTAATGAAAGTATTTGGGGACTTCTCATCGTATTATTTATTGCCATGGTTGTGGTTAGCCAATTTATGTTGACCTTTGGTAGTGATCCAAATGCAAAGGTTGTTAAAAAATCTAAAAGCCCATTATCTTTCCATCCCATTGCTATTATCTTTGGTCTCTTGTCCTTTGTATCTTACTTGGTTGAAGGTGCCGTAGGGGACTGGAGTGCATTATACCTGTTCGAAGATAAAGGTATCGTTATTGAAGAAGCCGTTATGGGGGTTATGCTCTTTAATGGTACTATGTGTATTGGCCGTTTGCTAGGGAATACAATTGGTAAACACTTAACATCTAAACAAGTTGTCGTTGGTGGTTATTTACTTGGCGCTATTGCAATGGGACTTATCGTATTCTTACCAGGTTATGGCTCTATGTATACGTATTTATTACTTGGTATTTCCTTAGCTATGGTAGTACCAAACTTGTTCTCTGCCATGGGGGAACAAAATGTAATTCCTATGACACAAGCTGTGGCAACATCCACGATGCTTGGTTATATGGGGATTTTGATGGGACCAGCATTGATTGGTTTCATTGCTCATGGCACAAGTCTTACAGTAGCATTTATCGTATTGACTACATTACTTGTAGTAAGTGCAGGTATAGGTAAATACGCCTACATGTTAATGGACAAATCAAAAGAAGCTGAAGCTTAAATAATAGCCCCAAAGATGGTATGTCTTTGGGGCTAAATTTTTGAAATATAGCAATATTATTACAAATATGTTGATTCGTTATATATCATCGATGAGATACAAAAAAGCCACAGGATTTATCCTGTGGCTTTTACATGTAATATTGTATTAACGGTCACCGTTGAAGATGGAGTTTTTAACAAGTACATAGTCTACTTTGCGGATTGCTTGTAGCGTAGTACCACCAGCGTAAGAAATCGCGGATTGCAAATCTTGTTCCATTTCAACTAATGTATCAAAGATAGAACCTTTGGAATCGATGAAGATTTTTTTGCCTTCTACGTTTTTGCGTTCACCTTTTTGGAACTCAGAAGCAGAACCAAAGTATTCTTTTACTGCTTTGCCGTCAACAATCTTTTCTTCCCCTGGAGATTCTTCATGACCAGCGAATAGGGAACCAATCATAACCATAGTAGCACCAAAGCGAATGGATTTAGCGATGTCGCCATGATCGCGGATACCACCGTCAGCGATGATAGGTTTAGTAGCTGCTTTTGCGCACCAGCGAACGGCAGCCAATTGCCAACCACCAGTACCGAAGCCAGTTTTTAATTTAGTGATACAAACTTTACCAGGACCGATACCAACTTTAGTTGCATCTGCACCAGCATTTTCAAGTTCACGAACTGCTTCTGGTGTACCTACGTTACCAGCGATAACGAAAGTTCCAGGCAAGTTCTTTTTGATGTATTGAATCATATCGATTACAGCGTTGGAGTGACCATGTGCAATATCGATTGTAATGTATTCAGGTGTTAAATTTGCTTTTTTGAATTCATCAACTAAAGCAAATTCTTCTGGTTTTACACCAATGGAAATAGAAGAATATAAATTAAGGTCGTGCATGCGTTTAACAAAATCCATACGACGTTCTGGTTGGAAACGATGCATGATATAGAAATAACCTTCACGAGCTAATTTTTCTGCCAATTCTTCGTCGATAATAGTTTGCATATTTGCAGGAACTACTGGCAAGCGGAATGTGCGATTACCTAATTTAACATGTGTATCACATTCGCTACGGCTAGTTACGATACATTTATTAGGAATTAATTGCACGTCTTCATAATCAAAGATGTTCGTTGTATTAATCATATTTTCTATATCTCCTTCGAGTATTACAAATTGAACCTGTACCATTATACAAGAGACGCGTAAAATTTTCAATACGTTCCGAATATTTTGTTTGGACTCAGAAACGAACTGTAGTACAATACAAGTAGATTATGCAAGTTATATACATTAATATATATGGTAAAAGGAGGTTGATTGACATGGATCAGTCCAAAACTCGCATGCTTGCAGAAGCAGGTGTGGCGATTGCAATTGCTCAAGTATTATCATTTATTACGATTTTTCATATGCCTCAAGGAGGCTCTATTAAGGCTGCAGCTTTGGTGCCGCTCATGATTTATGCCTATCGTTGGGGTGGTGCACGAGGAATTTTTGCTGGCGTCGTATATGGTATTTTACATTTTATTTTAGGCTTTAAATCATCTGTACACTATTTAAGTATTATATTGGATTATCTAGTTGCTTATGGTGCCATAGGTGTATGTGGTTACTTCAAAGATTCTATTTCTGGTCTCATTACAGGTTCTATTGTTGGTATTATATTGCGCTGGATCGCCACTGTTGTGAGCGGTGCCGTTGTGTTCGCTAGCTATGCACCTCAAGGTCAAAATCCATGGATTTACTCCATGATTTATAATGCCTCTTATATGGTGCCAGATGGGATTTTAAATATTGTTGTTTTACTATTCATTTACCAAGGTGTTAAACGAGGGTTAGGACGTCGTGGATAAATTAGGTTTAATTATTTTGGCTGGTGGTTTGAGTTCTCGCATGGGGCAACCTAAGGCATTATTACCTTGGGTTAATGGTGAAAGCCTCATATCTCATGCACTTCGTAAGGGATTAGAAGCGGATGTGGATGATATTATCATCTCCATTGGTGATGATGATCAGTTAGGACATGCCATGCAGACTCATATCATTGATACGTTATCGAACGATGAGAAGAAAAAAGTTTCTATTGTTCGGGATTCTGTTGAGCGACGTGGTCCTCTAGGGGGACTTTATAGTGCTCTAGCTGTTGGAATGAGTCCTGCCTATGCGGTGATGGCTGTAGATATGCCATTTATGCCTATGGATTTATATTATGATTGGTTATATCAAGTGAATCATAACAATTGGAATGTCATAGTTCCTACTGGTTCTAGAGGTAAGCCAGAACCTATGGCGGGAATTTATAGACCTCATATTGTATCATTACTTCCATCTATTCTGGCCGGTAAAGACGTATCGTTGCAGCATGCCCTTGATACGATTGGTCATGTTGAATCTATTGATGCCAGTGATTATGATTGGGAGCTAAGTAATGTAAATCATTATGATGACTATCAATGGGCTCGTGCATTAGCAGAAAATGAGTTCCGTCGTGTGCCGCTTATTAGTGTAGTAGCATCAAAACGTAAAACAGGTAAGACTACGGTAGTAACCCGTCTTGTAGCTGAGTTACAACGAGCTGGGTTTTCTGTAGGTGTTGTAAAGAGTGATAAACACGGCTTTCAAATGGATCATGAAGGGACCGATACAGACCTTTCTTATAAAGCTGGTGCTGATGCGGTGGCTATTGCAGGCCCTAATGAAACAGCGATTCGTATACGCACTAAAGAACAATCAAATCTGTATGAAATATCACAGTTTATGCCTGTGGATATAGTTATACTAGAAACAAGGTCCCAAGGCATTGCCCCTATTATAGAGGTTACGCAAGAAGGACATACAGAAGAGCTTATCTCAGATTCTATCGATCGAGTAGCTATAATCGAAATTAGCAAGTTAGACCAAGACGTACCAGGATTAGTACGTCATATACAGGAAATGATGAGGTGTTTAAATGGCCGTCGTTACTGTTGAGGAGGCCCTTCAATTATGGGAGAAGGCCTTAGATACGCAAGTTTATAAAGTAGAAATGATTGATGTTAAGTCTGCTAAGGGATATGTGTTGGCAGAGGATATCGTTGCGCCCACAGATGTACCGGCCTTTTCGAAATCAGCGATGGATGGGTATGCCATTGCCTTTTCCGCGGATTGTAATGAGTATATTGTTGACGGTGTTATAGGCGCCGGCGTTGTATGGGAACAACCTGTTGCACCAGGCCATGCAGTACGTATTATGACGGGCGCACCTATACCGGATACATGCGATACTGTTATCATGCAAGAACAGGTAGTTGGCTCCGGAGAACCGGGTACAACAATCACAATTCAAGGTAAATACAAATGTGGCGATCATATCATCCCTCAAGGTGAGGAATGTAGTGCTGGCACTATTGTGATTCCTCGTGGAACAGAGGTAACCTCTACAGTACAAACTGTTTTGACTGGTCTGGGGTTGACTGAGATTGCTGTCAATGCAATGCCTCGCGTGTTAGTTCTTACCTCTGGCCATGAGGTGATTGAACCTGGTGAAAGCTTAACAGCTGGTAAAATTTATAACTCTAATAGAGCTATGATTTGTGGACTCTTGGAGGATTTAGGCTTTCATAAAATTACGCACTATCATGTCAGTGATGCTCCAGAGGAATTAGAGTCTGAAATTAATCATGTGTTACAGCTCAGTGAAGATGCCGATATTATCATTAGCTCTGGCGGTGTATCAGTAGGGCTGTTTGATACAATGCCTCTTATTTATGAAAAACTAGGAGTTAAATCCATTTATGCGCGCATTCAAATGCGTCCAGGTGCTGCATCCTATGGTGCAGTGACGCCGAAAGGTCAAATCATCTTTGGTCTATCTGGTAATCCAGGGGCAGCTTTTAATGGATGGCATCTAATCGTAGCGCCAACATTGAAACGATATAAAGGCTTAAAAAACTGGACCACACCGGTAGTAGCCTGTGTAATGGATACGGAAATCTTTAAGCGGAATGCTTTTGATCGCTATGTACAAGGTAAAGTAATCTTTGGCGGTGGTGCACCACGTTTTGTGGCAAATCGTCATTTTAACAGTAGTAGTATGCTAGGTTTATATACTGTGAACGCCCTCGCATGTATTCCTCGTGGGGTACATGAAGTACATCCGGGCGATACCTTTGATGTGTATCTATTAGGATTACTACCTGCGGTTTAAAATATATGGACTTACAAGTTTTATATATGTAGCATTTATAAATTAAGCATATTGAATATTTGTAAGATTAATAGATATAAATAACAAGACGAGGTCTCTATGGCGGCCTCGTCTATATGTTTATATAAGTATATAAAATTACTTCAATTCTGTTGCTGTAGACACTGAAATTAAATCTCAATTAACTTATAATAAAGTCAACAAAAGGATAGTCCTTTTAGTTATATCAATTGAGTTTTGACAAAATTTATTTCAATCTACTTTTTAATTATTTCTACTATCAAATAGTTATATAAGGAGTGATTTCTATGAGTAAGACTTTCACAAAAAATATCCCAGTCAACGAAATTTTACATCTAGGCGAGCGTTTAGAGTATAAAGAGGGGCAAGTGATTAGTATTACGATAGCTCAAAATGAACGCCTCAGTGTTACCTTGTTTGCGTTACCAAAGGGCGAAGAAATCTCAACACATGTAACTGTAGGCGATGCGATTGTGCAAATTCTTGATGGTGAGGCACACATCGTCGTCGGTGATGTGGAACATACTGTGAAAGCTGGTGAAACATTGATTATGCCATCTGAAGTGCCTCATAGCCTCGATGCCCGAGAAAACTTCAAGATGCTGTTGACCGTAGTTAAATAAATATATCATAATGAATGCATCCTTTGGATTATAAGGGGTGCATTTTTAATGCGTTGAGAGAGGTCGAATGTATGAATGTCGTTGAACAGTATAATTTAACTTTACAAATAGAAGTTCTAAAAGAACAAAGCGCGGAAACATTAGCGCGTCTCTGTAACTTAGTTGAGGGGAGTGGCACTAGTGACTGTGTAGAGCTATTAAAAGCATATTCTCATATTGTAAATACAGAGTTATATTTAGCTACGTCTATACATGAGTTAGATATTCTAAAGTTAGATATGGTTAAACTTGAAAATACTATTAAAGAGTCATTAGCACAAGCTTCTCACGACATTAGTGATGTTAAAGCTGTTAAGGAGACTAGTGATGTACAAGCTATTGAGTCCTATAGTTCTGAAGACTTTGATAAGGCCTTAGAACGTACCATTGATTTCTTAACATTTAATAAAAATATATCTAGTACACCTCGTGCTGTTATTTTAGGTGGACAAAGTGGAGCAGGAAAAACCACAATTCATCGTGTGAAAATGCTAGAGTCAAAAGGTAATTATATTGTTATTGATGGCGATACATACCGTGCTCAACACCCGTATTTTAGAGAGTTACAAGAGAAATATGGTGTTGATAGTGTAGATTACACAAAAATGTTTGCAGGTAAGATGGTAGAGGCTGTAATTGATAAATTAAGCTCTTTAAAATACAATTTAATTATTGAAGGCACATTACGTTCAGCGGCAGTACCAATTAATACAGCTACATTATTAAAATCTAAAGGCTATACCGTCGACTTTTGTTTGATTGCCACCAAGCCAGAGTTATCTTATTTGACGACACAATTACGTTATCTAGAAATGCTTCTAGTAGATCCGTTGCAAGCTAGAGCGACACCTAAAGAGCATCATGATGGAATTGTAAAATCCTTGGTCGCTAATATTACTGAATTAGAACAGAGTGGACTTTTTGAAACTATTCAAGTGTATAAACGTGATTTAGAACAAGTATATAACTCAAAACTGTGTACTGAATCAATTGGAACTGTGGTAGATAAAATTTTATTTGGTGATTGGACTTCAGCAGAAAAGGATTTGTTGGCGGTAGGTAGAGCACAAGAACAAAAGCTGCAAAAGCAGTTATATTAAAGGACTTCAGAAATTATGGATTATTTCGACTATTCATATAAACATAATTACATAGAGTTTAGCAGTAACATATATAGAGTTGGCACATATCATTACAACTGGCATAGTGAGACGGAGATTCTTATTTTATTAAAAGGCCAAATGGAAATGAGTTGTAATGGTGAGGCATTTACGATGGAACCACTTGATGTGGTCATTATCTCTCCTCAAGTGGGACATGCCACATTAGCTTTGGAAGAGGATGTCATTGCCTTTGTCATGCATGTAGGAAATGAATTTTACCAACAGTATGATCCAGATTTTGGTGCCTATCAATTTGTATTGCGTTCAGATAATAGTACTCGTCATAATCAATTCTTTACAACCTTACGGCATCATGCAGCTATGACGATGTTGTTGATGACTAAAGGTGAAAGCCCGGTACATCGAATGTGGATAGAGCATCATTACTTAGCATTGGCTGGGGATGTATTTAGAGAGTTTGATCCCATTAAAAAGATTCATGAAAATGCTAGACCTGGTGATATGAAACCAGCAACGTTCGATAAAATGATTGCCTATATTGATGAGCATTATGAGCAGAAAATAGAGTTGGAAGATATTGCAAAAATTGGGGGCTATAATGTTGCCTATACATCTCAGTTCTTTAAAAAGCAAATGGGTATTTCTTTTGTTGAATATGTTTTGCGTTTGAGACTTCGAGAGGCTACCCTTTGTTTAATTAACACCGATACGGCTGTGGCACGAATTGCGAGTGATTGTGGCTTTGCCGATGTTAAAGCTTTTAATGTGGCTTTTAAAAAGCATTTCCACATAACCCCAACAGAATATCGCAAACAAGTAAAGAATATTGGGCGTAAAACGACATTGCAAGACTGTAAGGAAATTATTTCTGTAGAAAATCAAGATGTTCTAAATCTACTGCACTCATTCTTATCCTATGAAGATGATTCACGAGCGAAGGATGAGTTAGAATTCATGAGTAAAAAGTTAGAATATTTGAAAGAGAAGTTAGCTGATGTTGTAAAAGACTTATAATTAATTCCGTATATTTTGATAGAATATATATCTTCATAGCCTAGGGCGCATTAGCAAAATATTAGCAAATATTTTTGATACATATATAAACGTTAGAATTGGGTGATTTTCTATATAAAAAATCATCAAATAGTTACCTAAAAAGCACTACTGTTGATAAGTAGTGCTTTTTTTGTACCTTTTATGGGGGCGGATTTATAGATTGTCGTGAAATCAAAATATAATAAATCAAAAGAAAATCATCGTTTTATGTAAGGTTTACTAGAAAAATTATCTTTTAATTTGGATAGTTAGATTCCTTAAAATGAGTAGAATATACTTCATCAGGTATTACAAACAATCGTAAATTAATCATTTTGGAGGATATAATGAATCAAGTAAAATTTATGGAAAACGTAGGTAAAGTTGCAACAGTTACAGCTGTAGCTATGTATGTATCTTACTTCCCACAAATTATGAACAACTTAGCACATCCAGGTACTGGTGATTGGATCCAACCTTTAGTAGCAGCTATCAACTGTACATTATGGGTGTTATATGGTTTGTTTAAAGAACATAGAGATATTCCAGTAGCATTAGCCAATGCACCAGGTATCTTCTTCGGTTTAGCAGCAGCAATTACAGCTCTTATGTAATTTTTAATTAAGTGTAATAGTAACAGTAATGTGTATATCAACATTTTAGCAGGCTTAATAGATAAAAATTAAGTTACTGTTGACCTTAGTTAAATATATATATCATAATAAATGCATCCCTTGAATTTCTAAGGGATGCATTTTTTATGTAAATAATTGATAGGTACTTGTTTGACTTTATAAGGGGTGTTACGTTGTTATGGATTACTTTCACTATACCTATAAACATAATCATATAGATTTTAATAGTGATATATATAAGGTTAGTACATATCATTACAACTGGCACAGTGGTGTGGAAATCCTAATTTTGTTAAAGGGTAGAATTGATATGAGTTGTAATAGTGAGGTTTTTACTATGGAGCCTCTTGATACAATTATTATTTCTCCTCAAGTAGGTCATGCTACGTTGGCCTTAGAGGAGGATACGACTGCTCTTGTTATTCATGTAAGTAAGGAGTTTTTCCAATATTTTGATCCTAACTTTGGAATGTACCAATTTGTATTGCGCTCAGATAAAACTAATCGGTATAATCAATTATTTACGTCCTTACGTCATCATGCAGCGCAAATGATGTTACTAATGGTGAATGGTGAAAGGCCTGATTGTCAATTACGGTTGGAGAGTCACTATTTAGCCTTGATTAGTGATATATATCGTGAAATTGATACGGTTAAGACTACCCCTGTACATACAAAGCCTGTTGATATGACTGTAGCTACCTTTGATAAAATGATTGCTTATATTGATGAAAACTATCAGCAAAAGATTGAGTTAGAAGATATTGCTAAAATTGGCGGTTATAATGTGAACTATACATCTCAGTTTTTTAAACGCCAATTAGGGGTTTCCTTTTTAGAGTATTTATTGCGGTTGAGATTACGAGAGGCTACAGTTCGTTTGGTTAACTCTGAAGATGGAGTGGCACATATTGCAAGTAGCTGTGGTTTCGCAGATATTAAAGCCTTTAATGTAGCTTTCAAGAAACATTTCCATACAACACCATCTGAATATAGAAAGCAAGCAAAAGAGATGGGACGTAAGACAAAATTACATGATTGGAAGGAAATTATTTCTACAAAGGAAGAAGATATTATAGATATTTTACAAACTTGTTTACCCTACCAAGATGAATCTATCAATAAGGATAGATTAGAGGAGGCTAATCAAAAGTTAAAGGCTGTTAGAGAACAACTTGAGCTGGTTATAAGAAATTTACAATCATAATTTTCATTGTTATAATACTTTGTAGTTAGTTATAATTTTATGATTTTGAAAATTAAAATTAAGGTAGATATACAATCATTAGGTATAGGTGATTTTGTATATTTGATAAGCATATAAAAATAAATGATGAAAGAGCACTTCCTTTTGATAGGTAGTGCTCTTTTTTGTATTTCTAGATAGGTGTAATTGTATATTTTAGAGGGGTGAAAATATAATCATATAGATGGTTTTGTATGAAATTACTGTTTTTTTACAAGCAAAAACAACTTGTAAATTGGATAGTTATATTCTGAAAAAAGAGTAGAATGAAATCATCGAAAGGAACTAAGGTTCCGAAATAGAAGTTATTGAGTCTTAAATAATGAAGTCCTTTTGGAGGTTTGCGATGAGTACGAAGGAACAACAAGTACAAGAAATGACTAATAAGATAGCTAATTTCATTTCTTATATGGCAAAGGTATTGCCTGATGATGTACAAGAAAAAATTCATGAATTGGCGCAGGATGAAAAAAATCCTATGGCCAAATCTATTTATGAGACAATGCAACATAATATGGATTTAGCAGCTCAGCTTAATCGTCCTTCTTGTCAGGATACAGGGGTCTTACAATTTTGGGTAAAGGTTGGATCTAATTATCCATTACTAGGAGAATTAGAAGATATTCTAAGAGAAGCAACCTATAAGGCTACACAAGAAGCTCCATTACGATTGAATTGTGTAGAAACCTTTGATGAATTTAATACTGGTAAAAATATTGGCCTCACTGCACCTTATATTCACTGGGATATCATTCCTGATCGCGATGATGTAGAAATCTTCCCTTACATGGCTGGCGGCGGTTGCTCCTTGCCAGGGTCAGGTAAAACATTGATGCCAGGCGAAGGCTATGAAGGTGTTGCTAAGTTTGTTCTTGATTTGATGACAAGCTATGGATTGAATGCGTGTCCTCCACTATTGGTAGGTGTAGGTATTGCTACAACTATTGATACTGCGGCTGATTTATCTAAAAAAGCATTAATGCGTCCTGTATCTTCAAAAGCACCTAATGAAAAAGCGGCTTATATGGAACAATTGTTAGAGGATGGAATTAATAAGATTGGTATTGGACCTCAAGGTATGGGTGGGGATAAAACTGTATTAGGTGTTAACATTGAACATGGTACACGTCATCCATCTGTTATTTCTTGTGCTGTCAGTGTAGGTTGTTGGAATCATCGTCGCGGCGATCTCGTATTTGACAAGGATGGTAATTGCACAGTTAAATCTCATAAAGGAGTGACATTATAATGGCTAAGAAAATATTAACTACACCTATTCAACAATCTGATTTAGCAGGCATTAAGCCCGGCGATGTGATTTATTTGACTGGGCATATTACAACTTGTCGTGATATGGGGCATCGTCGTGTGGTGGAAGAAGGTCAAACGTTACCAGTTGACGTTAAAGATGGTGCTATCCTTCACGCGGGCCCAATTATTCGTACTATAAGCGATAATGAATTTGAAGTAGTATCTGTAGGACCTACTACATCTATGAGAATGGAAAAATTCGAATATGACTTTGTTAAGAAGACCGGTGTCCGTCTCATTGTAGGTAAAGGTGGGATGGGCCCTGAAACAGCACGTGCATGTAAAGACTTTGGCGCACTACACTGTGTATTCCCTGCAGGCAATGCAGTTCTTGCTGCTACAGAAGTCGAAAAAGTAGAATCTGCTAATTGGCGTGAATTAGGTATGTGTGAGACTTTGTGGACTTTTAAGGTAAAAGAATTTGGTCCGCTTATCGTATCTATTGATGCAGATGGCAATAACTACTTTGAAAATAAAAAAGTAGAATACAATGCGAAAAAAGAAGAGGTGTTAGAAGAGCTCTATAAACACGTAGGCTTCATTAAATAATTGCATTGTGAAATGTAACTAAATAGGAGGATTATACGGATTTTGTACAATCCTCCTTTTTTGCACCCTTTTTTAGGTATATTACACGTATTAGGAGGTATATATGGATACGAGTGTAATGATAACTCTTGGCTTCTTGGTATTTGCCATCGTCATGTTTGCGTGGGAGAAAATTCCATTGTCTATTACCGCTATGATCGTAGCTGTAGGCTTGCATCTAAGTGGAGTTTTATCTGCTAAAGAAGCATTTGCCGGTTTTGTAGATCCAAACGTTTTACTATTTATGGGCATGTTTGTTATTGGTGAAGCCTTCTTTGCAACAGGTGTTGCTGTAGGTGTAGGTAATGTAGTTCATAAGTTTGCTAAAACTGAAACATCTTTACTTGTTGCAGTTATGATGATTACAGGTATTTTATCTGGTTTCTTATCTAATACTGGTACAGCTGCTGTACTGATTCCTGTAATTATCGGTATTTGTAAAAAGAGTGGTTTTAAACAAACTAAACTATTGATGCCTCTTGTATTTGCTGCAGCTATGGGTGGTAATATTTCTCTTATCGGTGCGCCTGGTAATATGATTGCGCAAGCAGGTTTACAACAGGCAGGCTTAGGCTCCTTTGGTTTCTTTGATTATGGTCTAGTAGGCTTACCAATCCTTATCGTAGGTACTATATTCTATGCTACAATTGGTAAACGTTTCTTACCAGATGCTCCAAGTCATCAACCAGATGGAGCCTTTGAAGGCAATGACGATTATAGCCATGTACCGTCTTGGAAAAAATGGACTGCTGCAATTGTATTAATTTTGACAGTTGTTGCTATGATCTTTGAAAAACAATTAGGTGTAAAACTT
Organism: Veillonella nakazawae; assembly: GCF_013393365.1. NCBI lineage: Bacteria > Bacillati > Bacillota > Negativicutes > Veillonellales > Veillonellaceae > Veillonella > Veillonella nakazawae. Next base: position 613,187 of record NZ_AP022321.1, read on the forward strand.
TATGTAAGTGCCTGGATAGGTGCTCTTGTATTAGTTGCTACTAATGTTATTAGTGAAAGTGCAGCTGTTAGATCTATAGATATGAAAACAATCATGCTCTTCGCTGGCTCTATGGCCCTTGGGGACGCAATGGTTAAAACAGGTACTGGTTCTGTAATTGCAGATATTATCGTAAATAGCCTTGGTGCTAGTCCATCTCCAATTGTTGTTCTAGTAGTAATCTTTGTGCTTGGTGTGTTCATGACGAACTTCATGTCTAATACTGCTACCTGTGCATTATTGGTACCAATCGGTCTTAGCTTAGCATCTCAATTGGGCTTCGATCCAAAAGCGGTGCTTGCAGCTATCGTAATCGCTAGCTCCTTAGCGTATGCTACCCCAATTGGTATGCCTGCGAATACTATGGTATACAACATTGCTGGTTATAGCTTCATGGATTATGTGAAAGCTGGTTTGCCACTCATCGTTGTATCTAGCATAGTAGCGCTTATATTGTTACCAATTTTATTCCCATTTTAATGAGATAATATAAGTTTTTTAGAAAGAGCCCTAATGTATGTTGCATTAGGGCTCTTTCTCATATGTGCAATAGGTAGTGATAAACGTATTAGATAATATAATTTAGCTATTAGATGTTTTAGATGTTTTAGATGTATTATACGTATTTGACGTATTAGATTTTCTATACGTCTTAGGCATCTTAGATCTATTAGATATATTACTAAATTTGTTAGTGATTACTATTAGACAATCAAGAGACTTTCACATATAATAGAGTAATGTAAGTGTACAAATATACATTCACAGTAGACAAAAAGTAGATAAAGTTTATTAATAGTTGTTATATAGGTTTAATGTGGCCATAGTGCCAAGGAGGCTTTATGTTAAGCGATATTGAGATTGCCCAACAGAATAAAATGGAAAAAATTCAGGTCATTGCAGATAAATGCGGATTAACACCTGATGACATTGAACAATATGGTCATTATAAAGCGAAGATTTCTTTTGATGCTATTCGTCGCTTAGAATCTAAAGCTGATGGTAAATTAGTGCTCGTTACGGCTATTACACCGACGCCAGCAGGTGAAGGGAAGTCTACAACGAGCATTGGTCTTGTACAAGGCTTACAAAAAATTGGCAAAAATGCGATTGCCACATTGCGTGAGCCATCCTTAGGTCCTGTATTTGGCATTAAGGGTGGTGCAGCAGGTGGCGGTTACGCTCAAGTTGTACCGATGGATGATATTAATCTTCATTTTACAGGTGATATGCACGCTATTACAGCAGCTAATAATTTATTGTCCGCGATGATCGACAATCACATCCATCAAGGTAATGAATTGCAAATCGATTTGCGTCAACTTTCTTGGACTCGTGTTTTAGATATGAATGACCGTGCACTTCGCAACGTAACTGTAGCACTTGGTGGCAAAGTGTGCGGTTTCCCACGAGAAGATCACTTCATGATTACTGTTGCTTCTGAAATCATGGCTATTCTTTGCTTGGCTAAAGATCTAGAAGATTTAAAAGAACGCTTTGGTCGTATCGTTATCGGCTGTAATTTAGCAGGTGAGCCTGTTTATGTTCATCAACTTGGTTGCCAAGGTGCGATGGCCCTTCTTATGAAAGATGCCATAAAGCCGAATTTAGTACAAACATTAGAACATACACCAGCTATCGTTCACGGTGGTCCATTTGCTAACATCGCTCATGGTTGTAACTCCATCGTAGCTACAAAGCTTGGCCTTAAATTAGGCGATATCGTAGTTACTGAAGCTGGTTTCGGTGCTGACTTAGGGGCTGAAAAGTTCCTCGACATTAAATGTCGTTACGGTGAAATTTTCCCTGATACAATTGTAATCGTAGCTACATTGCGTGCTCTTAAAATGCATGGTGGTGTGCCTAAACAAGAACTTAGCACTGAAAATGTTGAGGCCGTTACGAAAGGTTTCAGCAATTTGCAAAAAGCTATTGAAAACATGCGTTACTTCAATGTGCCTGTATTGGTAGCAATTAATAAATTTGCTACCGATACCGATGCAGAGATTGCTGAATTGACTCGTCTCTGTGATGACTTTGGTGTACCTGTAGAGCTCAATGAATGTTGGGAAAAAGGCGGCGAAGGCGGCATTGATATGGCTAAAAAAGTCGTTGAATTGCTTGAAGGTTCTAAACCAACACCTAAATTTGTATATGCTTTAGAAGATAGCTTAGAAGAAAAGGTAAATAAAATCGTTAAAACCATTTATGGTGGCGATGGCGTTATCTTTACAGATAAAGCTAAAAAGCAAATTAAACAATTAGCTGATTGGGGCCTTGATCGTTTACCTGTATGTATGGCAAAAACACAATACTCCTTATCTGATAATCCAGCTTTATTAGGTGCGCCAAAAGGATTTACTATCACCGTATCCGATATTCGTGTTGCTAATGGAGCAGGCTTTATCGTATGCCGTACGGGCGATGTAATGGTTATGCCTGGTCTTCCTAAACGTCCTGCCGCTCTTAATATGGATATCGAAGCAGATGGTACGATTAAAGGTTTATTCTAATATAAATTCCTTGTAGTAGACAATTTTTTTACTGCCGATTGGTAGTGTCTACTTTCACTAGTTTATATATTGTGTTACCTGTATATTTTTATAGAAATGACAAAGCGATAACAAGGATAGCTTGTTATCGCTTTTACATGAGGTCTTGTTATGAATTTAGTAGAACAACGTGTTGTAGATTTTGTAGCAGCTACTGCATCTAAAGAACCAACTCCAGGTGGTGGGGCCATTGCGGCCTTAACGGCTGCAACTGGTGCAGCATTAGCTGAAATGGTGGCGAATTTAACCTTTAGTAAAAAGGGATATGAAGATGTTCAATCTGAAATGAAAGATCTTCAAGCTAAAGCGGAATCTATTCGTAATCGCATGCTCGAATTATCTCAAGCTGATGCAGATGTATTTAATATCTTTATGAATGCCTTAGGTTTGCCAAAGAATACAGATGAAGAAAAGTTTAAACGTATTGCCGCTATTCAACAAGCTTATAAAGATGCTGCGATGGTTCCCTTTGAAATCGGCGAGTTAGCTTATCAAATCTTTGATTTAGCAGCGTTAGCATCTAAAAAAGGTAATCAAAATCTTATTACTGATGGTATTATTGCTGCAATCAATGCTCGTGCTGCAGTAAAGGCGGCATTCCTAAACGTACGTATTAATTTATCCGGTATTAAAGACGAAGCATTTGTAGCTGATATAACCACAAAAATGAAGGCTATTGAAACAGGTTTAGATGATAAAGAAGCGGCAATTATAGCGTTATATGTATAGCCAGCTCAAAATAGCAGATTAAAATAGCAGATTAAAATAACAAGATATACGACTGTATATACTAATAAATAATACTTTTAAATAATACTTTAAGTGAATTCGAACTATTGAGGATTTTAAAAACCTAATGTTCGGAAAAATTTAAAAGAGAACTTATTATTTCTTTTAAAAATAATGAGTTCTCTTTTTTCTATTGTTAAAATCCGAACGATAGTGTAAAATGAATGGGTGTTATTTCGAGGTTTGATGTAGGAGACATTATGACAGATCAAAAACAAATGAATACGGTCGATAGTATGTTGCCAATACCACAGCTCTTTGCCTTTGGTTTACAACACGTACTGGCCATGTATGCAGGTGCCGTTGCTGTACCTATTATTGTGGCACAGGCCATGAACTTACCTATGGAAGATTTGATTCGATTAATTACGGCGGACTTATTTACCTGCGGTATTGCCACATTAATCCAAACATTAGGTTTTGGTAAAATTGGTGGACGTATTCCGATGATCCAAGGTGTTACCTTTGCTTCTGTTGGACCTATGGCCATGATTGGCGCTCAGCATGGTATGACTGCTATTTATGGTGCTATTATCGTAGCCGGTTTATTTACCTTTTTGATAGCGCCATTCTTCAGTCGTCTTATTCGCTTATTCCCACCTGTAGTTACAGGTACAATTATTACCATTATCGGTATTAACTTGATGCCAGTTGCTATTAATTGGATGGGTGGCGGTGTAGGTAATCCTCAATTTGGTAGTTTTACCAATATTGGACTAGGATTTCTTACCTTCTTAATCGTCGTATTTGTTTATAAATTTGCCAAAGGATTCTTTAGTAATCTTTCTGTATTAATTGGTTTGATTGCAGGTACAGCGATTGCGTTTGCCATGGGTGTTACAAACTTTGATGAAGTTGGTCATTCCCACTGGATTGCGTTTATTGAGCCTTTCTATTTCGGGTTACCAACCTTTGATTGGGCGTCTGTACTTTCCATGATTATCGTAATGCTCGTAGTTATGGTAGAAACAACTGGTGATAGTATCGCTATTGGTGAAATCGTAGATAAGCCAATTGGTCGTAAAGAACTTGCTTCTATTATTCGTGCTGATGGGGTATCTACAATTATTGGTGGTATTCTTAATAGCTTCCCTTATACAGCATTCGCTCAAAACGTTGGTCTTATTGCCGTAACAGGTGTTAAGAGCCGCTTTGTTGTAGCTGCATCGGGTGTAATCTTGATTTTATTGGGGTTATTCCCTAAATTAGCGGCTATCGTAGCTAGCATTCCGAATGCCGTGTTGGGTGGTGCTGGTATTGCTATGTTCGGCATGATCGTTGCTAGCGGTATTCGTTCCTTAGGCAAGGTTAGCTTTGAAGGCAATCATAATTTAATGCTCGTAGCTATCAGTATTGGTGTAGCTATGATTCCAATTGCAGCGCCAAACTTTTATGCTAATTTCCCTGCGTGGGCACAAATTATTTTAAAATCTGGCATCACTTTCGGTAGTATTATGGCAATATTGCTTAATTTACTACTTAATGGTGTTAATCGTGGTGACGAAATTAAAGAAATGGGTCGTCGATAAAAATTACTAAAAAAGAACTCTGTTCCTTGGAGCAGAGTTCTTTTTTAGTGATTAAATTCACAGGAAATTTGTGTGAATACTATGCTATAATAGATAGATAATTGTAGAATAATTTTGTGATGCTTTCAGTAACATGAAAATTATAAAAATGACTGCAATTACATGTTGAAATAAAGTTATGTATATATGGTATGTTCCCATAAGAAGGGAAGGGTTACATGGCAGACGGAAAAATTATTGCTATCTCCATTAGTGAGAGAAAAGGGCAAAAGAAACATAATATTGAATCCGCTAATCTTATCGTAGATCATGGTATGGAAGGTGATGCGCACGCAGGCAATTGGCATCGTCAAATCAGCTTGCTTGGTATTGCAAGCATCGATCATATGCGTGCCCAAGGAGCGGATGTAAAACCTGGTGATTTTGCAGAAAATATCACTGTTGAAGGTATGGTGCTTTACGAATTGGCTGTAGGCACACAATTACGAGTTGGTAAGGATGTAATTCTTGAAATTACTCAAATTGGTAAGGAATGTCATCATGGCTGTGAAATCATGAAACAAGTAGGATCTTGTATCATGCCTACACAAGGCATCTTTGGCAAAGTCCTTAAAAATGGTACGATTCACGTAGGTGATGAAGTATCTATTATCAAATAACTTAGTCGGATAAACGAGGTGTGTTATGAAAGACGCATGGGGCCGTACAATTGAATATGTACGTCTGTCATTGACAGATGCGTGTAATTTTTGTTGTCCCTATTGTCGACCTGCTGAAATTACACCTCAAAGTCAGACACAATTATTATCAGTTGATGAATGGATGACTATTTTAGGTGCCTTCCATCGTATCGGCGTGAAAGCGGTACGTTTAACTGGTGGCGAGCCATTACTATATCCTCATATTGAAGAGCTTTTAACTCGTATCAAGGATACTGGTTGGTTTGAAGATATATCTATGACTACTAATGGTAGCTTGCTTGCATCTCGAGCACAACGATTGAAAAAACTTGGTTTGAATCGAGTGAATATCAGTCTAGATTCTCTTGAAAGTGATGCCTTTGCCACTTGTGTAGGTAAAGAGGGGCAGCTAGATTCCGTATTAGATGGTATTCGCAGTGCTATTAGCGAGAATTTTAAATCAGTAAAGATTAATACCGTATTATCTCGCCATTGGTCTGATGATGAAGTTAAATCTTTATTACAGTATGTAGAAAAGTGGCCTGTTGTATGGCGTTTTATTGAATATATGCCATTCCAAGGCGATGCGTTCCATGGTCCAACCTTTGATGAATGGAAGGCTCAATTAGAACGTGTTAGTGGAGGTCCGCTTACAGAAGTACATTCCGTTTATGGCTTTGGCCCTGCTACGTATTTAGCGCTACCAAGTGGAAAGGCTGTAGGATTCATCTTTTCTATGTCTCATAGCTACTGCGATACATGTAATCGCGTTCGTCTTACATCGGATGGGCAAATGCGTTTATGCTTGTTGCGTGATGATGAGGCTGATCTTGTATCTCTTGTGCGCAATGGTGCGACCGAGGAAGATTTAGCTTTGCATATTGAACGTGCATTGCAACGAAAGCAAGAACGTCATGATGGCGTAGGTATGGAACAACCAGAACGTCCTATGTGGCGCATTGGAGGATAATATGGGATTTTTTGATTTTCTAAAACCAAGATCAAAGGAACATATTGAAGAATGTTGGCCTGGTGGCAAGATGCTTCAAGTCCATATAGAATACGATACAAAATCTGCTGTCATTACCTACAAGGGACGTTATGGATTGCAATTTAATGTGCCAAAGGCTGATGTGACAAACATTATTATTAAAGAGGTAAGTCGTACGCATAGTGTTCTTCAACTATATAGTGGTACTGACTGCGTAGGAACTAGTGATATTCTCCCTACGGAGGCTTGTAATACGATGAAGGATTGGCTAGGACGATATTGATGTATATGTTTTATAGGAATGTAATAAATATTCTTTACATTCCTATAAAATAGGCATATAATTAGTCGTGTCATGGACCACTAGCTCAGCTGGCAGAGCACCTGACTCTTAATCAGGGTGTCCAGGGTTCGAACCCCTGGTGGTCCACCAAAATAAACCCGCACTTTGGTGCGGGTTTTTCTTGTTATTGCCTTTGTTTTATCCGTCTATAATCTATTAGTAATATTGGGAGTACTGTAATGAAACTAGATGACGTTATGACTACACAAGAGGCTGGTGAAAGATGGAATGTACCAGCTGATTCTATCAAGCAATGCTGTTTAAAAAGATATGCAAATAAACAATTTACCGATGATGAAGCTAGAAAGTCGGGCAAAAATTGGCTTGTAACTCGTCAAGGAATGGAAAGACTATATGGTGAAGAAATGGATCGTCACATATAATGTATATATTTTTGACATCATTTTGACATCATTTTATAAAAAAATATATAGAAATATAGGTGAGTAAGAGAATATGAAATGGAATAAAACACTGTGTTTGTAGGATAACAGGATTAATTATTGGAATATTTTATATCTTATAGACAATACGGGCTTAATAGCTTATGATTACTATATAATAATTTTTCTCATTAGGAGGCACCCAATGGCAGTAGATGTTTCTAGAACACAAGATGTGTATAAAGATGCTGGACAAAGTGTAAACTTTACAACATTATTATTAAATCGTAAAGATCGTGACGCTGAACTCGAAGTAATTCAAGATATGGCGGACCGCATTCAAGCTATTAAACGCTCTGTTAGCATTCGTGCAAATGGTGAAGGTTTGGGCATTGCTTTTGGTTTCAGCCGTAAAGCATGGGATTATTTATTCCCTAATGCACCTGTACCAAAAGAGTTAGAAGACTTCCAAGGTATTAAAGGTGATAAACAAGACGTACCAGCGGTAGCAGCTGATTTATTCTTACATGTACGTTCCAATGATGAGTCCGTTACATATACTGTAGTGGATCAAATTATGGAGTTCTTACGTCCTATTACATCTGTAGTAGATGAAACTCATGGCTTCCATTATGAACAAGGTCGCGCCATCATTGATTTTGTAGATGGGACTGAAAACCCTGTTGGTCAAGAAGCTGTAGAGTGGGGCGTTATTGGTGATGAAGATCCTGAATTCACTAATGGTTCTTATGCATTTGCTCAAAAATATGAACACGATCTTGATGCGTGGCGTGCGCTTCCTACAGAAATGCAAGAAAAGTTCATTGGCCGTCGTAAATTCAGCGATATTGAGTTAGAAGATGATGAAAAAGATCCAGCAGCTCATAATGTAGTGTCTCAAGATAATCGCGATGATAAAGAACATAAAATCGTGCGCATGAATGTACCGTTTGCTCAACCGGGTCAAGGTGTACGTGGTACATACTTTATTGGCTATGCTCGTTACTGGGATGTAACTAAAACAATGCTTACTAATATGTTTACGCAAAATGATAAATTGCTTGATTATTCCAAACCTATTACAGGCATGCTCTTTTTCATTCCATCCCTTGATACATTGGATGCTATTGCAGAAGGCGAATTATAATCCGCATAGCTAGTTTATGCATGATTTATATGGTTTGTGATGCTCAGTTTTGTTAGCAGCATATAATTTGAGTGAAAATACCTTATAAATTCTATAGAAGCGCTCCTTTTAGGGGCGCTTTTATGCTATAATAAATCTATTAAACTCGTAAAATCTATTGTAGTTATGAATGAGGTATTCCATGAATTATACTAGCACCCGCGGTACCGTTGCGGTAAATGAAACATATGCATTGTTGCACGGCTTAGCAGAGGATGGTGGTCTATATGTACCATCTTTATTCCCTACAAACTGCTTAACTTACAATGATGTGAAAGATAAAAACTATCAAGAGGTAGCAGCTATTGTATTATCTAAGTTGTTCCCATGCTTCTCTGAAGCTCATTTAAATGAAATGATCAATTCTGCATACTCTGATGCTAATTTCAGTACTCGTGATATTGCACCATTACATTCCTTATTAGAAAAGGTTTCTGTATTGGAATTATTCCACGGCCGTACACAAGCTTTCAAAGATATGGCATTGTCCTTATTCCCATATTTATTGGTGGCAGCAAAAGAAGCAGAAGGTGAGAAAAAAGAAGTTCTTATCTTAACGGCTACATCTGGTGATACTGGTAAAGCTGCACTGGAAGGCTTTAAAGATGTACCTGGTACACATATCCAAGTATTCTACCCAACAGATGGTGTAAGTCCTATGCAAGCAGAACAAATGCAAAAGCAAGAAGGAAATAACGTTAATGTAACGGCTATTCATGGTAACTTTGATGATGCTCAACAATTCTTGAAACGCTTATTCGTTGATAAGGCTATAGCAGAAGAGGTTGCTGCAAAAGGTGTGATATTCTCCAGTGCGAACTCCATTAACATCGGCCGCTTGGCACCTCAAGTGATATATTATGTAAATGCCTATGCTGAGCTCGTAGCACAAGGTGCTATTCACGAAGACGAAGCTTTCAACGTAGTAGTGCCAACAGGTAACTTTGGTAATATCTTGGCTGCTTACTATGCTAAAAAAATGGGTATTCCTATTGGTAAATTGATTTGTGCATCCAACCAAAACAATGTGCTTACTGATTTCTTTGAAACTGGCACATACGATATGAACCGCCCATTCTATACAACGATTTCTCCGTCCATGGATATTCTTGAATCCTCCAACTTTGAACGTTTCTTGTACTATATCTCTGGTGAAGATAGTGAACGTACCGCTGGTTGGATGAAAGATCTTAAAGCAACCGGTAAATTGACTGTCAACGAAGAAGAGTTCAGTCGTGTTAAAGCTAATTTCGCAGGTGCCTACGTTGATGATGAAGAAACAAAAGCCATCATTGAACAAGTGTACAACTCCTATGGTTATGTAATGGACCCTCATACGGCGGTAGCTATGGGTGCATACATGAAGGAATTGGAAAAACATCCTGAAGATGGTGCGCGCCATACAATTATTGCGTCTACTGCACATCCATTTAAATTCCCTACAGCCATTTGCGAGGCTTTAGATATCAAAGTGGGTGACACACCGTATGAAAGCTTAGATAATATTTCTGCTGTAACGGGTGTAGCATTCCCTAAACAATTGGAAGCTTTGAAATCTAAACCATTGCGTTTTACAAAAGCAATCGATAAAGAGGATATGAAACAAGAAATTCTTGATTTTGTAGATACATTCTCTAAATAATATGATGCCGCCTTTCATTAGAAGGGCGGCATATATTTTGGCTTTGTAAACTATGTATCTCCTGTATATCGGATTGCTTATATAGATAATACAGGACAGTAACTATGTAGTAACATTATAGTAGAAGTGTATAGGGAGGTAGTATGGCTAAAAAAGGCCTTATGTACGCATTGTTATCGGCTCTTTTGTTGAGTACGATGAATTTATTCGTAAAGATGCTTGGCTCTAATATTCCTTCTGGGGAAATTGCCTTTTTCCGTGGCTTATTTGGTACTGTAGCGGTTCTTATCGTTATGTATACCCAAGGCATCCGATTCTCTAAAGAAGATAGAGGACATCTACTAATGCGCGGTTTATACGGCGGCTTTGGAATGGTTTGTAACTTTATTGCCTTAGTGCATTTAAAGTTATCTGATGCAACGATTTTATTTCAAACATCAGGTATATTTGTATTGATATTTAGCGCCTTATTTCTTAAAGAACGGGTACCTAAAGGGGCTGGAAAATGGCTTCTTTTGATCTTTGTAGCTGTAATGGTTATGGTAAATCCATTTAGCTTTACTGGCTTTACTTGGTTTGCCTTAGTAGCTATTTTAGGGGCTGCTTTATCTGCGGCTGCGTATACAACGATTCGCCTTATATCTAAGCGAGGTAAACATAGTAATTTCGAAATTATGGCGTATTTTATGATTACAGGTATGATTGCAGGGCTTGTTACAACTGACAAACTCGTTATGCCTCAAGGCACAGATTGGCTTATCATCTTGGCGATTGGTGGTATTAGTGTAGTGGCTCAGTTCTTCTTGACTGGTGCCTTTGTTACAACTAACGCTGTAGTGGCTCAATTTCTACAATATGTTGGCGTATTCATTAGTTCCTTCTATGGATTCCTGTTCTTTGGTGAAAGCTTATCCATCGAAACCGTTGGGGCTGGTATTGCTATGTTTGTGTCCTCTGTTATGCTAGCACGCCTTAAAGAGCAAAGTGGTCCTTTGCGTGAAGGCAAGGTTATAGAGGATAAAATTAAATAAATGTCGAATATATACAATATCAAACGTTGTATGACAGTGGGGGTGCTGATCACATTCGTGATTGGCACCTTTTTACATATAGGTGCGAAAAATATCTGAGATAATGATGTATCGGGTTGTTATTAAAAATATACTAGGGCTCTTTCATTTTGAAAGTAGCTACAGGAGGAGGGGCTATGTATATAAAATGGATGCATATTGAAAACTATCGCAACTTGGCTGATGTGACCTTGAGCTTTCACAATGATATTAATTATTTCGTTGGTGAAAATGCAGTAGGTAAGTCTAATTTTTTAGATCTCTTAGAAATTGTCATGGAATGTCACGGTTTTAATGAACATGATTTTACAGATGTACATAAACCGATTCGCATAGATTTTGAACTATCACTTGGTGAATTAAATTATAAAAGTATGTTTACCCCTAATGAGGGGCCAATTTATCGGTTACGATTAGAACAAGTGGTACAAGAGGTATATCCACGCCTGTATAGCATGACTGATAAAGATATTGAGCCTATGGCGCTTTCTATGATTCGTCATGCTTTATATATGTGTCATCGAGATACTTCTGAACAAGAGTTGTTTACTATTCCATCCTCAGTTTATGTAGAGCTAGGAAAACTATTAGAAGACTATGTGTCTAGATTGGAAGTGGTAACCGATGATTTACAACGTAAAATCGTCAGTTTGCGTAAGGATTTAGATCCCTATTGTATGCTCAATATTCAACACCTCATAGAAGTGTTATCCACTTCATCCGCAATGGAACATAAATACTCTGCTGATAATGTGCGTTTAATTATGGCGGTGGCTCTTAAGATTTTGGCGCAAATTTATATGAAGATTAATAGTGCAACAACAAATTTAGAATCTCTTCTCGTATATGATGAAAAAGGTCGTAAGTATTTACCTATTTTTATTAGTGTCGATGAGCCAGAGTTACACTTAAGTCCGTACTTGCAACGAGCCGTGCTAAATTATTATCGCCAAATTGCAACGAATGAAAACGAAGAATTTTTGGCGTTGCTAAGAGATATATTTAACATTGATGGACTTTTAGGGCAGCTCTTTGTAGTTACTCATAGTACGGATGCGCTAGTTGACGACTATCGTCATATAATTCGTCTATACCGTGATGAGAACAATATGGTTTGTACAGCTTGTGGAGTGACCTTTAATTTTCCTAAGGAAGTAGAAAAGCACTTGATTATGCATTTCCCTGAGGCTAAACAGGCACTCTATGCACGGTGTATCATTCTTGTAGAGGGTGAAACAGAGTATGGCAGTTTTGCTGGCTTTGGGAAAAAATTAGGTGTAGATTTTGATTACTTTGGCATATGTCTTATCAATGCACGTGGTGAGTCCTCTATTAGTAAACTACAAAAACTGTTTAATCGATTTGCCATACCTACAGTCGCTCTCTATGATCGCGATGTAGAAGGGAAATATGCTAAAGCCCATAGCAATATATTCTATACAGATGAAATATGTTTTGAAATGGACTTTGTTACTCATCTATTATCCTTGCGTAAACGTTCCATTATAGATGCTATTATCAAGGATATAATCGATGATGCTAGACCAATGGTGACAAAGGATATGGCCCGACGAGGTTATGCCAAGCTAGGAATTACGAAAAAGCAAATTAGACAACGATGTTTATCAAATATTTCAGATCGCAAATTAGATGATTTACATGTCTATTATTTCTCTTGGTTCTATGCTAATAAAGGCGTTATTGTAGGGCGTCGTATCAGCCAATTCTTAGAGGCCGAAATGATACCGCCGGCATTTATTTCAGTTATAGAACGGGCTAAAGCTATTTCCCTAGGTATAAAGATATAATAGTATATATAATATAGAGCTATAAATTATTTTTTCTAATTAATAGAGTCTAACCGATGTAGGATTAGACTCTATTTTTTACGTATTTCAAATAGAATTTTTGAAGAAGTATATATCAATATGGTGCGAAAAGTACGCATAATTACTGGTTTATTACAATAATAGATAGGGTTATGAAAAACTATATTAAATAAATTCGAAAGACTACATCGAAAAATATTGACATCTCTTCATCTTTCTTTTATGATTAGTACAGTTATTAACGCATTCTCAATTAAGTGTATCTAGGAGTAGTGAGAAATGAAAGAATTTTTGAACGATTTTAAAGCTTTTGCATTCAAAGGTAACATGATGGACCTCGCTATTGGTATGATTATTGGGGCTGCTTTCACAGCGTTGGTAAACTCTGTTGTAAGCAACTTGTTCATGCCTATTATCAGCTTGTTCACAGGCGGTATTGATTTCAGTAACTTGTACTTGCCATTAAGCGCAGGTTCTAAAGACGCATTCATGGCTGGTGCAGATATTAATACAGCTCGTGCAGCTGGTTCTGTATTGCCATACGGTACATTCATTACCGACTTGATCCAATTCTTGATCTTGGCATTCGTTGTATTCTTGATGGTTCGCGCATTAGCTAAAATGATGAAAAACGCGAAAGAAGAAGAGGCTGCTGAAGCACCTACAACTAAAGAATGTCCATTCTGTAAAACAGAAATTCACATTGATGCAGTTAAATGTCCTAACTGTACAGTAGATTTGAAATAATTCAAATTTAAAGCTACATAAAAGGAGTAAGGCCTAGGCCTTACTCCTTTTTGTTGTATTACGCCAGCTTTCTAGTATAAAATATAAGTATATAATAGAAATATATAATATTAACTTTAACGCGAAATTCTTGTGCGTGTATTATAAGATGTTTTGGAGGACTTATATATATGGAAAAAAAACCTCTAGTTGTTGTAAACGGTTTAGTCCGTAAAGATGCAATTGCTTATTTAAAAGAGCACGTAGATGTGCGCCAATGGACTGAAAAGACTGTAATGCCTCGTGAGACATTAAAGGAATGGCTCGTTGATGCGGATGGTTTGTGGTGTGTTCGCCCTTTAGATGTAGATGGTGATCTTGTAAAAAATGCACCTAATTTAAAGGTTATTGCTCAAGCAGCAGTGGGTTATGATAATGTAAAAATTGATGAATTAACAGCAGCAGGCATTCCTTATGGCAATACGCCAGGTGTTCTTAATGAAACCGTAGCAGAGCTTGCTTTTACATTAATTGCCACTGCTAGTCGTCGTATTCTGGAAAATGCTAATTTCGTAAAAGAAGGACGTTGGGCTCAAAGACCATCGAATATTAAAGGCTTTGATTTGAGTCGCCGTACCCTTGGTATTATTGGGATGGGGGCTATTGGTGTATCTATTTCTCGTCGTGCTCGTGCATTCGGTATGACCGTGGTATACCATAATCGTAATCAGCGTATTGATGACAAGATTCATAAAACTACGTATATGGAATTAGATGACTTATTAGCTACTAGTGATGTAGTTTGTGTGATGGCTCCACTAACAGATGAAACATATCACATGTGTGATGAAGCATTCTTCAAAAAAATGAAGAATACTGCTTTGTTTGTTAATGTTGGCCGTGGACCTATCGTTGATACAGATGCTTTGATTAGTGCCTTAAAAACAGGTGAAATCGATTACGCAGCACTTGACGTAACTGATCCAGAGCCATTGCCAGCAGATCATCCATTATTGGATGTTGAGAACTGTCTTATCGTACCACATATTGGTTCTTATACTGATCGTACGCGTTATGATATGTCTATTTTGACAGCTGACAATATTATTGCTGGCGTTCATAAGAAACCATTAAAGACCTGTGTTAATGAAGAAGTTAACTATAAGAAACCAGAAATGGATGTAGAGTCTGCCTTAGAAGAGCTTAAAAAAGCTGGTGTAGACTTAGCTGATTTCGACTAATATCACAAGACCTCAAAAGATATGCGGTATTATGCAAAATATGGTAAAATAAAAGAATATTTATCCTATGGAGGTTAGAACGTTGGAACATAAAGATATTGAAAAAACTGTAGCTCCTGAAGAAGTTGTATCTGTTAACTTTATCGAAGCTATCATCAACAAAGATAACGAAACTGGCAAATACGGTGGTCGTGTGTTAACTCGCTTCCCACCAGAACCAAATGGTTACTTACATATTGGTCATGCTAAATCTATTTGTCTTAACTTTGGTATTGGCAAACAGTACAATGGCTTAACAAATCTTCGTTTTGATGATACGAATCCTGCAAAAGAAGATGTTGAATACGTAAACTCCATCATGGAAGATGTAAAATGGCTCGGCTTTGATTGGGCTGATGAACCACGTTATGCATCTGACTATTTTGGTCAAATGTACGAATATGCTAAGAAATTAATTACTCTTGGCAAAGCGTATGTAGATGATCAAACGGCTGATGAAATTAAACAAACCCGTGGCGATTTCTCTACACCTGGTGTTAATAGCCCATACCGCGATCGTAGCGTAGAAGAAAACTTGAAACTCTTCGAAGAAATGAAAGATGGTCAATACGCTGATGGTGAAAAGGTATTGCGTGCAAAAATCGACATGGGCCATCCTAATATCGTTATGCGTGACCCTGTTCTTTATCGTATTGTAAATGCAGAACATCATAACACAGGCAATGAGTGGAAGATTTACCCTATGTATGACTTTGCTCATCCTATTGAAGATGCTATCGAACGTGTTACACACTCTATCTGTACTTTAGAGTTTGAAGTTCATCGTCCATTGTATGATTGGGTACTTGAGGATTGGGATGATACTGAAATTCCGCAACAAATTGAATTTGCTCGTTTAAATGTAACTAAAATGGTTATGTCCAAACGTAAATTGCGTGCACTTGTGGAAGCTGGTCTCGTAACTGGCTGGGATGATCCTCGTATGCCTACTATTTCTGGCTTGCGTCGTCGTGGTTATACGCCAGAAGCGATTCGTGATTTCTGTGATCGCATTGGCGTCGCTAAAGCAGATAGCGTTGTTGATATTGCTTTGCTTGAGTTCTGTATCCGTGAAGATTTGAAACTCAAAGCTACACGCCCTATGGTTGTTATTGATCCTGTGAAAGTTGTTATTACGAACTATCCAGAAGGTCAAACTGAACTATGCACAGTTGAAAATAATCCAGAAAATGAAGAGTTGGGTAATCGTGAAGTTGTATTCGGTCGTGAAATCTACATTGAACGCAATGACTTTATGGAAGAGCCAGTTAAGAAATTCTTCCGCTTGGCACCAGGTAAAGAAGTACGCTTAAAAGGTGCATACTTCATTACATGTACTGATGTTATCAAAGATGAAAATGGCAATATTACAGAAATACACTGTACATATGATCCAGAAACTAAGAGCGGCAGCGGTTGCACTCGTAAGGTAAAAGGTACATTGCATTGGGTTGAAGCATCTACTGCAGTAGATATTGAATCTCGCTTATATGATTATTTACTTAAAGAAGATTCCGATGGTAAAGACTTCTTGGGCGATTTCAACCATGACTCCTTACAAGTATTCCATAGTAAAGGGGAAGCATATCTTGCTAATACTGTACCAGGAGACCATTTCCAATTCTTGCGCCAAGGTTACTTTGTAACTGATAAAGATAGTACACCAAATCATATCGTAATGAACCGTATTGTTGGTTTACGCGATAGCTGGGCTAAGGCACAAAAAAAATAATTTAGTCAGGCATATACGTTGCTAAGATAATGATAAAGAACCGCTCCACTAAGGGCGGTTCTTTACTACTGTGTTGTTACTATAATGTTGAGCGTTTGTGACATTAACATTTCATTAGAGGAGAC
This sequence comes from Veillonella nakazawae, assembly GCF_013393365.1. Lineage (NCBI taxonomy): Bacteria > Bacillati > Bacillota > Negativicutes > Veillonellales > Veillonellaceae > Veillonella > Veillonella nakazawae. The sequence continues at coordinate 630,083 of NZ_AP022321.1, forward strand.
ATATGAAAAAATTAGTATTACTTGCTACTGCAGCTGCTGTATTAGTATCTGTTCCAGCAATAGGCTCTGCAGCAAACATTAAGTCCGTTTTGAATAAAAGTCAAACTGTAACATATCAAGGTGTTAAATTACCTGAAGGTGTTACAATGTATCAAAATAATCCTAAAGCACTTTTTGCAGGCGATGCAAAAAAAGATATTAAATCTGTGCTTATAGAAGCGGGCGCTACCTCTGCTAATGTATCTACATTGAATATTAAAAACGAAAATGAAATGAACTATGCTGTATATGGTGATGTAGTATTAGGTAAGCAATTATCTGGTCGCATGAGTGAAACTAAGCATGTCAATGCAGATCCATCTTCACTAGGTGCACTTGCTTCTGCTATTAATAAGGGGGATAGTCCAATTCTTGGTACTTTCACAGTTGTAACGCCATTAGCTAAACAAGGTAATGTATACGAAGGAATATTAAAATATAAAAGTGTAGCTAATAATAATTCTTATAATGAAGTTTTACATATTAGCCTTTTTGATGATAAGTATACTGGTCCGAATGCACGTTTTATAGCTATAAATGAAGCTGATGATGCTGCGATATTCCCTAAAGTTAAGACTTTGCTAACCGTAAAAAAATAAATAATTATTGAAAATATATATCAATTATTCTTGACAATTTTTCTCATCAAGAGTACTATTGGCATATAGGAATTATTCTCATTAGAGAAAGTTCTAACGATGTGCAACAGGCAGGTACTATTATGATGAATTCAATTGACCATATCATTGGATATCATTGTGCACCGGCAATTCGAGGTATCAAACTTTCGAACTTGGTTTCTATTCCACGGGACATGAATGAACAAATCCAATTTGTATTGACAGAATATAATAAAGAGTTCAATGAAAAAGGATTGTTCTTCTTTGAATTATGTCGCTGTAAAGCGCGTAGACTATTATTGGTATTCCGTGAGAAACAATTACGAGACTATGTACGGCAACCTGCAGTAATGACATTTTTGAAAGCCTACGGTTATCATGATCGCATGAGCATTATGGAGATGCTTGAGCACCTAAGATATCGTATGGAAGCAAGTGTTGATTTTCCACATGAAATCGGCGTATTTCTAGGTTATCCATTAAAAGATGTGAAATATTTTATTTCTCGTCGTGGCAGTGGATATCGTATGTGTGGAGAGTGGAAAGTTTACCATGATGTGGTAGATGCAAAACGCTCTTTCTTATGTTACAAAGCATGTCGTGAATTTTGTCAAACTCAATTGATGTTGGGAAAAACATTTAGTTCATTGGTCGCAAGAACGGCCTAGGAGGTACAAGATGATTGGTGTAATTTATTGGTCCGGTACAGGCAATACAGAACAAATGGCTCAAGCAGTAGCTGAAGGTATCAAAGCTGCAGGTCAAGAAGTTGAAGTGAAATCTGTTTCTGAAGTATCCGTAGATGACGCAGCAGCTTACGAAAAACTAGCTCTTGGCTGTGCTGATATGGGTGCAGAACAATTAGAAGAAGGCGAATTTGAACCATTCTACACAGAATTAGAAGCTAAATTGGGTGGTAAAAAAGTAGCAATCTTTGGCTCCTATGGTTGGGGTGGCACTTGGTTAGAAGACTGGGGCACTCGCATTAAAGACGCTGGTGGCGAATTAGTAGCTGATGGCGTGGCAATCTTGGGTGAACCTGATGATGATGGTAAAGCACAATGTGAAGAATTGGGTAAAACATTAGCAAACGCATAGTTTACTCTTAACCATTAACATAAATCCTAACAGATAACAGTATATAAAGGCTGTAATAACGATATGTCGTTATTACAGCCTTTTTTGTATGCAATAAGAAGATTATATATACTTACTATGTATATAGACGTAACTTTTTGGTAGTTATGAATGTAGGAGTATTTATAAAAAATATATATATGCATAATGACATAGCAGATTGAATTAATACATATAAAAATATAGATATACATTGATTTTTATAGAGTTTGAATAGATTTAATTATATAGATGTGATAGCACAAAGGTCATTAAAAATTTTTATAACAGCCGGTTTATATGATGGAAATCAAAGGGAATGTATATGTTTATAACAATGGATGTATATGTTTGAATGTTTATAAATAACTTTAATGCATAATAGCATTGCATTTTTGTATACATAGACCTATAATTTAAGTAAGGAACCTAACAAAAAATTAGGTTGATACAAAAATAGTTAGAATTGTTCTCATAATGCTGACTATATAAGCGGACTGAAGTTATTTAGACCATAAAGTTAACCGATACCGATGAGAGGGAGGTTATCTCAATGAGTACATTGGAACGGCTAAAAGTAATAGCTCATGGATTGGCCATACAATTCGGACCATCTTGTGAAGTACTAATACATGACTTACAAGGAGATCTCGATACATCACTTGTATATATAGAAAATGGTACGATAACGAATCGCCATGTTGGTGATGGTCCATCACATGTGGTTTTGGATGTACTCAACTATGATGATGGTAGTGAAGGTAGATTTGGGTATCTAACAAAAACTAAGGATGGACGGATATTAAAATCCTCTACCATGTATATCCGTGATGATAATGGCAATATTGAATACCTATTAGGAATTAATCAGGATATTACAGAGTTTGTTATGATGCATCGATCACTTGAAAGTCTTATAGGGATAGGTCAAGCTGAGACTGGCACTGTTGAAAAAATTACTACAAGTGTATCGGAACTATTAGATGATTTACTACTAGAAGCAGAACGGTTAGTTGGCAAACCTGGCCCACTCATGAATAAAGTAGAGCGACTAAAAGCTATTAGCTACTTAAATGAAAAAGGGGCTTTTCTTATCTCTAAATCTTCAGAGAAGATTGCGGAGTATTTCAATATTTCTAAGTTTACTCTTTATAGTGATTTAAATACTGTAAAGGAAGAATCCTAGGAGGCAAATATGGACCGAATTCAGTGGAAACGTAATACGATGGCACCATCTAGTGACAAGTTTTTGTCCGTTATGGATGTTAGAGAAATTAAGAAAGCTAAAGCGTTTCATGAAAGTTTTCCACAGTATAGTGTAACTCCACTAGTATCGCTAGAAAAATTAGCAGATTATATCGGTGTTAATTCTCTCTTTGTAAAAGATGAATCTTACCGCTTTGGCTTAAATGCGTTTAAGGTATTAGGCGGCTCTTATGCAATGGCAAAATATGTAGCTCAACAAACTGGTAAAAATGTTGAAGATGTACCATATGATGTATTAACTTCTCCACAATTAAAAGAAGAATTCGGACAAGCTACATTCTTTACAGCTACTGATGGTAACCACGGACGTGGCGTAGCCTGGGCTGCTAATAAATTAGGTCAAAAAGCAGTAGTATTCATGCCTAAAGGCTCTACAGAATATCGTAGAAAACAAATTGAAAATGAAGGTGCTACCGTAACGATCGAAGAATTCAACTACGATGAATGTGTACGGTTAGCAACTAAAAAATCTAAAGAAGTTCCAAATGGTGTTGTAGTTCAAGATACAGCATGGGAAGGTTACGAAGAAATTCCAAACTGGATCATGCAAGGCTATGGCACAATGGCTATGGAAACGGCAAATCAGTTAGAATCTGAAAACTGTAAGGTACCAACTCATGTATTTGTACAAGCTGGTGTAGGTTCCCTAGCAGGTGCTGTAGTAGGTTATTTTACTAATTTATACAGCAATGCAACTAAGAAACCTAAATTAGTGGTTGTAGAAGCTGAAGCAGCAGCTTGCTTATATAAAGGGGCTGTAGCTGATGATGGTAATCCTCGTATCGTTGAGGGTGATTTAGAAACAATCATGGCTGGACTTGCATGTGGTGAACCAAATACAGTTTCTTGGGATATTTTGAGAAACCATGCGGATGTATTCGTATCTGCTCCTGATTGGGTAGCAAGACTTGGGATGCGCGTTGGTGGTGCACCGATTAAAGGTGATACACCAATCACTACAGGTGAATCTGGTGCGGTTCCACTAGGTCTTGTAACGGCAATTATGACAATGCCAGAATATGAAGACTTACGCAAGGAATTAGAATTAGATGCGTCTTCAAAGGTGCTCTGCTTCTCCACTGAAGGTGATACAGACCCTGAAAGATATAAAAACATTATGTGGTATGGTGAAGATCGTTAGGAGGCATTAATTATGGATTTACAAGCAATTAAACAAGCAGCAGCAACTTATGGACCAGCGATGACCAAGTTCTTACGTGAAATCGTAGCATTCCCTGGTGAAAGTGCAGAAGAAAAAGAACACGTTCAACGCATTGAAAAAGAAATGAAAGATCTTGGCTTCGACGAAGTTGAAGTAGATCCAATGGGTAACATTCTTGGTTACATGGGTACTGGTAAAACACTTATTGCCTTCGACGCTCATATCGATACTGTAGGTATTGGTAACCGCGATAACTGGAACTTCGATCCTTATGAAGGTTTTGAAGATGAAACTAAAATCGGTGGTCGTGGTGTATCCGACCAATTAGGTGGTATCGTATCCGCTGTATACGGTGCTAAAATCATGAAAGACTTAGGTCTTTTAAGTGATAAATATCGCGTACTTGTTGTAGGTACAGTACAAGAAGAAGACTGCGATGGTCTTTGCTGGGAATACATGATTAAAGAACGTAATATTCGTCCTGAATTCGTAGTATCCACTGAACCTACTGACGGCGGTATCTACCGTGGTCAACGTGGCCGTATGGAAATCCGCGTAGATGTACAAGGTGTATCTTGCCATGGCTCTGCTCCTGAACGTGGTGACAACGCTATCTACAAAATGGCAGACATTCTTCAAGACATCCGTGACTTGAATGCTAACTCTGCTGATGAAAGCACAGCAATTAAAGGTCTTGTAAAAATGCTTGACCCTAAATTCAACCCTGACCACTACGAAGAAGCTCGCTTCTTAGGTCGCGGTACTGTAACTACTTCCCAAATCTTCTACACTTCTCCAAGCCGTTGTGCAGTAGCTGACTCTTGCGCCGTTTCCTTGGACCGTCGTATGACAGCTGGCGAAACATGGCAATCCTGCTTGGCAGAAATCGAAGCTTTACCACATGTTAAAGAATATGGTGCAAAAGTATCCATGTATGAATATGCTCGTCCATCCTGGACTGGTTTAACATATCCAATCGAATGTTACTTCCCAACTTGGGTAATCCCTAAAGATCACAAAGTAACAGAAGCTTTGGAAGAAGCATACACTAGCTTGTATGGTAACGAACGTATCGGCGCTGAAGATACAGTTGAAATGCGTAAAGCTCGCCCATTGACTGATAAATGGACATTCTCCACTAACGGCGTATCCATCATGGGCCGTAATGGTATCCCTTGCATCGGCTTCGGTCCTGGCGCAGAAGCACAAGCACATGCTCCTAACGAAATTACATGGAAACAAGACCTTGTAACATGTGCGGCTGTATATGCATTATTGCCATCCGTATACTGTAAAGACTAATATCACATAAATTGGATTAGATCTCTTTAAAACGGAAATCACTAGAACATAGTTCATAACTACAAATTTAATACGGTACCTCACCATTTGATGAGGTATCGTATAAAGTTAGATCCTAAGTAGCCCTTTAGGGAATTGAAAGAGAGGACTTATAGATGACAGACTTCAATAAAAGTATTGAAACTTTAAAAGACTTAGACGTTAGCAAAATGTACGGCGAAGATTTCTTCCTTACATGGGAAAAATCTGAAGATGAATTAAAAGGTGTTTGGGCAGTAGCAGATGCATTACGAGCTCTTAGAGAACGCAATATCTCCACTAAAGTATTCGACAGTGGCCTTGGTATTTCTTTATTCCGCGATAATTCTACAAGAACTCGTTTCTCCTTCGCTTCTGCGTGTAACTTGTTAGGTCTTGAAGTTCAAGATTTGGATGAAGGTAAATCCCAAATTGCTCACGGTGAAACAGTTCGTGAAACAGCGAATATGATCTCCTTCATGGCTGACGTTATCGGTATCCGTGATGATATGTACATCGGTAAAGGTAATGCTTACATGCATCAAGTATCTGATGCAGTTAAAGAAGGTCATGAAGATGGCGTATTAGAACAACGTCCTACACTTGTAAACTTACAATGTGATATCGACCATCCAACACAAATTATGGCTGATGCGGCTCATATCATCAAAGAATTCGGTGGTGTAGAAAATCTTAAAGGCAAAAAAATTGCTATGACTTGGGCTTACTCTCCATCTTATGGTAAACCTTTATCCGTACCTCAAGGTGCTATTGGTTTATTCACTCGTTTAGGTATGGAAGTTGTATTAGCACATCCTGAAGGCTATGAAGTAATGCCAGAAGTTGAAGAAATTGCTAAGAAACAAGCTGAAGAAAGCGGCGGTTCCTTCCGTAGAACTAACGACATGAAGGATGCTTTCAAAGATGCAGACATCGTATATCCTAAGAGCTGGGCTCCATTTGGTGCGATGGAAAAACGTACGAAATTGTATGGCGAAAACGACCATGAAGGCATTAAAGCATTAGAAAAAGTTCTTCTTGAAGAAAATGGTAAACATAAAGATTGGGCATGTACTGAAGAGATGATGAGTCTCACTAAAGACGGTAAAGCTCTTTACTTACATTGCTTACCAGCAGATATTACAGGTGTAAGTTGTGAAGAAGGCGAAGTAGACGCAACAGTATTCGATCGCTATCGCGTACCTCTTTATAAAGAAGCAAGCTACAAACCATATGTTATTGCAGCTATGATCTTCTTAAGCAAATTTAAGAATCCTGTAGAAACCTTAAAAGAATTAGAACGGAAGGGAACTGACCGAGTTCAACCGTAAAGTAAACTTTAGGGGCCATCCGTGTTGATGGCCCCTTTTTATTCTTAATAGTTTGTTATGAGGCATAACATGAAAAAAAGAGTTGTAGTAGCGTTAGGTGGGAATGCATTAGGTAATTCCCTTCCGGAACAAAAAATTGCAGTAAAAAGTACAGCTAAAACGATTATTGATTTAGTAGAAGCTGATTGTGATGTGGTAGTAACTCATGGCAATGGCCCTCAAATTGGTATGATCAACAATGCGATGGCTGCATTGACACGAGAAGTAGAAGGACAACCTAATACACCATTGTCCGTATGTGTGGCCATGAGCCAAGCATATATTGGGTATGACTTACAAAATGCCCTTCACGAAGAGTTGTTGAATCGTGGTATTGAACATCTACCAACTATGACAATGGTTACGCAAGTATTAGTTGACAAAAATGACCCTGGATTCCAAAATCCAACAAAACCAATCGGTCACTTTATGACTAAAGAAGAAGCTGAATACGCAGAAAAAAATTACGATTACGTTGTAAAAGAAGATTCTGGCCGCGGTTATCGCCGTGTAGTAGCATCTCCAGCTCCTAAAGAAATTATCGAAATCGAAGCGATTAAAGGCTTAGTTGGGAAACAATTAATCGTTGCTTGTGGCGGTGGCGGTATCCCTGTAACTAGAGAAGGTAATGAACTTCATGGTGCAGCAGCCGTTATTGATAAAGACTGGACTAGTAGCTTGTTAGCACAAGAAATTGATGCAGATGTACTTGTTATCTTAACAGCTGTTGAAAAAGTAGCTATTAATTTTGGTAAAGAAAATGAAAAATGGCTAGATGAAATAACCGTGGCAGATGCGAAAAAATATGCAGCAGCAGGCGAATTTGCAGAAGGTTCTATGAAACCTAAGGTAGAAGCAGCTATTGCCTTTGCAGAATCTAAAAAAGGCCGTGTTTCCATTATTACATTATTAGAAAAATCTAAGGATGGTATAGCAGGAAAAACAGGCACGCGTATCGTATTATAATAATATATAGATTTATAAGTATACATCCAACGACTCGTTGGGGAGGTGCCCATATGATTATATTAGGAAAAGGTACTGTAATTACTCGCGATGCGGATAGACCTATCATTTATGATGGTGCTGTTGCTATTGATGGAACTCAAATTATTGATATCGGAACATATGATGAGTTATGTAAAACTTATGCAAATGCAGAAATCATTGACGCTCATAACGGCTTGATTATGCCAGGTTTTATCAATGCACATCACCATATTTATTCCGCTCTTGCACGAGGTTTATCATTGCCAGGACCAGCACCAACTAATTTTGGTGAAATTTTAGAAGGCTTATGGTTCTATTTAGATAATAAATTAACAGCTCCAGATGTGAAGGCTAGCGCATTGCTTACATACTTAGGATGTATTGAAAACGGCGTCACTACTATCTTCGATCATCATGCAAGCTATGGAGAAACCGCTAATAGTTTATCTGTAATTGCTGATGTGGCTAAACAGTTTGGTGTTCGCTCTTGCCTATGCTATGAAGTATCTGATCGTAACGGTGTTGATCAAATGAAAGCAGCTGTTGCAGAAAATGTGCGTTTTGGTAAAGAAGCGAAAAAAGATCCATCTAGACTCGCTGCTATGATGGGCTTACATGCATCCTTCACGTTAAGTTCTGACACATTAGATTATGTGAAAGCACAAAATGAAGACAAGTTAGGTTATCACGTTCATGTTGCTGAAGGCCCTGAAGATGTGGCAGATAGTAAAGAAAAATATGGCATGACACCTGTGAGACGACTTGTAGAGGCAGGAATTTTAGGTCCTAAGAGTATTGCAGGTCACTGCGTACATGTAACTGATCAAGATGTGGAATTATTGAAAGAATCTCAAGCCAAGGTTGTACATAATCCAGAAAGTAACATGGGTAATGCAGTAGGCACAACAGATATCTTGAAACTATTAGGTGCAGGTATCACAGTTGGTCTAGGTACAGATGGTTACACAAATGACATGCTCGAATCTTACAAAGTAGCAAATTGCCTTGTAAAACATGAGCAACATAAACCATATGTAGGCTGGGGCGAAGTTCCTCATATGCTATTTGAAAACAACCGTAAAATGGCGAATGAATTCTTCGATACTACAGTTGGCATCCTTAAAAAAGGTGCCGCAGCTGACGTAATCGTTCTTGATTACGCAGCACCAACGCCACTTGATGAAAATAACATCAATGGTCACTTATTATTCGGTGCTAATGGTATGTATGTGGTAACAACTATTAGCGATGGTGTACCACGTATGATCGATCGTAAGTTACAAGGCATCGACAAAGCTGAAGTAATGAATGAAGTTTTATCAACATCTAAAGGTTTATGGAAACGACTAAACCCATAACGCAAGCGCTTTAAAGGAGTGTGACATTATGAGTGACATTATGTATCCGGTAAGTTTCGGAAATTTGATGAACCACATTATGACTGAGTACAAGATGTACAATCGTATTTACAATGTAAATAAAATTCATCGTACTAATCATGATCAACGCTTATCCATCTTTGGTAAATCCATTGAAAATCCTGTAGGTCCTGCAGCTGGCCCTAATACACAGTTGGCACAAAACATTGTGGCATCTTATGTAGCTGGTGCTCGTTGCATCGAATTAAAAACTGTACAAATTATGTACGGTGAAGAATTAGGTATTCCTAGACCTTGTATCTACTCTGTAGACGAAACATACAACGTAGAATGGTCTTCTGAATATAGCTGTGATGAAGCTGCTGATGAATACATCAAAGCTTGGTTCGCATTAAAATTAATCTCTAAAGAATTAGGCTTAGGCGATCCAGATGGTTTCTTGTTTATCATGAGTGTTGGTTACAACTTGGCTGGCATTAAGAGTCCAATGGTTGATAAATTCATCAACACAATGCGTAGCGCATCTCAATCTCCTATGTGGGATGAATGCAAACAATGGTGTCTTGACCATGTAGATGAATTTGAACATATCGATGCTGATTTCATCAACTCCATTAGCGATGAACTTTGCCAAGCAATCACATTGTCTACAATGCACGGTTGCCCAGCTGAAGAAATAGAATCCATTTGTTCTTACCTAATCAGTGAAAAAGGCCTTCACTTATACTTGAAATGCAACCCTACATTGTTAGGTCCAAAACGCATTAGAGAGTTGTTAGATAACGCTGGCTTTGAATATATTGACTTTGAAGATCATCAATTCGAAGTTGACCTTCAATTCGATAAAGCTGTTCCAATGTTAGAACGTCTTATCGCTCTTGGTGAAAAACACAACAAGATCTTTGGCGTTAAATTGACAAATACATTCCCTGTACAAATTCATAACAATGAATTGCCAGGCGAGCAAATGTACATGTCTGGTAAATCCTTGTTACCTGTAACAATTGGTGTAGCTGAGCTATTAAGTGCTCAATTCGGTGAACGTTTACCAATGTCTTACAGCGGTGGTGCTGTAAAACAAAATATTAAAGCTATCTTTGATTGTGGTATCTGGCCTGTAACAGTATGTACAATTCTTCTACAAGGCGAAGGTTACAATACTTTCAAAGCTTTGGCAGATGAAGTTGAATCTACTGATTACAACGCTGCATTAAAAGTTCATAAAGAACTTATCGCAGCACTTGCTAAAGACATCGCTGAAAATAAAGTATTCAAGAAAAGCGATGCAATGAAGAAAAAACGTGAAGCAATGCCATCCTTCCCTGGTACACGTAGCTCTGACTACCACTGCCGCGTAGTGTGTGGTGCTTGCGTTCGCGTATGTCCTAACAGATGTAATGAAGTCGTTACTGTAAATGATGCTAAATTGATCGTCCATGTAGATCAAAGCTGTAATGAGTGTGGTAACTGTGCATGTCATTGCGTAGAACCTTGTCAACCATACAAGGATCGCATTACATTCTTCCACAATGCTGAAGCTTTAGCAGATAGTACAAATGATGGTTTCTACATCACAGGCACTAGCTGTGGCTACCGCTTCAAAGGTGAAGAAGCCGTATGTGACATTGATGCATTACCTGAAGAATTGAAAGGAGTTGTACATGCCTTCTGTAAAGAGCATGTGTACTATGTATCATGATTATCATACAACAAGGGGAATTGGTCTTAACTGATCGAATCCTTACCGGAGATTTATTAATTGATGGCGACAAAATTGTCGCCATCGATGAACACGTTCCTGTTCCAGAAGGAGCTAAAGTAATTGATGCAAAAGGTTGCTATGTATTCCCGGGATTTATAGATCCTCATACACACTTCCAAATGACTAATGCTTTAGCATCTACTGCGGATGATTTTGATAGTGGCACAAAGGCTGCTATCCTTGGCGGGACTACTTCAATTATCAATTTTGCTTCTCCTGAGGAAGGCTCCCTTTGTAAAGGCTTAGAGGTTCATAAGGAGCGTGCCGCAGGGCATTGCTCCTGTGACTACAAATTCCATATGGAACTTGTAGAAATGAATGATACTGTGGCCAGTGAAATCCCAAAAGTGGTTGAAGCTGGTGTATCATCCTTTAAGGTATATTTAGCTTATGGCTTCCGTTTAACAGATCGAGAAATTTATGATGCTATAGAGGCAATCAAACCTACAGGAGCTCTCGTTGGAGCACACTGTGAAAATGGTGATCTTATTGATGCGCTCGTAGCTAATAAACGTAAATGTGGTGAATTAGGTGTAAGCAATCATCCCCTCACAAGACCTGCCATGATTGAATCGGAAGCGATTAAGCGCTTTAGTACAATTGGTGCTGCATTAGAATATCCTGTACATATTGTTCATGTAAGTTCTAAAGAGGGCCTTGAAGAGGTTATTCGAGAACGGAACCTAGGGCATAAAGTGACTTGTGAAACATGTCCACAATATTTAGTGCTCGATGAATCACGATATAATTTGCCTGATTTTGAAGGTATTAAATATGTGATGAGCCCGCCGCTGAGAACAATTCAGGATCAAATGGCAATAAAGGATGCTTTAGTAAATGGCATATTCCAAACGATTGGGTCTGATCATTGTAGCTTTACTTTTGATGATCAAAAGCTAAAAAGTAGACATGATTTTACTCGTATACCTGGTGGTATTCCAGGTGCGGAGGAACGAGGAATCATAGCTTATGATGTGTTGGTAAATCAATGCAATATGAGCGTTGTAGATTTTATGAAATTAGTTAGTGAAAATCCTGCAAAGCTTTACGGTATGTATCCAAAGAAGGGCACGTTAGCCGTTGGTAGCGATGGGGATATTACAATTGTTGATAAGCGCATTGAGCATGTGCTTTCGAAAGAGTCCGCCCATACAAAGGCAGACTATATACCTTATGAGGGCATATCTGTAACAGGTAAAGTTCGAGATGTTATCCTTAGAGGTAACCATGTGGTACAAGATGGATCCTTAACAGAATCATATCTTGGTGAATGTATTCCTTAATGAGAGGAGGGCTATATATGTACCGCTTTCAAGTGAATGGCACCCAACATGAGGTTCAAGAGGATCAACGTTTAATTGATTTCTTGAGAGCCGATTTGAAATTAACGGGCACTAAAGAAGGTTGTAGTGCTGGTGCTTGTGGTACGTGTACAGTAATTATAGACGGAAAAAAAGCAAAGGCTTGTGTAACTAAATTATCCCAATTAGATGGTAAATCAGTTGTAACGATTGAAGGACTATCTGAACGGGAAAAAGCGGTATACACCTATGCTTTTGGTGAATGCGGAGCGGTGCAGTGTGGTTTCTGTATCCCAGGTATGATTATTAGTGCAAAAGTTTTGATTGATGAAAATAATGACCCTACACCTGATGATGTAAAAAAAGCTATTTTAGGCAACATTTGTCGTTGTACAGGATATGTCAAAATTGAAGAAGGCATTATGCTAGCAGCAAAAATGTTCCGTGAAAACTTACCAGTTCCTGAAAAGGATACAACTGGTAATGTAGGTACTCGTTTACACCGTGTAGATGCGGAGGAAAAAGCATTAGGTACTGGACAATACGCTGATGATATACATATGGATGGCATGATTTATGCTAAAGCATTGCGCTCTAAATATCCTCGCGCTAGAGTTGATCGCGTTGATGTGTCTAAAGCACTTGCACATCCTAAATGTGTAACGGCTTTAACTGCAAAAGATGTTCCATTCAATAAGACTGGTCACTTGGTACCAGACTGGGATGTGCTCATAGCAGAAGGCGATAACACTCGTTATGTAGGTGATGCTATTGCACTAGTAGCGACAACTGAGAAAAAATACTTAGACGAAGTTCTTGCTCTCGTTGAAGTTGATTATACTGAGTTAGAGCCTGTAGTAGACCCATTAGAAGCATTGAAGCCAGATGCACCTCAATTACATCCAAATGGAAATGTATTGTCTCGTCAAACATTATCTCGTGGTGATGTAGATAAGGCTATTGCAGAGGCTGCATTTGTTGTTACAAATCACTATTCCACACCTCAAACAGACCATGCGTTCATGGAGCCAGAATGTGCTGTAGCATATCGTGAAGGCGATGTAATTCATTTACATTCCGGTAGCCAAAACGTATATGATGATCGCCATGAAGTATCTCGTATGCTTGGCATTCCTGAAGAATCTGTAAAAGTTCATAGCATGCTCGTAGGTGGCGGCTTTGGTGGTAAAGAGGACATGAGTGTACAACATCATGCTTCTCTTGTAGCTTGGCTCACAGGTAAACCAACTAAGGTTCTATTCTCTCGTCAAGAAAGTCTTAATATTCACCCTAAACGACATGCGATGGAAATGGATATTACTACTGCTTGTGACGCAGAAGGCAACTTGGTGGCAAGTAAGGTAAACATCGTATCTAACTGTGGGGCCTATGCATCCTTAGGTGGCCCAGTACTTCAACGTGCAGGTACACACTCTTGTGGTCCTTACAAATTTGATAACTTTGCCTTTGATGGTGTTTGTGTTTACACAAATACTGTTCCTGGTGGTGCATTCCGCGGGTTCGGCGTAACACAAACTATCTTTGGTCAAGAACAAAACATTGATGAATTAGCTGCATTGGTAGGCATGGATCCATGGGAGTTCCGTTATAAAAACGTTGTTCGCCCTGGTGACTCCTTACCAAATGGCCAAATTTGCTCCGAAGAAACTGCATTAGCAGAATGTTTGGAAGCAGTAAAAGATGCATACTACGCATCTGACCGTACAGGTCTTGCAGTATGTTTAAAAAATAGTGGTATCGGTGTAGGTTTACCTGATACTGGCCGCGTTATTTTAGAAGTACGTGACGGCAAAGTTCGCATCCGTACTGGCGCAGCTTGTATTGGTCAAGGTATGGCTACTATGGCTACTCAAGTACTTTGTGAAACAACTGGTTTAACAGCTGATAAAGTATTTGTAGAGCGCCCTGATACAGTGCGCACTCCAGACTCTGGTACAACTACTGCATCTCGTCAAACAGTGTTCACTGGTGAAGCAACGCGTAAAGCAAGTCTTCGCTTGAAAGAAATGTTAGAAACTAAGACATTAGAGGAACTGAATGGCGTAGAAATTTATGAAGAGTTCCTTGGTGAAACAGATCCATTCAACTCTGATAAACCACATCCAAAAAATCACGTTGCCTATGGTTACGGTGCTTGTGTAGCAACAATTGGTGAAGATAATAAAATTGCTAATTTACATGTAGCATACGACGTAGGTCGTGTAGTTAACCCACAATCCTGTGCTGGTCAAGCTGAAGGCGGCGCTATCATGGGTATGGGCTTTGCTGTAACAGAAGACTTCCCTTATAAAGATGGCTATGTAACAGCTAAATACGGCACTCTAGGTCTTCTTAGAGCGACACAATGTCCACCAATTCATGTGAGTTTGATTGAAAAGGGGACACCAGAACAATATGCATACGGCGCTAAAGGTATTGGTGAAATTTCCAGTATTCCAATTGCACCAGCTATTGCAAATGCGTATCGTCGTATTGACGGAGAACCACGTAGATCTTTGCCGATTCAACATACAGGTTATAAAAAATAGAATATTTGCTTAATGGGTAGGGGCCTAAGGCCCCTAGCCATCAAGGTTCCCACGTGAAGTCGATGAGATTTCTCTAAACTCTATCATGTACGATAGTATGACTATATTATTTACTAGTAACTAAAACGTAAGATATGAGGTGATTCTTATGAGTAAAGCTATATCTGGCGTCGACCATGTAGATGGTATGCTGCCAATCCCGCAATTGTTTGCTTATGGCTTACAGCACGTACTAGCTATGTACGCAGGTGCAGTAGCGGTACCAATCATCATCGCACAAGCGATGAACTTACCTATTGAAGACTTAATTCGTTTGATTACGGCCGACTTGTTCACATGTGGTGTTGCTACATTGATTCAAACATTAGGCTTTGGTCCTATCGGTGGTCGTATTCCTCTTATTCAAGGTGTAACATTTGCTTCTGTAGGTCCAATGATTATGATTGGTCAGCAGCATGATATTACAACTATCTACGGTGCGATTATCGTAGCCGGTATCTTTACATTCCTGGTAGCACCATTCTTTAGTCGCTTAATCCGTCTATTCCCACCTGTAGTAACAGGCACTATCATTACTATTATTGGTATCAACTTGATGCCAGTAGCAGTTAAATGGATGGGCGGCGGTGCAGGCAGTCCAAACTTTGGGGATCTGCTTAACATTGCTCTTGGTGTAGCTACATTTATTATTGTTATTATAACCTATCGATTTGGTAAAGGATTTATTGGTAATCTAGCAATCTTAGTAGGTCTTATCCTTGGTACAGCCCTTGCTATGCTTTGTGGTGTTACTGACTTCTCCGAAGTAGGTCGTTCTCAATGGGTATCCATTGTAACACCGTTCTATTTTGGTCTTCCAACCTTTGACTTTGCTTCTATGATTTCTATGATTATTGTAATGCTCGTAGTTATGGTTGAAACAACTGGTGACAGTATCGCAGTAGGCGAAATCGTTGATAAACCTATCGGTCAAAAAGAGTTGGCTGCAGTACTTCGTGCTGATGGCTTATCTACTTTAATCGGTGGTGTGCTTAACAGCTTCCCTTACACAGCGTTCGCTCAAAACGTTGGTCTTATCGCTGTAACACGCGTTAAGAGCCGCTTCGTTGTAGCAGCATCTGGTGTTATTCTTATTTTATTAGGTCTTTTCCCTAAATTAGCTGCTATCGTAGCTTGTATTCCAAATGCCGTTTTAGGCGGTGCAGGTATCGCAATGTTTGGTATGATCATTGCCAGCGGTATCCGTTCCCTTGGTAAAGTTAGCTTTGATGGTAACTACAACTTGATGTTAGTAGCGATTAGTATTGGTGTATCCATGATTCCTCTAGCTGCGCCTAACTTCTATGCACATTTCCCAGATTGGGCTCAAATTCTTTTGAAATCTGGTATCACAGCTGGTAGTATCATTGCCGTTCTTCTAAACGTTGTATTCAATGGCTTTGGTTACAAAACTGTTAACGAACCTAATCGTGCAATACGTAAATACCGTCACTTCACACGATTCAAAGGCTATCCTAAACATTTCTATCAATAATATATAGTTAGACGAGTTTATTCTCATACGATTACATGTATTGTCTTTCACAATAGAAACCTTGTTTGTATAGGTAAAACATCTATATACATGTTTTCGATTTTAAAAGGGCTCACTCTAGTTTTAGAGTGAGCCCTTTTTTGTGTGGAATCGTGTACTACTTTGGTATATAATTAAATAATATTATTACAAAGGAGAAGCATTATGAAAGACGAGCGATTTATAGTTACGTATCGAATAGAAGCAGGTTCATATGAAGAAGCAAAAGCAATTGCTTGGGCTGTTCAAGTAGAACAAACCATAGAGTTCCCTTATGAGTTTATTACTGATTCGTATATTAAAGAAAATATCACTGGTCGGTTAGAGAGCCTTGAGCCTATGGAACAAGGTTCTGCATATGTTAATGTTGGCGTTATGCCAAATGCTGTAATTGATGTATCTCGTTACTATGTGGCTCGTATTTCGTATCTTGTAGATACTACGGCATTAGAAGCGACACAATTTTTAAATGTTGTCTTTGGAAACTCGTCCTTACAACCTCATATTTGGGTGGTTGATGTAGAGTTATGCCCAACTCTTTACGATGTGTTTACAGGACCTCAGTTTGGTTTACAAGGCATTCGTGACTTAGTGGAAACACCAACGCGTCCTATGATTCAAGCCGTTGTAAAACCTATGGGAACACCTAATGAAGAGTTAGCTCGTATGTGTGGAGCTTATACACGTGGTGGGGCAGATGTTATTAAGGATGACCATGGTATCTCTAACCAGTCGTTCTCTCAATTTAAAGATCGGGTAAAGCGATGTGCTGCTATAGTGCGTGAAATGAATGATAAACACGGCAAACATACCTTATATGCAGCTAATGTGTCTGGCGATGGTACAGACGTAATAGAACGTGCTTATTTTGCTAAGGAAGCTGGCGCAACGGCCCTTATGGTGGCCTCAGGGCTCGTTGGGTTTGGTTGGCTACATAAACTAGCTAGTGATGAAAAATTACGATTGCCCATTATACATCATCCCGCTTATTCAGGTGGATTTGTAAGTCCTGGCACATCTGGTATAGCTGATTATCTACAATTAGGCTTGTTGCCTCGTATTTTTGGGGCTGATATGCCAATCTTTGTATCCTATGGTGGACGTTTTACTTTCACAGAGGAGCAATGCAAGAGAATTTCGAATTATATTAAACAACCTATGGCATTGATGAAAGCGGCTTGCCCAGCTCCAGGTGGTGGTGTAACAGATGCTCGTCTTAATGAACTAGTTAAGTTATACGGTAATGATACAATGTTCCTCGTTGGGGGCGATATGTTCCGTAGAGGTCCGGATATCGAGTCTAATATGGCTTACTTTGTAGAGCGTTTGACTGACTTATCTGAAAGCAAGTCATGATAGTTTACGGTTATTTAACTTAATACAATAGTTATATCGAATAACTAAGTCACTGACTTTCACAAAAATATGTAAAGAATTATGATTAAGTATATGGAGTGTTTTGATGAGTGAATCCTCACCGTTGGAGGTCCATGTCCTTGCTAGTGGTAGCAAGGGCAATTGTACAGTAATAAAAAAAGGAAACTCCGTCATATTGCACGATGTAGGCATTAGCTGTCGGCGCATCGTAAATGGATTAAAAGAATTGCATATCGATATGGCACAGGTAGAGGGCATATTTATCAGTCATGAGCATAGTGATCATATTGCAGGGCTACAACAACTGTTGAAACGCTTTGATATTCCTGTGTATACGAAACAGGGAACGTGGCGTGAAATACAAGATAAGCTCGTCGTACCAAAGAATCAATTAATTGAACTGACCAAAGGTAGTCTAACATTGGGGAATCTGATTGTAGAACCTTTTGCAGTGAGTCATGATGCAGCAGATCCAATCGGAATAAATGTATTTTCTGGAAACGACAAGGCTACAGTCGTGACCGATACGGGTATCATTTCTGATGATATATTACATAGACTGGATGATAGTACGTTGCTAGTACTAGAGGCTAATTATGATCCTCATATGTTGCGCTTTGGACCGTATCAACCTTTTTTGAAACAACGGGTGGCCAGTGATGAAGGCCATTTAAGCAACGAAATGGCAGCTCAAGCCTTGCTTATGATGAAGCGGCCTGATTTTATGCAAGTTATTCTGGCCCATCGTTCTGAAAACAATAATAATGCAGTTTTAGTAACTCAAACGATTGGAAAAATGCTAGTAGACGGTGGCGTACGCATTGGACCGGAAATGAAATTGCAACATGGTCAGCCTAATGAAATTGTGTCTATGCAATCTGTAAAGAGGTAGAAAATGAGATTTTATGTAGTTTGTATCGGAAAGTTAAAAGATGCTTATCTGCGGGATGGTGTTGCGGAATTCGTAAAGCGCATGCGGCCTTATGGTGGTATTACTATTACTGAATTAAATGAAAGTAAAATTGGCGATAAGCCGAGTGATGCGGATCGAAAACAAGTCGTTGCAGAAGAAGGTGAGCGTTTATTAAAAGCGGTTCCGAAGAGTGCTTATACAGTATTACTCGATGTGTACGGTAAGACAATGTCCTCTGAAGACTTAGCAAAGACTGTAGCAAAATTAGAAGTAGATGGTGTTAGCGATATGGCGTTCATCGTTGGCGGTGCTTTTGGGGTAAGCGATGAACTACGTAGATCTGTAAATTATAAATTATCCTTTAGCCCAATGACCTTTACCCATCAAATGGTACGCTTATTGCTAGTAGAGCAAATTTATAGAGCTTCTAAGATTAATCGTAACGAACCATATCATTGGTAATAGACTTATAAATTATTTATATAATATTCTTATAAAAAAGGAGTTTTATTATGCTATGTCGAATAGTATAATAAAGCAAGATGTATTTGTAAGGAGGAATTCACTATGAAAATTCAAGAAGTAATGAATAAATACCCTGTTACTGTTGGCAAGGATGCGCCGATTTCTGATGTGGCTGACTTATTGGTAAAATATAATTTAACAGCTGTTTCCGTAGTGGATGACAACAATAAATTATTAGGTATTATTTCTGAAGGTGATTTGCTTTATAAAAAAGTTCGCCCTCATGTACCTCACTATGTAAATGTGTTGGGCGCTAGTATTTATTACAATGGCATTGGCGAATATAATGCGCAATTCAAAAAATTGTTAGCATCTCACGTTCATGAGTTGATGACCGACGAAGTCATTACAACTACACCGGATAAAGATGTAGAGGAAATTGTATCTGTTATGCTTGATCAACATTTGAAAAATGTTCCTGTTGTAGATAAGGATTACCATTTGATTGGTATCTTGTCTCGTCGTGACATTATCAAATTGATTGCTAAAGATAACTAATTTGCATAATTATGTAGAACATAGAAAGACCACCCATTTCGGGGTGGTCTTTTAGTGTAAATTGAGAAGAATTGCATTGACCTTGCATTTATGTTATTATTAGGAGTGCATAATATACTACAGAAATTTGGGCGTATTGCCCTTCGAGGAGGACATATTTTAAATGAAAGCAACTGTAAATCCTGTTGATCAACACGTAGTAACGTTAACTATTGAAGTACCTGCAGCAGAAGTAGATAAAGGCATTAAGCAAGCTGTAAAACGCATTGCAAGTCAAGTAAACATTCCTGGCTTCCGTAAAGGTCATGCGCCTCGCCGTATTTTGGAAATGAACTTCGGCAAAGACGCTATCATGGAAGAAGCATTCGAAGTATTGGCTAGCCAAAACTACAGTGCTGCACTTCGTGAAAATGATATCGTTCCTGTATCTGAACCAGAAATCGAACGCGAACAATTCGAAGAAGGTAAAGACTTGATTTTCAAAGCTACTGTAACTAAACGCCCTGAAGTTAAACTTGGCGACTACAAAGGCTTAGAAGCTGAAAAACAAGATGCTACAGTAACTGATGAACAAATCGAAGAACAATTGAACAACATCCGTGAACAACAAGCAAAAATGGTTGTTGCTGAAGAAGGCGCTACAATTCAAAAAGACGACTTCGCAGTAATCGACTTCGCTGGTTCCGTTGATGGCAAACCATTCGATGGTGGTGAAGGTAAATCCTACCCATTGCAAATCGGTTCTGGTAGCTTCATTCCTGGCTTCGAAGATCAATTGATCGGCGCTAAAGCTGGTGATGATGTAACTGTAAAAGTAACATTCCCTGAAGACTACTTCGTAGCAGAACTTGCTGGTAAAGAAGCAGAATTCAAAACACATATCCATGACATTAAACGTAAAGAGTTGCCTGAATTGAACGACGAGTTCGCAAAAGAAGCAAGCTCTTATGAAACTATTGAAGAATTGAAAAAAGATCTTCGCGCTAAAATGGAAGAAGAAGCTTCCCGTCGCGCAATCGATACTTACAATGCAGACTTGATTCAAACAGCTGTTAAAAATGCAACTGTTGAAATCCCAGAAGTAATGATCGAAGATCGTGTAGAACAAATGATTCAAGAATTGGCTATGAACATGGAAGGCCGTGGCTTGAAACTTGATGACTACTTGAAATTCTCCAACAAAACTATCGAAGATTTACGTTCTGAATACAAAGATTCTGCAGCTGAAAACGTACGCGCTGATTTAGTATTAGACGCTATCGCAACTGCTGAAGGTATCGAAGTAACTCCAGATGATATGAACCGTGAAATCTTCATTATGGCTCAAAACTTTGGGGCAGATCCTAAAGAAGTTTGGGATATTATTGCAAAAGAAGGTCGTGTAGCTATGTTGGCAGGCTCTGTAGCTCGCAAAAAAGCAGCTCGATTCATTATTGATAATGCAAAAGGCGCTGAAGCGGCTAAATAATAGTTTGCTCAACTAGGTACATGAAAAGGTGAATATATGTATGTACCAATCGTAGTTGAACAAAGTGAACGCGGTGAGCGTTCCTATGATATTTACTCTCGCTTGTTAAAGGACCGCATTATCTTCCTAGGTGGACCTATTGATGATAATGTAGCAAATGCGGTTATTGCGCAAATGTTATTCCTAGAAGCAGAGAATCCTGATAAGGATATCCATTTGTACATTAATAGCCCCGGTGGTGTTGTAACTGCCGGCATGGCTATTTATGATACGATGCAATATATTAAACCAGATGTGTCTACCATTTGTGTAGGCTCTGCAGCGAGCATGGGGGCCGTGCTTTTAACAGCAGGTGCCAAGGGCAAACGTTATGCGTTGCCTCATGCACGCGTTATGATTCACCAACCATTAGGTGGTGTTCAAGGGCAAGCATCTGAAATTGAAATCCATGCCCGTGAGATTCTTCGTATGCGTGAAGAATTAAATGGTATCTTAGCTTCTCGCAGTGGACAAGATATTGAGGTTGTAGCGCGCGATACAGATCGCGATAACTTCATGAGTGCTCAGGATGCCGTTGAATACGGCTTAATTGATGAGGTGCTCACAAGAGAACCTGTAGAAAGCAAGTAATGGAGGCGCCCATTGGCAAAAGATAAAGACACTATGCGCTGCAGTTTTTGTGGACGCACAAGCGAAGAAGTCCGCAAATTAGTAGCGGGTCCTAACGTATATATTTGTGATGAATGCGTTGAAGTATGTGAACGTATTATTGCTGATGAGTTAGGTGACGTAGAGACGGACGACTTCAACTTAAAAGAATTGCCAACGCCGAGAGAAATTAAAGCTCATCTTGACGAATATGTTATTGGTCAAGATGATGCTAAAATCTCTTTAGCTGTGGCTGTATATAATCACTACAAACGTTTACAAACAGATAATGTAGTTGATGATGTAGAATTACAAAAGGCTAATGTTTTATTCATTGGTCCTACTGGTAGTGGTAAAACACTATTGGCTCAAACCTTAGCGAAAATGCTAGAAGTACCATTTGCTATTGCAGATGCTACAAGCTTAACTGAAGCTGGTTATGTAGGGGAAGATGTGGAAAATATCTTGCTCAAAATTATCCAAGCTGCAGATTATGATATAGCTCGGGCTGAACGTGGCATTATTTATATCGATGAAATTGATAAGATTGCTCGTAAGTCTGAGAACCCTTCCATTACACGTGATGTGTCTGGTGAAGGCGTACAACAAGCATTACTTAAAATCTTAGAAGGTACCGTAGCTTCTGTTCCACCTCAAGGTGGTAGAAAGCATCCAAATCAAGAAATGCTTCAAATTGATACTACAAATATTCTCTTTATTTGTGGTGGTGCATTTGATGGTATGGACAAGGTTATTACTAAGCGTACCGCTAAGAAAACCCTTGGTTTTGGTGCAGATGTACAACGTAAAGAAGAACGTAATGTTTCGGCTATCTTGAAGGATGTTGTACCTGAAGATTTATTGAAGTTTGGCTTAATCCCTGAGTTCATTGGTCGTTTGCCGGTAATGGTAACATTAGATCAATTGGATAGAGATGCATTGATCCAAATTTTGACAAAGCCTAAAAATGCATTAACAAAACAATATGAAAAAATTCTATCCCTTGATGGTGTAGACTTAACTTTCACTGAAGATGCATTAGAAGAAATCGCTGATAAAGCATTACAGCGAAAAACAGGTGCTCGTGGTTTGCGTGCTATCATTGAAAAGGTGATGAAACGCGTTATGTTTGAAGTTCCTTCCATGCCGGAAGTAACTAAGTGCATAGTTAATCGTGAATCCGTGTTGAGCACAGGTGAACCTATACTCAAAAATGAGGCAGACCAAGACATCCAGTTGAAATCGTAATTCGAAGAAACTCATTTCTGTGTAGGAATGAGTTTCTTTTCATAATATAAATACCTGGAGGAAGTATGAATTTACTCGAAATTGGGATTCCAACTGTACCCCTTAGAGGTATGGTTGTATACCCGAATATCGTGATTCACCTCGATATCGGTCGAGACAAATCCATTAAAGCGGTAGAAGCCGCAATGAACGAGGATCGCATCTTAGCAGTTGTCAGCCAAAAGGATGATGCTGTTGATTCGCCAACTGTTCATGACTTAGCCCAAATGGGTACATTAGTAAAAATTAAGCAAATGTTACGCTTACCAGGTGGTATTGTACGTGTTCTTGTAGAGGGCATTACACGTATTCGCGTAATGAATATAACAAGTATGGATCCGTACTATGTAGGGGACTACGAGCGTGTAGCCTCCGAATTTGAAGACGATGTTGAGTTAGAAGCCTATCGTCGTTTAGTGCAATCTAAGTTTGGCGAATGGGCTGAAGAGGCTAAATCTGTTACCGATGAAGGCGTAACACGGGTTATGGAATTACGTGACCCTTGTGAATTAGCTGACCAAGTTGCGTTCTTGTTGCCTATTAATAATACTAAACGCCAAGAGTTACTTGAAGAGTTATCTGTAGCTCGTCGTTTAAATATGATCGTAGGCATCTTGAATATGGAATTACAAATTTCTGATTTGGAAAATTCTATTAATAATCAAGTTCGTCAATCTATGGAAAAAGCGCAAAAAGAATATTTCTTGCGTGAAAAAATCCGAGTTATCCACGATGAGTTGGGTGATAAAGGAGATCCAGAGGAAGAAGCAGAAGAGTTACGTGTTAAATTGAAAGCACTCAACCTTAGCGAAGATATACATGAACGTATCGATAAAGAAATCTCTCGTTATAGTCGCATGCCTCAATTGATGCCAGAAGCAACTATTTTGCGTAATTACCTAGATTGGGTGTTGGCGTTACCTTGGAACGAATTGACTGAGGATCGCTTAGATATCAAAGAAGCTCATGATATGCTTGAGGCTGATCATTATGGCCTTGAAAAGGTTAAGAAACGCATTCTTGAATTCTTAGCTGTTCGTAAGTTAACTGGTAAGAATAGTGGCTCCATTCTTTGCTTAGTTGGACCACCAGGGGTTGGTAAAACATCCTTGGCTACGTCTATAGCTAAAGCAATGAACCGTAAGTTCATCCGCGCATCTTTAGGTGGTGTTCGTGATGAAGCTGAAATTCGTGGCCATCGCCGTACGTATATTGGTGCATTGCCTGGTCGTATGATTCAAGGCCTCAAGAATGTAGGCACTAAGAACCCTGTATTCTTATTGGATGAAATTGATAAACTAGCATCTGATTATAAAGGCGATCCATCCTCTGCATTGTTAGAGGTATTGGACCCTGAACAAAATAGCACATTTAGTGATCACTTCATTGAAGTACCATTTGATTTCTCCGAAGTATTCTGGATTACAACGGCTAACGTTGCATCCAATATTCCAGGTCCATTGTTAGATCGTATGGAAATTATCGAACTATCTAGCTATATGGAACAAGAAAAATTAGAAATTGCTAAGCGCTATTTAGTACCTAAACAAATCAAGAAAAATGGCCTTGAAGATTACAAGGTCAAATTATCTGATGCAGTGTTGAAAAAGGTAGTTTCCGAATATACTCGTGAAGCGGGTGTTCGTACCTTAGAAAAAACGATTGCTAAGATTTGTCGTAAGATTGCTTATAAAGTCGTTGAAGAAGGTGGGGATGCACCGAAAGTAACGACAAAAAATCTTCACGAATTCTTGGGTGCACCAATTTTTGTTGACCAAGAGCGCGAAAAGAAACCGCAAATTGGCTATGTAAATGGCCTAGCTTGGACTTCTGTAGGTGGCGTTGTATTGCCATGCGAAGCAACAACTATGAACGGTACAGGTAAACTTGCATTAACGGGTAGCTTAGGTAAGGTTATGCAAGAGTCTGGTCAAGCTGCAATGAGCTATATTCGCCACAATGCAAAAGCCTTAAAAATTGAAGATGATTTCTATAAGAAACTCGATATACACGTTCACTTGCCAGAAGGTGCAACACCTAAGGATGGCCCTTCCGCAGGTATTACGATGACATTGGCTATGGTATCTATTTTAACAAATCGCAAGGTTCGTTCTGATATTGCCATGACTGGTGAAATTACATTGCGTGGCCGTGTACTACCAATTGGCGGTTTAAAAGAAAAGTTATTAGCAGCCTTGTCTAATGGCATTAAAGAAGTATTGATTCCTAAAGGCAATGAAAAGGATATTGCAGAATTACCTGATATTGTAAAAGACGGTCTCATTATTACGCCAGTTAAGACAATGGATGAAGTATTAGCAAAGGCACTTGTGTAATGCAAAAAAAGAAAAAATCCACTAAACAAATGGGCCCAAAACCACAATATACACGAAAAGAACCGAAGGGGCCTCGTATTATAGCAGCAAAATATAATACTTCCTGTGTTAAGGCTGATCAATATCCTGAAGGGGATACTGTGGAAATAGCCTTCATCGGGCGCTCTAATGTGGGCAAATCTTCGTTGATTAACTCGTTGTGTAATTATCGTGGGTTGGCTCTCGTTAGTGGCCAACCAGGTAAGACTAAGACAATTAACTACTTTGATATTGAATCAAAAGAAGATATTTCTGAAACAGAGGAACGCAGATATAACTGGTTTCTCGTAGACCTTCCTGGTTATGGTTTTGCAAAGACAAATAAGGGAAACCGCAACTTGTGGTCTTCCTTTATTGCCGATTATATTTTACATTCTGAACGATTGATGTTGTTGTGCTTACTTATCGATGGACGTCATCCAGAGATGCCTATCGATAAGGTGGCCTATGATTGGCTTATTGAAGCTGGTGTACCATTACAAATTGTAGTTACTAAAGCTGACAAGCTAACGGCTAAAGAGAAGTCTGCGAACTTGGCTAAAATTAAGGAAATGTATCCAACGAATACACCGCCTATTTTATATAGCTCCTTAAAACACACGGGACGTGAACTTTTACAACAACGCATCAATAAAGTTCTAGTAGGAGATGAAGCATGAGTCAAACCAATGAATTAGAGATTATGGAACGCATTGCTCTAGATTTAGAGGGTGTGGAAGAGTCTCTTGCATCATCTTTTAATACAGGTGCAGAAGACTTTAATGCACTGATTCGACCATTATCTGCTGCAGGTGGCAAGCGCTTGCGCGCGCAATTATGTTTATTGATTGCTAATGCAGGTACATCTGTAGAACGTCAGCGTATTAGAATTGCTGAAGCCGTAGAGATGCTTCATTTAGCGACTTTGATTCACGATGATGTGTTAGATCAAGCAGAGATTCGTCGAGGCGAAGAAACGATACATATGCATAAAGGAAATAAGGTAGCTATTCTTAGTGGTGATTACTTGTTTGCTAAAGCATTCCAAATTGTATCTGAAATGCCTAATATGAAATATTTGCAGATTTTTTCTCATATCATTACTTGCCTTGTGGAAGGCGAGTTTATGCAGATGGAAGATGTGTATCGCATCGATCAAGGTATTGAGCGGTATATGACTAAGACCCAAAAGAAAACAGCTGACTTTATGGAAGGCTGTATGGAATTGGGTGGCCTTTTAGGGGGCTGGAGCGAATCTGAAATCGTTGAGTTGAAAAAATATGGTCATGCTCTGGGCATGGCATTCCAAATTACTGATGATATTATGGATTATCGTGAAACAACAGCGACGACTGGTAAACCCGTGGGGAATGATCTTCGCGAAGGTTTATTGACATATCCGTTGTTAAGTATCGTTAATGATGACAATAAAGATAAATTGCTTGAGGATATTAAAGCCTTGAATAATGGCGGCGATGAGCAGGCTATTATCGACTATGTTATCGGTCAAGGCGGTATTGATAATACATTAGCTGTAGCTGATCAATATTGCAAAGATGCTTTGGCAGCACTCGACGCTGTCCGTGATTTTCCCGGCAAGGAATTCCTTGTGATGGCTGTAGAGAATTTAGCTGATAGAAAGGTATAATATGGAACCATTCGAACCAAAAACGGACTTCGAATATCCCATACAAAAACCTTCTTTTGATAGTGTAGTTCGTCAAAAGCGTCGCGAAGCCAAATTAAAGGCTGAACAAGAACAGTATAAGGTGGTAAAACAACAGGTTCCTGAGGAACCTGAGGACGAGCCAATTTATACTGAGATGGAACAGAAAATGATGGACGAGGCGAGGGAAATATCCCTTGTAGGCCATCTATCTGAATTGCGAAAGCGCCTTATTATAATGGCTGTTGCAGTAGTCATAGGAACATGTATTTCTTATTATTATGTAGACTTCTTATTGGAAATACTCCTAAAGCCAGCTGGTAAGCTCTATTATATGAAACCGACTGAGGCCTTCTTTACATATATGAAGGTGTCTATAGTAGGTGGTCTTATTATAGGGGCACCTATTATATTGCATCAGATCTGGTTATTTGTTAAGCCTGCCCTTACGGTGCGAGAAAAGCAACTATCCAATTGGATTTTACCGGTTGCTATAGGCTTATTTGGCATAGGTATTGTATTTTCTTATTTTCTCGTGCTACCAGCAGCTGTTAAGTTCTTTATGGGCTTTGCTACCGACGAATTACAACCGCTGTTTTCCATCGGCCAGTACATGGACTTTGTATTATCCTTTGTACTACCCTTTGGATTTATCTTTGAGTTGCCGTTGATTTTAATCATCTTGGGATATTTCAACTTAATTACATCGCGTTTTTTAAAAACGAAACGTAAGATATTTATACTTATATCCTTTATCATAGGTGCTGTCATTTCACCAACACCGGATATGTTCTCTCAAACGATGATTGCATTACCTATGATATTGCTATATGAAACGAGCCTATTTGTATTGGCTAAGATTATGAAGCGCTAAGGAGTTTATTTAGGAGGAACGATGAAAACCTACGAAAATTTAACCACTTATAACCCCGGTGAAATAGAAGGGAAATGGTATTCATATTGGGAAAACCAAGGATACTTTCACGAAGAAGTAGACACTAATAAAGAACCATTTAGTATCGTGTTGCCGCCTCCTAATGTAACTGGTATGTTGCATATGGGCCATGCTTTAGATAATACATTGCAAGATATCCTCATCCGTTTCAAACGCATGCAAGGTTACAATGTGTTGTGGATGCCTGGTACTGACCATGCTGGTATTGCTACACAAATCAAAGTAGAAGAGATGCTCGCTAAAGAAGAGGGAAAATCTCGCTATGATTTAGGTCGTGAGAAATTCGTAGAACGCGTATGGGAATGGAAAAAAGAATACGGCGATACTATTGTAAAACAAATTCGTAGCTTAGGCGCATCTTGTGACTGGTCTCGCGAACGCTTTACATTAGATGAAGGGTACTATCATGCAGTGCGTGAAGTGTTCGTAAAACTTTATGAAAAAGGCTTAATCTATCGCGGTGAACGCATCATCAACTGGTGCCCTCGTTGTGCTACCGCTTTATCTGATGTTGAAGTTGAACATGAAGACGAACATGGCCACTTATGGCATATTAAATATCCTGTAAAAGGTGAGGATAATCGATTCGTAGTTGTTGCTACAACACGTCCAGAAACAATGTTCGGTGACGTAGCAGTAGCAGTAAATCCTGATGATGATCGTTATAAAGACCTCATCGGCAAAACATTGATTTTACCATTTGTTAATCGCGAAATTCCTGTAATTGCCGATGATTATGTAGATGCTAGCTTCGGTACAGGCTGTGTAAAAATTACACCTGCTCATGATCCTAATGACTTTGAAATGGGCCAACGTCATAATTTGGAATCCATCGTTGTTATGAACAATGATGCGACAATGAATGAAGGTGCTGGCAAATTCAATGGCATGACTCGTGAAGAAGCTCGTAAACAAGTAGTAGCAGAGCTCAAAGAACTAGGCTTACTTGAAAAAATCGATGATCATGACCATGCGGTAGGTCATTGCTCTCGTTGTAACACAATTATTGAGCCAATGGTATCTAAACAATGGTTTGTAGATATGAAACCATTGGCAGAACCAGCTCTTAAAGTTGTTAAAGATCACGAAGTAGAGTTCGTTCCTGAACGTTTTACAAAAACATATGTAAACTGGCTTGAAAATATTCGGGACTGGACAATTTCTCGTCAATTATGGTGGGGTCATCGTATTCCTGCATGGTACTGCGATGATTGCGGTGAAACAATCGTTAGTCGTGACGATATTACTGAATGTCCTCATTGCCACGGTCATGTTACACAAGATCCAGACGTTTTAGATACATGGTTCAGCTCTGGCTTGTGGCCATTTGCTACCATGGGGTGGCCTGAACAAACTCCTGAGCTTAAACAATGGTACCCAACAAGTGTTCTTGTAACTGGTTACGATATCATCTTCTTCTGGGTAGCTCGTATGATCTTCATGGCTCTTGAGTTCGAACATGAAATTCCATTCAAACATGTATTTATTCATGGTCTAGTTCGCGACAGTCAAGGCCGTAAAATGAGTAAATCCTTGGGCAATGGTATTAATCCTCTTGAAGTTATCGACCAATATGGTGCAGATGCATTGCGCTTTACTCTTGTTACTGGTAACACACCAGGTAATGATATGCGCTTCTATATGGAACGTGTTGAGGCTAATCGTAACTTTGCCAATAAGATTTGGAATGCATCTAAATTTGTATTGATGAATCTTACAAATTATGATGAAAGCTTCATTCCAACTGCAGATGATTTGACATTAGCAGATCAATGGATTGTTCAAAAATATAACGAAACAGTACAAAGTGTAACGTCTAATCTCGACAAATTCGAGTTGGGTGAAGCTGCAAGTTCCGTATATGATTTCATTTGGAACACATACTGTGACTGGTATATTGAGCTAGCTAAACCTCGTTTATATAACGATGGTAATGAACGTGATCGTCGTACTGTTCAATATTTACTCGTAACAATCTTGCGTCATATGCTTGAATTATTACATCCATTTATGCCGTTCGTAACAGAACATATTTGGCAACATTTACCTCATGAAGGGGATAGCATCGTTGTTGCAAAATGGCCTGAAGCATTAAAATTTGATAATCTTGAAAGTGCAGCTCGTCAAATGGAAGTTATGATGGATGCCATCAAAGGTATTCGTAACATGCGTGCTGAAATGAATGTGCCTTTAGGTAAAAAAGCTGAGGTTATCGTAGCACCAACAGATGAAGCATTAGCTCAAACTGTAGCAGATCATAGCGATTACTTCGTTACATTAGCTTGGGCTGAGAAGGTAACAATTCTTGGTGCCGATGATTCAAAACCAGAAAATGCGACTGTAACAGTTGTAAATGGTATGGAAGTATATCTCTTACTTAAAGACTTGATCGACGGTGAAAAAGAAAGAGAGCGTATTGCAAAGGAAAAAATCCAAATGGAAAAAGAAATTTCCCGTTTGGAAGGCAAATTGTCTAACCAAGGCTTCCTCGCAAAAGCTCCAGAAGCTGTAGTAGCAAAAGAAAAAGAAAAGTTAGAAGAATATAAACAAAAACAACAAGCGTTATTGGAACGTGAAGCGTTCCTTGAAACCTTATAATAGGAGGTTTATATGACATATCAAGAGGCCTTAGCCTATTTAGAACAGGCATCTTCATTCGGTATTAAGCCTGGCCTTGAACGAATTACAGCGCTTATGGAAGCCCTTGGGAATCCACAAGAAGACTATAAGATTGTTCATGTTACAGGCACGAATGGTAAGGGCTCGGTTACCTCATATATTTCCTACGCACTGTTTACAAGTGGACTACGGGTGGGGCGATTTACATCGCCTCACCTTCAATCCTATACGGAGCGAATTCAAATCAATGATGGAAATATAACAGAGGAAGCCTTCGGTAATCTAATTAGTCGTGTAAAAGTGGCAGTTGATACTATCATTACTAACGGAATAGAAGCGCCAACGCAATTTGAAATTTTGACGGCCGCTGCCTTTTTGTTCTTCAAAGAACAAGATGTGGACTATGCGGTGGTGGAAGTTGGCTTAGGTGGATTACTAGATTCTACTAATATCGTGACACCAAAGGTATCGGTTATTACCAATGTAACAATAGACCATCAAAAGTATTGTGGTGATACTATTGAGGAGATTGCGCATCACAAGGCAGGTATTATTAAATCTAAAATTCCTGTTGTAACGGCTGCACAGGATGCTCCTCTTCGTATTATTGAAGAGGTAGCTAAAGAGAAACATGCTAGAGTGTATGCTTTCAATAAAGACTTTGGTATCGATAGCCGTAGTGCTGTAACTGGTGGCCAAATGATTACGGTTAGTACTAATGATACCGCTCCTGCAATGTTGTTTACGACGATGGCAGGTATCCACCAATCTGTTAATCTTGCGTGTGCATTAATGGCTGTGCGTTTACTGATGAAAGAAGACACTAACATTAGTGAAGAAACGATGCGTGAAGGATTTGCTCGCACTACGTGGGCAGGTCGATTTGAAGTTAAACGAGGCTTAGATCGCACCTTTATCTTTGATGGTGCTCATAATGCGGCAGGTGCTGAATCTTTCAGTATGACCTATGCTGAATTATTTAAGGACACCCCAAAAACGATTGTGATGGCAATTCTTAAAGATAAAAATCAAGATGCTATTATCCGCGAAGTTGTTAAGGCGGGCGATACGGTCCTAGTTGTACCAGCTCCAACAGATAGAACTGAAGTGCCAGAGGTTTTGGTTGAGAAAATACGTCACATCGTTCCAAAAGCTATAGCACAAACAGCAGATTCTGTTGAAGACGCATTGGCTTTAGCCTATAAACATACAAAAACTGGTGATATTATCACTGTTTGTGGTTCTTTATATATTTTAGGAGATGCTCGTCAGTGGTTTAACCATGAGATGAGTCACTAAGGTGAGCCTATGGAACTCTCACTTATTCCTAATCAGAAGAGAATTACATTCTATATTGAACGTTTAATTTATGGTGTTGTTGTGGCCATGCCTTTGCAACCAATGGTGGGTGATGTGCTCCTTTGGCTAGCGATAGGCCTTGCACTATATGATTTAATATCTAGTAAATCTTTGAGCTTACCAACAGGCTATTTATCGTGGTCTGTTATGATCTTTGTGGTATGGACTGGCGTATCTTCTATAGTGTCAGAAAATTGGGATTGGTCAATTCAAAGTTGGTTTTATCAAATTGTGGCCAGCGGCGGTATGTATTATTTAGTTCGTACATACATTCAAACGCCTAAACAGTGGAACTATTTTCTTCGTGCCTTGCTAGGCACTGCAGTTCTAGTGTGTATCATAGGTGCTTATCAATATGTATTTGTTCCTAATATACATATAAAAGAGTGGGTAGATGCAGCACAGTTCCCTAAATTGATGCGTCGCATGTCGTCTACATTACAAAATCCTAATTTATTGGGCGCCTATCTATTGATGGTACTCAGCGTATGTATCAGTTATATCTTGGTATATATGAAGGAAAATCGTACGCGCGAAGTTATTTCAATGCTAATTATAGGTAGTATATTATTCTTAACGATGCTATTAACCTATTCTCGGGGAATTTGGATTAGCTTCGGAGCGATGATTTTGTATTGGGCAATCTTTGTGGAGCGAAGATTATTCTTATCCCTATTAGCAGTGCCAATAATTTTGTACTTTTATGATGGTGAAATAGCTTCAAGGCTGTGGTCTATATTCCAAGGTCATGATACATCCGCTGATCTTCGATGGGCCTTATGGGATAGTACTATGTATATCGTACGAGAAAATCCTATCTTTGGTATTGGGTGGAATACATTTTATTTAGTATATCCAGACTATAATTACTATATTCAAGGACCTCACGTCTTGATGTATCATGCTCATAATTTATACCTTAATATGTTAGCTGAAACCGGTATCCCTGGATTGCTATCATTCCTAGCAGTTATCGTAGGTCATGTTATTACATCTATAAGGCTTAAAGGGGATATATTCCGTCAAGCTGCGCAAATTGGTGTAGGAGCGTTGGCTATAGGGGTTTTATTTAGTGGCTTATCTGATTTTGAGCTATACAGTCATCAAGTGACTATTGTATTTTGGCAATTGTTTGGCTGGGTAGGGGCCTTTGTAAAAGTTCAGCTGTCTGCTGATAAATCTACATAATTTCAGTAGCTTGTATAATTAGTATGTTTTATAGTAGATATATAATTTCATAATATGGTATACTTAATACATACCTTAGGTAGGTATGTATTAAGAGGTTATAACCGGTTTTCTAATGTTAGACATAATTGAACATTATCGTTGACATTTGAAAGCCGGTTTTTTGTATATCTTTGTATCTTTATAGGGAGGTGTATGGTCTAGTTCTTGTGTGTGAGATGTTGTTTTATATTGAAAAGGGTCTATATATTGTATAGAGAGAGTTCGATTTAATTGAAAAACATCAATATATGCCATAAATCGATAATTCCTGTGAGTTATAGCGATGTGAATAAAACTTATGTGAATATATGAAAATCTATGCATTTTAATCATAATGCACCCATAAAGTGTATAAAAAAATACATTTTAGTCATATAAGTTGACAATACGTTGGATGTGGACTACGATGAAGTCGGTTTAAGGAACGACCAAGAGATCAAACTGTCGTTTATACAATGTTACTCTTAAAGGAGATGGTAATGGTGATAGACATCAAAGACCGCGTTAAATGTGCGGCCCTCCAAGGTAAAATTGTCACTGCTTATGATGCAGCTCTTTTGATTAACCCTAACGATAAAGTTGGTATTTCCGGCTTTACTCCATCTGGTTATGCAAAAGCAGTGCCATTGGCATTGGCAGAAAGAATGGAAAAAGAACCATTCAAAATTGATTTGTGGACAGGTGCTTCCGTAGGTGATGAAGCTGATGGCGCGTTAACTCGTGCTAACGGTATCAATCGTCGTTTCCCATATCAAACAAATGGGGATACACGTAAAGCCTTAAATAGCGGTGCTGTTAAATACATTGATATGCATTTAAGCACAATGGCACAAAATGTTCGCTATGGTTTCTTTGGTGATTTAGACGTAGCAATTATTGAAGCTGCACAAATCAACGAAGATGGCTCCATTGTTCCAACTACATCTGTTGGTAACTCTCCAACATTTGTTAGCCAAGCTAAAAAAGTTATCGTAGAAGTGAATGTATCCCAACCACTTTCCTTGGTAGGTATGCATGATATCTATGAACCACTCGATCCACCACATCGTAAACCAATTCCATTGGAAACACCTGGTGATCGTATTGGTACTGAAGCAATTCCTTGTGACCCAAGTAAAATTGTTGCAGTAGTACCTTGTGATGTTCCTGATACAACAAGACCTTTGGCACCTATCGATGATGATGCAAAAGCAATGAGTCAACACCTTATCAAATTCTTCGAACAAGAAATTGCAGAAGGTCGTTTGCCTAAAAACTTGCTTCCATTACAATCTGGTGTAGGTTCCGTAGCGAATGCTGTAATCAGTGGTCTTGCTAAAGGCCCATTCACAGATTTGTCCATCTATACAGAAGTAATCCAAGATGGTATGTTCGACTTGATCGATGCTGGTAAAGTAACTGTATGTTCTGGTACTGCATTAAGTCCTTCTCCAGATGGGTTGAAACGTTTCTATGCGAATATTGATGAATACCGTAAAAAAATCATTCTTCGCCCACAAGAAATTTCCAACAACCCTGGTATTGCTCGCCGTATTGGTGTCATTGCCATGAATACCGCTATCGAATTTGATATTTTTGGCAATGTAAACTCTACTCATATTATGGGGAGCAAAATGATGAATGGTGTTGGTGGTTCTGGTGACTTTGCACGTAGTGCTTATCTCACTATCTTCTGCACTAACTCCGTTGCTAAAAATGGCGACATCAGTTCTATCGTTCCATATGTATCTCATGTGGATCACCCAGAACATGACACTATGATTTTCTGTACAGAACAAGGTGTTGCTGACTGCCGTGGTTTGAGCCCAGTGGAAAGAGCTCGTTTGATCATTGAAAAATGTGCTCACCCAGACTACAAACCTATGTTAACTGAATACCTAGAAAAAGCATTAGCTGCAACAAAGAATGCCCATACACCTATGTTGCTTGATGAAGCTCTTTCTTGGCATAAACGCTTCACAGAAACTGGAAGCATGAAAAAATAACCTGTTTTTTTAGGAGGATGATGAAAACATGGCTTACGAAAACTTAAAAGCCCAAATTGCTGAGTACAACAAACTTTGTGACGAAAAAAGTGCAAAAACTCCAGAACGTCAAAATTTAAAATACAACCGTGTATATACACCAGTTGATATCGAAGGTTTTGACTATGAACGTGATTTGGGTATGCCTGGCGAATTCCCTTACACTCGTGGCGTACAACCTACTATGTACCGTGGTCGTTTCTGGACAATGCGTATGTATGCAGGCTTCGCTACAGCAGAAGAATCTAACAAACGTTACCGCTACCTAATCGAGTCTGGTGCAACTGGTCTTTCCTGTGCATTCGACTTACCTACACAAATTGGTTATGACTCCGACGATGCAGTTGCAGAAGGCGAAGTTGGTAAAGTAGGTGTAGCGATTGACTCCTTGGCAGATATGGAAATCTTGTTCGACGGCATCGATCTTGGTAAAGTATCCACATCCATGACAATCAACGCTCCAGCATCCGTTTTGTTGGCAATGTATATCGCAGTAGCTGAAAAACAAGGCGTACCTTCCACAGAATTGAAAGGTACAATT
This sequence comes from Veillonella nakazawae, assembly GCF_013393365.1. NCBI lineage: Bacteria > Bacillati > Bacillota > Negativicutes > Veillonellales > Veillonellaceae > Veillonella > Veillonella nakazawae. The sequence goes on from NZ_AP022321.1 coordinate 665,994, forward strand.
CAAAATGATATTTTGAAAGAATACGCAGCTCGTGGTACTTACATTTTCCCACCAAAACCATCCATGCGTTTGATTACTAATATCTTCGAATATTGTTCTCAAAATGTTCCAAAATGGAACACAATCTCCATCTCCGGTTACCATATCCGTGAAGCAGGTTCCACAGCAGCTCAAGAAATCGCATTTACAATTGCTGATGGTATCGCATACGTAGAAGCAGCTTTGAAAGCTGGTCTTGATGTTGATACATTCGCTGGTCGTCTTTCCTTCTTCTGGAATGCTCATAACAACGTACTTGAAGAAGTTGCTAAATTCCGTGCATCCCGCCGTTTATGGGCAACAATCATGAAAGAACGTTTTGGTGCTAAAAAACCAAAATCCATGATGCTTCGTGTACATACTCAAACAGCTGGTTCCATGTTGACTGCACAACAAGTTGATAACAACATCGTTCGTGTTGCTCTTCAAACTGCAGCTGCTGTAATGGGCGGTACTCAATCCTTACATACAAACTCCCGTGACGAAGCGTTGGCTCTTCCTACAGAAGCATCTGTACAAGTAGCTCTTCGTACACAACAAATCGTGGCTTACGAATCTGGTTTAGCTGACGTAGTTGACCCATTGGGCGGTTCCTACTATGTAGAAGCTATGACTAACGCTATCTATGACGAAGCTATGGCATACATCAAGAAAATTGATGAAATGGGCGGCGCTGTAGTAGCAATCGAAAAAGGCTACATCCAAAAAGAAATTCAAGAATCCGCTTACAAATGGCAAATGGAAGTTGAATCTGGCTTGCGCACAATCGTTGGCGTAAACAAATTCCAAGTTGAAGAAGAAGCTCCAAAAGACTTACTTCGCGTAGATGCTTCCGTTGGTGTTAACCAATCCAAGAAAACTCAAGCAGTTCGCGCTAACCGCGATCAAGCAGCAGTTGATAAAGCATTAGCAGCTCTTAAAGCTGGTGCAGCTGATGAAAACGTTAACTTGATGCCATTAATTCTTGATGCAGTTAAAACATATGCTACTTTGGGTGAAATTTGTAATGTATTGCGCGAAGTATTCGGTGAATACGAAGCTCATTCCACATTATAATATCGGCTAATTTCGGAGGTAATTAATCATGGCAGAAAAACGTATTAGAGTAATCGTAGCAAAACCAGGTCTTGATGGTCATGACCGTGGTGCAAAAGTAGTAGCACGCGCACTTCGCGATGCTGGTTTCGAAGTAATCTACACTGGTCTTCGTCAAACTCCAGAACAAATCGTAGAAGCAGCTCTTTCTGAAGACGTTAATGTAGTTGCATTATCCCTTCTTTCCGGTGCTCATAACACATTGTTCCCTAAAATTGTTGAACTTTTGAAAGAAAAAGGCATGGGCGATGTACTTGTAATCGGTGGTGGCGTTATTCCTGACGCTGATATCCCTGGCTTGAAAAAAGCTGGCGTAGCAGCAGTATTCACACCTGGTACACCAACTGGCGATATCGTTAAATTCATCAACGAAAACGTTAAATAATTAATTGGGCAAGAGAGGGGTTGAACTAAATGGTTGACTCCCCTCTATTCCCATATTTTAAGATAGGTGGTGAGGCGAGTGGATTTAGTTAAAGAACTTTTTGAAGGTTCCCGACTAGCCTTAGCACGGTCCATAACAGCTGTAGAAAACGAGTATGAAAATGCCATTGATATTATGAAGGCAATTTACCCTAAAACAGGAAATGCACGTATTCTCGGTATTACTGGGGCCCCTGGTGCTGGTAAAAGTACTTTGACTGATAAAGTTGTTAAACATTATCTAGATCAAGGTAAAAAAATCGGCATCGTTGCCATCGACCCAACAAGCCCATTCTCTGGTGGTGCTATCTTGGGGGACCGTATTCGAATGAATGATTTGACATTAAATGAAAATGTATTTATTCGAAGCATGGGCACGCGTGGTAGTCTTGGTGGTTTATCCAAAAAGACTGCGGACGTTGTAAAACTCATGGATGCCTTTGGCATGGATTTAGTAATCATTGAAACAGTAGGTGTAGGTCAATCCGAAGTAGATATCGTTAAAAATGCAGATACTACATTGGTAGTACTTGTTCCTGGTCTCGGTGATGATATCCAAGCTATCAAAGCGGGTATTCTTGAAATTGGCGATGTATTTGCTATCAATAAAGCTGACCGAGATGGTTGTGATCGTTTGAATGTAGAAATTGAAATGATGCTTGACCTAGACTCTCGTGAAGTAAAATGGCGCCCACCAATTAAGCGCACAATTGCTAGCAAGGACCAAGGCGTAGATGAACTCATCGACGCTTTAGATGAACATTTTGAGTATCTTGAAGATTCTGGTGAATTGGAATCTCGTCGGGCAGAACGTACTCGTGATGAAATCATCGCAATGATTAATGAACAAATTGGTCGTTATGTAGCTGATAAAATCGTTACAAGCGACGAATTTAATAGCCAAGTGGCAGCTGTTAATGAACGCGAAAGCGATCCATACACAGTTGTTAACGGCGTAATGACAAGCGTGCTAAAGTAGACGGCGACTACATAGCATTAGAGATTTAGCCTTGAAAAGGAGATAATCGAAATGGCTTTTAAAGTATTACAAGTGGATCACATCGGTATTGGTGTTAATGATTTAGCAGCAACTAAAGAATTCTATAAAAATGCATTGGGTATTCAACATCTTCCAGAAGATGAAGTGGTTGAAGAACAAAAAGTAAAAGTATCCTTCTTCCCATGTGGCGATGCTGAACTTGAATTCTTAGAAACTACAACTCCAGATGGCCCTATCGGTAAATTCATCGAAAAAAATGGCGGTCGTGATGGTATCCAACACGTTGCATTGCGCGTTGATAATATTGAAAATGCTATTGCTGATTTGATGGCTAAAGGCGTTCGTATGATTGACGAAAAACCTCGTTACGGTGCAGGCGGGTCCTCCATTGCTTTCTTACATCCAAAAGCAACAGGCGGCGTATTGCTTGAATTATGTCAACGTATGAAATAATACAGTATCCAATTCACATCATTATGTATGAGTAATAGATATACATATTCATATAATCACTAGTTATATATTAAATATGTATGCATGCTTGAACTTTAATTATTAATGAAATAAAATGATACTGTAACAAGTTTTATTTGGAGGTGCTATAATGGCAACAGTGCAAGAAAAAATCGAGTTATTGCACGAAAAACTAGCTAAAGTTAAAGCTGGTGGCGGTGAAAAACGCGTTGAGAAACAACATGCTCAAGGCAAAATGACTGCTCGTGAACGTTTGGCTAAATTGTTCGATGATAACTCTTTCGTTGAACTTGATCAATTTGTTAAACATCGTTGTGTTAACTTCGGTCAAGAAAAGAAAGAATTACCAGGCGAAGGTGTAGTAACTGGTTATGGTACTATCGACGGTCGTTTAGTATATGCATTCGCACAAGACTTCACTGTAGAAGGTGGTTCTCTTGGTGAAATGCATGCTGCTAAAATCGTTAAAGTACAACGTTTAGCAATGAAAATGGGTGCTCCTATCGTTGGTATCAATGATTCCGGCGGTGCTCGTATTCAAGAAGCAGTAGATGCGCTTGCTGGTTACGGTAAAATTTTCTTTGAAAATACAAATGCATCTGGCGTTATTCCACAAATTTCCGTAATCATGGGCCCATGTGCAGGTGGTGCTGTATATTCTCCAGCATTAACTGACTTCATCTACATGGTTAAACACACATCTCAAATGTTCATCACTGGTCCTGCAGTTATCAAATCTGTAACTGGTGAAGAAGTAACAGCTGAAGATCTTGGTGGTGCAATGGCTCACAACTCTGTGTCTGGTGTTGCTCACTTTGCAGCTGAAGATGAAGATGATTGCATCGCACAAATTCGCTACTTATTAGGCTTCTTGCCATCCAATAATATGGAAGATGCTCCATTAGTAGATACTGGCGATGATCCAACTCGTGAAGACGAAGGCTTGAACAGCTTGTTGCCTGATAACAGTAACATGCCATACGACATGAAAGATGTTATCGCAGCTACTGTAGATAATGGTGAATACTATGAAGTACAACCATTCTATGCTACAAACATTATTACTTGTTTTGCACGTTTTGACGGTCAATCCGTTGGTATCATTGCTAACCAACCAAAAGTAATGGCTGGTTGCTTGGACATCAATGCATCCGACAAATCTTCCCGTTTCATCCGTTTCTGTGATGCTTTCAATATTCCAATCGTTAACTTTGTTGACGTTCCTGGTTTCTTGCCTGGCACAAATCAAGAATGGGGCGGTATCATTCGTCATGGTGCTAAAATGTTGTATGCTTACTCTGAAGCTACAGTACCAAAAATTACTGTTATCACTCGTAAAGCATACGGCGGTTCTTACCTCGCTATGTGTTCCCAAGATTTGGGCGCTGACCAAGTATACGCTTGGCCTACATCCGAAATCGCTGTAATGGGTCCTGCTGGTGCAGCTAACATTATCTTCAAGAAAGACGAAGATAAAGATGCTAAAACAGCAAAATACGTAGAAGAGTTCGCAACTCCATACAAAGCTGCAGAACGTGGCTTCGTAGACGTTGTAATCGAACCAAAACAAACTCGTCCAGCAGTTATCAACGCTTTGGCAATGCTTGCAAGCAAACGCGAAAACCGTGCTCCAAAGAAACATGGTAATATTCCATTATAATTCGTTTCGATAACAAGAACATCGAATTTGGGAGATACCTTTCTTTACTAATTTTTTAGAAAGGGGAATGATTATGGAAGGACAAGCAGTTACTACCAATCCTTGGTTAATTATGGCCATTAATATGACAGTTGTATTTGTTGTGTTGATTCTTTTAGGTATTCTTATGGAAATCGTACATTTAATCGATCCAACTAAGAAAAAAAAAGAAGCACCTAAAACAGAACAAACTGTTGTAACGCCTGCAGCTACTCCAGTGGCTGCTCCAAGTGCATCCGCTCAAAATGAGGAAGAAGTAGTAGCAGCTATCGTAGGTGCCATTGTGGCGATGGGGTACTCATCTGAACAAATTGCATCTATCCGACCTACAGCAATCAGTGCTAAATGGCGCTTGGAAGGTCGTTTAAGCGGTAGAGGTTAATAAAATTTTAGGAGGCATTTGTAATGAGCAATGCTACAAAAACTAACGGTAAAGCTCCATCTCAAGATGTAGTAGCCGTAATCGTTGGTGCATTAGCGGCAATGGGTTATTCCGCTGATCAAATCGCGCATATCCGTCCAATCGTAAGCTATAATTGGAAAATGGAAGGCCGTTTGCGCGGTAGTCGATAAGATTATTGGCTTATTTAGATAATCGATAAGATTATCCAATTTATATGTGTAATAAAAATTTATAAGTATTGTGTAGACATACACATTTTGGAGGAATTTAAGATGAAAAAATTCAACGTTACAGTAAATGGTACAGCATATGATGTAGAAGTTAATGAAGTAAAAGGCGCAGCTCCTGCAGCAGCTCCAGCTCCAGCAGCAGCTCCAGCTCCTAAAGCAGCTCCTGCACCAGCACCAGCTCCAGCTGCAGCAGCAGCTCCAGTTCCAGCAGGTGCTGAAACTGTAAAAGCTCCAATGCCTGGTAAAATCTTATCTGTAGCAGTATCCGCTGGTCAAGCAGTTAAAAAAGGCGAAACTTTGTTGATTCTTGAAGCTATGAAAATGCAAAACGAAATCGCAGCTCCACATGATGCTGTAGTTGCAGAAGTTCGCGTAGCTGCTAACCAAACTGTATCCACTGGCGACGACATGGTTGTTCTTGGTTAATACCAAGTTTTGTGTGGCGCGGCTAGTCCGCGTCATATAAAAATTTTATATTTGTGAAAGGGGAACGCATATGGAGGCTTTTGCTGTTGCGATTCAATCCGTTATTAATGATAGCGGGTTCCTCGCATTTACAACAGGCAATGCTATTATGATTCTTGTAGGTTTGATCCTATTGTACTTGGCATTTGCTAAAGAGTTTGAACCATTATTGTTGGGTCCGATTGCGTTTGGTTGTGTACTTGCTAATATTCCTCGTAATGGCTTCGAAGAAGGCGTTATGGCTCTTATTAGTGCAGGTATCTCTCAAGAAATCTTCCCACCTTTAATTTTCCTTGGTGTAGGTGCAATGACTGACTTTGGTCCACTCATTGCTAATCCTAAAACATTGCTTTTAGGTGCTGCTGCTCAAATCGGCGTATTCGTTGCTTTAGGTGGCGCAATGATGCTTGGCTTTACTGCTCAAGAAGCAGCTGCTATCGGTATCATCGGTGGTGCCGACGGCCCTACATCCATTTACTTGGCTACTAAGTTAGCTCCTCATTTATTAGGTGCAATCGCGGTTGCCGCATATTCCTATATGTCCTTGGTACCGTTGATTCAACCACCTGTAATGAAATTATTCACTACGCAAAAAGAACGCGAAATTGTTATGGAACAATTGCGTGACGTTACACGTTTTGAAAGAATCGTATTCCCAATTGTTGCAACGATCTTCATTTCCTTATTGCTTCCTTCCATTACATCTCTTTTAGGTATGTTGATGTTAGGTAACTTGTTCCGTGAATCTGGCGTAACTGAACGTTTGTCTGATACATCTCAAAATGCGTTGATCAATACTGTTACAATCTTCTTGGCAACTGGTACTGGTTTAACAATGAGTGCGGAACACTTCTTAAGCGTACAAACAATTCTTATTATTTGCTTAGGCTTAGTTGCATTTATCGGTGGTACTGCTGGTGGCGTATTGTTCGGTAAATTGATGAGCTTAGTTGATGGTGGTAAAACAAATCCACTTATTGGTTCTGCCGGTGTATCCGCAGTTCCAATGGCGGCTCGCGTATCTCAAGTAGTAGGTGCGAAAGCTAACCCAGCTAACTTCTTGCTCATGCATGCTATGGGTCCTAACGTAGCTGGCGTTATTGGTACAGCAGTAGCAGCAGGTACAATGCTTGCTATGTTGTCTAGCCATTAATAATTAAATAATTATTCACCAAGGTGTGCCTAATTAGGTACACCTATTGGTGAATAAAAAATCCCTTATAAATTATGTAATCATACATAAATAGGGTATATTTGCAATAAATGCTTTCAGATCGGTCATTAGGTGGTACAAGAATTCACACAATAACCTTCTAGTGCTTTGAATATAGTAGAGGTGGTCACTTGTTATCAATTGAATTAAAAATACTGATTTGTTTTATTTGGGCATTTATTGTATTTTTTATTACTGCACTGATTATCGGTAATGAAGGAAAAGCCAAATGGTTTCAACGTAGAACTAAATATACTTGGTTTAATCGCCGAGGGTTTTTAGGGGAAGCGTTATTTTTTGGCTATCCTAAAACTAAAGAGGGTTATGGTATAACTTTTTTGATGGCTTCTGCTATCTGTATTGTAGGCTATATTTTATATCTCATCTAATGCAATCGGTGCATTTCTCTGAAGGGAGATGATGATGTATGGGTACTGCGGAACAAACCTTAATCGTCCTTGCAGTCATGGCTGTTTTATTCGTTACGGAAATTATTCCTTTAGCTATTACTTCTCTAGGCGGCGCAATTACTCTAGGCCTTATGGGTATTATTACTCCTAAGGTTGTATTCTCTGGTTTATCTGATAGTACAGTTGTGTTGTTCGCTGGTATGTTCGTTGTTGGTGCTGCATTGTTCTACACTGGTTTAGCTCAAAAAATTGGGGAAACAGTAGTATCTCATGCAGGTACTAGTGAAAATGGTTTAATGCTTGCCATCATGGTTGTTACTGCAACTATGTCCGCATTTTTATCTAACACTGGTACAACAGCTGCATTACTTCCAGTAGTTGTAGGCATCTGTGCTGTTGCTAAGATTCCTGCTTCTCGTCAATTGATGCCTTTAGCATTTGCTGCAGGTATTGGTGGTATCATTACAATGGTTGGTACACCACCTAATATCATTGTAAGTGGTACATTAACTAAATTTGGTGAACAACCATTTGGTTTCTTCGAATTTGCTTGGATCGGTATTCCTTTGACTATCGCTACTATTATTTTCATGATGCTCATTGGTAAACATTTATTACCTAAACATGAAATTCAAGATGCTGGTGATGTAGAACAAGAAGTAGCTGCTGAAGATATTTCTAACGATCCTAAGAAACAATTATATTCTGGTCTTATTCTTTTAGGCGTAATCATCGCTATGATTTTAGGTGACTTCCTAAAAGGCTATGGTATTAACTTACCATTGAGCATGGTTGCAGTTATTGGCGCAATGCTTTGCGTATTAACTGGTTGCTTGAACGAAAAACAAGCTTACACATCCATTGACTGGGTAACAATCTTCTTATTCGCTGGTATGATGCCAGTAGCAACTGCACTTGACCAATCTGGTGCAGGTAAAATGATTGCTAATGCAGTAATCGGCGTTATGGGTTCTGATCCTAGCCCTTACTTTGCAACAGCAGTATTATTTGCATTGTCTTGTGTTATGACTCAATTTATGTCTAATACTGCATCTTGTGCATTATTGGCTCCTATCGGTATTTCCATTGCCCAAGGTATGGGCGCTGACCCTCATGCTGTATTGATGGCTATCGGCGTTGCTGCATCTTGTGCATTCGGTACACCTGTAGGTACACCTCCAAATACATTAGTACTTGGTCCTGGTCAATACAAATTTACAGACTATGTAAAAGCCGGCGTTCCATTGATCTTAGTTTGCTTCGTAGTAAGCTTAATTATTATCCCAATGGTATGGCCATTCTTCCCTGGTAAATAATAGGGGATAGGTTACTCTACTATAAAAGCACATACGAGGTCGAATCGTAAGATTCGGCCTCGTTTTTTTATGATAATAAATATTGATAATTAAATTCCTAGTATAGCACTTAGGGTTTCATAAAAATGATAATTACTATACAAAAATATATATAGTTATTTATCATTTTCATTTGACTTTCAAAAAGAGCTGTATGATAATGAGAACATAAATTGAGGCAAGTGTCTTTCTAAATGATAATAAAAAGTTTAAATCTATGTATTCATGCATAAATAGGGTATATTTGTAATAAATGCTTTTCAGATCGGTCATTAGGTGATACAAGAATTCACAGAATAATCTTCTAGTGCTTTTAAAATAGTAGAGGTGGTCACTTGTTATCGATAGAATTAAAAATACTGATTTGTTTTATTTGGGCATTTATTGTGTTTTTTATTACTGCACTGATTATCGGTAATGAAAAAAAGGCCAAATGGTTCCAACGTAGAACTAAATATACTTGGTTTAATAGCCGAGGTTTTTTAGGGGAAGTATTATTCTTTGGCTATCAGTATTGTAGGCTATATTTTATATCTCATCTAATACAATCAGTGCATTTCTCTGAAGGGAGATGATGATGTATGGGTATTGCAGAACAAACCTTAATCGTCCTTGCAGTCATGGCTGTTTTATTCGTTACGGAAATTATTCCTTTAGCTATTACTTCTCTAGGCGGCGCAATTACTCTAGGCCTTATGGGTATTATTACTCCTAAGGTTGTATTCTCTGGTTTATCTGATAGTACAGTTGTGTTGTTCGCTGGCATGTTCGTTGTTGGTGCTGCATTGTTCTACACTGGTTTAGCTCAAAAAATTGGTGAAACTGTAGTATCTCGTGCTGGTACTAACGAAAATAGCTTAATGCTTGCCATCATGGTTATTACAGCAATTATGTCCGCATTCTTGTCCAACACTGGTACAACAGCTGCTTTACTTCCAGTAGTTGTTGGTATCTGTGCTGTTGCTAAGATTCCTGCGTCTCGCCAATTGATGCCTATGGCTTTTGCTGCAGGTGTTGGTGGTATCAATACAATGGTTGGTACACCTCCAAACATTATTGTAAGTGGTACATTAGCTAAATTTGGTCTTACACAATTTGGTTTCTTCGAATTTGCTTGGATTGGTATTCCTTTGACTATCGCTACTATCGTTTTCATGATGCTTATTGGTAAACATTTATTACCTAATCATGAAATTACAGATGCTGGCGAAGTAGAACAAGAAGTAGCTGCAGAAGATATTTCTAACGATCCTAAGAAACAATTATTCTCTGGTCTTATTCTTTTAGGCGTAATTATCGCTATGATTTTAGGCGACTTCCTAAAAGGCTATGGTATTAACTTACCATTGAGCATGGTTGCAGTTATTGGCGCAATGCTTTGCGTATTAACTGGTTGCTTGAACGAAAGACAAGCGTACACTTCTATTGACTGGGTAACAATCTTCTTATTCGCTGGTATGATGCCAGTGGCAACTGCACTTGACCAATCTGGTGCAGGTAAAATGATTGCTAATTCTGTAATCGGCGTTATAGGCGATAATCCTAGCCCTTACTTTGCAATAGCTGTATTGTTCATCTTGTCTTGTGTTATGACTCAATTCATGTCTAACACAGCATCTAGTGCATTATTGGCTCCTATCGGCATCTCCATTGCCCAAGGTATGGGCGCTGACCCTCATGCAGTATTGATGGCTATTGGCATTGCTGCATCTTGTGCATTCGGTACACCTGTAGGTACACCTCCAAATACATTAGTACTTGGCCCTGGTCAATACAAATTTACAGACTATGTAAAAGCCGGCGTTCCATTGATTTTAGTTTGCTTCGTAGTAAGCTTAATTATCATTCCAATGGTATGGCCATTCTTCCCTGGTAAATAATAGGGGATAGGTTACTCTACTATAAAGCACATACGAGGTCGAATCGTAAGATTCGGCCTCGTTTTTTATGATTTTAGCCTATATGATTTTAATATAGATTACATATAAGTGTAATCAAAAGCAATATGAATTAAACTAATTTGCATGATTAATTTTACACAATTGACTACATCGAAAAAAATATGATATAGTATATTGTGTAATATATAATAACGTAATGTTGAATAAGGAGGTCATCTATGACAAAAGAAAGATTTAACATGTTAGTTGGTTCTATTGGTGCATTTATTGGTGTATTTGTATTTTTAGCCTATATCCCACAAATAATTGCTAATCTTCATGGTCAACCTAGTCAACCATGGCAACCATTATTTGCAGCAGTATCCTGTTTGATCTGGGTATTATATGGTTGGACAAAATCACCTAAACGTGATTATATTTTAATCGTACCAAACCTTGCAGGCGTTATTTTAGGTACACTAACATTCTTAACATCTTTCTAAGTGCTATAAGAAAAAAATAGTATTATTGTTATATAGTGAATAATAGTAAAGATATTACTTTACTTTATAAATATAAATGAGGTCGAATCGTATGATTCGGCCTTTTTTAGAGTGAAGTTTATATGTTAGATTAAAATATAGATAAGCGTTAAATCTGTTGTGATAAAAAAATAGTTTTTATGATAATAAATATTGATAATTAAATTCCTATTATAATGATTAGGATTTTATAAAATTGATAATTACAACATTCTCATTTGTTGAATATCATATTCAATTAATTAAATGAAAAGTAATATCAAAATACCTATAAACATAGGCTTTGTATGATAAAAATGAAAAAGTAATATGCAAAAATATATACAGTTTTTTATCATTTTCATTTGACTTTCAAAAAGAACTGTGTGATAATGAGAACATAAGTTGAGGCAAGTGCCTTTCTAAATGATAATAAAAAGTTCTGATCTATATTTTTATGGAGGTCCTAATTATGAGAGTTATTGCTGATGGTTGCATTAAATGTGGTTCTTGCGCATCTGTTTGCCCAGTTTCTGCTATTTCTGAAGGCGAAACTAAATATGAAATCAACGATACTTGCATCGATTGCGGTTCTTGCGAATCCGTTTGCCCAGTATCTGTAATTTCCGCTGAGTAATCACAAATTAAACGGCCCCTCATTGAGGGGCTTTTTATTTTGCCTAAATTTGCTTAACTTAGTATAATAGGACTATTAAGATATATATTATTATAAGGGAGTACAGCTTGTTTTATATTATACTAATTCTTTGGTTACTCTTAGATCAATGGACTAAATATTACATTATGAATCATTTTATGTTAGGTGAGTCTTTAGTGGTTATACCCAATGTATTTCATTTAACATATATTATTAATCGCGGTGCAGCATTTGGTATGCTTGCTAATCAGCGATGGTTTTTCTTACTGGTAGCGGTTATTTTGCTAGGCGCATGTGCATATTATTGGAAGCGCTTATCAAAAGGTCCGTGGACTTTACAGATTGGATCTGCTTTATTAGTGTCTGGTGCTATTGGTAATGGCATTGATCGTTACATGATTCATGGTGTGGTAGATTTTTTTGATTTCCGTATATGGCCTATTTTTAATGTTGCTGATATTGGTATCTGTGTAGGCGTAGCTTTAGTAGTCTACTATTTATTTACATTAAAAGATGATGATAAATAATTCATATATTATGACATATAATTAATTAATATATGATACTTAACTCATAGAGAGGTAGAGGATGAACGAATATATTGTAAATGCTGAGCAAGACGGTATGAGACTGGATGTATTCTTAACAGAACATATGGAAGGGTCTCGTAGTTATATTCAAAGTTTAATTAAAGGTGGTCACGTTACAGTAGGTGCTAAGGTAGGGAAAGCAAATCTTAGACTTACACCAAATGCTGTTGTACGTGTAGAGATACCGGAGCCTGAATCTGTAGAGGTAAAACCAGAGGATATTCCTTTAGATGTATTGTATGAAGATCATGATATTATTATTGTAAATAAACAACGTGGTATGGTTGTTCATCCTGCGGTGGGCAATTATTCGGGTACACTTGTTAATGCATTGCTATATCATTGTAAGGATTTGTCCGGTATTAATGGTGAGATTAGACCTGGTATTGTTCACCGTTTAGATAAGGATACATCTGGTGTTATGATGGCTGCTAAAAATGATGCAGCTCATATAGGTTTAGCGGAGCAGGTAAAGGAGCATTCTGCTAAACGGACATATTTAGCATTAGTACAAGGTAATATTGTAGAAGAAAAGGGTACTATTAAAGCTCCTATTGGAAGACATCCTAAGGATCGTATGAAAATGGCTGTTGTCTTTGAAAATAGTAAGGATGCAGTCACTCACTTTAACGTGGTTGAACGATTTGGCCATCAAACCTTGGTTGAATGTAATTTAGAGACTGGGCGCACACATCAAATTCGTGTACATTTTGCTCATATTGGACATCCTGTTGTTAATGATCCGTTCTATGGCTACCGTCGTATGGACTTCCCTATTGAAGGACAGGCATTGCACTCTAAATCTTTAGATGTAAAACATCCTATTACAGGTGAAAGTATGCATTTTGAGGCGCCTCTTCCAGATGACTTCAAAGCATGTATAGAGTTTGCTAAAACATATCGAGAAGATAAACGAAAATAATCTTCTAACTATATTTGTAAAGGGGCATAGAGAACTCTGTGCTATAAGGGCGTATATATGGAAAAGAAACGCTTATTGATGGATCAAGATGCTATTATGCGCGCGATTCGTCGTATTAGTCACGAAATCCTAGAACGTAATAAAGGCTTATCTAATGCTCTTATTGTAGGCATTGAACGACGTGGTGTTATTTTGGCAAAACGTTTGCAGGCCGAAATCGAACGCATTGAAGGTATTCGTATTGAATGTGAATCACTCAATGTTGCTATGTATCGTGATGATCGTGATGCTCGCCAAAAAGAGGGGAAACCATGTACGATTGATACAACGGAGAAAACAATCATTCTCGTGGATGATGTACTTTACACAGGGCGTACTATTCGTGCAGCGTTAAATGCATTGATGACATCTGGTAGACCTAAATCTATTCAATTAGCAGTACTCGTGGACCGTGGTCATCGTGAATTGCCGATTCGCGCAGACTATGTGGGTAAAAATATTCCTACATCACATCTTGAAAGTGTACGAGTTGCCGTAGAAGACTTAGATGGTGAAGAAGGGGTTACAATACAGGAATAATCTGTATTGTAACCCCTTTTTTTGCTTAAATTAAAATTATACTTTTTATTTGATATATTGCGGTGTATAGGTATAGTCTGTATGCCCTATACGTTTACCTTTATTATGGAAACATAAGGCTTGTATATCTGTAGCTAGCGTATCTATATGATGCATAGATTTTCCAAGATTATTGAGCTGAGTAGGTGCTTTAGCCCATTTTTGAATGAGTGGAATGTCATGTTTAGTTCTCAGCCATTGACGTCCTCTGTCGTTAAAGGCTAGTAATCTAGCGTATTGAGGACCGTCTTGCATAGCGATATTTATCAAGTCTTTCGTAATGCCTAATGTAAGGTAGGCACTCATGCGCTGTAAACGGGCGTAGGTGTAGCGCTTGGATTTTATTTGCTCAATGGCAGATTCCCATGAAGGCTGTTGTGCTGCTTTTAACCACAAGTGTTCAATACCTTCAGTAAAATCAACAAAATGCTCTAATTCATTGGCTGTCATGCGGCGACTCAACATATGTACCATATTGTAATATCTATTGTAGTCGACATAGTCATCATTTGTGATTCTATGCGTCATATCATCTAGAATTGGTGTTGGAATAGTACTTTGAAGCGTTGAACACATATCTAAGGGATTAGCAGTAGTGATGAGTTGACGCAATGCCGTACCGGATGGTAACTCTTGATTGAAATTGTGATTATGGTGATCAGATGTACGCTGAATAGGAATATATTCTAAGTTTGGATAATACTTTAATGCAGCACGGATATATTCAAGCCCTAATAAGGCATTAGGTGTGCTAAATGATTCGGAACCTAGCGCTTTGCGGAAGGCTGTACCATAGGACATGCCTTCATTTAAATAATTGCGTAATTCATTTTGGGTGCTTTCACAATCCATACGCTTAGCCATATGGATGAGTTGATTTAAATCAGTTGTTTCAGAACCGAAGGACAGCATATCAATAGATAAAGATTTAATTAATTGAATGGCACCTGAAGAAAATAGTTGGGCACTACCTAACGAATAAAGCGTAGGAAGTTCGATAACGATATCTGTACCACCTAGAATAGCCCATCGAGCGCGATCGAATTTTGAGAAAAGAGCTGGTTCGCCACGTTGTACAAAGGAGCCACTCATTATACAGATGCGCAATACATCAGGGTATTTTGTAGCTAATGTATGTAGTTGATGTGCATGACCATTGTGAAATGGATTGTATTCGCAAATAATACCGATGGTTTTCATAGTGACTCCTTTCATTAGTGTTAGTGTAACAAAGCATAGAAAGACTGTAAATAAATTTTGAACTTAAGAGGCCGTATAGTAAAGAAATAGATGTAAAAAATGTGTGTAAAACTAAAGTTTTTTGTAGATTTTATTTGTTCTATAGGCTATAATTAACTGTAAATGCTGAATTGATGTGAGGTATATGATGAAACAAAATTGGAAACGTACATTACAAGGGGCTCTGCTCGGTGCTGCGCTACTAGCAATGGCGGGATGTGGCTCTACAAATGTAATGGATACATATAGTTTTGGCCATCAAGTTATCCGTGCTGGTCAATCTGAAATTACCATCGCTTTGCCTTATGAAATGGGTAAAAGTACAAAAAATATGTCTGATGATGGGTATCCAATTGATATTTATGGATCTGTTACAGACCATATGGTAATTGAGGTTGAGGCTTTGCGTGCCGGTGAAAACAAACCATTGCCAACGGTGGATGAGTATGTAAACCGCAGCAAATCTGAGTTTACTAAAATTGGCGGCACCATCAAAGAAGAGTCTGTAGCTTTAGAAGGCGCGTCTGCTAAAAAGCTTGATGTGACCTATACAACTCAAGGACAAACATTTAGATTTTCTCAATACGTATTCTTAGATCATGGCGTATTGTGGAATATAGTCTACCAATATCCTGAAAAGGATCAGGTAGGTGCTGATATCAGCAAAGAAATTCAAAACAAGATTCAAGTTACACAACAGAAAGAGGGTTAATCGATGAACGTATTAGTAGTTAACTGCGGTAGTTCTTCCTTGAAATATCAATTACTTGATATGACAACTGAAACAGAATTGGCAAAAGGTCTTTTTGAGAAGATTGGTGATCAAGACGCTATCTTTACTCATAAACGTCCTAACGCAGATAAATTAGAACGCGTTGAACCAATTTTGAATCATAAAGAAGCTCTTCGTATTTTACTTGATATTTTAGTTGATGCTGAATATGGTGTAATTAAGTCTATGGACGAAATCGACGCTGTTGGTCACCGTGTAGTACATGGCGGTGAAAAATTCGCTGACTCCGTATTGATCACTCCAGCTGTTATGGAAGCATTAGAAGAATGCTGCGCATTGGCTCCATTGCATAACCCACCAAACATTCAAGGTATCGAAGCTTGCCAAGCTATCATGCCTAACGTACCACAAGTTGCTGTATTCGATACTGCATTCCACCAAACAATGCCTAAAGAAGCTTACATGTATGCGCTTCCTTACGAATACTATGAAGATTATGGCATCCGTCGTTACGGTTTCCATGGTACATCCCACAAATACGTTGCACAACGTTGCGCTGAATTGATGGGCAAACACATGTCTGATCTTCGCATCATCACATGTCACTTAGGTAATGGTTCTTCCGTGTCCGCTATTAAAGGTGGTCGCTCCATCGATACTACAATGGGCTTTACTCCATTGTCTGGTTTGATCATGGGTACTCGTACTGGTGATATTGATCCAGCTATCGTTCCATTCTTGATGAACAAAACTGGCATGAACTACGATGAAGTAGACACTGTTATGAATAAAAAATCCGGTGTACTTGGTATTTCCGGCGTGTCTAATGACTTCCGTGTTATCGAAGAAGCAGCAGCTAATGGTAACAAACGTGCTCAATTAGCATTGAACATGTTCCATTACAAAGTTCGCCGTGTAATTGGTGCATTCGCAGCAGTTATGGGTGGTGTTGATGCTATCGTATTCACAGCTGGTATCGGTGAAAACGGTATCGGTAACCGTGACGCAATCTGCAACGGTTTAGAATACTTGGGTACTCGCATTGACTCTGAACGCAACAACATCCGCGGTAAAGAACAAGAAATTAGTGCTGAAGGCTCCAGAGTTAAAATCTTCGTAATCCCTACAAACGAAGAAATCATGATTGCTCGCGATACTCAACGTATTACAGCATCCTTGAAAAAATAATATAGTTCGTATCTGAACTAGGTGACTAATAGAGTCATAAAACCCCGTCTATATCATAGATATAGGCGGGGTTTTTGTAGTTTTTATACTTAGAATACCTTATAATAGAATGTATAGTTATAAAGTAGTAGTTCTTTTAAAGGGGTAACACATGACAGTATTATATGAAGAAAAATCTCAGCGTGCTAAAAGTGCAGAGTGGCTAGTATTATGTTTTGTTATTCTATTATTATGTGGTGTTGGGTACACTACATATCGTAGTATTAACTTGCATACTATACTAATAGCAGAATATTTTATTGAAATTATGGCTATCATCGTAATTGTTAAACAAGCTGTTAGTCGATATACCTATATTTTGACAGATACAAAGTTAGTAATTGAAGAATCTTCTATATTTAGAAAGCGCCATTTTGAGGTAGATTACGATATGATTGATGGCGTCTTTAAGTTTGAACGTGAGTTATTGACAAATATTAAATATCGATATAAATATAGAAAATGCTCAACTTCTGATCCACGTCCTATTTGGTCTCTAGTATATGCGATTGTAAAGGGTGATAAGGTTCAAAATGGTCGCCTTTTATTGAAAGCGGATGATAAATTTTTTGACATCTTAGAGGAACATGTACCAGGTCGTATCCGTGTGCCTCAAGCGGACATTGTGTTCTATGCTGCAGTCCGTGCTGATGCGGTAAAACATGGTGAAGATGTACAAGAGTACTATAAAAAGTTAACAACACCTGAAAAGGATGGCCCTGATATTCTTGTTTAATTTACAGATATTTTCTAATTTATATTATCTAAATTGGTTGGAATGGTTTTATTTATAAAACGGTGAAATTAACTAAAATTTGTATACATAAAGGAGTGCAAATGGCTGGATTATATTTGGCGAGCCAATCACCACGAAGAACTGAATTATTAACACAAGTTGGTATTGATCATATTGTTGTATCAAGTGCCTATGAAGAGGCTAATAAGGGGTATGATGATCCTATTGAAATGGTGAAAGAACAAGCTTTAGGTAAGGCTCGTGCGGCTGTAGGCGTACCTGAAGGGAGCATCGTACTAGGTGCTGATACGATTGTCGTATTAGACAATCAAGTGCTAGGTAAACCTCATGATGAATCTGAGGCCCGTCATATGCTAGAGCGTTTATCAGGCCGAGTTCATTCTGTAATTACTGGTGTAGCCTTGCTTATTAAAGGTCAAGAAATAGTTTTTCATAATGAAACAAAGGTATATTTTAAAAAATTAGCTCCTTTTGAAATCGAATCCTATATTGCTAGTGGCGAACCTATGGACAAAGCTGGCGCCTATGGTATACAAGGTAAAGGTGCTTTATGGGTAGAGAAGATAGAAGGCTCTTATACCAATGTGGTAGGATTACCTGTTGAACATGTATACGATGAATTGTGTAAAGCATTAGGTGCTAAATAATACTATCATTTGATGGCGATGGTGCTATAATCGGCTGTGCTGTGCTGTGCTGTGCTGTGCTGTGCTGTGCTGTGCTGTGCTGTGCTGTGCTGTGCTGTGCTGTGCTGTGCGTTATTGATATA
Organism: Veillonella nakazawae; assembly: GCF_013393365.1. Lineage (NCBI taxonomy): Bacteria > Bacillati > Bacillota > Negativicutes > Veillonellales > Veillonellaceae > Veillonella > Veillonella nakazawae. Next base: position 684,714 of record NZ_AP022321.1, read on the forward strand.
GTAAGAGAGTAGATGTGTGTAGTTAGATTTACAAATGGTGTTATCTATTTGAATGGAGAGATTCTATGGAAGTACCAACAGTAAGTGTAAAAGACATGTTACCATTTCAGCGTCCCCGTGAAAAATTTCTTGCTTTAGGACCATCCCATATGGCGATGGAGGAATTGCTAGCTATTTTATTGCGTACTGGGGTGAAAGGTCAGTCTGCCATATCGCTGGCGAGTGATATCGTACAGTCCTATGATGATGGGGCGTACGGTCTTAATAGAATGACCGTTGAAGAGCTTATAAAAATTAAGGGAATTGGCACAGATAAAGCGGTAACTTTGTGTGCGGCTCTTGAGATGGGGCGACGATTAGGGGAACTAAAAATTAAGGCAACATACGAAGATTTTTCTCAACCTTTTGTCATTGCTCAATATGTAATGGAGCGCTTGCGACATGAAGAGGTGGAGCATGTATGGGCAGCTATGTTGACGTCTCGAAATAAGTTGATTCAGTTAGAACATATTTCGAATGGAGGTTTAGTATCTAGCCTCGTAGAGCAACGAGCTGTTTTTAAGAAGGCCATAGCTTGTAATGCGGCAGCCATTATCTTAATACATAATCATCCATCTGGAGATAGCCGGCCTAGTGACGAAGATATACGGCTTACCAAGTTATTTGTTAGTGCAGGTCAGTTTATGGGAATACCAGTGTTAGATCATATTATCATTGGTGATAATGAATTCACTAGCCTTAGTGAAATTGGTAAACTTAGTTAGAGAATGCACATATTAATAGTAAAAGCACTCATAATAATGAGTTCACTCTTTCTGATTTGTTCAGTGAAGAGATGTATACATCATTATAGGGGTGCTTTTCTATTTTGTATGGTCTATATATAGCAAGGTGTATCAGTTGTAAGTGTATAAATTATGTATGACTTAAGTGTACTTGAATTATGCATTTTATGTGCTTTTAACATGGGGAAAAGCCTTGATATCAATAGATAAAGTCGCATTATATGTGGTAAAATGGAATGATGATGTAATGAAGGAGATTTTACTATGAGTTCCATTTTACCTACTCTAGGAAAAGATGTAAGTATAGATATTGGTTCCATACAGACGCGTCTCATGGGGGGGACGCGAGGAACTGTTATAAGCGAACCATCTATTATAGCAACTGATACAAAACAAGAAAAAGTAGTAGCCGTTGGGGATGAAGCGGCACGTCTTGTATTGCGTATGCCCGATATGTGGCGCCCTTTGACACCATTAAAAGATGGATTTATCGTGGACTATCGAGTTATGCATACGATGCTTAACTATTTTCTGAATAAAGTGTCTAATGCATTGCGCCGCGCTCGAGTTCTTGTTGGTGTTCCCTGTGGGATGACCGACGTTGAGCAAAGAGCGATGATGGATGCTGTTATTCAGGCCGGCGCACGCGAAGTATTTCTTATCGAACGACCTGTCGCTGCAGCCATTGGTTGTGGTGCACCTATCTTTGAAGCTCGTGGATCTATGGTCATTGATATTGGTGGTGGCACTGTCGATATGGGCATTGTTTCATTGGGCGGCATTGTAGATAGTAAAACGATTCGCTTCGGTGGCTCAGATATCAATAATGCATTGCTACGCTATGTACGTGAGTGTTTTGGGGTTATCGTTTCTGAAGAAATTATAGAAGATATTAAACATACAGTAGGCACTGCTATGGCACCTTTAGAAGATGCCGAATATGCCTTTCAAGGCCGTGATATGATGAATGGTTTAGGCAGACGTTGTGTTATTCATCAGTCAGAGGTATATCAAGTTGTTAATGACTGTATTGCTGGCCTTTTAGATGAAGTGAAACAAATGATTCGTTCTGCTGAACCTGAGATTGTAGCAGATATTATGCAATATGGAATATATCTTACTGGTGGTACTGCGCAACTGTCGGGCTTGGCTGAGCGTATCGGGGGCGAGTTAGGTGTGCCTGTACATGTTCCGGATGCACCAGAGACAAAAGTCGTTGTGGGCCTTAACGGAGCTTCATCTGACTTGGTGAGCTTATCACGTTTTATTGTGAATTCTAAAAATAGAAAGGGACAAGACTAATATGATACAGTCAGATAAAAAGTTAATTATCGTTGTTGTCATTAGCTGTATCCTATTAGCTCTGCTCGGATTTGCATGGAAACAACGAACTAGTATTCCTTTTGTTACTGTCACTCTTGAAGGTATTACAACACCATTTGCTTATGGATCTGCCCGTTTGCTTGACGGTGTACAAACCGGTTTTACAGTGCTCAATAATGCTATTTCTGCAACTATTGAAAGTGATGAGGCCGCATCTCGCAAGGCTGAATTAGAACAAAAGGTTGTTAACTATGATGAAGTAGTAGCAGAAAATATTCGACTTCGTCAATTGCTCAACTATAAGAGCAATCATCCGGAATTCTCCATGACTTTAGCCGGTATTATTACAAAGGATTACGGCACATGGACAAATACGTTCACTATCGATAAGGGTAGTGAAGAAGGGATGGCTGTCAATATGGCTGTCGTTGTACCAAGTGGGGTAGTTGGCTTTATTACCGATGTATACCCTCATTCTTCTCGCGTACAAACTATTCTTGACCCACGTAGTGCAATCGGTGTTATTGTACAACGTCCTGAATCTCGCCTATCTGGTGTCGTAAAAGGTGATGGCGACTCACCTCGTACGCCATCAATGGTAAATATTGCCCGTGATGGTGATGTATTAGTAGGGGATAAATTAATCACCTCTGGGTATGGTGGTATCTACCCTAAAGGATTGCCTGTTGGTAATGTACAGTCCATCGAAAATGATACGGAAGGTTTTGTAAAGAATGCCGTAATTACACCAAGTGTGGACTTCTATCGTTTAGAAGAGGTGTTTGTCCTTACATCATCTTCAGTAAGTGCACCACCAAAACCAGGGCTTGAGCCTAAACTGGTACCTCAAACACAACGAGATCAAGTTGAAGGGGCAAAGGGGGCCGTTAAACCATGACGCGTCTAGCTTTAGTACTCTGTGGATTTTTAATTTACTTTATACAGGCGCAATTATTGCCTGCTATTTTTCATACGAATTGGTTGCCAAATTTAATTTTGACCACCATTGTTATAGTCACACTATTTAAAGGTCGTTATATGGGGCTGATGGCAGCTGTTATAGGTGGTATTGTACATGATGTATTGATATCTAACTTCTTTGGGCTCCATTTATTCCCTTACGTTCTTGTGGTTTACCTATTATCCGCAGTGAAACATCGACTCTATGAAGAACGTTGGTATTGGTCCAGTGCTATTGTAGCCATTTGTACATTGCTTGATGGATTTATCCGGAGCTTAATGATATTGGCCAGTGGCGGGGATTTACATATAGGGTTATATATGTGGCATATGGTTATACCGGTACTATTTTGGAACGGTCTATTGGCTGCCATTGTACATGGATTATTGTGGCGTAAGGACGAACAGCAAGATTATATTTGGTAATAAATTAGTAAGGGGGTGAAAGAGTGCTTGAAGGCCTCTATAAACGAAGAAAAACGAGTCGCTTTGATGTACTCTTTTACATTGTAGCGGGTATATTTATAGTGTTAGCATTGCGTTTGTTTATGCTACAAATCTTGGCTGGTGGCTATTATCAAGCCAAGGCGGAAGGCAACCGATTGCGCATGGTACCGATGACTGCAGCACGAGGCGTTATGTATGATCGTAATGGTCAAATTCTTGTAGGCTCTCGACCTGCCTATACTATATCTATCATGCCTACCGGAAAGGCTTTGGATGATGGTGAAGTTGCTAAATTGGCAGCTTTATTAAAAATGAAACCTGAAGATATTACAAAGAAGGTTAATGATCACAAGTATGGTTATGAGCCAATACGTATTGCTAATGATATTTCTATGGATGTAGTGACAACCATTGAAGAGCATCGTCATGAATTACCAGGGGTAACCATTGATGTTGAGCCACTTCGATACTATCCATATGAAACGATGGCTTCTCAATTATTTGGTTATGTTGGTGAAGTGAGTGAAGAGGAATTAGAAGAGCTAAAACAGCAAGACCCTAATACACTGGTAAGTGGCGGTACTATTTTAGGTCGTTCTGGTCTCGAAAAATTATATGATTCTATCTTGCGTGGTACCGATGGTGGTAAACAAGTTGAGGTAGATGCTACAGGTCGTCCTGTGGCTGAAGTAGATAGAAAACATACAGTGCCAGGTGCTAATATTCATCTAACCATCGATGTGAATTTACAAAAGGCTGCAGAAGAAGCTGTTAAAAACCAGCTCGATCAATTGCGTGCGCAAGGTATTCCAGCACAAGGGGCAGCAGTGGTGGCCATGGACCCTAATACAGGGGCTATTTTAGCTATGGTCAGTGCGCCTGAATTTAATCCAAACTGGTTTTCTAAAGGGATTACAACTGCTCAATGGAATCAGCTGAATAATGATAAAAATCATCCATTTGATAATAAGGTTATTTCTGGTGAATATCCACCAGGATCACCATTTAAGATTATTACCGGTACAGCTGCGTTAGATCTTAAAAAGGTTACTCCTGAAGAGATGATCTTTGACAGTGGTAAGCACTGGTTGATCGATAAGCGAAATGCAGAAGGTGAAGCCTTAGGATGGCTTAACTTTAATAGAGCGCTTGCTAAGTCAGATAACGTTTACTTCTATGAAATGGGTAATCGCGTTGGTATAGAAAATCTCGATAAATATGCTGCTTATTTTGGTATTGGCGAAAAGACTGGTATTAATTTACCAGGTGAGGCGTCTGGCATTATGGCAAGCCCTGAGTATAAACGAAAAGTATATGATGAAGATTGGTACTTAGGTGAAACTTTCGATGCTGCTATTGGTCAATCTTTTACCTTAGTTACGCCATTGCAAATGGCTGTTTTGCTCAGCGAAGTAGCTAATGGTGGCATTAAATATAAACCTTATGTGGTAAGCCGTATTGATAATAAAGATGGCACTCCGAAAGAGATTTTCGGTCCTGATAAATTAGGTATTCTACCAGTTCCAAAAAATATTATGGACCTTATTCGAGAAGGTTTGCGTGATGTTACAAACGAAGGTGGTACAGCAGGGGACTTATTTAAAGGCTTCCCAATTAATGTAGCTGGTAAGACTGGTACTGCGGAAAATGCACATGGCCGGGATCATGGCTGGTTTGTAGCCTATGCACCATATGACAAGCCACAAATTGTTGTGGTTGCACTTGTTGAACAAGGTAGCTTTGGTGCGGGCTCTGCAGGTCCAATCGTACGAGATGTGTTAGCCGCATATTTCAATGTACCATTAAATAAAAAAACGAATGATACAAATACTAAAAGTAATAAAGATAGTGCAACTGTAGGGAATACGTCTAATGGGCAGAAACCTCAGAATGCAGTAACAAGTGGGCAACCAAGAAAGGATTAGTATGGGCGAAATCATTGGTGTTGTATCCGGCAAGGGTGGCGTAGGTAAAACGACCGTCACTGCATGCTTGGGTGCAGCCTTAAGTCATGCAGGGCACCGCGTATTGCTCTGTGATGGGGACTTTGGATTGCGCGATTTGGATCTCGTATTAGGCGTGGCAGATGAAATTATCTATGATGCACTTGATGCGAGTGAAGATAAAGAATATACAGATGATGCTATTGTATCCATTGCAGAAAATCTAGATTTCTTACCGGCTAGTCAAAGTGCACGCTGGGAAGATATAGGTCGAAAGAAGTATAAGAAATTAGTTCGTCGGCTTTGTGATGTATATGACTATATTTTGATTGATGCACCAGCAGGGATTGGTAAGGGCATTGAGTCAATTTTAGATCTTGTGAGTCGTTGTATCGTTGTGACCCATCCATTGTGGGTATCCTTGCGCAATGGGGCGCGTATGATTCAAGTGTGTCAAGAACATAATATTCGCGACTTTGCTATTGCCTTTAATGCAGTGCCAGTAGATAGTGAAGACATAGATTTATATGATATGTTGGAAGTCCTTCGCGCCGAGTATGTAGGGGCTATGATTCCTTATGATGAAGATATCCTAACATATACACAAGATGGTCATTTGTTAGACCTTGTTTCTCATGAGTTTCGTAATGTATTAGCACCTCTTGTAGACTATGTTGTGACAGGCGATTGTTGGGAAGATTATGATGTACAAAAACAATTTGATGCCTATGTAACTAAGAAAAAAGCGGCTAAAGAAGAAGCATGTACACCGACTCTTGCTTCAGCTGGTGAGTCTATCTTTGAAGATTCGAATACTGTTTTGTATATTAATCGCGGTGGATGGACTACTCAGCGTTTATTAGTGCAAGGTAAGCAAAGTTTATGGCGCCGTCGTAAATTGAAATAGGTGATATGATGTGGCGGAAACTATGGAATGATAGCGACTGGGCTATTATCATATGTACTTTTCTACTGGTTTGTATTGGCTTAGCAGCTATTGGCAGTGCAACTCATGTTAATCAAGAGCCTATTGGATTTGGTAGTTTAGTAGTAAAGCAACTTATATTTTTCCTTGCTAATGCAGCTGTTGTGATAGGCATGCAATTCCTTAACTACCATCGGTTAAAGGATTGGGGCAATATCATTTATGGCATTACCCTTTTGATGTTAATTGCCGTTATGGCCGTTGGTACATCTGCATTGGGTGCTCAACGGTGGATTCAACTGGGACCTATTACCATTCAGCCATCAGAATTTTCTAAATTATTGATGATTATCTGTATGGCCAAAATGCTAGAGCCCCGTATTGGCAAGTTAGATACATTTAAGTCTTTAATATTGCCTGTATTATATGTTGGGGTACCTATTGGACTTGTATTTTTACAACCTGACTTAGGTACATCTCTTGTGTACATTGCCATTTTTGTGGGGATGTTATTTATCTCTGGCATTAAAACTAGACTCATAAAAATCATCGCGGGCACTGGTTTATTATTGATGCCTTTAGGCTGGTTTGTACTGAAAGAATACCAAAAACAACGTATTCTCGTATTTTTAAATCCAGATATTGATCCGTTTGGCTCTGGCTATCATATTATTCAATCTAAGATTGCCATTGGTTCAGGTTTGATTTTTGGCAAAGGTATCTTTAATGGCACACAAAGTCAGTTGAACTTCTTACCAGAAAACCATACGGATTTTATTTTCTCCGTTATTGGTGAAGAATTTGGCTTTGTAGGTTGTATCCTAGTATTGTTATTGCTCTTTATGCTGATTTATCGCAGCATTAAAGTGGCGTATATGTGCAATGATAATTTTGGTATGTTATTAGCTACAGGTATTGCCACTATGTTTACCTTTGAGGTACTCGTAAATGTAGGTATGACAATTGGTATTATGCCTGTTACTGGTATTCCGTTGCCATTCCTTAGTTATGGTGTTAGTGCATTGACCACGAATATGTTGAGTATTGGTATTTTGTTAAATATCGCAATGCAACGAACGAAATATATTTTTTAAATAACCTATATATAGGATCGATTGTGAAAGAAGTCTTTCAGAAAAGACGGAGGATGTATGATTCAATTAGATACGTCATGGTTACAACATGTCCAAAAGCCTGCTCGTTATACGGGTGGCGAATATAATAGTATCGTAAAAGATCACAGTACTGTTGATGTAACAATGGCATTAGCTTTTCCAGATGTATACGAAGTGGCCATGAGCCATTTGGGTATCAAAATTTTATATGGTCTTGTAAACCGTCGTGATGATGCAGCAGCGGAACGTGTGTTTGCACCTTGGCACGATATGGAAGAGGAGATGCGCAAGCGCAACATTCCTTTATTCTCTTTGGAAACTCGTACGCCTATTAAAGACTTTGATGTACTAGCCTTTACGCTTCAATATGAGATGAGCTTTACTAATATCTTGAATATGCTCGATTTGGCTGGCATTCCTATGTACTCTAAAGATCGTGATATGGATTTCCCATTACTCGTATGTGGTGGCCCATGTGCATTTAATGTAGAGCCTATTGCAGATTTCTTTGATATTGTATCTCTCGGTGAATCCGAAGAATGGGGCGATGAATTTATCGACCTCTATAAAGCTGAAAAAGCAAAAGGTTTCCCTGGTGGTAAAGAGGCGTTCTTACGTAAAGTGGCTCAAATTCCTGGTACCTATTGTCCTGCATTATATGATGTGGAATATACAGAGCAAGGCGATTTTAAATCTATTACACCTCGCTTTGAAGAGGTACCGGTAGCTGTAGAGAAACGTATCGTAGAGGACGTAGAAAATGTATTTTACCCTACAAAACCTGTTGTGCCTTTCTTAGATATTGTGCATGACCGGGCAGTACTAGAATTATTCCGTGGCTGTACACGTGGTTGTCGTTTCTGCCAAGCGGGAATGCTATACCGCCCTGTTCGTGAAAAGACGCCAGAGCGTTTGCTTCAAATTGCTAAGGATACGATTGCTAACACTGGTTATAATGAAATCTCTTTGATGAGCTTAAGCTCTGCGGATTATTCTAAATTGCCAGAGCTAGTAGACATGCTTATGGAAGAGTTCAAAGACAAACAAGTGAGCGTAAGCTTGCCATCCTTGCGCATCGATAGTTTCTCCATCGATATTGCGAAAAAGGTGCAACAAGTACGTAAAAGTGGTCTTACTTTTGCTCCTGAAGCAGGTACACAGCGCATGCGCGATGTTATCAACAAAGGCGTTAGCGAAGAAGACTTATTGGCAGCGTGTACAAATGCCTTTAAATCTGGGTGGAATACAGTTAAGCTGTACTTCATGATGGGCCTTCCTACTGAAACTGATGAAGACCTAGCGGGTATTGCTGATCTAGCGTACAAGGTACTTGATTTACACCGCGATATTACGGGTAAACGCAATGGTTCTGTAACTGTGAGTGTATCCTTCTTCGTACCAAAAACACATTCTCCATACCAATGGTTTGGTCAACAAGATGTTGAGGAAATCCATCGTAAGCAACGCTACTTAAAATCTCTCATCAATAATCGCAATATTTCTTATCACTATCATGATGGCTATACTGGCTACATGGAGGCCGCTTTTGCTCGTGGAGACCGTAGATTGTCTAAGGTTCTTGTAAAAGCATGGGAAGCAGGTTGTAAATTTGATGGCTGGACTGAGTACTTTAACTATGAAACTTGGTTGAAAGCATTCGCTGACTGTGGTTTGAATCCTGCATATTTTGCACGTCGTACTCGTGATTTCGACGAGCCATTACCTTGGGATCATTTGGATTGCACTGTAAGTAAAGCTTTCTTGAAACGAGAGTGGGAACAAGCGGTAGAGGCAAACTTAACAAGTGATTGCCGTCGCGGTCCATGTAAGGGCTGTAACGTATGTCCAGAGCTAAATACTGCAATTATTGACTATAAGGAGGGTGGCAGAGTTGAAAAAGTTACGTTTGGCCTTAAATAAAGGCGAAAAATTGCGATTCTTGTCGCACCTTGATTATGCACAAGCAGTAGAACGTATGATTCGCCGCGCAGAAATTAAAATGGCTTATTCTGAAGGTTTTAATCCACATATGAAAATTAGCTTTTCCTCTGCACTTGCTCTAGGTGTAACAGCGGCGGCTGAATATATTGATATGGATGTACTGGAAGAAGATTCTTTAGAGTCTATTATGGAGCGTTTGAACCGCGTAGCTCCTCCAGGTCTTGAGGTGCTAGGTGGCAAGGAAATGCCTGAAAAGGTTAAAAAGATGATGGCTATCTGTAACTTTGCTATTTACGAAGTAACAGGTCCTGTAACGGATGAACATGCGGATTGGGATGCTTTGCTCAAATCTTTCAATGAAGCTACGGAGATTTCTTATGAAAAGGTAACTCCAAAGAAAACTCGCACTATTGATGTGAAAGAATTTGTAAAAGAACCTATCGTAGCATCTGTTAAGGACGGTATGGTAACCCTTACTATGGGCATTGGCATCTATCCGCAAGGTACAATCAAACCTAGCGAAGTGTGGAATCTTGGTAAAGACCAATATAATTGGCCTATTACAAGTGGCTATGAAATTCACCGTAAAGCGATTATGGTGGAAAATGAAGAAGGTCGTTATACCCCATTGGAAATTAACTACTAATACTCTTTATAAAAATCTTAAATCTTTATATAAGCTTTAGTGTTTTAAAAAATCTATATATTTTAAATTGAACGAAGGGAGGGATAGGATGCATAAAATTTTGGTCAATGTTATGCGAGAAGAAATTCGCATGGCTGTTATCGACGAAGATGGGCAGTTAGTAGACTTTGTCTTAGAGCGTACTGATGAGTCTCATATGGCAAATCATATGTACAAAGGTACTGTTAAGAACGTATTAAACGGTATGCAAGCGGCCTTTGTTGATATAGGTGGCTCTCAAAATGCGTATTTGAACCTTCAACAGGGGAAAGAACAGAAAATCTTGCCACGCCTATCTGTGGGACAGCAAATTCTTGTACAAGTGGTAAAAGAGGAAATGCTTGGTAAAGGAGCTCGCGTTACAGCTGATGTGAGTTTGGCAGGACGTTTTATGGTGCTTTTACCATATTCTGAAGGCATGCATATTTCTAAGAAAATTACTGATGAAGCAGTACGTGCTAAACTACAAGAATTAGCAGCGCCTTATGTACAGGAAGGCTGTGGATTTATTATTCGTACCGCAGCCGCTAAGGCTAGTGCTGACGAAATCGGTCGTGATATGGAATATCTATGGCGTACATGGCAACATGTATTAAAACGATTTAAGGTGGCTAAGAGTGGTACTGATCTCTATAGTGATGCGGATTTTTGGTTCCGCCTTGTGCGAGACTATGCGCATCGCAATGTAGGAGAGATTATTGTAGATTCTGATATGGGCGAGTCTCGATTGCTGGATCTCTTAGGTCATGGGCCTACATCACAGCAGATTAAAGTGACACGTCACCGTGGTAGCACACCTATCTTTAAAGCTAATCATATTGAACCACAATTAGAAGATCTTATCTCTCGTGATATCAATCTACCTTCCGGTGGCTCTATCCGTATTGATCATACGGAGGCTCTCACCGTATTTGATGTAAACTCGGCTCATTACACAGGTAAGTCTAATAAGTTAGAAGATCTGGCTTTTACAGTTAATAAAGAGGCGGCAAAGGAAATTTGTCGACAATTGCGATTGCGCGATATTGGTGGTATTATCGTCGTCGACTTTATCGATATGAAGGATAAGTCCCATCAACAAGAGTTGTTAAAATTGTTGAGCGCACAAGCCAAGTTAGATAAGATGAAAACTGTGGTATGTGGTATTAGTTCGCTTGGTCTTGTGGAGATGACAAGAAAGCGTGCCCGTCAAGGTTTGCAAACGTTGATGTTTGATACATGCCCTCAATGTGGGGGCACTGGATACATGTTGTCAGGCAGAACTGTATACATGCAAATTATCCGTCGTATACGTGAGCTGTTTAAATCAGGTCGCATTAAATCTAATCTAGAAATTGAAGTACATCCAGAGGTAGCCCAATACTTAACTAAGGCTGTCCTTGAGGAGTTAGGTGATTCTATAGGGCGTAAGATTTCGATTGTAGTGAATTCACAAATTAGCCGAGAAGGATATTCTTTGATGGCAGTAGCAGAATAAGTAAGTAGTTTTTATAGGTGAGTTTCGTGTCTGTATTTGAAATTATATTAATTAGTATTGGTCTAGCCATGGATGCCTTTGGTGTATCGATTGGTAAAGGTTTATCAATGCCGGTAGGTGAAAATGGCCGAAAGGTTACATTGGTATTCTTATTTGGGTTATTCCAGTTTCTCATGCCAGTTATAGGATGGCTTATTGGTCGCCAGTTTATCGATGTCATATCTGAATGGGATCATTGGATTATCTTCGGTCTTCTCGGCTATTTAGGTGTTGCTATGATACGAGAAGGCCTCAGTGATGACGATGAAGATGATGATAAACAGTATTTAGGTGCTTGGGAAATGATTATGCTATCTGTGGCAACTAGCCTTGATGCGATGGCGGTTGGTTTAACCTTTGCTTTTCTACCTATTAATGTATGGGAAGCCTCTACTATGATAGGGGTAATTACCTTTGGTATTTCTCTTATTGGTGTGTACCTAGGCAAATTTATGGGCCAGTTCGTGGGAAAATATGCAGACATACTAGGTGGGGGTGTATTGATTCTCATCGGTACAAAAATACTTTTACAACACCTCGGTATTATTGGAGAATTTTAAAGGTTTGTATATATATGAAAGTATCATAAACTGAGCTATGTATATTGAATTTTGTTTGACATAGATAGGTAAATAGGATATACTATATCAGTATTAGTTCGGTTTACTGAACTTTGCAATCCGCGTGAAGCAGGTTTAAACGCCCGACCGAAGTTCGGGTCGGGATACCGAATTCAGCGAGTTCGATAACAAGGAGGTGTTCTCATGTACGCAATTATTAAAACTGGTGGTAAACAATATCGCGTTGCTGAAGGCGATGTAATTACTATCGAAAAATTGGAAGCAGCTGCTAACGAGTCCGTTACATTCGAAGAAGTTTTGACTGTAGTGAATGACGGCGACGTTAAAGTTGGCGCTCCTCTTGTAAACGGTGCAAAAGTTACAGGTACAGTTCTTGAGCATGGTAAAGGTAAAAAAATCTTAGTATTCAAATACAAAGCTAAATCCAACTACCGTCGTCGTCAAGGCCATCGTCAACCGTTCACAAAAGTTCGTATTGAATCTATCCAAGCTTAATTATGGTTTCCATTAGAATCCAGCGGAATAGTGAAGATCAAGTCATTGGTTGTCACCTATCCGGTCATGCAGGATATGATGAGCATGGCTTCGATATCGTATGTGCTGCAGTGTCTGCTTTAACGGCAACGGCAATGTTAGGACTTACCCAGATTGCTCAACAAGAAGGGGAATATACGAATAGCGAAGGTCGATGTGATATGGTTCTCTCTGGGACGATTAACCAGAGTGGACAGGATATTCTGGGGACTATGCTTCTCGGTCTAGAGGAAATTAGCCGTCAATATCCAGAGTTTGTCCAAATACACGAAATATAGGAGGTGAACTTAATGTTTACTTTTGATTTGCAATTGTTCGCACATAAAAAAGGTGTGTCCAGTACTCGTAATGGTCGTGACAGTGAATCTAAACGTCTTGGTGTTAAATGCCATGATGGTTCCATCGTAAAGAGCGGTAATATCATCGTTCGTCAACGTGGTACTCACTTCCACCCTGGTACTAACGTAGGTATCGGTAAAGATGACACTTTATTCGCACTTGTGCCTGGTAAAGTAGCATTCGAACGTGCTGGTCGTTACAACCGTAAAGTTAGCGTATACCCTGTAGAAGCTTAATTTTACAAAGACTATTAATCCCTAGTGGTTTTCCACTAGGGATTTTTTGTTTTTTGTAGTATGTGTCTGATAGATATATTATAATTAAGCTTAGCATTATCATATTGGCAATGATATCATAATTAGAATCATAATGCTTAAGAATACTAAATAACTAGCCACAGTGAGTCGATATTTTGCTTTTAATATATATATGACGAGATAGGGGGCATTATGGCACTGCTTGAATTATCTAATATATCTTATATTGTAAAAGACAAATCTATTATCCGTGATGTATCTTTATCGGTAAATCAAGGCGATTATATTACTATTGTAGGCCCTTCTGGAAGTGGTAAGAGTACACTTTTAAAATTATGTAGTGATCTGATTAGTCCTACATCGGGAACTATTACTTATAATGATCGTCCCTTAACGGCTATAGATCCTGAATCTTATCGTAGAGAGGTGGGCTACTGCTTTCAAAGACCTTATTTGTTTGCGAAAACAGTACATCGTAATATTCTATTTCCTTATGATATTCGCGGTTTAAAACCGGATATGAGTCGTATAGAATATCTCTTTGATCTACTACATATGCCACTAAATTATATGGAGCGCCGTAATGATGAGTTGTCTGGCGGTGAAATGCAACGAATATGCCTCATTCGGAGCCTTATTTTTGAGCCTAAAGTGTTGCTTTTAGACGAGGTTACGTCTGCCTTAGATACGACGAATACATCTATTGTAGAAAATGTTATTGATGAGCTTCATAAAAAGGGAATCACCATTATCTCCATTACTCATAATGAAGAGCAAAGCTTGCGTACCGCAAATCGCCGCATCACTATCGTAGACGGTCAATTAGCTAAAGAGGAGGTATTGATATGAGTCAGTTTCAAACTATTTCTACTACTTCCTTATGTCTTGCGTCTGTACTAGTGATTATCAGTATGCTGATGTCCTATCGACAAGAGTTGAAGCTAGAGAAGGATATCTTTATAAGTGCTGTGAGAGCTACTGTACAGCTATTAATTATCGGCTTTATTTTATCGTATATTTTTAGCACGGAAAGCCCTATATTTATAATTGGGCTATTAGGCTTTATGGCTATAAATGCAGCCTATAATTCTTCTAAGCGCGGAAAGGGAATTCCTTATGCTCTATGGATTTCTTGGTTTGCTATAACTGTAGGTGCAAGTATTACTTTAACGATTCTACTTTTAACGGGCGTGCTTACCTTTACTGCTTATCAAGTGATTCCTGTTGGTGGTATGGTCATTAGTGGTGCTATGGTAGCGATTGGGCTTTGTTATCGCCAAATGCTATCAAATTTTGAATTGCGTAAACAAGAGGTGGAAATTAAATTAGCCTTGGGTAGTACACCTAAACAAGCTTCGAAAGCGATAGTACGCGATGTTATAAAGACGGGTCTACAACCTACTGTAGATAGTGCCAAGACATTAGGTATCGTAGCGCTGCCGGGGATGATGACAGGCCTTATATTGGCGGGCATGCCTCCTTTAGAAGCTGTAAAATATCAAATGATCGTTACATTTATGTCGTTATCCACTATATCAATTGCTTGTTTTATTACGTGCCAGTTGTCTTATAGGACATTTTTTAATACTAGAAATCAATTATATAAGTAATTTTTATTGAAATCTTACATAGTAAATAAGGGATAGATTTAGTTACATACATTTTAGTCATATTCGATATAGATAATCGATATAAATTAGAAATTCCCATACTATAAAGGTTGCTTCCTCTTATGAGGGAGTAACCTTTTATTATTGTGTGTCAAATTCCTATGTTTTTTAGTAGGAATAGTGGTATACTATGTACAGTATCAGTGAAATACCAGAAGACTGGTTGTCATATACTTTCATATACCTAAAGAGGGGTGGCGTTGCCACTAGAAAGATTTGAGGTAAGTACTATGTATGATGTAAAATCTCCAAAGGCGGAGGAATTTATTTCCCATCAGGAAATCCTTGACACCCTTGCCTATGCAGAGGAAAACAAGGAAAATCGGGAGTTGTTAGATGCTATTTTAGCAAAAGCTGCTACATTTAAGGGGTTAAACCATAGAGAAGCAGCTGTTCTATTAGAATGTCCGTTGCCTGAATATAAGGAAAAGCTTTATGCGTTAGCTAAAGAAATCAAGAAAGCTATTTACGGCGATCGTATCGTTCTATTTGCACCATTATACTTGTCTAACTATTGTATTAATGGTTGTGTATACTGTCCGTATCATTCTAAAAATCGCGATATTAAACGTAAAAAGTTGACTCAAGACCAAATTAGAGAAGAGGTTATTGCCTTAGAAGCAATGGGGCATAAGCGCATTGTTATTGAGTCTGGTGAAGATCCTCTTAATAATCCTCTTGAATATATTTTGGAATCTATCAAGACTATTTACGGTATTAAAAATAAAAATGGCGAAATTCGCCGTGTAAACGTAAATATTGCAGCTTGTTCCGTTGAGGATTACAAGAAATTACATGAAGCTGGCATTGGTACATATACATTATTCCAAGAAACGTACAATAAAGAAAACTACGAAGCACTTCATCCAACAGGCCCTAAGAGCGACTACGCCTACCATACAGAGGCGATGGACCGCGCTATGCAAGGTGGCATTGATGATGTAGGCATCGGTGTTCTTTATGGCTTAGAACATTATAAATATGATTTTGTAGGTTTGTTGATGCATGCAGAGCATTTAGAAGCAGTATTTGGTGTAGGTCCACATACAATTTCTGTACCTCGTATTTGTCCAGCTGATGATATCGATGTAGATGATTTCAGTAATGCTGTACCTGACGATATATTTGAGAAAATCGTTGCTCTTATTCGTGTATCCACACCGTATACAGGTATGATTATGTCTACCCGTGAAAGTCAATCCATGCGTGAACGCGGTTTGGCATTAGGTATCTCCCAAATTAGTGGTGGCTCTCGTACTAGCGTAGGTGGTTACAAAGAAGAAGAGAAACCAGAAGATAATTCGGCTCAATTTGATCGCAGTGACACACGTACATTAGATGAAATCGTAGATTGGTTACTAGATCTTGGATATGTGCCTAGTTTCTGTACTGCATGCTATCGAGCAGGTAGAACAGGGGACAGATTTATGGCCCTCGCTAAATCCGGCCAAATCCATAACTGTTGCCAACCTAATGCATTGATGACATTAAACGAATACATCATGGATTATGGTGACGAAAAAACTAAAGCTCATGGCGCTAAGGTTATTGAACAACAGTTAGAAAATATCAAAAATGATTTAGTTAAAGATAAAGCTAAAGCTTATATTGCACAGATGAAAGACGGCGAACGAGACTTCCGGTTCTAAGTAATTCACTGATCGAGAACCTCCTATTGATAATGGGAGGTTCTTTTTTGTTGAGAAAATGTCAAAAGTTAAATGAGAATAAAATATATAAAATGGTTTATTTTATTCGCTTTTTGATGTATAATAAATAAAAATGATAATGATAATACGTTGAAAATTTATACTAATATTGATTATAAACTACTGAGGGATATGATGATTAAGAAAAAACGTTGGCGCATTTCCACAAGCGACAAAGAACAAGAGAATATCTTAATCCGTGAACTTGGTGTGAACCCTATTGTGGCAAAATTAATGGTTAATCGTCACATAGATGTTGATGAAGGGCGTCGGTTTTTACAAGGCTCTTTGTCTGATTTGTTAGATCCATTCGCATTAAAAGATATGGATGTGGCTGTTTCGCTAGTTCAGGAGACAATTGAAAAACATAAACCAATCGTTATTTATGGTGATTATGATGTAGATGGCATTACTGCAACATCTGTTCTATATCGTTTTTTAAAGAAACTAGGTGCTGATGTTACCTATTACATACCAGAGCGTCAAAGTGAAGGGTATGGCCTCAATTTAGAGGCTTTAGAGCATCTTATAGAGCAAGGGACAGCTCTAGTAATTACCGTGGATTGTGGTATTAGCTCTTACGATATTGTTGAGGCTGTACGTGACCGTATCGATATGATTATTACGGATCATCATACGGCACCAGATATGATTCCACGAGCAAAGGCTGTTATTAACCACAAGCAAAAGGACTGTCACTACAAGGATAAGAATTTATCCGGTGTTGGGGTTGCTTTTAAATTATGCCAAGCATTGTGGCTTACAAAGACTGGTGAATGGTATTTAGATGATTTAGATATCGTTGCATTAGGTACTGTGGCGGACGTTGTGCCGTTAGTCGGTGAGAACCGCATCATCGTAAAAGCAGGCCTTGAAAAGATGAATAGTCATCCAAATCTAGGAATTAAAAAACTAGTCGATGTAGCAGGTCTCCATGAACGAACTATAACATCTGGACATATTGGTTTCACCTTAGCCCCACGGCTCAATGCAGCAGGTCGCGTAACCCATGCAACACGTGCTGTTGAGTTGCTAGTTACTAATAATGCTGATATGGCTGAAGCGATTGCTGAAGAATTAAATGAAACAAATCGTGAGCGTCAAGAACTAGAGAGAAATATTCACGAACTAGCTCGTATCGATGTGGCTAACCAAGGCCATAAGGCAGACTATGTAACCGTTGTAGCCGGTGAAGACTGGCACCCTGGTGTTATCGGTATTGTGGCTTCTCGCTTGGTTGAGGAGTTTTATAAGCCGACTTTGGTTATTAGTATCCACGATGGCATTGGCAAAGGCTCCTGTCGTAGTATCGATGGTTTTAATATCTACGATGCACTGAAGTCTTGCGAAGATGTGTTATTACAATTCGGTGGCCATGCTGCAGCAGCAGGCTTCAGTATTGATGCAAATCGTATAGATGAATTGCGAGACCGTTTGACTGCGTATTGTAAGGCGCATGTAACAGCAGAGGAATATATTCCTGTTGTTGCTATTGATGCGGAACTACCCGTTGATGATATCGATGTAGATATTATTGACCGCGTATCAGCCCTTGAGCCATATGGTATGGCCAATAGTACGCCGGTCTTTGCCGTTATGGAAGCAACCGTACAAGATATAATGCTTATGGGACAATTGAAAAATCACTGCAAGGTGATTTTAGAAACCTCTAGTGGCACATTGGATGCCATTGCTTGGAATCGTCCCGATTTATTTAAAACTATATTCATTGGAACTGTGGTGAAAGTAGCATTTTCATTGCAAAAGAATGAATGGCAAGGGATGGTTTCTCCGCAGCTTATGATCCAAGCTATTGAACCGCTCACTGAAGAGCCGATTACACTTTCCACGGAAGGTCTTAGACAAATGTATGTCATAGTAAAACAAGCTATGCGTGGTCGTAGTCAATCGGTTTATAATGTGGAACAAGAAATTTTGCGCCGTAAGCCGGCAGATCAAAATAATCGCAGTGCCCTTACATCCTTAGATGTATTTAAGGAGTTGGGCATCATAGAAGAATATACCAGTGATGATGGTCAATTAATGCTAAGATGGAATGCCATTGAAGGAAAATTAGATCTTGTCACGTCCGTAACATTTCTTACCTATAGTGTATAGGAGGTGACACCATGACAACTGTAAATGAAGAAGGCAAAGCTTTAGTAGAACAAAGCACTTTTGATAAAGGAAAAGCTTTAGCTGAATTTATGGAGTATATCCATACCTATTTAACAGATGATGAGTGTAACCAAGTATTAAAGGCTTTTGAGCTTGCAGATAAGGCTCACGAAGGTCAGCTTAGAGCTTCTGGTGAACCGTATATCATGCATCCACTAGCAGTAGCTGATATTTTGGCACACTTACAAATTGACCATATCACACTTATGGCAGCACTCATGCATGATGTGGTTGAGGATACATCATATTCAAAGGAAGACTTAGAGGAAATGTTTGGCTCTGAAGTGGCATTCCTTGTCGATGGTGTAACGAAATTAAACCAATTCCAATATGAAACAAAAGAAGATCGGCAAATGGAAAATTATCGGAAGATGATTTTAGCCATGGCGAAGGATGTGCGTGTCGTTGTTATTAAACTAGGTGACCGCCTACATAATATGCGTACCTTAAAGCATATGCGTAGCGACAAACAAAAACGCATTGCAAAGGAAACATTAGAAATCTTTGCTCCTTTGGCACATCGTCTTGGTATCTTCAATGTGAAATGGGAGCTGGAAGATTTATCATTCCGGTATTTAGAACCAGAAAAATACTATGATCTTGTAGATCAAATGAAACAAAAACGCCAAGCTCGTGAAGACATTGTAAATGATACGATGAGTCAACTCACTAAGGCTTTAGGCGAAGCTCATATTAAGGCGGATATCAAAGGTCGTCCAAAACATTTCTACAGTATTTACAAGAAGATGAAAAAGGACAATCGCGATTTATCTCAAATCTATGATTTGCTTGCAGTTCGCGTTATCGTTGATACAATTCCTGATTGTTACGCGGTATTAGGCATTGCTCATAGCTTGTGGAAACCATTGCCATATCGTTTCAAAGATTATATTTCCATGCCGAAATCTAATATGTATCAATCGTTACATACTACGGTTATCGGTACCATGGGGCAACCTGTAGAAATTCAAATCCGTACATGGGAAATGCACCGCGTATCTGAATACGGTGTTGCAGCGCATTGGCGTTATAAAGAAGGCAATAAAAATGGCGATAAGGATTTCGACCAAAAGGTTGCGTGGTTGCGCCAAGTATTGGAATGGCAAGATACAAGTAATCCAACAGAGCTTGTAAACGCTTTAAAATTAGACGTATTCTCCGGTGAAGTATTCGTATTTACACCAAAAGGCGATGTTGTTAAATTGCCGATAGGTTCTGTTCCACTAGATTTCGCATATCGTGTTCATACCGATGTAGGGCATAGATGCGTAGGTGCCAAGGTAAATGGTAAAATTGTACCGCTCGATTACACCTTGCAAAATGGTGATATCGTAGATATCATTACATCTAAAACAGGTCGTCCGAGCCTTGATTGGCTTAATATCGTAGGTTCTTCTGAAAGTAAGAGCAAAATACGCAACTGGTTCAAGCGTGAAAATAAAGCTGAAAATATTGAAAAAGGCTTAGAAGCGCTCGAAAAAGAAGCAAAACGATTAAATTATAGCTGGAAAGAATTGATTGCAGATAATCGACTTCAACAGGTTACGAAACAGCTCAAAGCAGGTATAGAAGATGAAATGTTTGCCGCTTGCGGTTATGGTGGTATCCCTGTAAGCACGGTTCTATTGCGGTTAATTGAACTTTATAAAAAATCTAAAGAAGCAGAAGAGTCTAAACACAGCACTGAACAAATCATTGAGAAACTAAAAGCTCAAGGTCCAAAAACGACCAAGAATGGTACAGGCGTTCTTGTAAAAGGCGAAGCTGGTGTTATGGTGCGTATGGCGAAATGCTGTAGCCCTGTACCTGGTGATGATATCATCGGTTATATCACGCGTGGTCGTGGGGTATCCATCCATCGCTCCGATTGTACGAGTCTTGGACATACGCCAGAAGATTTAGAGCGTATGATTGAGGTCTCCTGGGATGGTTCTTCTGGTGAATCTTTCCACGTAGGCATCGATATCCAAGCTTATGATCGAAATGGTCTGTTGATGGAGGTTATGGCTGTACTTTCAGAATTGAAAATCACTATTACAAACATCAATGCAAAGGTTCAAGAAGATACTAAAACCGTAAGTATCAATGTAGTTGTTGATATCCGAGATATTTCACAACTTGATTTTGTTATGACTAAGTTGCGCCGTATTCGTGAAGTGTATACGGTACAACGTAGTAGAGGAGGGGCTTAATGAGTGAACAACAATTAGTGCTTATGCGCATGCCTTTAGGTCCACTAGGAACAAATTGCTATGTCATAGGCGATAAAGCTGTTGGTGAGGCTTTCATCATTGACCCTGCCACACCGGAAGTATTAGATGCGCTAAAGAAACATGACTTGAAGCCCAAAGCTATTTTGCTAACCCATGGTCATGGTGACCATATTGGGGGCGTTCAAGACATTGTAGATGCCTATCAAGTGCCTGTATATATTCATAAGGGTGATGTGCCGTATTTGTCAGATCCTGAACTCAATCTCAGTGCTTATAGCAATCCTACACCGATTAAGGTGAAGGCAGAGATCATCGAGGTTAAGCAAGGTGACCATATTACATGTGGCGCTATTAACCTTGAAGTACTTGAAACGCCAGGTCATACGCCAGGTGGGGTATGTTATTATATGGAAGGCCTTGTATTTGTAGGCGATACACTATTTAGAGATTCTGTGGGACGTACGGATTTTCCAAATGGCTCTTATGAGACGTTAATGGAATCCATTAAAACGCAGCTCTATAAGTTGCCTGATAATATTATGGTGTATCCTGGTCATGGGCCGGAAACAAATATAGGTTATGAAAAACAATACAATCCATTTGTTGGAGCGTAGGTTTTATAAAATTTTGTAAGAAATAAAGGGGATAGTTATCATGAATACAACATTAGAAAAATTAAAAGAACGCATTAAAGACAAAAAATACAAATTGACTACACAACGTCAAACAATTTTACAAGCCTTCATCGATGCTGATGAAAATCATTTAAGTGCAGAAGACGTATATGTACTTGTAAAAGAAGTGGCTCCTGATATCGGCTTGGCTACTATTTACAGAACACTTGATCTCTTCACTGAACTTGATTTGTTGAAACGTCTTGATTTTGGCGATGGTCGTAACCGTTACGAATTGAACGACGAAGAGTTTGCTCATTTCCACCATCATTTGATCTGCGTAAAATGTGGCAAAGTATCCGAGTTTGAAGATGATATGCTTGAAACACTAGAATCCATCATTGCTAAAAAATTGAACTTCCGCACTATCGACCATCAATTGAAAGTATATGGTTATTGCAGTGATTGCCAAAATCATATGACTGAAGCAGAGCTTGACAAATTAGAACGTATGGCTCATCACCATGCTTAATGGATATCTATATACGGGACCATTACCGCTTGGTTCTGTAGTGGCCCATAATTGTGGTGCTGCAGGACTGTTTTCTGACAAGGTGCATCCAGATGTTATCCTTGAATCTCACGAAGTCGATGGATTGTATACTTTAACAGTTACCATTGGTGAGACGGTTCAGACTTTTGAAGGCCCTGTTTCCTCTATGGGACGACGTCAAATAGGGCAAGCCTTACTGCGCTACTTGCGTGAATATCAAGGTTTACCAGCTGAGGCGCCTTGGGGGACTATGGTAGGCGTACGCCCTACAAAGCTACTACATAAATATATAGATACATATGGCTCTGTCCACGCAGCAACTCGTCACATTAGGGACGAGTTTTCTGTGTCTATGGAAAAGCTTGCTACACTGGGCTCTATCGGTGAGTATCAACGGCCATTTTTAGCCGATACAGACCATAAAAAGGTGAGTCTCTATTGTGGCATTCCTTTTTGTGACACCCGTTGTGTTTACTGCTCCTTTCCGTATGGACTCTATCAGGACTATGATGGTAAAAGCCAATTTTTAACTGCCTTAGGCCGCGACATCGAGGATATGAAAACTATTGTTGAATCTTATGGCTTAACGGTAGATACTCTTTATATGGGTGGCGGTACTCCGACGGTATTAGGGGACGAAGACTTTCACCAAGTTCTGAAACAGCTGTCTATACTTGTTCCTGAAGGTCATGAGTTTACTGTAGAAGCAGGGCGGCCGGATTCTGTTAATCCTACAAAGTTACGATCTATGCTTGATTTAGGTGTCAATCGTATTAGCATTAATCCACAAACGATGCAAGACGATATTTTGCGGCGCATTGGTCGTGGACATAGTGCATGTGATATTGATGAGTTGTTACAATATGTCAAACATAATACGTCGTTAGCGGTAAATATGGATTTTATTGCCGGTTTACCAAATCATACGATGCAAAACATGATAGAGAATATGGATTATGTATGTCAAAATTTGCCGGAAAATGTTACAATTCATACGTTAGCATTAAAACGTGGTAGCCCATTGTATGATTTAAATATGCAAGATGATATCCCTGAGGAACATCTCGTGGCAGACATGATACAATATGGTAAAGAGCGTCTAGAAGCGGCTGGCTATGTACCATATTATCTATATCGTCAACAATATATGAGAGGACAGTTAGAGAATATCGGCTATACCTTGCCCGGCAAAGCGTGCGAATATAATATTCAGATTATGGAGGAACGACAAAGTATTCTTTCCATGGGACCTGGTAGTTCATCTAAGTGGATGCGGGCCCCTGAATATCGTCAATTGAAACAGCATATGCCAAAGGATGTAGATGTTTACCACGCAACGATAGATGCACTATTAGAGAAACGACATAGAATTTGTAAAAAATTTTGGGAGGTTGTGTAATGGCTATTAGAAAACCAAGAGGTACACAAGACTTTTTGCCAGAGCAAATGATAAATTGGCACTATATTGAACAGCGTATGCGTGAAATTTGTAAGGTATACGGGTTCAACGAAATTCGCACACCTGCCTTTGAAGATACTAAATTATTCTTGCGTGGCATTGGTGAAACTACAGATGTAGTACAAAAGGAAATGTACACATTTACTACAGGTGATGATGGTGGCTCTAGCTTTACCTTGCGCCCTGAAAATACAGCATCTGCAGTACGCGCATATTTAGAAAATAAAGTATATGGTAAAGAAGGCCTTACAAAATGGTATTACATGGGGCCTATGTTCCGACATGATAAACCACAAGCTGGCCGTTACCGCCAATTCCACCAATTCGGGGCAGAGGTATTAGGTTCTCAATCCCCTGTAGTGGATAGTGAAGTTATCTGCATGGTCGTACAATTGTTGAAAGACTTTGGCCTTAAAGACCTCAATGTAGAGGTGAACTCTGTAGGCTGTCCAATATGCCGCCCTGCATACCGTGAAAAATTAATTGAGTTCTTTGAGCCTAAAAAAGAACAATTATGTAGTGACTGCCAAGAACGTTTGTATAAAAATCCTTTGCGTATCTTGGATTGCAAAAATGAAACATGTAAATCCTTGTCCGTAGGTGCTCCTGAAATTCACGAACATTTATGTGAAGAATGTCATGATCACTTCGAAGAATTGAAAACTTATTTAACGGCTGCCAATGTGCAATATACATTAAATCCTCGTTTAGTACGTGGCCTTGATTATTACACAAAAACAGCATTTGAGGTACAATATACTCCATTAGGGGCTCAAAGTGCAGTAGCCGGTGGTGGTCGTTACGATGGCCTTGTAGAGGAACTCGATGGTCCTCATACACCAGCCATCGGTTTTGCGATGGGCATGGAACGTTTATTATTAGCCCTTGAAAAACAAAACTTATTACCGGAACAAACTGTAGAGCCATCTGCATTCGTAGTAGCTCTTGGTGATGCGGCTAAGGTAGAGGCTTTCAAAATTTGCCAAGCATTGCATGATGCATATGTATCCGTTGAAATGGACGGACAGGGTAAGAGTATGAAGGCACAATTAAAATATGCTAACAAAATTAATGCAAAATATGTTATCATATTGGGTGATGATGAATTGGCTCGTGGGGAAGCCATAATCCGATTCATGGAAACTAGTGAACAAGAAACTGTACCACTCGATACAGTTTCTGAACGTATAACTTCTTTGGTGAAAGGATGACAATTAGAATGGAAACAATGCAAGGCTTACACCGTACGCACGGTTGTGGCACCATCTCTGAACAAGAGGTAGGTAAAGAGGTCGTATTATGTGGTTGGGTTGAACGCCGTCGTGATCATGGTGGTTTGATTTTCTTGGATTTACGTGATCGTTCTGGCGTAGTACAAGTAGTGGCATCTCCAGATCATAACGTGGAATCTTTCCACAAAGCAGAGGATGTTCGTAACGAATATGTACTTTGTGTACGTGGTAAAATTACAAAACGTGATGAAGCTGCTATCAATCCAAATCTTCCAACAGGTGCATATGAAATGTACTGTGAAGAATTGCGCGTATTGAACTTTGCTAAAACACCTCCATTCTATATCCAAGATGATATTGATGTAGATGAAAATATTCGTTTAAAATATCGTTACCTTGACTTACGTCGTCCAGAAATGCAACGTAACTTGATTTTACGTCACAAAGTAACAAAAGCAATGCGCGACTTCTTCGATAGCCGCGATTTCTTGGAAATTGAAACTCCAATGCTTACTAAATCTACACCAGAAGGCGCTCGTGACTATCTAGTACCTTCTCGTGTAAATGCTGGTACATTCTATGCATTGCCACAATCTCCACAAATTTTCAAACAAATCTTGATGGTAGCTGGTTATGAAAAATATTTCCAAATCGTTCGTTGCTTCCGCGATGAAGATTTGCGTGCAGACCGTCAACCAGAGTTCACTCAGCTCGACTTGGAAATGTCCTTCGTAGATGAAGAAGACATTTACTCCATGCTTGAAGAAATGGTTGCTCATGTATTTAAAACTACATTGGGCAAAGAAATCACATTGCCTATGCCTCGCATTACATGGGATGAAGCAATGGATAAATATGGTTCTGATAAACCAGACCTTCGTTTCGACATGGCCTTTACTGATGTAACTGATCTTGTAAAGGATACAGAATTTAAAGTATTCCGTTCTGTTATCGACAATGGTGGCGTAGTTAAAGGTATCGTAGTACCTGGCGATGCTGGTATTCCTCGTCGTGAACTTGATGATCTCGTTGAATATGTAAACCGTTATGGTGCAAAAGGTCTTGCATGGGCTTGCTTCAACGAAGATGGTTCTATCAAGTCTCAAATCATGAAGTTCTTAGGTGAAGATACAATCCGCAACATCGGTGAAAAAATGGGCGCTAAAGGTGGCGACCTCGTATTGATGA
Source organism: Veillonella nakazawae (assembly GCF_013393365.1). Taxonomy (NCBI): domain Bacteria; kingdom Bacillati; phylum Bacillota; class Negativicutes; order Veillonellales; family Veillonellaceae; genus Veillonella; species Veillonella nakazawae. Next base: position 710,881 of record NZ_AP022321.1, read on the forward strand.
TTGCTGATAAACCAGCAACTGTAGCACGTGCATTGGGCGAATTGCGCCTTGAAATGGCCCGTCGTATGAACATGATTGATCCAGATAAATTGGCATTCACATGGGTAACTGATTTCCCTATGTTCGAATATAACGAAGATGAAAAACGTTATGTTGCAATGCACCATCCGTTCACAATGCCTCGTCATGAAGACCTTGATAAATTAGAATCCGATCCTGGTAGTGTAAAAGCAATCGCTTATGATATGGTATTGAACGGTGTTGAAATCGGTGGCGGTTCCTTGCGTATTTACCAATCTGATGTACAAGAAAAAGTATTCAAAGCTATTGGCTTGTCTGAAGAAGAAGCAAAATCCAAATTCGGCTTCATGCTTGATGCATTCCAATATGGTGCACCTCCTCATGCAGGCTGTGCATTTGGCCTTGATCGTCTTGTTATGTTGATGGCAAAACGTCAATCTATCCGCGACGTAATCGCATTCCCTAAAACTCAATCTGCTTCTGATGTTATGAGCCAAGCGCCATCTGAAGTAGAACCTAAACAATTAAAAGAGTTGCATATTAAACCAGATATCGAGGAAGAAGAAGAACAATCTTTGGTGTAAAAACATAGGCAAGAATTGATTAAAATTCAAATGTCAAGACTTGTTTATTACCAATCTTTCTGATACTATTTATGTATAAGATATCCCTGCCATGTGCGTGTGATATCGCAGTTTTGAGCCAACACATTTACTTCGGGAGTCCGAACTCTCGTCTGAACGTTACGCCCTTATGGGACAACTGCAGGATGAGGAGGACACCCACCTGCCCTAAGCAGGATCAAAACGCGGTACATTACGGCATGGTGGGGCTTTTTTGCGTGTAAAAATGACATATAATGAGAACATCAATGGTTTAGAAATGTGGATATTAATAGTTTAGATACTGTGAATTGAGGTGATAGAATGGATAGTTTGTTTGATTTAGAGCCTACAAATGCATATGAGCCACTTCCTGTGCGTATGCGTCCTACCAAGTTGGATCATTTATACGGTCAAGAGAAGGCCGTAGGGAAGGGGACCTTCTTACGAGCTATGGTAGAGAAGGATACCATACCATCTATGCTTTTTTATGGGCCTTGTGGAACGGGAAAAACTACGCTAGCAGGTATCATTGCTAAGGTAAGTAATAGTCATTTTGTAAATTTAAATGCTACCAATGCTGGTATAGGTGAGTTGCGTAACATCATAGAGGATGCTCGTAAGCGCGTACGGTCATTACAACAAAGAACTATATTATTTCTCGATGAAATCCACCGTTTCAATAAAAGCCAACAAGATGTGTTATTACCTTGTGTAGAAGATGGCACGATTATCCTCATTGGTGCCACCACAGAAAATCCGTTTTTTGAGGTTAATAGACCGCTCTTATCCCGTTTGCGACTCATAACATTGGAGGCTTTGACACCAAAGGCGATTGGTCAAATTTTGCGTCGTGCTATTACAGATGAAGAGGTAGGCCTTGGTAAACGCCGTTTACAAGTAACCGATGAAGTGCTAGAGGATGTAGGAATTTTCGTTAATGGCGACGGTCGTATGGCTTTGAATATTTTAGAACAGGCTGCAGCTATGGTACCGGATGAAGGGACTATAACCATAGAGGTTCTTGAAAAAGTTGTGGGACGTAGAATTTACACATATGATAAAAAGGGTGACAGCCACTACGATACAATCTCTGCTTTTATTAAAAGTATGCGTGGCTCTGATGTACAAGCGACGGTGCATTATTTGGCACGTATGATTGAAGCGGGGGAGGATCCTAATTTTATTGCTCGTCGTATCGTAATATGTGCAGCTGAGGATGTAGGCCTTGCAGATCCGCAAGCTTTAATTCTAGCCAATGCAGCGGCTCAAGCGGCTCATATGGTAGGATTTCCGGAGGCTCGTATCATATTGTCTGAAGCGGCTTGTTATGTAGCATTAGCACCGAAAAGTAATTCTGCTTATTTGGCTATCGATGCAGCAATTGCCGATGTGCGCCACAAGGATTGTGGACAGGTGCCAGATCATTTAAAAGATAGTCATTATAGTGGGGCTAGCAAGCTAGGTCATGGGAACACCTATAAGTATGCCCACAACTATCCAAATGGCTATGTAAAACAGCAGTATCTACCAACACCTCTTATGGATGCTTCGTACTACAACGGTATTAAAAGGGGCAAGGAAGAACAGTTACTTTGTGACTGGGAGAAACGGCGTAAAAGCTAACTAAATACTTCGATATATGCTATAATATAATGATAAGTTAATTTACAGTAGTGTTATATAAGTAAGGGGTTTGTATAGATTTATGGCAGAAGAAAAAACTTCCACCAAAAAACGCAATACACGACGAAAGCGAACAAGTACAAAACAGCAAACTAAGTCTCAAGGGTTTTCCTTGCGCAGCGAAGTTAAAGGCTTAATTGTAATTGCCTTTGCAGTTATTTCCTTGCTCGGATTCTTTGGGTTTGAACTCGGTCTTGTAGGACAGATTTTAACAGGTATATTCCGTTATGGTTTTGGCCTAGGTGGTATTATTCCTTGCCTTGGTGTGTTCTGGATCGGCTGGCGATTATTGTATAAAGGAACATTTATTTCCGTTACTAAACGGGGTGTTGTAATGACTTTGTTCTTCCTATTCTTGCTAGCCCTTGTTCCATTGTGGCGCGTTCCTGAGGGGCAGGAATTAATCACAACACAATTGGCTGACCAAGGTGGTGTAGTAGGTGGTGCTATCGCTACATTCCTTCGTACTCTATTAGGTGAGCTAGGGGCTATCATTTTAGATGTATTCTTATTATTAGCCTTTGGTATTCTAATCACTCGTTTATCTTTGCGAAGTGGCTTGCAAAAGGCAGCAGATAAAACACAAGTAGGTTTAGATGTAGCTAAAGAAGTGGCTGCTGAGAAGGTCGCTGTAGCTAAAGAGGTCTTTGAAGATTGGAATGAACAACGTAAAGAAGCTGCAGAACAACGGAAAGCGTATAACAGGGAAAAGGATACACGCTTTGCTGATGCTGCAGATCAAGCGTTAGATACACTTGAAAAACGAGGTATCACTACCGATCGAGATAACTTTGAAACGAGTGCGGTTATAGATAATGAACCTATGGTGGATACAGTGACGACTGTAGAATCTCCAAAGGCTCCTACATCTTGGAAAGAATTGGCTGAAATAGAAGCGCGCAACCGTGCAGCGGAACAATTGGCGAATGTTTCTGAAGATGCTGGTGATGCGAAGTCTTATGATGCAGATGATTTTGATCAATTTTCTGATGCTAGTAGATCTACAGGTGATGACTATGTATATACTCCAGATGAGGATTATACATATACTCCAGACGAAGGATATACAGATGAATCTGAATCAGTAGAGAATAATCATGAGGAACAACCAAAGTTTACATATCAAAATACAACGATTGGTCCATTGGAAACTAATCACGCTGCCATAGCTTCTGCTGTACCTGGAACAGGTGCTACAGCAAGTTCTGTAAGTGCTGGTGCTGGTATGTCTGGTATGAGTTTACAAGTACCATCTACTATTAGTACTACAGAAGATACAGCACAAGTAGCAGTATCTAAAGATGGTCAAATTCATCGTACCTATGATAGACCTTATCATTTCCCAAGCCTTGATATTTTGGCGAAAGGGAAGGGGAGTCAAAGCAATGGTGAAGAAGTAGCTCAAAATGCAATGATGCTTGAAAATGTATTGAGTAACTTTGGTATTACTGCTAAGGTCGTTAATGCTACACAAGGTCCAACTGTTACACGCTACGAAATTGAACCTGCACCAGGTGTAAAGGTTAGCCGCATCGTCAATTTAACTGATGATATCGCCTTAAACTTAGCGGCTCAACATATTCGGATGGAGGCTCCAATCCCTGGTAAATCCGCCATCGGTATCGAGGTTCCTAATAAGACGACAGAGGCCGTTCATTTGCGTGATGTTCTTGATTGTAGTGACTTCAAGGACGCTCGTGGGGGTATTCCTGTAGGTCTTGGCAAGGATATTGCAGGTAAGCCTGTTATTACTGACCTTGCAAAGATGCCTCACCTGCTTGTAGCAGGTACTACTGGTTCTGGTAAATCTGTATGTGTAAATACTTTGATTTCAAGTATTCTATTTAGTCGTAAACCAGAAGAGGTTAAGCTTTTATTAATCGACCCTAAGATGGTTGAATTGTCTATCTACAATGGCATTCCTCATTTGATGGTGCCAGTTGTAACAGATATGAAAAAAGCAGCCGCTGTATTGCGGTGGGCTGTTCGTGAGATGGAGGCTCGTTATAAAGCTTTTGCAGCATCTGGCAAACGCGATATTAAGAGCTATAACGAAGCACACCCTAAGGCGGCTATGCCTTTGATTGTATTAATTATCGATGAGTTAGCTGACCTTATGATGACTGCTCCTGATGATATTGAAGAATCTATTAGTCGCTTAGCACAAATGGCGCGTGCTGCAGGTATTCACATGGTACTTGCTACGCAACGTCCTTCTGTCAACGTTATTACAGGCTCTATTAAGGCCAATGTACCTAGCCGTATTTCCTTTGCAGTAGGTTCTCAAATTGACTCCCGTACTATTCTCGATATGGCGGGTGCTGAGAAATTACTTGGTAAAGGGGATATGCTATTTGCTCCAATTGGTGCTAATAAACCAATTCGTGTACAAGGTGCGTTTATCTCTGATGATGAGGTAGAACATCTTGTGGAATTTGTAAAAGCTCAACGTGAACCAGAATATGACGATACTGTTACACAAGAGGCTGAGAAGGAAACCGAAAAAGAATCATCAGAAGAAAATGATATCTACCGCGATGAATTATTAGAACGTGCTGTTAATCTCGTTATGGAATCTGGTCAAGCTTCTGTGTCTATGTTACAGCGTCGATTCCGCATTGGGTATACTCGTGCGGCTCGCCTTGTTGATACGATGGAAGACCTTAAAATTGTTGGTCCTAGTATGGGCAGTAAGGCTCGAGAGATTTTGATGAGCCCTGAACAAGCTAAGGCGCGATATTTCTCAGACTCCAATGATGAGCAATAATTAAATGATTACGATATGAGTATTATGTAGATTAAGAGAGGAACGAAAATGGCTGAATTAGGCGAAGAATTACGACGTGAACGAGTAAGACGTAATTTAACCTTTAAAGATGTGGAGCAAGTACTGCACATTAAAACAACCTATTTGGAAGCTATCGAAGATGGTAAGTATGACATCATTCCTGGTCAGGTCTACGTAAAAGGCTTTATTCGTAATTACGGTAATTATTTAGATCTTGATGGGGATCGCTTGGTAAAAGCCTACCAAAGTCAAGTAGGTGATATAGATACGTTTTCCTTGCGTTCTGTGACGCGTCAGAAGGCACAAGCGGCGCCAAATTTGGTGCAAAGTGAATTCGTTGAATACCAAACATCCAAAAAGCGTATGTCCTTAGAAACGCGTCAACGTAAACGTCAACGTTCTATCGTACAAGAACGCATTATTTTAGGCATTATTTTATTCTGTATGGCATTATTTTTACTATGGTTATTCCTTTTCTAATAAAAGGAAAGAAAGGCATTTATTCAATTAATGGATAGATTTTTAGTAACAGAACCTTCGGATATGAAGAAACGCGGTTGGGCCGAATTAGATTTTGTCCTCATTAGTGGGGACGCCTATGTGGACCATCCTTCCTTTGCACCTGCAGTTATCGGCAGATACTTAGAATCCAAAGGGTATCGTGTAGGCATTATAGATCAACCAGATTGGAATGATGTAGAGGCTTTCAAAAAACTTGGTAAACCGCGTCTAGCATCCCTTGTTACGGCAGGGAATCTAGACTCAATGCTTAATAAATTTACGGCGGCAAAGAAAATTCGTCGACAAGATGACTATTCTCCAGGTGGTGAAGCGGGCCATCGCCCAGATCGAGCTACCTTGGTATATGCGAATCGTATGAAAGAGGCTTACAGTGATGTGCCTCTTATTATCGGTGGCATAGAGGCGTCCTTACGCCGATTTGGTCATTATGATTATTGGTCAGATACTGTGCGTCGTTCTATTTTAGTTGATTCAAAGGCTGATGTACTCATTTATGGTATGGGTGAACTTCAAATTGTAGAATTAGCTGATGCGTTAGATCAAGATAGATTTAAAGAGTCCTTGCCATCTATTCGTGGTATTTGTTATATGGCCAAGGAAATCCCTACTATAGACTATGTTGAGTGTCCATCTTTTGAGGAAATTAAAGCGGATAAGATGGCTTTTGCTGATGCATTCCGTATGCAGTATGATGAACAAGATCCATTCTATGGTCGTATAGTAGTACAAAAACATGGCGATAGATATCTTGTTCAAAACACACCTGCATTGCCACTTACGCAGGAGGAAATGGATGGCGTATATAACTTGCCGTATACTCGCAAGTGGCATCCTAAATATGATGATAAGGGTGGCGTACCAGCATTAAGCGAAGTACAGTTTAGCCTTGTAAGTCAACGGGGATGCTTTGGTAGCTGTTCATTCTGTGCAATAACAAATCATCAAGGTCGTATCATCCAAAATCGTAGTCATGAGTCTTTACTTGATGAAGCTCAAACTATGATTAATATGGTTAACTTTAAAGGATATATTCATGATGTTGGGGGCCCTACAGCGAACTTCCGTCATTTAGCTTGTGACAAACAAGCTGTATATGGTGCTTGTAAAGGTCGTACTTGTGCGGCTCCAGAGCCTTGTGAAAATCTAAATACAAACCATGATGACTATATTGCTTTACTCCGTAAATTACGCAAGATAAAAGGCGTAAAAAAGGTATTTGTTCGTTCTGGCTTGCGTTATGACTATGTTCTAGCGGATAACAATAAAGATTTTGTCCGCGAGCTTTGTGAATTTCATGTAAGTGGACAATTAAAAGTAGCGCCAGAACATGTTTCTAAACGCGTTACCAATATGATGGGCAAAGCTGGTAAGGAAGAGTTCCTCACCTTCAAATCTTGGTTTGAAGAGGCCAATAAAAATCTTGGTAAGAAGCAATATTTAGTACCATATTTTATGAGCTCTCATCCAGGTTGTGCATTGGAAGATGCTATTGAATTAGCCGAGTTCTTACGTGATCAACATATGTATCCAGAACAAGTGCAAGACTTTATTCCTACGCCGGGAAGTTTATCGACATGTATGTACTATACGGGCATTAACCCACTGGATGGAAAACCTGTATATGTTGCAAAAAAAGGTAGAGATAAAGCTAAGCAGCGGGCTTTAATGCAATATAAAAATATTGAAAATTATGACCTTGTAAAAGAGGCGCTCATTGAAGCTAATCGACGTGACTTAATAGGGTTTGGACCTGAATGTTTGATTCCTCCACGCCCAATTGGTCGTACTAATCGTACTAGTCAATCTAGTGGTTCTCGTAATAGTGGGAAGAATAATGATCGTCGCAACGGACGTCAGTCTAGTGAGAAAAGTAGTAAGGGTAGACCCTCTCGTAATGGCATGACCAAAAGTCGCCCATCTAATAGTAATCGAGGACGTGGTAGTCGTTAATAATGGAGAATAGCTTTGTCTATTCTGGTTTGGGAATACTTTATGTCTTATAGGAGGCATATATGAAACGGTGGATTGCTCCGGGCGTTTTAGCCCTATTTGTTATAGGAATGTTAACCTATGGCGTAAACTTTTACCATCAAGAACAGTTAGAACATGCAAAAGAACCTGTTCGTGGTGAAATTACAGTTTATACAGACTTGCCGAACAATATAACTACATTGCTTGCCGATCGTTATGAAGAGGAGAAAAATGTAAAAGTTACAGTTTTGCCTCTTACAGAAGAGCAAATGGCCCAACGGTCGGCTTCAAATGTAGCTGATACATCTGGTGATCTGGTACTTACCTCTGAAGATAATCTCGTTGTAGGGGCAAATGCAGGGAAATATGCACCTATCGTTAATGAGAGAATTGACGAAGTACGTGATAATCTAAAAGATATAAATGGGTATTGGGTAGGTCTTTGGTATGATCCTATTGTATTTGTTCAAAATGACACCTTCTACAATGGGATAGGTAAATATATTACTACTTGGGATACATTGGGAAAACAAGGTGATTGGTCTATTGTGATGACCGATTTTGTAGCATCCCAAAATGCAGCTAATTTGTTATATAACATGGTGGAATATAGAGGCGAGCCTGAGGCACTGAACTATTTATATAGTTTAAAGCCACATATAATACAACATGCCAAGTTCTTGTCTACTCCAGTTCGCTTAACTGCGTTAGGAGAGTCTAATATCGGCATTGGTAATTTGTCTGATGCGGCCCAATATACTCGTCATGGATATCCGATTAAGGTTATATACCCAACAGATGGAACATCTTATTATGTAACTGGCGCTGCTGTATTAAAAAATTCAAAACATAAAGCAGATAGCGTTGAATTTATTAATTGGTTGTTATCTATAAAGACTGCAAAATATATGGTTGAAAATAATTTCACCTATATGTTTACGAATCCAGAAATGGATGAGCCAAAAGACTCATTGGGGCACGAGTTAATTTTATGGCCTGTTAATGGTGGTTACACTATAGATGGTAAAAAGTTATTGTTAAATCACTGGGTTAGCCAAGTGCGCTTCCGCAAGGAGTAACTCAGTTATATAGATCCTATTACAGGAAGTAAATTGAGAAATAAACTAGTTATGAAAGGATATAGAATGGGTAAGAAATTAGGGTATGTTAGCCTAGGTTGTGCTAAAAACTTAGTAGATACAGAGGTAATGTTAGGCTTATTGAAAGATAATGGCTATACGATTACAGAGGACCTAAGCGAAGCAGATCTTATCGTTGTAAATACCTGTACCTTTATTGAGAAAGCAAAAGCCGAGTCTATTAATACTATTCTTGAGGTGGCTCAATATAAAGAGGATGGTAAATGTAAAGGCCTTATTGTAGCAGGTTGCTTAAGCCAACAATATCAAGATGAATTATTCCAAGAAATTCCTGAAATTGATGCTTTAATCGGCACAGGTGCATGGGACCAAATTATGGTAGCCGTTGATGCTATTGAGCATGGCAATCGTAGTTGTATTATGGAGAATATTACGAACATCTATGATGAACGTATGCCTCGCATTCAGACTACACCTCGTTACAGTGCATATGTAAAAATTGCTGAAGGCTGTAACAATGGTTGTACCTTCTGTATTATTCCAAAGGTGCGTGGTGCATTCCGCAGTCGTACTATTGAGTCTATTAAGGCCGAAGTAGAACGATTGGCTGCATCCGGTGTTAAAGAGGTCGTTCTTATCGCTCAGGATACGACTAGTTACGGTATTGATCTAAATGATGGTAAACCATTGTTGACTACATTGCTTAAGGAATTAACTGCCGTAGAAGGTATCGAATGGATTCGCATGTTATACTTGTATCCAACTTTCTTCTCCGATGAATTGTTAGATATTATCGTTAATGAGCCAAAACTTTGTAAATATGTAGATATTCCATTGCAACATGTGAATAACGATATTTTAAAACAAATGAATCGTCGTGATGATCGCAATGATATTGAACGTTTACTTAAGAAGATTAGAAATGCACCGACCCATATTACATTGCGTACATCTATCATCGTTGGTTTTCCTGGTGAAACAGATGAACAATTTGAAGAACTTTGCGACTTTGTAAAAGAAATCAAATTCGATAATATGGGCGTGTTTACCTACTCTCAAGAGGAAGGTACTCCTGCAGGTGCTCGTGAAGACCAAGTGCCAGAAGAGGTTAAAGACGAACGTTATCATATTCTCATGTCCATTCAAGCAGCTATCTCTGAAGAAAATAATCGCGACTTAGAAGGTACCATTGATTATGCGATGGTCGAAGAAATTGAAGAAGGCGATAATAATACATTGCTTGCAAAAGGTCGTTTGAAATCTCAAGCTCCTGATGTAGACGGTAATATGTACATTGAGGACTGCGGTGAAGATGTTCAACCTGGTGACATTCTCAAGGTACAAGTAGAACAAGGTTTTGCGTACGACGTTGTCGCTACTGTTGTAGAATAATACACTTCGATATATTCGAGTATGGAGGTGATCTGATGATTGTAGAACTTATTTCTACAGGTTCAGAATTATTGCTAGGCGATACGGTGAATACAAATGTATCTTGGCTAGCACAAGAATTAAATAAATTAGGCTATACTATTGCTCATCAATCTGTAGTGGGGGATAATCCTAAGCGCATGGCAGAGGTCTTTCAATTAGCTAGCACTAGAGCGGACATCGTTATTAGTACTGGCGGATTAGGACCAACGCAAGGAGATATTACGCGTAATGTATTAGCCGATTCTATTGGACGACCTATTGTATTTAATCAAGAGGCAATGGATGAGGTTAAACATTTCTTTGATCGTGTAAAACGTACCGTGCCGGATGCAAGTCGTCGAGAAGCTGAGTTGCCTGAAGGCGCAAATGTATTACATAATCCGGTAGGCGTGGCGCCTGGTGTTGTAGTGGAAGATGGCGATACTACATACATACTTTTGCCAGGACCTCCTGGTGAGATGAAGGGGATGTTCCACGATAGTGTGGTGCCTTATTTAATGAATCGATTTGGTTCACAAGGTGTTGTTACCTCCTATCGCTATGGCGTATATGATATTCGTGAAATTGATCTAGAAAATACCTTGATGGATCTCATTAAGAACCAATCGAATCCAACCATTGCCTTGCTCATTAAAAAGGGGTATATAGAGGTTCGTATTACTGCTAAGGCTGACACCTTAGAGGCTGCCCATGAGGTTCTCAATCCTTGGGATGCTATTATTCGAGAACGATTAGGAGCTCGTGTAGGACGTGACTTGACTGTTTCTATGGAGGAAACACTAGGTCATGTATTACTTGAAGAGCAGAGCACGATTAGTACTGCTGAATCTTGTACTTCTGGATTAGTTGGTAAGTTATTGACTAATGTCAGCGGTAGTAGTGAATACTACATGGGTGGCGTTATTTCGTATAGCAACGACATAAAACATCGTGTGCTAGGGGTACCACAAGACATGCTCGATACGTATGGTGCCGTAAGTGAGCAAGTCGCTAAGGCTATGGCAGAGGGAGCACGAACTATTGGTCAAACAACATATGCCGTTTCTACGACTGGCATAGCTGGTCCTGGCGGCGGTAGTCCTGAGAAGCCAGTTGGTCTTGTGTGGTTCGGTGTAACTGGACCTCATGGGACAGTAGCTCACAAGGCTAATTTAATTGGTAATCGCGAAGATATTCGACAAAGTGCAGCAGAGCTAGCACTATATTATGTGTATACTTATATAACAGAAAAGGGGAAATAAAATAATGGCTGTAGATGGCAGACAAGCAGCGTTGGATAACGCGTTAAAACAAATTGAAAAAGACTTTGGTAAAGGCGCTATTATGCGCCTTGGTGAAGCAGCAGATCGCATGAACGTAGAGGTTATCTCCTCTGGGTCCCTTGCTATCGATATCGCTGTTGGTGTAGGTGGTTTCCCTCGTGGTCGTGTTATTGAAATCTATGGCCCAGAATCCTCTGGTAAAACAACAGTAGCACTTCATGCTGTAGCAGAAGCGCAAAAACAAGGTGGCATTGCGGCATTTATTGATGCGGAGCATGCGATGGATCCAGTATATGCTCGTAACTTGGGAGTAGATATCAATAATTTATTGATTTCTCAACCAGACAATGGTGAGCAAGCTCTTGAAATTACAGAAGCTCTTGTTCGCAGTGGCGCTGTAGATATCGTCGTAGTTGACTCCGTTGCAGCTTTAGTTCCTAAAGCTGAAATCGAAGGTGAAATGGGCGATGCTCACGTAGGTTTACAAGCTCGTTTGATGAGTAAAGCATTGCGTAAATTGACTGGTATCATCAGCAAATCTAAAACGGTTGTTATCTTTATCAACCAATTGCGTGAAAAAGTAGGCGTAATGTTTGGTAACCCTGAAACTACAACAGGTGGTCGTGCATTGAAATTCTATTCTTCTGTACGCCTTGATGTTCGTAAGGGTGAACTTATTAAAGCTAACAACGAAAACGTAGGTGCTCGCACTAAAGTTAAAGTAGTTAAAAACAAAGTAGCACCTCCATTCAAAACGGCAGAATTTGACTTGATGTATGGTGAAGGTATTTCTAAAGCAGGTACTCTTATCGATATTGGTACAAATATGGAAATTATCAATAAATCTGGTGCATGGTATTCCTACAATGGGGAACGTATGGGCCAAGGTAAAGAGGCGGCTAAACAATACTTGCTCGACAATCCACAAATCGCTGATGAGATTGATCGTATTATTCGCGATACATTAGCGGTTGGCACTGAAGAAATCGATGTAATCGGTGAAGAAGTAAGTGAAGAAGTATAATCATGAGTGAAGAAACGATGCAAGCTGCTATGGATCAAGCGTATCGCTTCCTAGCTCAACGATTTCTAAGTTCCTATGAACTGACACAAAAAATGAGACGTAAACAAATCGAGGACCCAATCATTGAGCGGGTCCTCGAACGCCTTAGAGATTATGATTATATCAATGATGAGCGCCTGTCTGAACAAGTATTAGACTATTTGATGAAAGAACAAAAATACGGCGCCTACATGATTAAGCAAAAGATGAAACTTAGAGGTCTTACTGTGCCTCCGGAAATCTCTGATTATGATGAAGTTAAAGCTGCTTATCGTGTAGTGGAGAAAAAGTTTGGTTCCATTCTCAATGAGGACTGCACTCCTCGTGTAAAAGTCTTTAATTTTCTCAAATATAGAGGGTTTTCAACGAGTACTATCCAAGTTGTGTGCAATGATTTTTATGAATAGATAGTACTTTTTCTGAGGCCTTACCAGGCTTGTAAAATCTTGACAGAAAGGGCTTTCAAGTCTAAAATTAATAATAGCCTTATTTATTTATATGATGATATGGCTAAATGATAATTTAATGCATAAAGGGCATAAAAAGGAGCATGAAAGCTCGATTTTGAGAATTTAAGAGGAGGTGAGACTGATTTTAGAGTATAGTCTAATTGCAGTGGTAATGGTACTGATTGGACTAGGGGTAGGCTATTTTTTACGAAAAAATATTGCTGAAGGAAAACTGAATCAAGCTGAACAAGAGGCTGCACGCATCATCGCAAATGGTGAGCGCACAGCTGAGTCTAAAAAGAAAGAAGCTTTATTAGAAGCGAAAGAAGAAATTCATAAGCTCCGTTCTGATGTAGAACGAGAAAATAAAGATCGCCGTTCTGAACTTCAACGTATGGAACGTCGTATTCTTCAAAAAGAAGAATCTTTGGATAAAAAATTAGACAATATTGAACACAAAGAGGAAGCTTTACATCGCAAAGAAGCTGACTTAGCCCAAAGCCGTGAAAAAATTGAAGCTTTGTATGAAAAACAAATGGCAGAGTTAGAACGTATTTCTGGCATGACATTTGAAGAAGCTAAGAATATCTTGTTAACAAATGTAGAACAAGAAATTCGTCATGAAACGGCAATTATGGTTAAGGAAATGGAGCAGCAAGCTAAGGATGATGCGGAGAAAAAAGCAAAAGAAATTATCTCCTCTGCAATCCAACGTTGCGCAGCTGACCATGTGGCGGAGACTACCGTATCCGTAGTGGCATTGCCTAATGATGAAATGAAAGGCCGCATTATTGGTCGTGAGGGCCGTAATATTCGCGCACTCGAAACATTAACAGGTATTGACTTGATTATCGATGACACACCAGAAGCAGTTATTCTTTCTGGCTTCGACCCAATTCGTCGTGAAGTGGCTCGTATTGCTTTAGAAAAATTGATTGTAGATGGTCGTATCCATCCAGCTCGTATTGAAGAAATGGTTGGTAAAGCTCGTAAAGAGGTTGACCAAACTATTAAAGAAGCTGGTGAACAAGCAACATTTGAAGCTGATGTTCATGGCTTACATCCTGAAATTGTTAAGATTTTAGGTCGTTTGAAATATCGTACTAGTTACGGTCAAAACGTTTTGAAACATTCTATTGAAGTATCTCATTTAGCAGGTTTGATGGCGGCTGAACTAGGCTGTGATGTAACATTGGCTAAACGAGGTGGTTTGATCCATGATATTGGTAAAGCATTAGACCGTGAACTTGAAGGTTCTCATGTTCAAATCGGTGTTGATGTGGCTCGTAAATATCGTGAAAGCGCAGCAGTAATTAACTGCATTGGCGCTCATCATGGTGATGAAGAGTTCCAATCTGTAGAAGCTGTATTAGTAGCAGCTGCTGATGCTATCTCTGCGGCTCGTCCAGGAGCACGTCGAGAAACATTAGAAAACTACTTAAAACGTTTATCTAAATTGGAAGAAATCGCTGAATCCTTCGAAGGCGTTGAAAAATGCTTTGCTATTCAAGCAGGTCGTGAGATTCGCGTTGTAGTAAAACCGGATAAGATTGATGAAGCTGAGTCTACATTACTTGTTCGGAATATCGTAAAACGCATCGAGTCTGAACTCGAATATCCAGGCCAAATTAAGGTCGTAATTATTCGTGAAACTCGCGTTGTGGATTACGCAAAATAATATGCTATAAGCGATAAGTATAGGCTGCAATGATTTCATTGCAGCCTATTATTATCAAAATATTGGTAATGGTATCGTTTAATACGGCGTATAGGAATCCTTATGTATTTAGTTTCATAGATAAGGATTCTTATGATTCGTATTTGATTTTTGTATTAATTTAATAATTTAACTAATTAAAATCTTTTACAAATAGAGGATTTTTTATTTGTATATCGAATTAATATATATATATGGGGAAGGAGGCGTTGGCTATGAGCAGATATTTTGAAAATGAATTGATTGAACAAATCAAAGATGCAAATGATATTGTATCTGTAATATCCGAGCATGTAGCTTTAAAGAAACGGGGCAAGAACTATTGGGGTTGTTGTCCATTTCATAATGAAAAGACGCCGTCCTTTAGTGTTGCCCCTGAAAAGGGCTTTTATTATTGTTTTGGCTGTCATGCATCGGGGAATGTCATTAAATTCCTCATGGAACTAGAGCATTTAAGCTTTGTAGAGGTTCTAGAGCGGCTTGCAAATCGTGCTAATATTCCCTTGCCGGAGGCAAAACTTTCACCAGAACAACGAGCTCGAGATGAACGACGAAAAAAATTATATGAAGCTTCAGAATTAGCGGCTACATTTTTCCATAACTGCCTTACTCAAACATCGATTGGTAAGGTGGGCCTTGATTACTTAAAAAAAAGGGGCCTTACAAAAGATACGATTGAAAAATTTAAATTAGGCTTTGCTCCAGATGGTTGGGATAAGTTGTATCGCGCCTTTCACGAACGTGGTATCGATGATTCTATTCTCTTGGAGTTGAATTTGGTCCGTAAAAACCAAAAGGGACAGTTTTACGATTTCTTTAGAAACCGAATTATGTTTCCTATTATGGATGGTAAAGGTCGAGTAGTTGCCTTTGGTGGTCGTGTTATGGATGACAGCACGCCAAAATATTTAAACTCACCAGAATCAGCCATCTTTGAAAAGGGAAAACTATTATTTGCCTTTGATAAGGCTTATAAATCTATTCGTCAAGAGCGACAGGCTATCCTTGTAGAAGGGTATATGGACGTTATATCTGCCCATAACCATGGTGTTACTAATGTAGTAGCATCCTTGGGGACGGCTTATACACGAGATCATGGTCATATCTTAATGAGGCAGGCTGATGAAATTGTGCTGGCCTATGATATGGATGGAGCAGGTCGTCAAGCAGCAGCTAGGGCTATAGAATTATTACAAAATACGGACTTTAAGGTGCGTGTTCTGGCTATGCCAGATGGTAAGGATCCAGATGATTATGTACGTAATCATGGAGGACAAGCATTTAAAGATTTAGTAGCTAAAGCGGTTAAACCTCTTGATTATTTATTAAGTGAGTCTTTAATTAAACACGACACAAATGATACGGAAGGGAAGCAAGCTGTTATGGCTGATGTATTCCCATATATTGCTAATATAGATAGTCAAACACAACGGGATGATGCTCTAAAGACATTGGCATTACCACTATGGCTTGATAATAGTAGTATTTTTAGATATTTCCGAGACTATGTAAAAAAAGGACAAATTGAATTGGTTGATACTGCGTCTGCACCGTTGCCAACACAGGATTTACCTAAAGGTGATGCAGAAAAATTATTGTCCTTAGCCTTTACAGATGGTGAAGTGTTACAACATATGATGAGCTATTTGCCATTAGAAGACTTTGAAAAAATTGAATATCGAGGTATAATAGAAAAGATATTCACCTTATTTAAACAAGAAGGTCGTCTAGATGATACTGCCATTCAATCTGTTTTATCCCCATCGGAGTATGATATTTACTCTAGATTGGTTGTTATGAGTGACGATGAATATAAGGTACAAGTGCCTGGATTAATCCGTAAGATAAGGCTTCATTCATTGCGTGAACAGTATAAAGCGCATTCAATTATGGCGGATCAATTAAAACGGGCAGGAGATTCGACATTTATTAGCGAATTACATAAGTGTCAGGAAATACAGAACTTAATTAGAGAATGGTCTAAGTAATATAATGTAAGAAGGAGAGCGCTGTGGCTAAGAAAGTACAAAAAAGTCAAATAGAGGAGATTGTAGAACAACTTCTTGAAAAAGGCCGAAAAACCGGCGTGTTGACACAATCAGAGATTTCAGATGCTCTTCATGAGCAAACTGGACTTACTGCGGAACAATTAGACGATATTTATACTACATTTGGTAAATTAAATATTGAAGTAGTGGCTGATATCGACAGTGAGGATGCGGACGCTCAGCCAATAGAACCAGAAGAAGAGGATGAAGAAGATACTCCTAATGAAAAGAATATCTCCATCGATTTAAGTGTAGACTCTGGTGTTAACATTGATGATCCTGTACGTATGTATCTCAAGGAAATTGGTCGTGTCCCATTGCTTTCTGCAGATGAAGAAATCGTTTTAGCAAAGCAAATTGAAGCTGGCGCAGCAGAAGATGCTACATATAAAGATATTCAACTTGCCAAAAAGGCTAAGAAAAAATTGGTAGATGCTAACTTGCGCTTAGTTGTAAGTATTGCAAAACGTTATGTAGGTCGCGGCATGTTATTCTTGGATTTGATTCAAGAAGGTAACTTGGGCCTTATTAAAGCTGTAGATAAGTTCGATTATACAAAGGGTTATAAATTCTCCACATATGCTACATGGTGGATTCGTCAAGCTATTACTCGTGCTATTGCGGACCAAGCTCGTACGATTCGTATTCCTGTACATATGGTAGAAACAATCAATAAATTGATTCGTATTTCCAGACAATTATTGCAAGATAAAGGTCGTGAACCATTACCAGAAGAAATCGCAGAAGGTATGGGCATTACGGTAGAGCGCGTGCGTGAAATTCAAAAAATCGCACAAGAGCCAGTATCATTGGAAACTCCAATTGGTGAAGAGGAAGACTCTCACTTGGGAGACTTTATTGAGGACCAAGATGCTATTGCTCCAGACGATGCAGCTAGCTACATCTTATTACAAGAACAAATTGAAGATGTATTTACATGTTTAACTGACCGTGAGCAACAAGTATTGATCTTGCGCTTTGGTTTGAAGGATGGTAAACCTCGTACATTAGAAGAAGTGGGTCAACACTTCAATGTTACTCGTGAACGTATCCGCCAAATCGAAGGTAAGGCGCTTACTAAATTGCGTAACCGCGGTAAACGCGATAAAATTAAAGACTTCTTATAAGATGTTAAATCTTTTAAGGGTTGTAATGCAGTGTTCTCTAGCACTGTGTTACAGCCCTTTTGTGTTATAATAAAGGTTGATAATGTTTAAAAATATGATTACTTATAATAGTTCTATTAGTTCTATTAACTCTATTAGCTTTACTAGAACTATAGTTATACAATTATAGAATCATCGATATAATCTGATAGTAATATATTGAAATGTAATGAAGGATTTAGGAGATATAATGTTTACAGTTACTAAACGTTTAGAGGTAAGTGCATCTCATCAATTAAAACTAGATTATCCTAGCAAGTGTCAAAATCTACATGGTCATAATTGGATTATTACTGTCCATGCTCGTTCTGAAGAATTAGATCATAATGGCATGGTTATTGACTTTACTATTATTAAAGAAAAGATTCACGGCCGCTTAGATCATCGTCATATCAATGATGTATTAGGTGACATTAATCCTACGGCTGAAAATATGGCGAAATGGATTGCCGATGAGTTAGGCCCGAAATGTTTTAAAGTAGAAGTTCAAGAGTCTGAAGGAAACACAGCTATTTATGAACGTGATTGAGATTTTCGGCTCCATTGATGGGGAAGGTATTCGACAAGGTTTATTGACAACATTCTTGCGTCTTCATGACTGCAATATCCGCTGTTCATATTGTGATACCACCTATAGTTATGGCATTGATAGTACTTTCACAGATATGACCGTACAAGAGGTAGCTGATGCTATTGAAAGTTTAGGCAATCATCGAATTACCATAACTGGTGGTGAGCCACTATTACAAGAAGCTGCTGTAGTGGAGTTAATCGATGAATTAAATCGTCGTAAATCTACTAAACTAGAGGATAAACCGTGTACTGTTAAAAAATCGACTGTGAGAAATGAATTATCTGAAGGCACTCAAGGTGTATTAGCTGATGAAAGTCCTTACGATTTCAATATTGAAACGAATGGTACCATTATACCGAGCTTTCACAGAGACAATGTGTGGTTTACCTACGATTACAAGACGCCATCATCTTTGGCAGAAGAGTCTATGGATTTAGATATATTCAAAGTTTCTACAAGACAAGATCTTATTAAATTTGTAGTAGGTTCTGTAGAGGACTTGGACTGTATGCGTCGTATCATTAAGGAACATCCTACAAAGGCTCAAATTTATGTATCCCCTGTGTGGGGTAAAATTGAAGCAGCATCCATTATCGATTATATGAAAACATATAATTTACAGAATGTACGATTCCAATTGCAAATCCATAAATTTGTATGGGATCCAGATGCGAAAGGTGTATAGTGTAGTTAGGATGTATAGAATCAGTATCCTATGTAATCATAGTATGATGCATTGAGGTATGATGACATCTTGATATAAAGGGGAAAATATGGATACAGAAAAAATAGAATCACTTATATATCAATTGCTAGAAGCCTTGGGAGAGGACCCTAACCGAGAAGGCTTACAGGAAACACCAAAGCGCGTAGCACAAATGATGGAAGAAGTATATGAAGGGATTCAGTATACAAATGCTGAGATTGCTGAGATGTATGGCAAGACCTTTGCAGTTGATACAAATCAAATGGTAGTAGTAAAGGATATTACTTGCTTCTCTCATTGCGAGCATCATATGGCGCTTATGTATGATATGAGTATTAGTATCGGTTACATTCCGAAAGGTCGAGTTATTGGCTTATCTAAGATTCCTCGCATTGCAGAAATGTGCTGTAAGCGTTTGCAATTGCAAGAGAAAATCGGAGAAGATATAGCTGAAGTAATCTCTTTAGCAACAGGCTCTGAAGATGTGATCGTTCATATTACATCCTCTCATAGCTGTATGAGTGCACGGGGCATTAAATCTACCAATAGTCAAACGACGACACTGGCTACAAAAGGTGTGTTTAACGAAGACAATATGATTCATCGTTTTATGCTCATGAAACAGTCATAGAAATACGGTGTGCCTTGACTTAGTACTAGCCTATTCGGTATAATTAATAAGCTAGAAACTAACTGTGGGCCTATAGCTCAGGGGTAGAGCAACCGGCTCATAACCGGTCGGTCCCTGGTTCGATCCCAGGTGGGCCCACCAATTATGTTGATATCTACCGTCCTTGAGGATTCAAGGGCGGTTATTTTTATATATATAATAATAGAGGAATTATGGAACCTAGACCTATGATGGATCGCTTAGAGGCGGTGTTTTCAATCGTACCAAAAGCTCATGCTATAGCTGATATTGGTACTGATCATGGATATTTAGCAGTAGAACTCATCAACCGTAATCGTGCTGAATTTGTTATTGCTGGCGACGTGCATAAAGGACCTTTAGAATCTGCAAAAGAATATGTTCAATCTTGTGGATTAACTTCTAAAGTAGATTGTCGATTAGGGGATGGTCTAAAGGTAACAGAGAAGGGCGAATTAAATGGTGCCATCTGTTGTGGTATGGGTGGATACCTCATGCGCGATATTGTAGACGCTGGTCCAGAGTCTTTAGAGTTCTACGTATTACAACCACAGAATGGACAAAAAGAATTACGTCAATATATGGTACAAAAGGGCTATGTTATCGTCCTTGAAATCATCGTTGAAGATGCAGGAAAGCTATACACTGCATTTTTAGCAGTGCGTAATGATCAGGTAGAAGCGTATACGGGCATGACTGAATACATAGATGTTTATCAATCATTACCAGAGGATTCGTTATTATGGTCTGTAGGTGCTCTTTTAGAACAGGAACGACCATCACTTTGGACGAAATATATTGAGTACTTAATATATCAACGACAATGTGCACTAGACGGTATGACTGCGCAATTGAGCCATACAGATAAATATAAGGATTTAGAGCGTGAAGTAAAATTTCTGCACGGACTTTTAGAAGATAGAAAGAAGTGAGCTTTATGACAACAGTTCAACAAGTTATTACATTAATGGAACAATTGGCCCCTCGTTCTTATGCAGAATCTTGGGATAATGTAGGCCTCATGGTGGGTGATAGAAATGCTATCGTTACAGGCGTGTTAACTACATTAGATGTAACAGCGGAGGCCATTTCATATGCCATTGAACATGACTGTAATCTAATTGTTAGTCATCACCCGTTGATTTTTAAGGGCTTAAAACAATTGTCTTGTGATACGGCGCAAGGGCGCGTGATTAATCAGCTGATTCAACATAATATTGCCGTTTACAGTGCACATACAAATCTTGATATTGCACCTGGTGGCTTGAATGATATGTTGGCAGAACGATTAGGTCTTATAGATATTAAAGGCTTTATCAAAACTGGTGAAGATACATTGTATAAGATAACCACTTTTGTACCGGAAAATGCTGCTGATGCGGTTCGTCATGCTATGGGGGTCGCAGGGGCAGGAAAAATTGGCAACTATGAGCACTGTAGCTTTAGTCTTCACGGTGAAGGACGCTTCATCGGTAATGAAGCGTCTCATCCTGTCATCGGTGAAGCCGGTGTCTTAACGGTGGCACCTGAGGTACAAGTGAATGCTATCGTAGATGGTACTCATTTAAGCCAAGTGATTGAGTCTATGAAAGCAGCACATCCTTATGAAGAAGTGGCTTATGAAGTTGTGTCCTTAGTAGATCCTACAGCGTCTACTCAGTATTTAGGTAGAGTTGGCCGCTTGCCAAATGCATTAAATTTAGATACCTTCCGTGAATGGGTACAAGAAGCTTTACCATTGGCTAATATTCGTTTTGCTGGCATAGCGCCTAAAGAAATTCAATCCATAGCACTATGTTCTGGTGCCGGTGCTGAATTTATTAAGGATGCAGCTCGCTTGCATGTAGACGCATATGTTACAGGCGATGTGAAATATCATGATGCACAATTAGCTAAAGAGCTTGGATTGCTTGTGGTTGATGCAGGGCATTTTGGTACAGAATCTATTGTAGCTGATGGTTTGCGAGACTATTTGCTCGGAACAGGTCTTTCTATTCCTGTTAAAGCTTTCACAGAGCAAAATGATTTCTTCTTTTTATAATGTTGCATTTTCTTGCAACAAATAGCGTAGCTATGATAAACTGAATTGAAGCAAGTATGAAAGACGGTTGCGAGTCCATATGACTCGAGGAAAGTCCGAGCTCCATAGGGCAGGATGCCAGATAACGTCTGGCGAGGGTGACCTTAGGGAAAGTGCCATAGAAAAGGAAACCGCCACGTCAGTGGTAAGGGTGGAAAGGTGAGGTAAGAGCTCACCAGCAGTCTGGTAACAGGCTGGCTCGGTAAACCCCATCCGGAGCAAGACCGAATAGGGAAGGGTTAAGGGTGGTCCCGCCTACCTTCCGGGTTGTGTCGCTCGAGCGTGCAGGCGACTGTACGCCTAGAAAGATAATCGTCACCGTGCAAGCGGAACAGAACTCGGCTTATTGATTGCTTGCTTCCATATTTAGGATATAATTTATAGTAGTATATAAGATTGTAGATCTTTGTTAGGAGAACTTCATGGCAATTACAGCGATTACTAGTGTACAAGAATTTGATGAAAAAGTACTTGGCTCTAAAGGTTTAGCTATTGTTGATTTTTGGGCTGCTTGGTGCGAACCTTGTACTGTTATGCGTCCAGAGGTAGAAGCAGTGGCAGAACGCTTCGAAGGGCAAGTAGAATTCTTCAGCGTTGATGCAGAAGATAAAAATCTTCGTGGTATTTTATTGAAAGAAGACATCGATGGCATTCCATCCATGGTATTCTATCGCGATGGCAAAATGCTTGATTCCCTTGTAGGTTACAAAAAAGCTGACGTGCTTGAGTCTCTAATCAAGGAAGTTATCTAATTTAGTGATAATTGAAATTTTTTACAATATCATATAATACAAGGCTGTATACAAGTTGAATAAATTTTCTTGTATACAGTTTTTTTATTTAAAATCTGTAGTTTTAACAGTTATTAAGTGATATAATAAAGTTGTAAGAATATGATTGTTATCATAATATCTATGATATATTGAATATTAAAATTAATTATCATAGTATGATTATTATCATAATGGTTGTAGTTCATTAAGTAATATTGATATATTGCGCAAAGTTGTTGTAAGGAGGCTATATTCCGTGAAGAATCGTATAAACAGTTTATGGACACTCTTCCAAGAGCGACGTTTGAGTCGACGCACATTTATGAAATCCTGTGTAGCACTCACCGCTATTCTCGGTTTGCCACCAACGATGTTAGACACCGTTGTTAAGGCAGCTGAAACAACTGAATTGCCTACAGTAATTTGGTTACATGGTCATGAATGTACTGGTTGTAGTGAATCATTCATTCGTTCATCTTCTCCGTTTACATCCGATGTAATTTTGAACATGATTTCCCTTGAATATGATGATACTTTGGCGGCTGCATCTGGTGCACCATTAGAAGAACATTTAGAGAAAATCATTAAAGAAAAAGCCGGCAAATATATTTTGGCTGTTGAAGGTGGCGTACCACTTGATGAAGATGGTGTTTACTGTACAGTAGGTGGACGTACATTTAAAGAGTCCTTAATAGAAGCGGCTAAAGGTGCAGCAGCAATCATTGAATATGGTTCTTGCGCATCTTGGGGTGGTATTCAAGCGGCTAAACCAAATCCAACAAATACAGTATCTGTATCCTCTGTTGTATCTGGTAAGCCTATTATCAAAGTTCCTGGATGTCCTCCAATTCCAGAGGTTATGACTGGTGTAATTATGCATTATTCATTATTCGGACAAATCCCACCTCTTGATTCTCAAGGTCGTCCTAAACAATTTTATGGCAATCGTATTCACGATACATGCTATCGTCGTGCCTTCTTTGATTCTGGTCTATTCGTTGAAAAATTTGACGATGATGCATCCAAATCTGGTTGGTGCTTGTACAAAGTAGGTTGTCGTGGACCTCAAACATATAATTCTTGTGGTAACTTGCGTTGGTGGAATGGGTTATCCTACCCAATTCAATCCGGTCACGGTTGTATTGGCTGCTCTGAAAAGGGCTTCTGGGATAATGACGTATTCTATAAACGTTTACCAGATATTCCATTGGCTAAAACCATCACAACTGCTGATACAATCGGTACCGTAGCTGCTGTTGGTGCCACTGCAGCTGTTATTGTTCATGGTGCTGCAACTCTTACGCGTAATAAAATTCTTGATATGAAAGAAGAAAAACGCTTAAAAGAAGAAGGCTTATGGGATGAAAAGAAACATAATAATGGAGGAGGTCACTAATGAAACGCGTAGTAGTAGATCCGATTTCCCGTATTGAAGGTCATTTACGGGTAGAAATAAAAGTTGATGAAGCGAGTGGTAAGGTAGAGGACGCATTGTCTTCTGGTACTGCTTGGCGCGGTATCGAACTTGTTGCTAAAGATCGCGATCCTCGTGACCTTTGGGCTTTCGTACAACGTATTTGTGGCGTATGTACTACAACACATGCGTTGGCAGCGTTACGTGCTGTAGAGGATGCACTTGGTATTACCATTCCTAAAAATGCAAACTATATTCGTAACATCATGCATAGCTCTTTAGATGTACATGACCATATTGTGCATTTTTATCACTTGCATGCTCTTGATTGGGTTAGTCCTATAGCAGCGTTGAGTGCAGACCCTGCGAAGACAGCTCAATTACAAAATGAAATTTTAACAACCTATAATGTAGGTGGCTTGGCACCAGCTGAAACGGCATCTAAAGACTCTGCATATCCTAAAGAGTTCCCTAAAGCGACTACTGCATATTTTGCAGCGGTACAACAAAAGGTTAAGAAGATTGTTGAATCTGGTCAGTTGGGCATTTTCGCTGCTCAATGGTGGGATCATCCTGATTATAATTTGTTGCCACCAGAGGTTCACTTAATGGCCGTATCCCATTACTTGAATATTCTTGATCGTCAACGTGATATCGTAATTCCTCACGTTGTATTTGGTGGTAAAAACCCACATCCACATTATATTGTTGGTGGTATGCCATGTTCCATTTCTATGAATGATATGAATGCGCCTATCAATACAGCACGTCTTGCTGCGGTAGAAGAATCTATTGCATTGGCTAAAGATTTAGTAAGTAACTTCTACTTGCCTGATTTACTTGCTATTGGAAAAATCTATGTTGAAAAAGGCATGGTCGATGGCGGTGGCCTTGCGAAAAAACGTGTTATGTCTTATGGTGATTATCCAGATGATACATATACTGGCATTTCTAATGGTGATTACCATAAAAAATGTGTGGTTCGATCCAATGGCGTTGTAGAAAACTTTGCTTTAGGTGTGGATAAGGCTACATTTATTCCACTAGAAGGTAAAGATTTCATGGATCCACAATACCTTAGTGAAGAGGTTGATCACTCCTGGTTCACATATCCAGATGGTAAAAGTTCTCTTCATCCTATCGAAGGTGTTACAGATCCTAAGTTTACAGGTCCTAAATCTGGTACAAAAGAAAAATGGGAATTCCTTGATGAAGATAAAAAATATTCTTGGATTAAATCCCCAACATTCAAAGGTAAAACTGCAGAGGTTGGCCCATTAGCGAAATATATCGTTGTATATACAAAAGTAAAACAAGGTATCATTAAAGACCCAACTTGGGCAGAGTCTATGATTGTTCGTCAAATCGATACAGTATCTCAAGTATTAGGGGTACCTGCTCATGTATGGATGACTACAATGGTTGGTCGAACAGCTTGTCGTGGCCTTGATGCACAAGTAGCAGCAAATATGAGTCAATACTTCTTTGATAAACTTGTTGCTAACATCAAGAATGGCGATACTACAGTGGCTGATATGACTAAGTTTGAGCCAAATACATGGGATAAAGATGCTAAAGGCGTTGGCCTTGTAGATGCACCTCGCGGTGGTTTGGGCCACTGGATTCACATTAAAGATGGCCGCTCTGCAAACTATCAATGTATCGTACCATCTACATGGAATGCATGTCCTAAGACTGCAGCAAATGAACATGGTGCCTACGAAGACTCCATGATTGATACACATGTAAAAATTGTAGATAAACCACTTGAAATCTTGAAGGTAATTCACTCCTTTGACCCATGTCTCGCATGTGCAACCCATTTATACAATAAAAAAGGCGAAAAAATTGTTTCCGTCAATACAGATGCATTGTGTAAATAAAGGGTGGTGGGCTTATGTTAATACATACTGACAAAAAGGCGTATGTCGTATTTAGTCTATGGCTGCGCATATTCCACTGGACTATGGTGCTAAGCGTAACTGCATTATTCTGGACAGGCCTATATATTGGTGATCCAGGATTTGCGGCTATCACAGGTAATCCAGAGCCAACCTTTGCTATTGATGGCTGGTTCTCTATGGAAACTATGCGGCGTATCCATTTCATTGCAGGGGTTATCTTAACATGCTCCTTTATTTTCCGATTTGCAGGAGCTCTTTGGAATCGAGGAGATAGATTATTACCTAAATTCCGCCAAAAACGGTATTGGTATGGTCTTAAAGAAACTACATTGCACTATTTGATGATTCCACAAAAACACGAACATCATTGGCTTCGTAACTCCTTAGCAAGAACTGCATATATGATGGTATATGTAATGTTTTTCTTTGAAATCTTAACGGGGTTAACAATGTATTCTATGGTGGATCCTAATGGTATTCTAGGAACCCTATTCGCACCAGTTGTTACATTATTTGGTGGTGAATATAAGGTTCACATTATTCATCACTATATTGCGTGGGGATTCTTGTTCTTTACTATCGTTCACGTGTACATGGCATTCCGAGAAGACGTTATGGAGGAATCCGGCGAAGTATCTGCTATGGTTTCCGGCATGAAGTATTATGCGCATGATCCAATCGATATTGAAGATCTAAACGGTAAACGCCGTCGTGGTGAACGTATCGATAAACCATCTGGTACTACATATCGTCCAAGTGATCCTAACGATCCTAGAGAAAGAGAATTACAAGATAATGACTAATACAAGTACTGATATCATCAGTGGCTTGGAACAATACGCGGACTCTGAGGGTCCGCGTATTGATTTAAATAGCCTTTATGATGATGGGAATAATGAAATTGTTCTACTTGGCGTAGGGAATATATTGCTTACTGATGAGGGATTAGGTGTTCATGTAGTGAAAGAGTTGAAAGAATCTTTCACATTTACACCAGCCATTTCTATTATTGATGGTGGCACAATGGGGATGGAGCTACTTACGTATATGCGTGGAATGAAGAAAATTCTTCTTGTAGATGCTATCAATGGTGGAGAAGCACCAGGAACTATATATGAGTTTCCTCATAAGGAATTAGAACAATATTTTACAGAGCATATTTCTGTACATGAAGTAGGGATGCAAGATATTTTACGTATCCGTGCTATTCAAGAGGATCCATTAGAGGATGCAGTGGTTATTGGCGTAGAACCAGAATCATTAGAAATTGGCTTTGAACCTAGTGCGCCTGTACAACGAGCATTACCAGAGGTAAAAGAGCGGGTATTACATGTTCTACAAGAATGGGGCGTAATTGCAGAGCTTAATACTTAAAATAATGCGTTTATAGGATATAAAGAGTATCTCTAATAGGAGTATTTATGATTGAGAATTATAGTAATGTTCGCGCTGTTTTAAATGAGTTGCGTTTAGCTCTTAAAAACTTGCGAGAAACGGGTGAGACATATTCAATTTATATTGAGAAAACAGGGCTCACAGAAGAAGAACAAGTGGAAGTATTAGAAACACTTGGCCGTGGTCATATTACGATTAACTTCAATGAAACTGATCAGCCTGTAGAGTGGTATGAATCTCAATTCTCTGGAATTTGGATTGGAACCTTTAAAAATGGCCGAGATGATTCAATTTTGCACACCGTAGAGGTTTCGAAGTATCCTGTAGTGGCTGGTGCATATGAAGAGGATATGGAGCTTGCAGAGGAAGATTTACAATCTTGGATTGATGCTGCTGGCCTATAATAAAAGAGACCCTGATAAGGGTCTCTTTCTTCTCTATTGATGAAAAGATTCTAGTAAATTTATTTTATTAATAGCATAATGTTAGTTTTTTATATTATTAGTATTTTATGCATCTTTTAGGGCATATATGATTGATTTATGCACAGAGTGATTAGTAAAATTATTTCAAATTTTATGAATTTAAGATGAAATCGGTTGAGATCCTTATATTTGTAGCGAAAAATATATTTGATATTTTGATTAATTAACGATTAAATCAGTAATTAACAGTATTTCATTGATTTTTAGTGATATAAATTTATTTTATAATACGGTTTATTGAGTAGTTATTTAGATAAGTAAAACAATAACTTATTCACCATGCTTATATATGGGATAAATGAAGAGAAATGTCTATAGAGTTTGTAGAAATCGCATGTTTACTGGGGTTATAGATATTATTTTTCCTATTGTTAACCTTGGCGATTTGCCTTAATTTACTAATTAATTTAAAATATGTGAGTAAAATACTTTGGAGGATTTATGTTACTTTCTATTGTAGTGCCTGTATATAACGAAGAAGAGAACATAGCGAATTTTTATAAAGCTGTAACTGATGTTATGTCAGGACTCACGTACGATTATGAACTAATCTTCGTAGACGACGGTTCTAGTGATTCGTCAGCTATGATATTGCGTGAAATTGCTTACAATGATAAACATGTCAAAGTGTTATTGCTTGCTCGTAATTTTGGGCATCAGACTGCGCTTACTTGTGGTCTTGATTATGCTCATGGAGATGCAGTTATTACAATGGACGGTGACATGCAGCATCCACCGGCTTTGATTCCTGAACTTGTTAGGTTGTGGGAGTCAGGCTATGATGTGGTGCGCACCATACGCGATTCAACTGAAGATGCTAGTTGGGCTAAATCTTTCACGTCTAAGTATTATTACAAACTAATGAACAAAATGGCCGATGTTCCTATTGTTGAAGGTGGATCTGATTTCCGTCTCATGAATAGTAAAGCATTGGGCACATTGAAACGGTTTAGAGAACATGGTCGTTTTTTGCGCGGTATTGTCGGTGCTTTGGGGTATAGACAAGCTGAGTTGCACTTTGTGGCGCCACCTCGTTTTGCTGGTGTCTCAAAGTTTAGTGTGCGTAAAATGATACGATTTGCTCTCGATGGGGTAACCGCCTTTTCAAGAGTTCCTTTACGGGCTGCCTTGTACGTCGGTGTACTATGTGGTGGGTTAAGCTTCTTGCTTATATTGCATCTTTTGTATGTATATCTTACGGGACAAGCCTTGAATGGATGGACTACCTTGGGCGTATCAATTTTGTTTATTGGTGGAATTCAACTCGTCGGACTGGGAATTATTGGCGAGTATGTAGGTCGTATTTTTGAAGAGGTGAAGCAACGGCCTTTGTATTGGGTTAAGTCAGCTATAAACTTTGATGAGCATGAAGATGCTCCATTACTTGGACCAAGTAGTGCAGATGTGTTTATGGCACCTGAGACTTATACTAACAAAAGCAAAGAAGACTAGCTGTATTTGTGAATGCAAATAAATAGACGGTTAGTATATTTTGAATAAATAACTTACTTTAAAAGTTTTGGAAAGGAAGCATATGAAGTCAAAATATAGTAAGGTTAAAATAACGGCATTAACATTAACTTTTGTGTGTGCCACAACAGCCATGGTAGGTGCAACAACATTACAATATGGTGATAAGGGCAAAAGTGTTACAGCGGTTCAACAACAACTAATTAAACACGGTTATAATGCTACAGATAAAAATGGTGTATATGGTAAAGAAACGAAATGGGCAGTTCGTCTGTTCCAACAAGATCGTGGCTTACCAGTGGACGGTATTGTAGGTCCTGCTACGTATAATGCATTGATGAGTGCTCCTCGTTCTACGAAGGCAGTATTGACTCAAAATGCTGCGACTAAAGCAGTAGCAACAAAATCCGCTTTCACAAACAACAATGCGACATCTCGTCGTGTTGCTGGTCAATCCATTACTGGCAAAAATATTAAATTAAATAATATTACGAAAAACGAAACACCAAGTAGCATTCATGCTATCTTGGCGGAAGCAGACAAATATCGCGGTGTACCATATGTATTTGGTGGTACTACACCAAGTGGTTTCGACTGCTCTGGTTACGTTAAATATGTATTTGCAAAACAAGGTATTTCTTTGCCACGTTTAGCAGATGAACAATATAACGTAGGTGTTGAGGTTTCTCGTGCGAACTTAAAAGCAGGGGATTTGGTATTCTTTGAAACATATGAACCAGGTCCATCTCACTCCGGTATTTATATTGGTGATGGCAAGTTCATCAGCGCCACTTCCAGTCGTGGTGTAGCAGTAGCAGATCTTGATACTGGCTATTGGGGTGAACGCTATATCGGCGCAAAACGCGTTGTATAAACCAATACATATTAGCTTTAAAAGAGGCTATACGAATCAATTATGTTCTGTTGATTTGTATAACCTCTTTTTCTCATTTCTAGAAATATTGAATTTTATCCTTGTATTTACTATTGTGAAAGTCGGTAAATTCCGCATAATCTCAATGTTTTTAATAGATTTTATGTCATTTTTACGATATAATGAAGAGTAAATAATTTTAGGAGGAATATACACATGAAGGGTAATGAACTGCGTCAAGCATACTTGCAGTTTTTTGAAAGCAAAGGACATTTAAAATTAGATAGTTTTTCTCTTATACCAGAAAACGATCCATCTCTATTATTGATTGGGGCAGGTATGGCGCCATTAAAGCCTTTCTTTACAGGTAAATTGGTACCTCCTTGTCATCGTATTACAACAAGCCAAAAATGTATGCGTACAGGTGACCTTGAAAACGTAGGTCGCACAGCTCGTCACCATACATTCTTTGAAATGCTTGGCAACTTCTCCTTTGGTGACTACTTCAAAAAAGAAGCAATTCACTGGGCATGGGAGTTCTTAACTGAAGTTATTAAACTCGATAAAAATAGATTGTATGTTACTGTATATCCAGATGACCAAGAAGCATATGATACATGGCACAATGATTGTGGCGTAGAAGAAAGTCATATTACACGCCTTGAAGATAACTTCTGGGAAATCGGTGAAGGCCCATGTGGTCCTGATAGTGAAATTTTCTTCGACCAAGGTCCTGAACATGGTTGTGATGATCCTAACTGTGCACCAGGTTGTGACTGCGATCGCTATCTTGAAATCTGGAACTTAGTATTCACTCAATTTAATAAAATGCCAGATGGTTCTTATGAACCATTGCAACATAAAAACATCGATACTGGCGCTGGCCTTGAACGATTGGCTTCCGTATTGCAAGGTTGTAAAACAAACTTTGAAACCGATTTGATTTTCCCAATTATTGAAGCTACAGCTAAACGCGCTGGTGTTACATATAACGAAAATCCAAATACTGATGTTTCTTTAAAGGTTATTGCTGACCATGCTCGTGCTGTAACTGCATTGATTTCCGATGGCGTATTGCCATCTAACGAAGGTCGTGGTTACGTATTGCGTCGTATTTTACGTCGTGCTGTACGTCATGGCCGTTTACTTGGTATTGAAGGTATCTTCTTAACACCACTTATTGATGTAGTAGTAGATATTCTTGGCCCTGGTATTAAATCCATTGCTGAGAAACAAGACTTCGTTAAACGGGTTGTACAAAACGAAGAAGAACGATTCAACCAAACCTTGGAACAAGGTCTTGAATTGTTGAATTCTTTGATTGATACACTTGCTGCTGAAAAAGCAACTGTAGTGCCTGGTACAGAAGTATTCAAATTATATGATACATACGGATTCCCTTGGGAATTAACAGAAGAAATTGCTTCTGAACGCGGCTTTACAATCGACCATGAAGGTTTTGAAGCAGCTATGAAGGAACAACGTGAACGCGCTCGTGAAGCTCGTGTAAAAGAAGATGCTAAGGTAGCAACACCTGACATCACATTCTTGAAAGACGAAGAGCTTCTTGAAGATGAAGCTGTAACTGCTTCTTCCGTATTAATGATTGGCAAAGGCTCTGAACGTTTGCAAACAGCTGCTGATGGCGATGAAATTACTGTTATCGTACGCACCACACCATTCCACGCTGAAGGGGGCGGTCAATTAGGTGATACAGGCTTTATCGTTGGCCCAATGGGTAAGGTAGAGGTTCATAATACAAAACGTTTACCTGAAGGCACTGTATACCATATCGGTACTGTTGTGGAAGGTTCCATTTCCGAAGGCGATGATGTAACGCTTGAAGTAGATACAAATCGCCGTGCTGCTATGGCTCGTAACCATACAGCAACACATTTGTTACATGCAGCATTGAAAAAGGTTCTAGGCGAGCATGTTAACCAAGCAGGTTCCTTAGTAACTCCAGATTACTTGCGTTTTGACTTCACTCACTTCTCTCCTGTAACACAAGAGGAACTTGATCAAATCGAAGCTCTTGTAAATGAAGAAATTTTAAAAGCTACAGACTTAGCTATTGCTGAAATGTCCATGGACGAAGCAAAAGCGAAAGGTGCGATGGCGCTCTTTGGCGATAAATATGGTGATGTAGTTCGCGTTGTAGAGGTTCCTGGCTTCTCCGTTGAATTATGTGGCGGTTCTCATGTAGGTAATACAGCTTTCATTAGTTCCTTCCGCTTAACATCTGAAGCAGGTATCGGTTCTGGTGTACGTCGTATTGAAGCAATTACAGGTCGCGCAGCTCTAGATGCAGCAAAACATGATCGCTTGACTATCGAACGTATGGCAGGCGAACTTAAAACTAAAGCACCTCAAGTAGAAGAACGTTTACATCAAGTATTGGCTGAAGCAAAAGAAACTGCAAAAGAATTAGAACAAATTCGCAAAGAGGTTTCTGCAGCTGGTGCGGCAGATATCATTGCTGGTAAAGTTATGATTGGCGATGTAGCATTTGTAGCGGCTGCTGTAAAAGCATCCTCTATCGATGAATTACGTGACTTAGCGGATATGGGCCTTGATCAATTAAATGGCTCTGGCGTAGTCCTCGTAGGTGCTGCTATGGGTGACGATAAGGTTAACTTTGTATGTAAAGTATCTAAAGACGTTGTTGCTAAAGGTGCAAAAGCTGGTAACATCGTAAAAGCAGCAGCTCAAGTAGCTGGTGGTAATGGCGGTGGCCGTCCAGATATGGCTCAAGCAGGTGGTAAAGAACCAGCGAAATTGATGGAAGCATTAAAAGCTGGTGGTGAAGCTTTAACATCTATGTTACAATAGGCATATAATTTTATAATTATACTTGTATCTGTTATAGAAAAATTTTATGATGCATAAAAAGTTACTGACTTTGTAGCTTTAATTCAAGTATAATAGTAGGCGAGGTTTCACTTTTACAGTGAAACCTGCCAATGTAATAAAAAGGAGGGATACGATGAAGGTTTCTGATGAAACTATGTTATTCCGTAAAGTAGACGATGAACCGATGACAGCTGAAGAGGTTCTTACTCGTGTTTATCAATCTATTCAAGAAAAAGGTTACAATCCAATCAATCAAATCTTAGGGTATCTTATTTCTGGAGATCCAGCGTACATTACAAGCTATAATAATGCACGTTCTGATATCCGTCGTTTAGAGCGGGATGACTTGATTGAGGAATTGTTGAAAGAATACGCAAAGGCAAAACAACTATAATGAGAATTATGTCATTAGATGTGGGCAGCCGTACTATCGGTATTGCCTGTAGTGATGCACTGCTCATGACAGCACAAGGTATTGAAACCATTCGTAGAACATCTCTTGAAAAAGATTTTAATCGCTTACAAGAACTCATTGCTGAATATGAAGTACATGAGCTTGTAGTAGGTATGCCGAAGAATATGAATGGTACAAAAGGTGAACGAGCTGAAAAGACTGAAGAATTCGTTGAAAAGATGAAAGAAGTCATCGATTTACCTGTTTCATATTGGGATGAGCGGTTATCTACGGTTATGGCTGAACGGCAACTCATTGCAGCTGACGTAAGTCGTAAAAAGCGTAAATCCGTTATTGATAAAATGGCAGCGGTTGTAATTTTGCAAGGATACTTAGATCGCTTGCAGTTCAATAAATAAATCTTTTTTTCCACAAGGAGGGTTTCCAATGGTTGACCAAAACTTTGAAGGTGAAGTGTATTATTTAGAATTCGAAGACGAAAACGGCAATAAACAATACTTCACAGAAGATGTTGTTCTAAACCATGAAGGTCGTGAGTATGCAGTTCTTGTACATGTACAAGACGAAGAGGCAGACCACGAAGGTCAAGATGACACATACATGATCTTGGCTAGCATCGAAAAAAATGAAGAAGGCGTAGAAGTATACGTACCTTTAGATGAAGAAGATGAAGTTTTTGAGACTCTAGTAAAATTGTATGAAGAAATGGAAGATGGCGAGTAGTTGTTTTCTTTATAAATCTAGCGTGTTGTCTTTTGGCAATACGCTATTTTTATTTGTTATATATTAAGATGCCCATAATATGATAATGTCCTTTTATATAGGGGAAATATGGACTTTATGGTATAATAAGATGATAAATACTGTTATGTTACAGAAAGGAACTCAACGTCGTGAGAAAAGCCTTAAGATATATTTTAATCCTTATTATTGTAGGCGTATTAATCATCGCAGGTGGTTTGGGAGCGATTTATTTAGTGCCAAATACCTTTGCGCAAGATGATGGTACACAGGTACTTGTCATCGAAAAGGGGCAGACTGGTACTGAAATTGCAGACATGCTCTATGAACGAGGTCTTATTCGTTCCACACAAGGATTTAAGCTTTGGTTATATTTGAGCGGTACCAATGATAAACTTCAAACTGGTCACTATCAAATTCCTAACAAGGTAACTGTGCGAGAACTCATTTCTTTATTACAAGAAGGTCATGTAGAATCTATTCGTGTTACAATTCCTGAAGGATACACAGTTGGTGATATAGCTATCGTTCTTGAAAAAAATCAAATTATGAAGGCAAAGGATTTCTTAGCAGAAGCAAAGACCTTTGTACCATATCCATATATGAAAGGTACAAGACCTGCTACATATCCGGTAGAGGGCTTCTTATTCCCAAGTACTTATGAAATTCCAGTAGGTGCAACGCCACGTGAAGTGATTCAAATGATGGCTGACGAAATGAATCGTTACCTCACACCGGCTGTGAAGAAACAAATTCAAGCTCAACACATGAGTATTCATGACTTTGTAACATTGGCATCCATTGTTGAACGTGAATCTTTATTTGATGCAGATCGTCCAACAATTGCAGGGGTATTTAAAAAACGGTTAGCCCATGGTATTCCATTGCAATCTGATGCGACAATTTCCTATGTACTAGGTTATGCAAAAGAAGATGTAACTATTGGTGATACACAATTACAAAGCCCTTACAATACATATGTATCCAAAGGTTTGCCACCTGGTCCAATTGCGAACCCTGGTAAAAAAGCATTAGATGCAGTCTTGCATTCTGAAGATACAGATTATTTATACTTTGTAGCAGATAAAGATGGACATAACCACTTCTCTAAAACATATGAAGAACATTTGGCGGAAGTTCATAAAATCTATGGTAATGATACGGCTACATCCTCTAATACAGAGGCCGCAGTACAAGCTGGTCCTAACTATGACGTGGCCGTGGCAACGACAGAGCCTAACTACAATTACAGCTCTGAAGAAGCGGTGGAAGCAGATTCTCAATATGTTAATGTGGAACCTACGTACAAATATACACCAACAACGGTTCCAGCTGCTGAAATTCCAGCACCAACACCAGCTCCACAAGCACCAGCTCAATCTGCACCAGCAACTCAATCATCTAGCTCTAACTCTTATGTGCCGACTACAACACCTGCTCCAGAATCTATGCAAAATGTTGTACCAAGTACACAACAAGTACCTCATATTGAAGTAAAGCCAGCTGAATCTGTGGATCGTTCTACGTTGGTAGTTCCTAGTGGTAATAGCAATAAATAATGTAGGAGATTGAATCTACTTTCATGACATTAAATGATATTTTAAATGAACAGCGTATTTACGCGATGATTAATGATGTACCGATTCTACGAGAATCTGAGGTTCATCTCTTTGAAGAATTAATAGGTTTGTACCGGCCCACCTCTGTGTTAGAGGTGGGCACCGCCATTGGTTACTCTGCTTTGTTGATGGCTCCGCTACTCGATAAAGAGGAGGGACATATTACATCTATTGAACTAGATGATGTGCGTCACGAAATGGCGAAATATTATATTAACCAATCTGATTATGCCGATACAATTATATTGCTGAAAGGCGATGCGTCTCAAGTCTTAACGGAACTCACCGGTGAATATGATCTAGTATTTTTAGATGGTCCCAAAGGACAATATCTTAAACAATTAGAACTCATTTTGCCTCATGTGAAAGAAGGAGGCGTTATCCTTGCAGACAATGTACTTTTTAGAGGCTATGTAAGAGGCGATAAGGAGCCGCCAAAACGGTTTAAGACTATCGTAAAACGGTTAAAGGAATACTTAACGTATGTTGAAAATAAAGAATTGTTTAACACCACCATCTATCCAATGGGTGATGGTATGAGTGTGAGTGTGTGGAAAGGGCACAACAAATAATGGCAGAACATTTTATGGAATTGCTTTGTCCAGCCGGTAATATGGACAAGCTTAAAATGGCGATTCGCTATGGTGCGGATGCTGTATATTGTGCAGGCAAACGTTTTGGCTTGCGCGCAGGTAACTCTAATTTCTCCGACGAGGAATTAAAGGAAGCTGTAGAATTCGTACATGCTCATGGTAAAAAACTCCATGTTACATGTAATATCATTCCTCATAATGAGGACTTTGAAGGTTTAGAGGACTATTTGAAATTCCTTGAAAGCATCGGCGTTGATGCAATCATCGTAGCCGATATGGGTATCTTTAGCCTTGCTAAACGCGTGGCTCCAGGCCTTGAGCTTCACGTAAGTACACAAGCATCTACAACAAACTGGCATACAGTGCAAATGTGGAAAGAACTGGGGGCTACACGCGTCGTAGCGGCTCGCGAAGTATCCTTAGCAGACCTTAAAGAAATGAAGGATAATGTAGATATCGAAATCGAATCCTTCGTACATGGTTCCATGTGTATTTCTTACTCTGGTCGTTGCCTTTTGTCTAACTACATGACAGGCAACCGTGATGCGAACCGCGGTCAATGTTCTCAATCTTGCCGTTGGAAATATTCCCTTGTTGAATCCAACCGACCTGGTGAATATTATCCAATTGAAGAAGATGAGCATGGCACATATATCTTTAACTCTAAAGACTTGTGCTTGATTCACCGCATTCCTGATTTATATGAAGCTGGTATTGATAGCCTTAAAATTGAAGGACGTATGAAATCCGTTCACTATTGTGCAACAGTAGCAAAGGTATATCGTACAGCTATCGATACTTATCTTAAAGAAGGTAAAGATTGGTATGTTCGTCCAGAATGGATTGCAGAATTAGAAAAAATTTCTCACCGTCCATATACTGATGGCTTTGCAGAAGGTCGTCCTGATGAAACAGCTCAAAACTATGGTAAATCTACCAATACACAAAGCCATGACTTCATCGGTTTAGTTATGGGCTACAACGAAGAAGAAAAATACGTTGATCTTGAACAACGTAATAACTTCAAGGTAGGAGATAAAGTAGAATTCTGCCAACCTAAAGGGGACCTTGTGGAAACTGTAATTGAAAAAATGACAGACGAAGATGGTAACCCAATCGACGTAGCGCCTCATGCGCAAATGAAAGTGCGTATCTACATGGATACACCACTTGAGCCATATTCTATGATGCGCCGTGAGTGCAAACTAAAAGAAGCTTAGTAGGTAGTATATTAACGACAAACATATCTAATGGATGCCTATACTAGAGACATGTATAGCATTTACATTTTATAGTAATGATGTGTAGGAGGACTTATGAGTGGTACATCTTTAGAACCGAGTAAATCTATCGGTGCATTTACTGATGTACCAGATTTAGCAACCTCTGGGGAAGAGGCGTATGTGTACTTTCATCTTGAACCGAAGCATACGAACTATATCAATCGCATCATTGAAGGCTATGAATACTTAGGGGTTATGACATCTATTGATGTAAATGGACGTTGTATGCTAAGGTGTACACCTTCAATACGGCCCTTGGCTATTGAATTATTAAGTAGTCTATCGGATTATGTCACTATCGAGGATTAATATAATATTTTTATAATTACATCAAACTGTTTAGACCTAGTAGAGAAATGAGAGTATATCTATGAAACAATCTATGTTGAAACGTGCATTATTAACAGCTTGCCTTAGTGTTTCTATGGCGGGCGTAGCTATGGCGGGCCCAGTAGGTCCAGTTGTCATTCCTCAAGCAGGGGATGTAGTAGTTATCAATCATGGTCCTGATATGACCTTCACTGGCAATATTAACTTTGATGTGGAAAGCCAAACTAATAACAACTTACAAATTGGTTCCTCTGTGATTCCTAATGTTGTATATGGTGCAGCGTTCAATAAAACTGGTGCGCCAGATACAATTATCCCAGCTCAAACTTACGTGTATGTAGGCACAAAAGATGGGGCGAATGCTTTCACTGAGGCTAGCGATGCTGACAAAAAAGGTGCTAACTGGAATGTAGAAACCTTGAAAAAAACTAAATCTGGTGACGTGCAATTGGCAAGCCGTGGCATTCCTGAAAAGCCATTGGCAAATCAAGTAGCAACTATTAAAGATTCCATTATGCTTAGCGCCGTAGACCTCAGTACAACAGAGGTAGGCCGAAACAGCAAGGGCGTTCTATACATGACTGTTCCTAAAGAATTAAAATTGACTGCTGACACAGGTATTCCTGAAGATGTGCGCGAAACAATGCCAGCTATGTTCCGTGGTAAAATGGGTGATTCCCTCATGGTGAATCTCATGCCTTTAAATGAAGAGGAAAAACAACAATTAGCGACAAACCCACATAATGCAAATACAATCGTATTCAACCGTGGTATGAGCATGGCAAAAATGATTGGTTCCTCTGCACGTACAAGTAAAGTGTACACATATATGAAGGATCATTATTTGAACCTCGTTATCGTAGCAAAAGATTACGACGATAACGGTGCTCGTGGTAGTGGTGTTATGATGGTTTCTAAACAAGATAATTCTAACGATGTACTCTTAATATTATACAAAGGACCAGACCTTTCCAATAGCAAATTGGAAAAAGTAATTGGCGCTATGTTATCTACAAACTTCAAACGCTAATAATCTAGTCTATGTACAATGTGCTATAGTACAGCCACATTAGTTAGCGTATATATGATAATCTTAATAAACGGCTTGAGTTTCATATGTACCCCCTTTTAATGGACAACCCGTAATGGGGGTACATATCAGTTATATTGGGCCGTTTTTATATGATGTGTTTGAAGGCGTTTCTTTAATTTATAGAATTTATGAAATTTACTATTGAACCGTATTGAATTTTTTAATTCTCTATGATACTATAATCTAGTAAAAGTTATGCAAAGGACATGATTCTCATATCCCTGTGTACCAGAGAGAGGCAGATGCTGGAAATGCCTTACACATATATTAGAGTTACCCCCTTTAAACTGATTTGTCGAACCTAAGTAGGCAAATACGGCCGCCACCGTTATCGGGCTTAATGAAGTGAATTACTATACATATATATTTGTATAGGTAGTTAACTAGGGTGGAACCGCGAATGATCTTCGTCCCTTGTTTGTAGGGATAGAGGGTCTTTTTTTATTACCAAAATCCAACTATCCTAGTTTATAAATTGGAGGAAAGAAAAATGGCAGATGTAAAAATCATTTTACCTGATGGTAGTGCAAAGGAATACGCTGCTGGCACTACTCTTGGGGAAGCAGTAAAACAATTATCTAACAGCTTGGCTAAAAAAGTACTAGCTGCTAATGTAAATGGTGAATTAACAGACCTTCGGGAAGAATTAGTCGACGGTTCTGAAGTAGCGTTCTTAACATTCGAAGAAGATGGTGGTAAACATACTTTGCGCCACACAGCTTCTCATATTTTGGCTCAAGCGGTTAAACGCTTATGGCCTGAAGCTAAATTGGCTATCGGTCCTGCTATCGATAAAGGTTTCTACTATGATATCGATATGGAACATACTTTGACTCCTGAAGATTTAGGCAAAATCGAAAAGGAAATGAGCCGTATTGTGAAAGAAAACTTGCCTATCACTAAATCTGTAATGTCTCGTCAAGAAGCTATCGAGTTCTTCAAATCTAAAAATGAAGACTACAAGGTAGAATTAATTGAAGATCTTCCTGAAGATGCTGTTATCTCTTGCTATGCGCAAGGCGATTTCATCGATCTTTGTGCAGGCCCTCACGTGGCATCCACTGGTAAGGTAAAAGCTTTCAAATTACAAAGTATTGCAGGTGCATACTGGCGCGGCGATGAAAAGAACAAAATGTTGCAACGTATTTACGGTACAGCATTTGAAAAGAAAGAAGAACTAGATGCATACCTTCATATGCTTGAAGAAGCGGCTAAACGGGACCACCGTAAACTTGGTAAAGAACTTGGTTTGTTCGTTATCAAAGAAGAAGGTCCTGGCTTCCCATTCTTCTTGCCAAAAGGTATGGCTCTTCGTAACGAATTAGAAAACTTCTGGCGCGA
This sequence comes from Veillonella nakazawae, assembly GCF_013393365.1. NCBI lineage: Bacteria > Bacillati > Bacillota > Negativicutes > Veillonellales > Veillonellaceae > Veillonella > Veillonella nakazawae. Next base: position 751,302 of record NZ_AP022321.1, read on the forward strand.
AGTACATCATGATTTCGAATATGATGAAATCCGCACACCAATCATCTTGAATAAACAATTGTGGGAAACATCTGGTCACTGGGAACATTACCGTGAAAATATGTATACTACAATCATTGATGACGAAGAATATGCAATTAAACCTATGAACTGCCCAGGCGGTATCTTGGTTTACCAAAACGAAATGCATTCCTACCGTGACTTGCCACTTCGTTATGCAGAACTTGGCCTAGTTCATCGTCATGAATTATCTGGCGCACTACACGGCTTATTCCGCGTTCGTGCTTTCACACAAGACGATGCGCACGTATTTATGTTGCCTGAACAAATGCAATCCGAATTGATGAAAGTTATCGAATTGTTCGATCGTATCTATAGCCAATTCGGTTTGAAATACCATGTTGAATTGTCTACTAAACCAGATAATGCAATGGGTGATGATGCAATTTGGGAAGCAGCTACAGAAGCATTGCGTAACGCTATCGAAGCAAAAGGCATCGATTATGTTATCAACCCTGGCGACGGCGCATTCTACGGCCCTAAACTTGACTACCATATCGAAGATTCCTTGGGACGTACATGGCAATGTGGTACTATCCAATTGGATATGAACTTGCCTGAACGCTTCAACGTAGAATATATCGGTGAAGATGGTCAAAAACATCGTACTATCATGATTCACCGTGCATGCTTTGGCTCTATGGAACGTTTTATCGGTATCTTGACTGAACACTATGCTGGTGCATTCCCAACTTGGATGGCACCTGTTCAAGTGAAAGTATTACCTATCTCCGAAAAACACGTGGAATACGCTAACCAATTGGCAAAACAAATGCGCCATGACTACGTTCGCGTAGAAGTAGACGATCGCAACGAAAAAATTGGTTACAAAATTCGCCAAGCACAAATGGAAAAAGTTCCATACATGCTCGTTGTTGGCGATAAAGAAATGGAAGATAATTCCGTTAACGTACGTAAACACGGCGGCGACGAATTAGGTACAGTTCCATTTGACGAATTCTTCAACTCCATTAAAATTGAAATTAAAGAACGCAACTAATTGACTATTATGACTCATCCATCAATATTACCGATGGATGAGTTGTCATGTTTGAAATTGTTATAATCTAATTTCTTATATGCATCAAAATAAACAGATATAAATTTAGCCTCCATATACTAAAGCCTTTCATTAGACTTAAGTCTAGGCGTTGGCCATTTGTATAGTGGGGACTATCTCTTTAATTGTTACCTGTGAGTAGCGAAAGGAAATAGTATGAAAGAAGTAAATTCATATGGCTGGAAAGCCGTTATTGGTTCCTCCATTGGTTATGCTATGGATGGTTTTGATCTCTTGATTTTAGGCTTTATGTTGACCTTAATCTCTGGAGATTTAGGCTTGACCACTGGTCAAGCAGGTTCTTTGGTTACGTGGACCTTGGTTGGTGCCGTACTTGGTGGTTTCATCTTCGGTACCTTGTCAGATAAATTTGGTCGCGTTCGCGTATTGACTTGGACTATCGTGCTATTTGCGGTATTTACTGGCCTCTGTGCTTTTGCTCAAGGCTATTGGGATCTTCTTATCTACCGTACAATAGCAGGTATTGGTTTAGGTGGTGAATTTGGTATTGGTATGGCACTCGCTGCTGAAGCTTGGCCTGCTCAACATCGTGCAAAAGCGACAAGTTATGTTGCTCTTGGTTGGCAATTAGGCGTGTTGGCTGCTGCTTTGTTAACACCATTACTCATTCCTTTCATTGGATGGCGTGGTATGTTTATGGTTGGCATTATTCCAGCACTAGTTGCTTGGGTATTCCGTGCGAAACTACATGAACCAGAAATCTTTGTACAAAGTAAAGAAGATAAAGAGCATTCACATACAAACTCTTTCAAGTTATTAGTAAAAGATGTAAGAACTACAAAGACATCTATTGGTGTTGCTATTTTAACATCTGTTCAAAACTTTGGTTATTACGGTATTATGATTTGGTTACCTAATTTCTTAAGTAAGCAATTAGGTTTCTCTCTAACAAAATCTGGTTTGTGGACAGCAGTTACTGTTTGTGGCATGATGGTAGGTATTTGGTTATTTGGACGCTTAGCCGATAAAATAGGTCGTAAACCTACATTCATCCTATTCCAAGTATGTGCTGTAGCATCTATTTTAATCTACTCTCAACTATCTGATCCAACAGCCATGTTATTTGCCGGTGCTATCTTAGGCGCCTCTGTAAATGGTATGATGGGTGGCTATGGTGCCTTGATGGCAGAAGCCTACCCAACAACTGCCCGTGCAACGGCTCAAAACGTACTATTTAATATCGGTCGTGCTGTAGGCGGCTTTAGCCCAATGGTAGTAGGCATGATCATCTCTATGTACTCCTACCAAGTAGCAATTGCATTCCTAGCTATTATCTACGTACTAGATATTCTAGCAACTGTATTCTTAATCCCTGAACTTAAAGGTAAAGAATTAGAATAATATAGTGAATATCTAAAAGGCTCTGTCTCATGACAGAGCCTTTTGGTTTATATATGATTGTTATGAAAGTACAGTATTATGCGATTCCAATCCAGTGCCAATACGTAAGGGCAAATACGAGCATCATTACATAGCCAATAATAGTCAATGGAATGCCTGTAGTCATAAATGTTTTTACGTCGAATGTGTCGGTACCGTAAGCTACCATACCTTGTGGTGAGTTTACTGGTAATACTAGACCGAAGCAGATCGCATATTGCATAAGCATGGTTACGCCGATTGGGTTAAGACCTTCTGCGTTATGTCCTACTACAATAGAAATTACAATAGGAATCATAGCAGAGGAGAGGGCTGTAGCAGATGCAAAGCCTAGGTGGATGACAATGAGGAAGGCAGCCATTACGGCAATTAATATAAATACGCTGGCACTTTCAAGGGAGAAGGCGTTTACGAATACTTGAGCAAGCCAAGTAGCTGCCTTTGTTTTCAGTAATACAGATCCAAGACCGATACCAGCACCAAACATAACGATGGAACCCCAGTCGATGTTTGGCTGTGCAAATTTCCAATCCATAATGCCAATCTTAGGGAAGAAGAACAATGCGATAGCTACAATTGTTGTAGTTGTTGTATCGATAGAATGTAGCTTGCCACCGGTAGCCCACAATGCGAGAAGACCGATAGAGATACATAACAGTTTCTTTTCATCAGTACTCATAGGACCGATTTCTTGGCGCATTTTAGCGAGTTGTACATCGCCACCTACAAGTTCCTTGAACTCTGGCTTAATTAATGCTTGTGTTAAGAAGTAGGCGATGATAACCATAATGATGGAGAAGGGAGCCGCTGCAGTAAGCCAATCTATCCAGCTAATAGATGTATTCATCTGAGTTTGTATAAAGCCTACAGCCACAAGATTTTGAGCGGCAGCCGTTTGAATCATAATATTCCAGAACGTATCGGCTTGTACGGCACCTACCATGAGTAGAGCGGCTACACGGCTTTTACGTTCAATACCTAAGTTCTCAACAATACCGATGATAATCGGTGCTAAGCAAGCAATACGAGCTGTTGCACTGGGTACGAAAAAGGCGAGGATAAGCCCTGTAATAATAACACCTAAATAAATACGGCTTACCTTAGTGCCAACGCTAGATAGTACTAACATGGCGATACGACGATCTAGACCCGTTTTACGCATAGCTACGGATATAAACATAGCGGCACCTACAAGAATCATAGCTGGTGAAGAATAACCAGCTATGATCAGCTTCAAAGCATTGGCCGTGCCCATCGCTTTAGCAGGTGCTTCGGGATTAGGTGAGAACCCTAATAGTAAAGCGGTAAGTGCAGTAATCATGGTAGCACTAACTGGATAGGAGACAGCTGAGGTCATCCATAAGATGATAGCAAAGGCGAGGACGCCAATCATACGATGACCACCAGTAGATAAGGTTTCCGGTGTAGGCAATAATAAAATGCCACCTAGAACAATGAAAGATAAAATAAGTCCAATATTTTGAGCAGTTGTACGTACCTTTTGAGGAGGGGCAGGGGTTGTTACACTCATAATAAAACTCCTTTCAATTTGTGTCATAACTATTACTGTATAATAATAAATAAGGTAAACTATATAAGCTAAACTATCCTATAAATTATACTATTCTATAAAGTACACTATCCTATAATATACGCTATTCTATAAAGTACACATATAAGCTAGATTATTCTATAAATATTATTGTATCGTATTTTCTATAGAATTAGTTGTATAATTTATAAGAATATTGTATACATAAAGAGAGAGCGGTGTCAGTAAGTATACCTATATACAGAACTTATAATGTCTGTTATACTATAAGAGTTGTTATAACAAATTCATTGTTAAAAGCTCAATATTTTTTGTTGACTTTCATCAGTCGATTTGTTATTATAATTAAGTAATTTATGAAGCAGAGGCCATCCGCCACTCACCTAATACCGAGAAGTATGAGGTTAATATAGAGAACTCTATTCGGATGGTGTTTGCCGTCCGTTTTTTTTATTCTCTTGGAGGTGAACGCTATTAGCAAGGATACACCACGCATTAATGAAGAAATTCGTGCTCGTGAACTTCGTGTCGTAGGTCCTGAAAACGAACAAATCGGCATTATGTCTGGCCGTGAGGCATTGGCATTGGCTGAAGAAAAGCATCTTGATCTTGTGGAAATTGCACCTAACGCTAAACCACCAGTAGCTCGCATTATGAACTATGGTAAATATCGTTATGAACAACAAAAACGCGAGAAAGAAGCGAAGAAGAAACAAAAAATCGTAACTTTAAAAGAAGTTAAGTTACGTCCACATATTGAAGACCATGACTTTTACGTAAAAATGAAAAACGCATCCAAATTCTTGGGTGAAGGTAACAAAGTAAAAGTAACTATCATGTTCCGCGGTCGTGAACTTTCACATCCAGAACTAGGCATGGCAGTGTTGACACGTTTCGCTGAAGAACTCAAAGAAACAGCGTCTATTGAAAAAGCAGCTAAATTAGAAGGTCGTAACATGACCATGATTTTAGTAAGTAAATAATGTTTTGGGAGGATTATAATTATGCCAAAAATTAAAACTCGTCGCGCAGCGGCTAAACGTTTCGCAGTAACTGGTACTGGTGAATTCAAGCGTGCAAAAGCTTTCAAAAGCCACATTCTTGAGAAAAAATCTCCAGCTCGTAAACGTAATTTACGTAAAGCTACATTGGTTGCAAAAGCTGACCACAAACGCGTAGCTAAATGCTTACCATACGCTTAATCGTTAACTATTAGATCGATATATCGTAATTTAGGAGGAATATACAATGGCAAGAGTGAAAAAGGGCGTTACAGCTCATGCACGTCATAAAAAGATTTTAAAATTAGCTAAAGGTTACCGCGGTACACGTTCCCGTTTGTTCAAAAAAGCTAACGAAACAGTAATGAAAGCGTTGTACTACGCTCGTCGTGACCGTCGTGCGAAAAAACGCGAATTCCGTCAATTGTGGATCGCTCGTATCAACGCAGCGGCTCGCATCAATGGCACAACTTACAGCCGTTTCATCGCTGGTTTGACTAAAGCAGGCGTTGAAGTTAACCGTAAAATGTTGGCTGACTTGGCAGTTAACGATGCAGCAGCATTCGCTAAACTTGTTGAAGTAGCTAAAAACGCTTAATAGCATAACAATACAGATTAAGGACTCTCTTTGGAGGGTCCTTTTTTTGTATGGTGAAAGTATGATATAGTGAAAATACATATCGTGTTGTGTAAAAGCGGGAGAATAGATGAGGAGTAGGTAATGGAACAGTTATTTTATCTGTTAATACCTTTAGGACTTTGTTTGTTTTATTTAGGTATTAAATACACGATTCGCTTTAGTAGAGCTAAGATGCTCTATGAAATGCCCTATGTAAATAAAGAAGGCACTTTTACGTTAGAGCGAGCAGGTACTTATGGCCTATGGCTTAGTGGAAAAATGTTTACAAAGGCGCCTATTGGCGAATTTGGTTTTAACTTAGTTGATGAAAAAACGGGAAGGACAATTCCTTTATTCCTATCTATTATGCGCGCCCGAGTTAATGGCATTACTCACTCTAGAATGGAATTATATACCTTTGATGCGGGGCCAGGTACCTATAGACTGTCTGTTACAGAAGATCCCTTTGTACTGGATGCTGTTATGAAAAAAGTAGGAGATAAGGTGATTAAAGGTGATATTAACTATAATCAATTTACTATACAAATCTATACACATACATCCTTTGTTTTAATGTTTATATCTATATGGATGATTGTACTTGGGCTTCTTAGTACTGTATTAGGGGGCGTTCTGCCTAACATTTAGTGTAAAATACTAAATCGTTTGGCTGTTTTATAAAGTGAAATAAATTATCAAAAAAGTAAAATATAAAAGAGGAGTTTTATCATAGCTTGTAGAACTATCACAGTAATAACCTATTTAAATGTGTTTGTTAAAAGGAGACAGTATTATGGGAATCTTTAAAAAGCTATGTATGACCTCTATGTTAGGTGTTATGTTGGCGGTACCTACGTATGCAACTGTTGTTACAGGTAGTCAGTCCGATGTAAACATGGAATTAAAATATCCATTGGTATATACCAATAATATGTTTGCACAAAAGGCAATTAATACAGACATTGCTAACTATGTTTTATACGCAAAATCAGTTTATTACGATCAACATGCATATCAAGTAAAGCAAAACTATAAAGTTACCTATGAAGACGCTCAAGTTGTATCTATTTTGTTAACTACCTATCATTACCATGCTGGTAGTGCACATGGTATGTATAACACCAAAGGTCTAGTATATAACAAGATTACGGGTCAAAGAATTCCATTATATAACTATGTTAAAATTGCTAATCCACAACAAATAGAACGAGGCATTAACTCTGGGATTTTGCGCTTCTACAGTGAAGGTCATAAAAAAGCAGACTTACTACCAAACTGGAATGTAGAATATGTTTCTGACAATTACTACTTGAAAGGTAAAGGCGCCATAGGTCTTGTATATCAACCATATGAATTAGGACCATACTCATATGGCAATACATACGTTGAATTCTCACGCCAAGCAATTGAATACTTTAACCGTATGAACTTCTGATAAAAGGCTGGTGTTAGATTGAGACTAACAGTATTTTGATGAATTAAATAGTACTCTCGTAACATAAGACAAAAGCCTATAGTACATTTTTAGTACTATAGGCTTTTACTGTATTTACCATATTATCTTCTATATCCGCCGCATCCTCTAGCATTAGAGTTTTGACCACAGTAACTTTGGCTAGTATTGTTACAAACTGTATTGTTATTATTACAGTTGTATTGAGCGTTTGTATTACAATTGTATTGAGTATCTGCATTACAATTATATTGAGCATTGGTATTGCAATTTGTTTGTGATCCATTGCATACATAATCATAAGCAAATCCTGTAGATACAGCAGCAGTCACGGCTAACGATGTCATGACAATTATACGTTTGGTAAACTTCATAGTTATCATCTCCTTAATCCTATACTTATATTGTACTACTAAAGGTCAACTGAAATATGATATTCTATACATATATACTATTTGAGAGAGTATGTGAAAGGATGAGAGTTATAATGAAACGCGTGTTAATGGCTGCACTATGCTTTAGTTTTGTGACATTGGGAAGCCAAGCAATTGATATTAATATACCAGGTGCGGATCCTTCAATTTCAAAGGATGCATATCAGAACTATCGTAAGACTGATAATGAAGTCCAAAAGACTGAAAATATTATAGCTAATCAGATACGAGATGAATATAACAATAATGGGTCTAAAAAATGGACACTAGATGAGTTGTTATACTTTACTAAGGAATTGTATCATTCCACAAATCAGTCTTCTTCTGTTTTTATTCTTAAGGATAATGGGGCAAATATTAAATTTACTGTACCAGAGAGTAGCCAATTTGGTAAAACTATAAAAGGGGATCCATTAACTACAGAGGTTCAAAAAGGAAATTTCCGCTTAATTGAAGGAAATATACATTATACTATTCGTAAGAATAGTGAAAGCCAGTCTAAGGAAAATTCGTTCTCGTATCCTACTGTTAGAAATGCTACATGGGAGATTGGGCAGACTAAAAGTGGAGCTTTAGAAGGGGTTATTAACTTTGGGGTGAAAGCTGATCCTTCGCTGTCTTATCATATTAGTTATGATTTGATTAAGAAAAAGGAACTGGAACTATTAAAGACACATAATCAGGAGTACGTGTATAAAGAGCTAATGTCACCATTAGTTAATTATGTACTACCTTCAATTGAGCCTGCAAAACAAATACTTTCAAAAACAAAACCGATAACTATTAATGGATTCACGTTCCAAACGTTAAAATCAAGTGATTTAACCTATAATGGCCCTGATAATGATGCCATTTATATTTATGATGGTAAAAGCTATCGTGAAGGTATTATGGTGAGAGAGTTAAAACCGGAAGAGTTAGCTAATCGTCATCAAATTAATTATAAATTGATACGATTCTTCATTATGTATAAGCCATATTCTGATTACAAACAAATTCAATACGCTACAGTTTGGAATGATGCTACTCCTGCTATGTATATGGAAGTAGAACGATCCACATCTAGAATGTACATTCAATCGCTCTATGATGATAAATATTTATATACTCACTTTATAATGGCAGATTTAGATTATAAAACACCATCAAAAGACTTACGCGATATAGTCCAATATGTGGACAATGCAAATGACAAAGACAAATACGCTAAAAGTCAAGCTGGGATGGGAGCTATGCCTAAAGGTATATATGAAAACTCATCTGTAAACAAGATAGGAAACTAATAAACATACAAGCCTGTGGAACTGTATAATCAGTTTCACAGGCTTGTACATTTTATATTGTTTTTATGGGTGGCATGTACCACAAGGTACATAGCCACTATTGATAGCTTCCGTACGTGTATCGAAGTAAATTTTATTACTTTCGTTCATGCGAGATACGTGACGGCAGTCATCATAATGGAACTTCCCAGTATTTATGTTTCCTGTATACCCCAATACAGTAGAAATCATTGTAATCATGGTAAGTAAGGTCATGATTATAATTCTTTTTGTCTGTTTCATAATACACTCCTCTAATAAAAACACACATATATATTATAATTAATAATATGCTTATCTGCCTAGAGTTATGTTTATTATAGATAAACTATTAATGAATAGAGGGCAGGTAGTTTATAATTTATGTGGCTTACATTGAAGTGTATCTTGATCTGTGCTTTTACGATCAGCAGCTATTTTTTGACTATCAAGATTAGCTTGAGAATTATTATAGGTATAGCTCAATTGATGGTTATAAGCTAGTTTAAAATAATTAGATAGTTCTTTATTTGTACAGTAAATATAACAGCCTTTTTGACCTCGTGTCATTAATGTACGATAAGTATTTTTTACAATCTCATCTGCAATACGTTGTGCTTCTTCTGGGTTTTCTTTTAAAAGTTTCTTAATGCCTTTAATAGACTGGTCGGTTTTTGCACGTTTTGTAATATCTACGATAAGTTGACCATTTTCATAACGTAAATCATCACCAATGATTACACCGACATATTCAAACTCGAGACCTTGAGTAGTATGAATACATCCAGCCTCATTGATAGAATCTGGATCTATAGCATATGTATTAGAATTACCTAAGTTCCAGCTGATTCCAAAATTGTGTTCTGGTATTTGAATGTTTTTGACTATAGATGTTGTACGACCTTCCTTAGGCCAGTCCCAACAATAGCCTGCTAAAAGTCGAGATTTATTGTTTATCTCATTTTTAGTTCTTATAGCGTTATACATATCATGAGGATTATCAAAGATTCTAAAGTCATAATCACCTTCAAAACCATCATAATTTGCAGTTTCTGCAATTTGAAGAACGTTGTCTAGCCAAGCTAAATAGCCATCAGAGCCATTACAACGAAACTGAGATTCTAGTGCACCTTCATAGATAAGCGCTTTTTGTTCTGTACTAAACTTTAATATTTTATCGATAGTACCTGCATCTTTAAAAGTAACACGTTGATTTCGATCAATAAAGAAGACACTAAAGAGGGAGGCATTAATAATTTCTTTGATTTGGTCTTCTCCTTCATTTTGGTACATTCCAGATTTTTCACGTAATCGATGTGCTTCATCAACAATTGCAATTTGAAGTGCATTTTTAGATCGTGTATGGAAGGTACCACTACTTTGGAATAATGCTTTAATCTCTGTTTTCTTAAATCCTTTTTGTAGCATGGTGCTATATACATTACGTGGCGCAGCATTTGAAGTAATATATTGTGCCATATAGCCATTGTGGATACATTCAGCTAATAAGTTGATAGCAACTACACTTTTACCGGTACCAGGGCCACCACGAACTATATATACCGTTTTCTGGTTATTTTTAATAGCCTCAAAGGCAGCTTTTTTTATTTGTTCAAACTCTACCTTTTGGTCATCAATTAAGACAAATTCTTTATTGCCTTTTAGCATATTCAAAATAGAATCTTGAAGTGATTTTGATGGTCTTAACTTACCATGCTCAATAGAGTCCATGATATTTGTAGTATCAGGCTTTGGAATATAGGTTTTGATAAAATTACGTAAGCTATCCATTTGGCCTAGTGTGAACATCGGAGAGATATGTAAGATATCATTATAGATTGGATCACGGAGCTCAGGGGAGATACTTTCATCGAAGTTATGTAAAAATGCACATGGGTGTAGTTCGATAGGTCTAGTCTGAACATCTTCATTAAAGTTTTCAATGAGACTACAGTAGGACCAAGCTTGATAGGAAGGGTGGGTTACCTCACGGATTCCACCACCCAGATAGGTAGATACAATATTATCCTTATCTGTTACTTTGAAAGCTTCGCCCCATTGTTTAAGCTCAACAATAACTACATGCTCTTTATCTTGTTGGTCTAAACCAGTAATAATAAAGTCCACTCGTTTTTGTGTATTTGGAACAATATATTCAATGGCAACACCTGCTAAGTCTGGTATAGCAAAATCACGCATGACATTAGCCATATAAGATAATGAAGTTTGCCATGAATGAATCTCAGATTCGCCAACACGACGATATTTTTCTGTTAATGTTTGATGGAGTTTTTTTACCAAAACACCTTGCTCAAAATCTTGGATAAAAGATTGTTTTGTAGAAGAGTAGATAATCATATTATTTTACCTGATTAAAAATGAAGGAAGTTTCATGAAGAGTGTTGAATAATATTATTATAACATTTATATAGATTGGCCATTATTTATATAGGAATTTTACTATTTTATTATTAGTAGGGAGATAGTGTAATGCTCAAAAGGGTAGATAACAATTTATTAATGAAGATATCAAAGTCTGATAATAAACTATGTAAAAAAACATCTAGTAAAACAATTGAGGAAAAAAAAGGTTTTAATATTTTAGGACCAGCAGAATTAGATGCTAATGAAAAAATATATACAGATGCTATAAATTTTGCTTTAGAAAATAAAAATATTAAAAATATTGCAATTACAGGTATATATGGAGCTGGTAAAAGTTCTATATGGTTAACACATATTAAGAAGTGGAACGTAGAAAAAAAACCAATTTTTATCTCCTTAGGAAATTATGATGTATCAGTTAATCCTAAATCAAAAACATTTGAAGAGTCTACACAAGAGAATCGAGTTGAAAGACAAATTATCAATCAAATACTGGCACAGATTGATAAAGATAAAATTATATTGAGTAAGTATAATTTCAAAAAGAATATTTCATTTTGGTCAGCTGGTCTTAAAGCTATTTGTTATAGTTTGGTTGTATTATCTGTTTTTAGTTGGTTTTATAGAGCTGATATAACTGCTATTTTTCAGTTATATTTTATCAATTGGAGTATCCCTGATACATCTTTAGTAAGTATAATTTTATTTTTAGTGTCTTTAGTAACTTTTTTTTATTATTTAAATAAAGAGTATAGGGTGAAAATTGATAAAGTTAGTTTTAAAGGGGCAGAGGCTAGATTTAATGAGTCTGTAGATACTGATGAAACAATTTTGGATCGTGATATTAAGGAAATTGTTTATTTATTGTATAGTGCTGAAGTTGAGTGTGTAATATTTGAAGATTTAGACCGATACAATAATATAAATATTTTTACTAAACTGAGAGAGTTAAATTTTTTATTGAATTCATTTATTTTAGCAAATAAAAAAGAATATACAGTAAAATTTGTATATATGCTTAGAGATGGTTTGTTTCTTTCAAAAAATCGAACTAAGTTTTTTGACTTTATTTTACCTGTTGTTCCTATAGTTGATTCTAGAACATCCGAGCATATTTTAGTAGATTTGTTTGCTTCAATAAATTTTCCTCCATCAAAAGATGTACTATCAAAAATTGCATTATATATAGATGATATGCGTTTATTAAAAAATATAGTGAATGAATATAAAGTATACTCAGAGATTATACAGCCAAAAGATTTAGATTTAGATTGTAATAAGCTTTTTGCAATGATAACACTTAAAAATATATTTCCTTATGAATTCGATTTACTACAAATAAATCAAGGTTATATTATAGATTTATTTCATAAGTTAGAGGATAGTAAAGAAAAAATCATAGATGATTTAGATAATAATTGTCTTAAGCTTAGAAATGAAATTAATATGATAAATGATAAGCTTGAATCAAATAAATTCGAACTCATGGCATTGATGATTCCAAGTAACATATCTTTTGCTGGTGGTGAAAGTGGAGCTTTATGGAGTGACCTATTAAAAGATTGGAGTAAAGAAAAGTCCCAACAGAAACAAATCTTTGATCATTATAGCAATAATAGTTACAATTTCGAACAATTTTTAGAGAAATATATATTAACATCAGTAGAAAGAAAAAATAAAGTTGACAATTTATATGAAGATAAAAAGTTGCAGATTAAGCTTTTAGAAGAGAAGATTGAAAAGATAAATACTAAAATTAAAAAAATTGATATTTATTCTTATGCTAAAATTCTTTCTACTATGAATAGTGAGGACCGTGAAAATATCTTTACTAAAACAACTAATAAAATTATTGATGATCATTACTTTCCCTTAATTAGGCTTCTTATAAGTGAAGGTTTGATTGATGAAACTTATGAGTATTATAAAGGTAAATTTAACTTTGATAAGTCAAAATTATTAGGTAAAAATGATGTAATTTTTTTAAAGTCTTTGTATGAAAATAAACAGTTGGATGTAAGCTTTAAAGTAAATAATCCCAAAGAAATACTTAGTCGTCTTTCAAATCGTGATTATTCTAGATTTAATATACTTAATACGTATATTTTCCAAGAAATGTTAAATGAAGGATTAGTAGATAAAATAATTATAATTATTAAAGCTTATGACAAAGATAGGAGCTATTCTAATTTAGCTAAAATTTTAGATGACTTTGATTTATCAATGATAGATAAATTTATACAAAGTTTAATAACTATTGATGTAGGTTATTTGCTAGCAATTTTAAACGAATGTAAGATTAACTATATTACTGCATATCAAAACATATTGGTTGCACTTATAACTAATGAGAATATAGATAATAAATACTTAGATTCTTTTAAAGAATTGATAGAGGCAAATAGTAATATTCTTGCATTGGTGCCAGCTAATAGAGTACAAACTCTTATTAAGCATATTGATAATTTAAATTTAAAGTTTAATGATTTAACAAATATAGAGTTATCTAAAGAGGTTTTGTTAATTATAGAAGAACATAAAGCCTTTAGGTTAAATATTAATAATATTCTTTTGATTACCGAACGTATTTTGGCTAGAGAAATTGAATATGGCAGTTTGATAACCAATATTTTAAACTTAGAGTGCTTAAAATCTTCTTCCGAGTATATTAGTGCTAATTTTGATGAATTTATTACTGATTATATAATGTCTAGTCCAAAAGATATAACGTATTATAATGATGAAAATGTAGTGATTAATGTATATTCTTCTAAAATATCAAATGATCTTAAAATAACTTATTTGAGTAATAATAAATGCATTATCAGTGATGCAACTGCTTTAAATATTACTGAATTCAATCAAGAGTTGTTTGATATTTTCCTAACAACTAATACTATAAAATTTAATAAAGAAAATTTAGCATACTATTGGACGCATATAACACATTATGATGAAGAGTTGGTACAGTATATTGAATCTAATATTATGGTAAGTAATATTGAGGAGATACTAATAGCTAATAAGAGTATTTGTAATGATTTAATAACTTATTCTGGTATTAGTATAAGATTATTTGATTTATTATTACAAATAGTCGATAAAATGATTACTGAACTTGAAGATGGTTTTACTAAAGAGCGAATTAGTAAGCTTATTGGAAGAAATTTACTTGCAATAACAGTTGAGAATGTTAAATATATAATAAGTAAAAAATATTATTCAGAATTGGTTTTATGGTTAAATTTTGTTGAAGAGATTGATAAAGAGCGCATAATAAAGCTGTTACTTGATTGTGAATTAGAGGATGAATTAATATATGATATTTTGAATAGTAATGTTTCTTTAAATGTTGTAGTTCCAATATTAGATAAATTAAGTGGTGATCCATTATTAGAGCTAATAGATATTAAGCGAACAGAATTAGTTATTCATATCTTAAATAATTATCTTTCAGAGGAGAATAAAAAGTTTATTAGTATTCATTTTTTAGAGTTTAAATTTAAAGATGAATTTATAATTGCGTTAAATCAAACAGGTCAACTCTTGTCTTTCATAAATATGTGTAATGATAAAGTTTTGATTTTATACTTCTTGAATAATAATAATATAAGTATTGATGATAAGATAGAAATTATTAAAAATAAAATTTCAAGTATTAATGAAAATGAGTTGAAAGAATATATGCTTGCTGTTGACGAAGTATCTGAATTAGCCTTGATATGGGATGGAAAATATCCAAGTGTTGATACTCAATATAAGGAAGAGATTGTGGAGCTTTTAGTTCAATTAGGTACGGTAAAGCGTAGAAAAGATAATAAGATAATGTTACAGAGTTAGGAAATTGTTTGGATAATAGCGTGATGGAAAACCTCTTTGGCTTGTTGAAGTCAGAGTTGTTATATTTAGAAAAGTTTGCTATCTATGAAGAGTTTATTAGTGAGTTAAAGAATTGTATTATTTATTACAATACAAAACGCATTTAGTTCAAATTAAAAGGAATGAGTCCGGTAGAATACCGAACTCATTCTCAAAAAGTATCTTAATTATATCTGTCCAAGAAAATAGGTATCGATTAATTTAGTATACTTTTTTCATAAAAGTTTTCTTTTTATTCTATATAATACTTTCATTAGTCTAATGAGAGGGTAGATATAGATGAGAGATAGTGCAAAGCAAATTATAAATTATTGGTATTCACTTGAATGTTTGCAACCGAAAGAGGTTCCAAAGTATAAAGCGCTTCCCAAGAAGTATATTAAAGAGCTTATATTTTCAACTGACTATGATAGAACTACTATTTATCAACAGTCAGTAATTAATCCTTTGTGGAAGAAAACAAATTCACGTGTATCTATGTATGTAGTGCCGTTGCCAAATGATCCATATAATTACTCGATTACTGATGAGATTACATGTTTTAAGGATAAAAAGGACTATGTGTTAGATGATGAATATGCGGTTCTATTAAGCGTAGTCAAAGGGACTGAAGTACTAGAAGCCTTTATTGAAAAATTAGAGGTTGAACATCCAGAAAAACCATATTTAGGGAATGTGTATAGTGCTTCATTTATCGCTGATGCAGAGGGTCACTATAAAGCGGGAAGTTTACAAATTGCTCCTTTTATTTGGGTGATTTATCAGATGATGTCTCAGCCTGATGTGGCTTTTAAAGATATTAAGCTAGATGGTTGGGATGTGGTTGTTAAAGATATCGAGGATAGTTTTAATCTTCCTGAGGAAAAGGTAACTCTAGATAAAGCTGCACGTGTAATCAATGAGTATATACAAGAACATATCCTGGAGCCTATGGGTATTACCATGTTCCGTGCTGGTGATGTGTATGGCTATTGCGGTTTTGAGACCGATGATATTCAGCTTGTTAAAGCTGATACAATGCCTATTAATGATCTAAAATCAAGCTTTTTCCTAGATGATCTACGGTTGGTTTTACAGAACATTGATACATTAAAGAACAATGATAAGGTATTGTCTTATATCAATAGTCTTAATCAGGATATTGAGCATTATGATTTGTTAAAAGATACGGATCAGATGCAAAAGTGGTATAATCCAAAGGTTTTACCATATGGTAGATGGCCTTCAAAGTTTAATTTATCCTTTATGCAGCAAATTGCTGTTAATATTGCTAAGGAGAATCCTAAAGATATCTTTTCTGTTAATGGCCCTCCTGGTACAGGTAAAACAACATTATTAAAGGATATTATTGCTAGTAATATTGTTGAACGTGCTGCTAAGTTTTGTGAAAGTAATCATGTAAATGATATCTTCAAAAAGGTTGTGGGCCGGGATGGTAAATCCTTTTACTATACTATACCTAGTGACATAGCAGTATATGGTATGTTGGTGCTTTCATCAAATAATAAGGCTGTTGAAAATATTACATTAGAATTACCAAATATTTCCTCTGTAAAAGCGGGAACTAATGGGTCTACCTTATTTAATCCAGAGTTCTCAGACCAGCAGGTTGATTTATCTTGTTTCGCTAAGGCTGAGAAATATAAATACGTTAAATCCAGTGAGGTATATTTTACATTTTTAGCTGATCGTTTGGTAGAGAGACATGATCAATGGGGGTTAATTTCTGCTAGACTTGGTAAGAAATCTAATATTAATACTTTTATGACTGCATTGCATGTATTATCCTCAGATTTGTCTTCTGTTATGGGGATTCCTAGTGCTCAAGATGCTTTTAAAAGTGCTAAAAGACAGTTTCAGGCTCAATATAAGCTTGTAAAAACATTATTTACTTATGTAACAACATATGAAGAGAACGTTCAATTAATTCAAGATTTAAATCTTAAAATCGATGGATTACAAGCGGAAGTTCATACAATCAATGAAGAATTAAGTAAATATGATACATTAGATGGTGATTTGTTACAGTTAATAGAGCATAAAAATAGTATTGAGACTAAATTAATAGAGTATAACAATCAACGGTCTATTTTTGATAAGCTGTGGAGTGCTACTAATTGGTCTATTTTAAAAGCTATGGGTAATCCTACATTGTTATCTGTAATTGAAGAGGAGACTAACAAGCTTCAAACTGTTAAAGATCAATTAACTGCATTACATCAGTTAGTCAATGAGCGTGAATCTATAATCCATACGAAAGATAGCCTATTATCTGATATTAAGGGGATTGATAGTACAATTCTAGAATCAGAGAAAACACAGCAAGAGATTTTAGGGACATTAAAAGCTAGTGGTAAAGATACGATACATTGTTTTGATGATATAGCATCAAAGTTAATGTCATCTGATGCGGATCGCGCAGAGGCGCATACGGCATTCTTATATGTATGTAATTATTTAAATGAATGTAGAGAGCGTTTATTATATGATGCCTTACAATTACAAAAGGCTGTAGTTATGAGTGATGCTTTCAGAAAAAATATGCAATTACTCAGTGAGTATTGGGGATCATTAAGTGATAGGAAAAAATTACAGAAAAACTTTGATCTTGTTACGATTTTCCCTGTATTACTTAATTCCTTGATGATTGCAGTGCCTGTTATTTCATCTACTTTTGCAGCTGTGGAGAGATTCTTGATTAATTGTAAATCTGAAGGCTCCTTAGGGACCATTATTATTGATGAAGCTGGGCAGGCGTCACCTCATATGCTTGTAGGAGCATTGTTCCGAGCGCAAAAGGCAATAGTAGTTGGCGATCCAAAGCAAATTGAACCGGTACAAACTGTGCAGGATTTATTTGTAGAAAAAATTGGTGGAGAAGGTATTGGTAAGTATCGGAGTAAAGAGCTATCCGTACAAAGTTTAGCTGATGCACAAAATCCATTTGCAGGTATTATCAAAAATCTTGATGGCTCTGAATCTTGGGTCGGTTGTCCGCTTGTTATTCATAGACGGTGTAAAGATCCGATGTTTACAGTTGCTAATGAGTTATCGTATGGTGGTTTTATGATTAATAAGACCATAGATTCTGATGATCCTATTAATCCATGTAAAGAAAGCTGTTGGATAACATATGATGCAAGCCATATTGAAGCCAGTGCGGGTAAAGATCGATATATACAAGTACAAGGGCAAATTGCTTTTGAATTGATCCAAAAGTTACGAGCAAGAAATACAGAATTTAAAGATATATTTATCATTACACCATTTACTAGTGTTGCACATGGATTTAAAAGCTACATGCAATCTATTAGTGATGATATTGTAAACTGGACAGATAAAGATAATAAGAGCGGTTGGTTAAAAGATAATATTGGAACTGTTCATACTTTCCAAGGTAAAGAAGCTAAAGTTGTCATTTATATGTTAGGCTGTCAAAGCGATGGCACTGCTAATGGAGCTATTAAATGGGTTAACGCTAACAACGTAAATGTAGCCTTTACTAGAGCAAAAGAATATATCTATGTTATTGGTGATGCTACCAAATGGGCAGAACTTAATAAAAACCTTTCATTCGCACAAAGATACTTGCCTATTTATACTTTAGAGGATTTATAAGCTAGTAAATTGTGACCTTACAAACAAAACAAGGAAAGAAATCCTTAGATTTCTTTCCTTGTTTTAATATGATATAATTTATATCAAAGTGAGGCATAAATGGTTTCGACGCCAGACTTCGCTTCTAAAGTAAATATTTGAAGAAACGGTCTGACTTCTATGTCGGGCCTTTTTTCATGCCCCGATTAGAAAGTTAGCTTTTTGCTAGAGGTCAATCACTTTGCTGCCATGATAATGGTCGCTACAAGTATACCAAAGGAAATCATGAGCGATAACACTTTGAATGTACTCATATTGATCACCGCCAATCTCTAGGAGATTAGTAAAGGTTGGAGTAATTTAGTGGGATTAAGCTCAATATAGTGTTAGTAATAATAAAAGTAAAAATATGAAAGGTTCCTAATGGTCATTAATTTGTCTATTAGGACCTTTTCTATTTTCAGTACTAAATATTTACATTTTTTGGGATTCATGAAATATTCATAATTTGATTTATCTATGATAAAATATAAGTAATATAGCTAGATTATGAGATTTGGTATACTTCTTTTATTGGAAAAATGTGGGGGATAATATGGGGGATATTGATAATTTAACAACAGAGGAAAGAGTTTCTTATTTAATAAAACCTATTTTAGAGGTACTTAGTCAATCGCGTAGTTCATTAACGACAGCAGAATTACGCTCTCAAATAATTAAGATGGATCCATATATTGCTGAATATGCTGAAGCTGTATATACTTCAGAGAAAACAGGAATCCCTTATAAGGATTTTACTAAAAGATTTAGTCTTGCAATAAAAGAGCTAGAAGTTTTAGGTATTTTAAGTCGTGAGAGTAAAGGTAAAAATAGTCGTATTTTATTAACACCAAAAGGTCAAGAGCTAGATATATCAACATTAAATGTGGAAAAAGAAATTAGGGCTAAAGCGCAAGTTTATTGGAAAGAGAGACGAAAAAAGATAACTAGGAAAAAAACAAAGGTGGCTAATGTAGCAAAAAATGAAAAGAGATTGTTATGGAGAGCAACTGCAAACTTTAAAGAATCTGGTTTCTCTTGGTATCAACTTGAAGTTGGTGATGTTGTTACGTACAACTATGCAACTGAAAAGAACATAGAAATCGGAAGATTTGGCTTAGGGTATAATAAAGATTCTGGAGAGGGCTCTAATCAACCTGCGGGTTCCATAGTTTGTGTTTTTCAAATTGTTGATTATTTAATTTTACCTGATTTACAAACTAATAAAGCTGTGTTACGTTGTGTTCATAAATTTGATAACCCAATAAGTCTTTCTGAGATTAATAGTTGGTTTAATGATGGAAGTTCATTAAATCTTCAAGGTGGGCTTGCCTCAATTTCAGATACTCAAGCAGATATTATAATAGAAAAAATAAAAGAATTGGCACCAGATTTCTCTTTGACTTTAGATAGTAAAGAAATATTAGCTAAAACTAAAAGAGACATGTCAATACAAGTTATGTTTTATGGTGCACCTGGTACTGGCAAAAGTTATAGTATAAGCTCTTTAATAAGACAAAGTTATCCAGGCTTCAATGAATGTGATGATAACCCTTATGTTTTCCGTACCACTATTTATCGTGATTACTCTTACTTTGATTTTGTAGGTAATATTATGCCTGTAACAAAAGATGGGAAAATTTCTTATGAATTTGTACCAGGAATTTTTACAACTGCTCTGTTTGCTGCGTTAAGAAATCAAGATAGTGGTATAGATGTATATCTTATTTTAGAGGAAATGTCTCGTGGTGATATTGCTAGTATTTTTGGTGACATATTCCAGCTATTGGATAGAGATGATACTGGTAAAAGCATGTATGGTATTAACAATAAATCCATTTATGAATACCTTATTTTAAATGGAGCTATAAAGCCAGGATATAAGATTGTTATTCCAAAGAATTTACATATCATAGGTACCGTTAATACAAGTGATCAAAATGTTAATGTTATTGATACTGCGTTTAAACGAAGATTCGATTTTACATATGTCGGAGTTGAACCTATTAAGTCAGATACTAATGGCTACGTCAATAATTTTAGTATTAATTTTACAAGTGACAATCAGTATGAGTGGGTAAAACTATATCAAGCAATCAATCATGTTATCATAAATGATTTAGGATTAGCAGAAGACAAACAGCTCGGTCCTTTCTTCTTAAAGGATAAAGGTGATGAGGACTTAAATAGAGAGCAAGTTGCCAATAAATTATTACATTATTTATGGCAGGATGTAGAGCGTGTTTCGTATACTAGTGGAAGTCTTTTTGCTGACGGTATAACATCTTTTAGTCAATTATATTATGCATTTGAAAAGCAAGAGAATATTTTAAGTAAATCTGTAATCGAGCAATACGGGAAGTTATAACATGATAAATGATGTATTAGATTATCACTTTGAGATCATAAATGATGGTGATAATTTGACAGAGTCTTTTTGTGGAGAATGGGATATATATCCATATTGTGATCGATATAATGAGAGGTTGAATTGCTCTTTTGTAGGAATGGTAATAAAAGAAGATAATATTCTGCTTTCATTTCCAAAGCATTATAATGTTGAGAACGCAATTTCACGAGATGAAAAGTTACAACTTTTAAAAGAGATGAAGGATATATTGTATATTATAGAGCGAGATAGACAACTCTATGGTGTGGAGCCTGGACAATTATCTGATACAATTCCTGTAGATGCGTACTACTATATTCTTAGATATTATTTAGAGTTTGGTTTATATCATAGTCAAATTAGAGATACTTCAAAAGGATATAAAGGTCATATCAATTGGTACCAAACAATAAATACAATTCGCCCCTTATTAAGTGATGGAAATTTTGTATACTCTCCGTTTATAGTTAACTGTGAATACGATGAGTCAATTTTTATTACTGAGTGTATGGATTATGTCTTATATGATTTTTATAAATCATTTCAATCTTTATTAGATGATATCCATCCTTATAAGCGTCAATTTTATAATCCTATTTTTGACGAGTACAATTTTTGTATCTCTAAGTTACAAACATTAGTTGGTCGTTTTTTCAAGGATCATGAACGATTGTTATTGAATTCCTTGATAAGATACTTTCAATGGAAAAGTAATCGTAGTAAGTCATCTAAGTTTCTAACTCTGTATTTTGGATGGTTCTGGGAGCGTATGGTAAACTCCTATCTATCTAGTCATCTCCAAATTATGGGACATGATTATAAAATTACAAAGGAGTCACAATCTAGTAATTTAAAAATAATAAAGCCTGATAACATAGATATAGAGGAAAATAAAACAAGAGGCCGTGGCCGATTTTCTATACAGTTTGATCATTACTTAAACATTATAACTAGTAGAAGACAACAATTAATCTTACTATTCGATTCTAAGTATTTTTCTAATGATGTGAATTCATTTAATTATAAGCAAGCCTTTTATTACTATTACTTGCGTGGTAAATATAAAAATGCCATTATTAGAAATGCTTTAGTTATACCTACATCCGGTGAAAGAAAAACTGTAGTACATGTTGATAGACGACACATTGATGGTCTATATATTCTTGAAGAATATATAAATCTTAAAGCTGTAATCAGTGATTATAAGAAATTATTTTCAAGTTAGTTGTCCTTGAAAATATTGTAGTTATAAATTAGGTTAAATTAGCTCTTGTATTTTTTAGTCAAATTTAGATGTGTAAAGTTAAAACAGGAAAAGAAATCCTTAGATTTCTTTCCCTGTTTAAATATGATATAATTTATATCAAAGTGAGGCATAAATGGTTTGGTCGCCAGACTTCGCTTCTAGTAATTTAAAATTGAAGAAACGGTCTGACTTCTATGTCGGGCCTTTTTTCATGCCACGATTAGAAAGCTAGCTTTCAGCTATAGGTCAATCACTTTGCTGCCATGATAATGGTCGCTACAAGTATCCCAAAGGAGATCATTAACGATAACACTTTAAATGTACTCATATTGATTACCGCCAATCTCTAGAAGATTAGCAAAGGCTGGACCCATTTAGAGGCCTCAATTTCAATATAGTGCCGTTAATTATAAAAGTAAATAGATTAGAGGTTCCTAATAGTCACCTAGGTGACCAATAGGAACCTTTTTCGTTTTGTAATCGTATTCATAATTGTGTTCCTATTATGTTACAATACAGTTAAAATTACTATTTGTGGAGAGATGTATATGTTAAAACGATTATTATTAAGTGCTATTGTATTGAGCGCTGTTAGTGTATCTAGTTATGCTGTTGATGTGAATATTCCCGGTGCAGATCCAAGTATT
Source organism: Veillonella nakazawae (assembly GCF_013393365.1). NCBI lineage: Bacteria > Bacillati > Bacillota > Negativicutes > Veillonellales > Veillonellaceae > Veillonella > Veillonella nakazawae. The sequence goes on from NZ_AP022321.1 coordinate 774,365, forward strand.
TCGCGTGATGCATATGTACAGGCGGTATATACGACTGATAAAATTGAGTCTACATATGATGAGAGATTAAAAAAGAAGGCAGATTCATTTTCCGCTTATTCTAAAGCGCGCTTTAATCAAGAGTTTGGTGTTGTTGTAGACGACGATGCTGTAGAATCCTTAAAGAATGAGATTTATACTATTGAACGTCGTAAGTTTGATGGTAACACAGTAGTGAATTTACATAATAAAAAGGGTGGCCTATCAGTAACATTACCATTTAGTGCAGTACAAAAAGAGGCATTAAGTGATTTTCCGGATGCAACGGCTGGTTATTTATTTCAGTCCCCAATGATTGTTACTGCTATTATTGAAAATAAAATGCCATATGCTCCTGATAAAACAGATATGGTTTTTAAATATGATGGTCTTAGTAAAAGTTACTGGAGAAAAATAACTCTTACTGGTGCTGTAGATATGGACATTATTGCTTTAAATTTTGAGTTGAGTAAGCATCCTAAGCAAGCATATAATATTATTCTGTATCCTCGTGTAACAGAGAGTGTCACATCAAATGATATTAATAAAATAATGGCTAATTATGTATTGCCTTCAATTCAATCTCTTCGAGGTTTAGATGACTATAGCCGAGTAGAAAACTATAAGAAATATTCTTTTAGAGTTCCTAAAACAGCCGTTAAAGAAAATAACCCTAATGTTAAGATAGATGGTGTGACTTTCACAGTTGATAGAGATATAAGGCAACAAATTTTGATTGACCCTGTAAATAATTTGGAAAAGGGTGTATTTAGTTCATTTGACGAAATTGATCTGTTACAAAAAATAGATAATAAGACTGCTGAGTTCTTTGGATTTCCTGGATCTCCAAAGATTATCAAAGGTAGCCATTCCTTTGTTTGGAATGATGGTGTGCCAGGTTTACTACTAGATCTTGAATTAGATAATCGCCAGGGTGTATTGATGTTTATTACTTATGATGATAGTTTTAAGTACCAAAATTCAATCCAATATCCCTTAGATGATGGTGCATATACTAAGGCGCAGTTACGAAAATTAATTACAGATGTAACATTATCTGACACTGGTAATATGTATCAAGAGGATGTTTGGTTTATCTAATCCTTATTTTTATAAATAAAATAGGGAAAGAAATCATACGATTCCTTTCCTTGTTTAGATATGATATAATTTATATCAAAGTGAGGCATAAATGGTTTGGTCGCCAGACTTCGCTTCTAAAGTTTTAAAATTGAAGAAACGGTCTGACTTCTATGTCGGGCCTTTTTTCATGCCCCAATTAGAAAGCTAGCTTTCAGCTAGAGGTCAATCACTTTGCTGCCATGATAATGGTCGCCACAAGTATGCCAAAGGAAATCATCAACGATAACACTTTGAATGTACTCATATTGATCACCGCCAATCCTCGAGTTGATTAGCAAAGGCTGGACCCATTTAGAGGCCTCAAGTTCAATATAATGTTGTGAATAATAAAAGTAAATAGATTAGAGGTTCCTAATAGTCACCTAGGTGATCAATAGGAACCTCTTTCGTTTTGTAATTAGTTTGGGGGATTTAACAGTATCTTTTATGCAGACCTCGTTTGCCGTATATTTTTAAGATTATAGCAATAATTGTATTTAATACAAATAGAAGAGCAAAGCATACTAAGGCTGTAGTATATCCATATCCTGCTTCGTGAAAGTATGACACGAGCATAGGACCAACTATACCAGCTAATCCCCAAGCGGTTAGAATGCGGCCATGAATAGTGGAGAGTTGGCGTATGCCATAGAGGTCTGCAAGATATGCTGGCATACAGGCGAATCCGCCGCCATAGCAGGTGATAATGAGAAGAATTAAAACTTGGAATGTTAGAGCATTATTGGTTTCGGCAAGTACGTAGAATGCGATGATTTGTATAACAAAGAATAGTATGTAAGTTTGTGCACGGCCAAAGTAGTCGGAGATAGTGGACCATGCAATGCGACCTCCACCATTGAAGATACCGATGATACCAACTAGTGATGCAGCTGCTGCAGGTGTCATACCAATGGTTTCTTGTGCCATAGGGGATGCTAAGGATAGAAGACCTATACCACAGGTAATATTAATAAAGAAAATCCACCAAAGGGCACCAAATTGCCAAGTTTTCATAGCATCATTGGCTAGCATACCATGGTTGTGAACGTACATAGTGGATTTATCTTTCGTAGTTCGAGGTGGTTGTTTTGGTTGAGGTGCTTTCAAATAGAGAGAAGAGGCGCCCATAACCACTAGATAGATTACGCCGAGGATAATGAAGTTATTTACTAATCCAACTTGAGCTACGAGGAATTGCATAAGTGGTCCTGCAATGAGTGAAGCAAATCCAAAACCCATAATGGCTAACCCGGTGGCAAATCCTGGGCGATTTGGAAAGTATTTTACCAGTGTAGAAACTGGTGTTATATAACCAATACCTAGTCCGATACCACCGATGATACCATAGAATAGATAGAGTAAGGTAAGATTATGGACACTAAGTGCATAAGCAGTACCTAATAGGCCTGCCACCCAGAATAACATAGCAAGAAGGCCGCTTTTCTTGGGACCTATTTTTTCTGCAAAGGATCCTAAAAAGCCTGCAGACAGTCCAAGCATCAGGATAGCTAGGGAGAAGGTCCATGTTGTTTGAGACATAGTAAATCCCATATCTGCCATAATAGGTCGTGTGAGCACGCTCCATGCGTACACACTACCGATGGATATATGCAGACCAATGGCAGCTAGTGCAATAAGCCAACGATTTCTCATAAGAAAACTCCTTTCATATAGGTGAGATGATTTAAACTTTGTACAGTATTATTTGCTACAAGAAAATAAAAAAAGACCGCCTGAACAAAAGCTTGCCCAGACGGTCGGCTATCACACGATGTGCGCTACTGTGCATGTAGTCAATTCTACGAATCCGTCAGCCCAGTAGTAATATGTTACAAATATAGCAATTGAGAGGATATCTTGTCGTTGATATAAGTCACTATTGTATGCACTATAAAGGTTTATAATTGAAAACAAGGAAAGAAATACTTAGATTTCTTTCCTTGTTTAGATATGATATAATTTATATCAAAGTGAGGCATAAATGGTTTCGACGCCAGACTTCGCTTCTAATAAGAAAAATTGAAGAAACGGTCTGACTTCTATGTCGGGCCTTTTTTCATGCCACGATTAGAAAGCTAGCTTTCAGCTAGAGGTCAATCACTTTGCTGCCATGATAATGGTCGCTACAAGCATACCAAAGGAAATCATTAACGATAACACTTCGAATGTACTCATATTGATCACCGCCAATCTCTAGAAGATTAGCAAAGGCTGGACCCATTTAGAGGCCTCAACTTCAATATAGTGATGTCCATAATAAAAGTAAATAGATGAGAGGTTCCTAATAGTCACCTAGGTGACCAATAGGAACCTCTTTCGTTTTGTAACTATTATAATGGAATAGATTAATTATGTTACAATACAAATAAGATAATAGTTTTTAGGGAGAGGGAGACTCATATGAAACGTTGTATTACATTAATAAGCTTAGGTTTGTGTTTAGCCGTACCGATGCTTTCACAAGCTAGCGATATAAAGCCTTTTATGCATGTTACGAATGTACATAATGGTCAATATGATGTGGTATTAGATGCTATTACAGATACAAAGTTTTATGGACCGTATCAATTCCGAGTATTAAAGAATGCTATCGAAACGCAGGGTGAAACAAAGGACATTGATGGTAGGGCGTTTAGAACCTCTGATGGGGTATTTATGCATGTAAAGGCTAGATCTATCGATAGTACGAGTTCCACGTTAGATGCTGAGGTTAATGAGATTGTTAAAGATAGGACGGTTCCTGAACCTACAGTTAAGATGATATTGCCTGTTAAGCATGATGTAATAGAGGTCAATAATGATGGTGTGCGTAGTTTGCTAGCCGAATTTATGTATGGCTGGCCGTTACATAATAGGACTGATATGGTATTAGTTACTGATTATGAGGAAACTCGTTACTATTATAAGTTGCAGTTTTATAGAGACAAGCTACCAAATGGTGTTCGCATTGAGCAGTTGCGTCAAATGATTATGGATGCGCAGTTCAGTTATAAATAAGTGATATCTAATTAGCACAATATAGTTATAAATAAAAGAGGTTCCTAATGGTCATAGTAGTGACTTATAGGAACCTCTTTTATAATGCTTTAATTTACATGAATTTGATATAAGGTTATATTACTAATAAGTGTGTTTTTTGATTTGTGGTGGTTTTATATGTTTTACAATTGCGATAGATATAGCAATTGTAAAAGCTATCAAAAAGGATTCTTTTGCGAAGCTAATGGCAATAGTTTCTTGTCCCATTAGCATATAATAAATGGATCGATAAAAGCTGAGTCCTGGTAGTAAAGGGAATAAGCTAGTCATTAGGAAAACTATAGCAGGGCATTTCCGTTTAACAGCCAATATTCTTGATGCTATGGCGATGATAAAACCACTGATGAATATGGAGAGCATAACATTAGACTGTAGTGAAGATAATGTTAAGAACAAGAACCATGAGATGAATCCTAATATTGTACAATCGATAAAATGTTGTTTAGCTACACGGAATAAGATTGCAAATGCTGTAGTACCAATACCAGCCATTATACTACGCATAAACATAGAGGTTAAGGAATTAGTATCTAAATTAGAGGTATAAAGAGGAATCATTTGTGTGTTGAAGAGTAGTGATTGTACTACTGCGACCCCTACAGCCATTGAAATACAGGTAAGTAACGCGCCCATCATAAGGGTTATTCCTGTATTATAGTTATTCTGGCTATACTCTCTAATAGCATTGACGAAAGGAACTCCGGGAACAATGTCAATCATGGCTCCTAGTAATATAACTGATAAGTTGGAGCCTAATTCAAAGTGGATAAAGAGATTACCCAATAAGGCTATTAGAATACTACCTAAAATGGTAATCAATACATCAGAGCTAAGTATGCGTTTGATGGTACACATATAGACGCCTAATATTAAGCCTATAATACCTGCAATTATAGAGTCTGTTATAGAACTACCAATTGCATAGCTAAAGCCCGAAGCTCCTAACGTATAAGCTACTAATCTCCAAAAAAAAGAATAGTCTGACATGGTATCAATTTGATTAAGTTCACTTTCAATCTCCTCAATAGTAATATTTTTTTGTGTGATACGTCGGGAGAGAGCATTAACAGATTCAATTTTGCTGAGGTTAATATCGACTTCAGGAACGTTATAAATACGAGTAATTTCAGTTCCATCAGCTTTCTTAGCAGTTGCAAAAATGCCTCTATTTGATACGTAGGCTTCTAAATCTTTAAAATTCATAGCTCTTGCTATGTAATTCATAGTATCCTCTGTACGACTGATTTCGGCGCCACTGCTAAGTAGTATTTTTCCAGCTTTTAGTATAATTTCTAATTCCACACCTGTCATTATTTCCTCGTTATTCATTTTACTTCATTGTTATTTATATTGGACTTTTTGATAGGTCTATCTTTAGAAGATTCAGTTGATTTTGATTCTTCCTGTTGTTCTTGTAGGATATTGATATTTTGATGTATAACTTCTTCGTCTATTGAGAGATGCTCTTCTACATAGTCTTTTAGCTCTTGAACTGTTTCCGTATTTGAAAGTATTTCTTTTGCTTCATTATGAATATCTTCTTTAAGAGATTTTGTATCTGCTTGACTAATATCACCTAATGTATGGAATAGTTCGCGTTCTTTTTCTGAAAGATTTTTGTGAGGACTATGTTTTTTTAATGATAAATGGAGCATCTTTCTTCGGAAGAGTTTTTCCATAATGATATCTTTACGATCACGGAGCCAGCCATAAATAAGAATAATTAGGAGTAATAGTCCCATATAACCGAGAATTGGGTAGAGGATACTAATCAAATCTTTAAAACCAAAGAAACTACATATATATCCTATGATTACTACAGAAATAATAACAATTCTCATTCTTTTTGTGCTGCCGTTGGCAAAACGTCTAGCAATAGAATAAAAAAGAGAGAATGCTGTATTAAAAATAAGTGAAAAGACTGTGATTGCATATATATATGCTAGCCAAGGATGAATTTGATTGGCAATAGCAAGAATCGGCAAATCTGCATCTTTTACTGTATCTAGATTGGCAAAAATAGAGATAGCAGCTATAAAAACAACTAATCCGACTAATAGGCCACCACGAGTGCCACCTTTTTCTGCAATACCAATACGAACAACAGAACCACCTAAAATAAAGGCCATAGAAACAGCTGTCATAGCACATAGAGAATAATAATTAATGACAGAAAACCATACATTGCTTGTGGCTGGTTTGATTGTGTGGGCTATAGTATCTAACGCAGCCCAATCATGACTTTTACCAATAAAAGAGTAACCTGTAATGATGAATATCATTACAATCATAATAGGTGTAAAAACACCTAGAACACTGGTAATTTTATCAAAGTCCATAAATGATACGGTTATGATTAAAAGTGAGCAAATTAATCCGCCAACCCAAAAAGGAAGTCCAAATTGTTGTTCTAAGTTTGATCCTGCACCGGCTATCATAACGAAGCCCATAATAAAACTACCAGCGATTAGAACAAAATCAAGGATTTTTGTAATGATCGGATGGGAAATCTGTGTAAAAACTTCTTCATGATTATCTGCACGATAGTAGCTCCCCAAAGAAAGCATGATTTTACCAAATGCGGCATTTAATAGACCTAGTAATAGAACACCAATAAGACCTATTTGGCCAAAACTTATAAAATATTGTAGAAGATCTTGTCCACTTGAGAGTCCTGCACCTACAATAACACCTATGTAGGCAAATGCAATTTTCCATGATTGTTGCATTATATTTTCCTCCTTTCAAATACATAACTTAGTATACAAAATAATATTATATCATACTAATGATTCAGTTTATGGAAACCTCACCGCCAATCTCTATAAGATTAGCTAAGAATGGAGCTATTTATAGGCCTTAAGTTCAATACACTAACTATTGAATTGACGGCGTGTACATGTGAACGTACTGTCTCCTGAATGTAACATATATCACATTTTTAAGGCAATGGATTGGGAATAGTATCTATACGTAAAAAGTATAATGTGAAAGTTGAAATAAATTAGAGAAAATAAAAGAAAAACCGCAAAAAATGAGGAGTCTAATATTTTAATTCCCATTTTTGTGCGGTTTTAAGAAGTAAATCGTTTATTTTATATGAATTTGTTATAGATTAATGATTATAATTTAGGATGTTATTTATTTAAGTTTTCCACAATACTTAAAATATCTTCTGCTTTACGGGCAATATGTGTTACGCCTAATTCTTGATGAAGAGATTCTTCTCTAAAGCCCCATGTAACACCGATACAGAGTAGACCAGAGTTTTTCGCAGTAGCTACGTCAACTTCAGAGTCACCTACATAAATAGATTCTTCTGGTGTAGAATCTAGTTCTTTTAACGCTTGAAGTACCATGTCTGGTGCTGGTTTACGTTGTAATCCTGGTCTTTCACCAATAGCAACAGGTAAGCGATCACCGAAGTATTCTTTGTTGAGAGGTGTTACACCTTCTTGGATTTTGTTAGATACGATAGCCAATTTATAGCCTTTTTCACGTAATGCATCTAGCATATCTAGAATGCCTGGGTAAGGAGCTGTTGTATCTTTTAAATGCTCACCATAGTAAGCTTTGAACTCTTCAATGTATGGCGCTAGTTCATCATCTGCTACAGAACTTGGCAAGCATTGACGCATCAAGTACGTTACTGCATTGCCTAGTGCTGCCTTTACCTCTGCTAGAGACTTTTCAGGGAAGTTATGTGTACGTAGTACATGATTTACAGCATTCGCTAAATCTGTAGCCGTATCAAGTAATGTGCCGTCGCAATCAAAGACGATGGTTGTATATTTCATGGGGACCTCCAATACGAAATCGATATATACTATATAAGTATATGATAAATATGGAGAAAATCAAGAGAATAGCCGTATTTGTTACTATAATTATGTTACAATAGTAGCAGTAATTATTACAGCGTATAGGAGGCGTAGTATGACTGAAATACAAGCTCTTTTATTGATAAAATCTATTCTTGAATCCGCAGATATTCACGGCATTGAAAATATTCTAGCCGAGGATTGCGAGTACATGTCCACAGGGCGTGGTATTATTGGGCGCAATCGTAATGAAAGTATTGAGTTTTTATCCTCTATGACTGAGTCTATTAAGGCTGATAATGTACCTGTTACGTGCAAGGTGATGCATATTACCGATGTGTATGAGGAGGATGAGCTATTCCATGAGGGCCGTCATGGTTTGACTGTTTCTTATGAAAGCGGCGATAACTATGTGTACATGATTTTTGTTGATGTAAATGATGAGGGGCTCGTAGACCGCATTGTATCTAGTCAGGAAAATTATAGTATTGAGTATGATGACCTTCGCTTTGGCGATGATGAAAGCGAGTATGCTTTTATTTCTGCACCAACTACTGTGAAAGATTGGATTACAGCCCTCAGCATGTGGCTTGAAACCGTAAATATTGATGTAGACGATTTCTACCAATATATAGATGAAGACACACGTGTTGTATTCCAAAAGGGGGATGCTGAATCGATTACTCTTGAAAGTGGCCTTGATGTAGAGGATTACTTTGATCAGCTCATGAACCAACACTTTGATGCGGTGCCTCATATTATTCGCGATGAAGAAGATGGCCTTATTTTAACCTATGGTCCTATGAGTGCCATTGCAACCCTCAATGAAGAAGGCGCACTAGCGCTTATTAGTATCTATATCGATACACGCGACGAAGACGAAGCTACTGATGAAGTTGGCTATATCGAAGAAGAACTAACCAAGACAACAACTACTGAAGAAGATTTATTTTAATTAATTCTATCAGTAAAATGTACTATACTTAGTCTAAATATATATGGTTAGCGAGATACTACCAGTTAAAAGAATTATGTTTAGTCTAACTATATATGATTAATGAGATACTACCAGTTAAAAGTATTATATTTAGTCTAGAAATGTAAAAAACTACCAGTTAATTTCACGTTGTAGTAGATCGACCTCCTGTTATTGAAGATCGGTTTACAAAACAACATGACTAACTGGTAGTTTTAAATTTAATTAGAAATAATTATTTTTAACTGGTAGTATCTCAAAAAAGAGTATATATGGGATGCCTGAAATTATTTTTAACTGGTAGTATCTCTAAAATAGATATATGTAAGCGAACTAAAAGCTTTTCTACATTTCGTCATGGTCTTTAATGAGACCCGCTTTTTTCTTTTTCCAATAGGAGTAGTAGAATGGCAAGATTACAATACAGCCGCCTAGACCCCATAGTAATTGGTTAGTTTGAGCTTGGGCGAGCATCCATAGGGATGTGCCGATTGCAATAACTGGGATTAAATAGCCACCAGGGATTGTATAAGATCGAGCTTTGTCTGCCCATTTACGACGGAAGATAATAACTGCTAAACATGTTGGTAGGTATTGTGTAAAACGAGATACTGCACTGATGGCTGCTAGTGTAGTAAAGGAACCAGACCATGCAAGTAATACACTGGCAATGGCTGTAACGATAGCTGCAACATATGGTGCATTGTAACGATTACGTTTAGCTAGAGCACTTGGTAACATACCGTCTTCAGCCATAGAGGTAGCCACACGAGGTGCATAGTAAGCCTCCGCAAAGTTGATACCACCCATAGAAATTAGTGTTCCTACTAATACAACGTACATACCGATAGGACCTACAATTACGTTAAAAGCATCTTGGACTGGTGCTTTTGTATTAGCCAAGTCAGAGCCGAGTACACCGATAGATACGGCGAGTATTGCCATATATAGAACGGACACGAGAAGCATACACATGATAATAGCACGTGGTAAATTCTTTTTAGGATTTTTCATATCTTCTGCAGCAATGGCAATAACTTCAAATCCTGTATAGGCAAAGAATAGAAGAACTGCGGCTTGTGCAAATGAACCATCTACATAAGTATCTTGCGGGAAGACTGGCGTAAAGTTAGCTCCATTTATAAAGAAAATGCCAATTGCAATGAATAGGGCAAGAGGAACTAACTTAGAAATAGTGATTAAGTTGTTAACGAATTTTGATACGTTAACACCAAAGATATTTACAATGGTAAGACCTACAATCAAGATAAATGAAATAACATCTTTTGCAAAATCACCACTTAACGCCGGCACTGCAGCACCTAATGCGGTAGCAAAGCCAACGGCCATGGCCGCCCAAGCAATAACGGTTACAATCCATTTTAAAACGCCTACTTCAAAGGCCCAAAAGTCACCTAATGCATGTTTTGCATATAGGTAAGGTCCGCCATTACGTGTAAATAAGCTTGCCGCTTCAGCAAAGCAAAGGGCGATACATCCTGCAATTACGGCATCAAATAATAGGACGCCTAAACTAGCGGAACCAATGATAGAATATGCTTTGTTTGGTAGTAGGAAAATACCTGTCCCTACAATACCATTGATGCCTAGGAGTACAATACTCCAGAAGCCAAATTTTCCTGTTTCTTTCATACTAAAACCTTCCTACTATTTAGTTATATTTTCCCGGGCTGCTGTTACAAAGGCAGCAAATAAGCGTTTTGCATTCTCATCTGTTTCAGACATCATTTCTGGATGGAATTGACAAGCTACTAACCAAGGATAGGAGGAGTCTTCTAAACCTTCTACAGTACCATCCTTAGCTCTTGCTACTACTTGTAAACCTTTACCAACATGTTTTACTGTTTGATGATGGTGAGAATTTGTAATCCATGTGGAGCGACCAATTGCACTGGCTAGTTTTGATTCAAATTCAATATCTACTGTATGAGTGCCAAGAGAAGGTGTTTGGTTTTGTGAATGTTTTATCGTACAGTTTTCGTCATACTTTAAATCTTGGTATAGAGAACCACCACGATATACATTTAAAATTTGAATGCCTCGACAAATACAAAAGATAGGAATTTGTTTTTCTTCCGCTGCTTTTAATAATGCAAAATCGAATTGATCTCGTTCAGGGAATACATCGCCTAGACCTTGCAATGGTTCCTCACCGTAATTAAGTGGAGATACATCATGGCCGCCAGATAATAATAAGGCGTCAAGTTTTGCCACTGTTTCACGGGCTACGTCGAGATTTTTTGTAAATGGAATGATAATTGGAATGCCACCAGCCTCTTCGATAGAGCGTGGATAATCATGGTTTACATAAGAACGTAATAAATCTACGTAGGCACCGCCGTTATCTCGTAAGATATTGCCAGATACACCAATGAATGGTTTTGTCATAATATCACCTCATATGTGTAAAAATTTGTACAACTAGTATAATTTTAGTATATCAAATATTCGTGAATAAATAATACTACTATTGTAATTAATTATAAAACTTATACATCTTAAAATATGTTAACCTTGATACATCTTCTAAAATTCTTATTGGCTCTGAAGGGAAATTATATTCATATATGTTTTATTAAAAACATGATATGATAGATAACAAATAAACTGTACGGGAGGTTTACTATGGTTTTTCTTACATCCTTACAGAGCATCATACCTATTGTATTGCTGATCTCGCTAGGATATATATTAAAAGGGCGAGGGATGTTTCATCCCATATTTAGTGGTAATCTATCTAGATTTATCATGTCTGTTGCGTTACCAGCCGGTGTATTTGTATCTGTATTGCATCATCTACATACATCGGATTTATGGGACCTTCGATATGGGATGCTAGCCGTTACATTAACCTATGTAATTGCGTATATCGTTGCTTTTATCATGATGAAAGCGCTAAAAGTACCTCGAGGTAGGCGTGGTATTTTCATAAATATGGTGGTTAATGATAACTGCTTATTTATTGGATTGCCAGTGCAAATCGCCCTCTTTGGTCAAGATGCGCTACCATATTTCTTGTTATATTATATCGGTAACACTATTTCAGTATGGATGGTAGGGGTATTCCTTATAGAATTAGATCCACTGCCTAATGCCGAATTAGGTTTTGATAATAGTAAAACTGATGGTATAAGTAATAGCACAGTAGATACAGAAACAAAGCGTAAGAAGTTTAAATTTGATTTGAAGAAGTTATTACCTCCACCATTGTTAGGGTTCTTTGTAGCATTAATATTCTTATTCTTTGAAATTCCTTTAGCACCAATTTTACATACTACATTGAATTACTTAGGTGATATGGTAACCCCATTATCCTTGATTTATATTGGTATCGTACTTCATGATGCGGGGCTAAAAAGTATGAGTATTAATAAAGATTCCATTGGTGGTATTATCGGTCGTTTTGTAATTTCACCGATTATCATGTTCTGTGTCATTCTGGGCTTGCAATATGGAGCAGGTATCGTCCTAGAACCAATAGCAATCATTACCTTTGTTGTACAATCGGCGGGTCCCGTTATTGCAGTATTACCAATCGTAGCCAATGAATCCAAAGCTGATCTGCCATTTGCTACAGGACTTGTCATGATTAGTACTATATTATTTGTGGTAGCTATACCAATTATTATGGAAATCCTAACTATGATAGGTATAACAGCATAAACTAAAAGGTCTGACAATATAGTCAGACTTTTTTTCCTATATTTTCTATACGAGTGAAATTGATAAAATATAAACTAAGTGTTAAAATTATAAACAAATGTATGTGTTTAAGGAGAGAGATATGATGCTAAGACGTTTGTTATTGCTGAGTTGTATTGGGTTTATAGGGACTATAGGCGTATCTCAGGCCATTGATGTTAATATTCCTGGGGCTCGCCCAGATATTGGGAAAGAAGCGTATCAAGAATATCGTATTCAAGGAGAATTCGCTAAGAAGGTTGATGACTACCAAGAGTCTGAGGTTAGAAAATGGGCACAACATGAGCCAAATTATGATAATGAAAAATTAGATGATGATATTTATGTAGTACAAGAATTGACTAGAGCAATACATCATTCTAGGAGTGTATATATTATTACAGAGAATGGGGCTGATATTAAATTTACAGGCTCGAAAGAAAGTATAGTAGGTTGGTCTATTGATCCTAAACATATGTCTAAGTCTTCTATTAAGAGTGTGGGAGGAACTATTAACGCCGTATCTGATTTTAGATATGAAACAAGACAACAGCCTAAAGGTTCTAAATGGGAAGATACAAATATAGAGTATACTGATTTAAATAAATCTCTTTTACAGAATACTTTGAATGAGAGATTAGAAAAGCGAAAAGACTCAGTTCGATTTGTAGAAGGCGATGTATTTACGTATCCTGGACTTGAAAAAGCAACATGGGATGTAATAGGCTTTGATGGTCATTTGGTTGTGGGGACAATCAACTTTACATTACCTAAAACACCTACTATTTCTTATCATATTGGTCAATCTCTTAATAAAGATATTATAAAAAATTATATTAAAGATGATACTAAACGTTCTATCTCAGATACAATGGGACCTTTGGCTAACTTTGTCTTACCTTCTATTAAGCCAGCTAGTGATGTGTTAGCATATACTGATCCTGTTCATTTGGGAACTTATACATTTAGGGTATTAAAAAATAGTAAATTCAAGAAACATGAGGTTATAGGCCCAGCTGAATATGATGTTTATATGTCTGGACGTATTAAAGCTGTATTTGGTAAGCAACCATTTATAGAAGGTGCTAGTGTTGAAAAACAAAATATTTTATATAGTTACTTAAGAACTGTTGTTAAAAAATATGCCTTGAAAGGTCATAAGCGATTACAATATGCCACAGTTTGGAACAATGGTGTTCCAGCTTTATACTTTGAAGCTAACAAGGAAAATGCAACACTATTTGGCATGGTTTTGTATGATAATCAGTATGTTTATACGTATTATTTATACAAACCTGATGATGTTCACGTAAGTAACTATAAATTGAGAGACGTAATTCAATATGTAGATGCTAAACGTAGTAAAGTTTGGAATGATAAGGCTTTTGTGGGAATCGGCATTTCACCTGAAATGTTAGACGTATTACAAACAAGTCCTACTATTAGGGATATTGTGAAAGATAAAAAAGTACATAATGATAAGTAGTAATACTATAAAAAAGATAGCGTAAAGTAAGTGGCATAAAAAAGAGGTTTAACACGTAAGTGTTAAACCTCTTTAAGTTATTATCTAAAGAATCTACCAATGAGTGGCATGCTTGCGCCATCGTTTTTATTAAGTCCTTTTAGAAGAACCATGATGATGACGTAGAGCAATAGACCTTCGATACCTGTGAGTATGAAGTTAACCCACATTGGTAAAATATCTGTTAAGTAGTGGTAACTCATAAAGATGAGTATACCCATAACACCAGCACTGACCACATTTTTCCATAGAAGGGAAATATCGAGGAAGTAGCCTGTGTATTTTTTGATATAAATCAAGTTGAGTAACGCTGCAAAGCCAATATCAGCAACGGTTGCCCAAGCGGCACCGCCGATACCAAGCCATGGGATGGCCGTTAATGTCCAGTTCAGGATGACTTTGATTACTAACGCAATACCCATATTAATTACAGGAATACGCGGTTTGTTGAGGCCTTGTAAGATACCTGTTGTTACTTGGTGTACACCGAGGAAGAAGATAGAGAACGCAGTGATTTGTGTAGCTAATTCTGCCTTAGGTGCATTGTAAATCAAAGTAACTGTTGGAGCAGCAAGTACATACAATAGCACTGTAAATGGTACAGTAGCCATAAATGTCAATCTCATGGAGCCAGAGGTACGTTCATAAATACCTTGATGATCGCGTTTTGCAAAGGCATGAGAGATAGCTGGTACAATACTTGTTGCTAGGGCCGCTGTAATAATGGTAGCTAAGTTGATGAGCGGTACCGCCATACCTGTAAGATAACCGAACAATTCTGTTACTTCATTCATCGGGAAACCAGCATCTAAGAGTCGACGTGGTACGATGAGCAAATCGAGGTTAGCCGTCAGTGGCAACATGATACTTGCTAAGGAAATTGGAATAGACAATGTTAAGAGTCGTGACAAAATTTCTTTAGCTGATTCACGAGGACCATCGTAGCTTTCACCAGTACTACTTGCCTTAGGCAATTTATAGTAGTAGTACAAGAGCACTAGGAAGGCACCAAAGGCACCGACACCAGCACCTAAGCTAGCACCACCTGCAGCAGCTGGTAAACCGTAAGGCAATAAGATCGCTGCAGCACCGAGCATGACGATAACACGTAACAGTTGTTCTACGATTTGGCTGACCGCCGTTGGCGTCATCATTTCATAGCCTTGGATATATCCGCGGAAGCAGGAAATCCACGTTACAAAGAATACTGCCGGAGCGAGCGCGATGATAGAGTAGTAGGCACGGCTTTCAGCAATGAGGCCACTAGAGATTAGCCAATCTGCACCAAAGTACATGGCAAGACTGGCGATAAAGCCTGTAATGGTTAACATTGTAAAAGATATATTGAATACTCTCTTAGCACCACCAAAGTCGTGTAAGGCTAATCGTTCTGCCGTCAAAATAGAGATGGCAATCGGCACACCTGCGCTCGAAATTTGTAATAGTAACAAATAGATAGGAAAGGCCATCTGGTAGATACCGATACCTTCACCACCCAAGATGCGGGATAGAAGAATCCAGTTAATACTACCGATGGCTTTCACTACGAAACCGGCAATGGTTAAAATTAAGGTTCCTTTTAAAAATCCACTAGCCATTGATTATAGTTTGTTGGAAGAACCTAAAACATTTTTAATTTTGTGAGCTACCATGCCTTTAATAGCATCACGAGCAGGTCCTAAGTATTTACGAGGGTCAAATTCGGATGGATTTTGAGCCAAGTATTCACGTACGGATGCAGTCATAGCAAGACGAAGGTCTGTATCGATGTTGATTTTGCAAACTGCCATTTGAGCTGCTTTGCGAAGCATTTCTTCAGGTACGCCTTGTGCACCAGGAATGTTGCCACCGAATTCGTTACATTTAGCTACGAACTCAGGCAATACGGAGGATGCACCATGCAATACGATTGGGAAGTTAGGCAATAATTCGCCAACTTTTTTCAAACGATCAAAGTCAAGGTAAGGGTCGCCTTTGAATTTGTAAGCACCGTGGCTAGTACCAATAGCAATTGCTAAGGAGTCTACACCTGTAAGATGTACGAATTCAGCAGCTTGTTCTGGATCGGTGAAGCGTGCATCTGCATCGGATACATTTACATCATCTTCAACACCAGCTAAACGGCCCAATTCTGCTTCTACTACCACGCCATGAGCATGAGCATATTCAACAACTTGTTTAGTGATTTTTACGTTTTCATCGAAATCATGGTGAGATGCGTCAATCATAACGGATGTAAAACCACCATCGACACAGTCTTTACAGATTTCAAAGGAATCGCCGTGATCAAGGTGAAGAGCGATAGGTAGGTTGCTGTCTTCAAGAGCTGCTTCTACGAGTTTTACAAGGTAAATATGTTTAGCATATTTACGCGCACCTGCAGATACTTGCAAGATAAGAGGGGATTGTTCCTCTTTGGCAGCATCTACGATACCTTGTACGATTTCCATGTTGTTTACATTGAAAGCGCCAACAGCATAGCCGCTTTCATAGGCTTTTTTGAACATTTCTGTAGTAGTAACTAATGGCATGTTGTCCTCCTTGGCCATAGGCCTGTCATATCATGTTATTAATACTGTGACTGCTAGTATTTCTAGCGCATATGAGCTAGATAAAAAACTAGTGTTATTGCAATCATATATCAATTCAAGTTAAGTATATCAAGAAACACTATAAAGGGCCAATATTTTTTGTATAACTTATGCATAAAATTCGTCAAATTTTATAGCCCATGTGGGTTAATTTTTATGTATTAGTGTTTATTTAGTAAATATTGATTACCTTAGTAGGTCAGTAATGCCTTCATATCCGATGGTATTGGTGCCTGTAGTTCTAACCATTCATCTGTCATGGGATGGTAAAAGCTAACGCGTGATGCATGGAGTGCTTGGCGTCCAATATAATTTAAATGCCCACCATAAAGGTCGTCTCCAGCAAGTGGATATCCCAGTTGAGATAGATGGACACGAATTTGATGGGTTCGCCCTGTATGTAACAAACATTGAACATGAGTGAAGTAATGGTCTCCCATATTTTGACTAATGGCATTACTACCAAGAACCGTTATATCTGTGTGCGCTGGTTTACCTTCGCTCGTACAACAACGCTCGATAATACTGCCTGGTTTGCGTCCAATAGGCCACTGAATGCTTATAGAATTAGCAGGTAATTGACCTTCTACAATAGCATCGTAGTTTTTATGAAAATGAGTTCGCTTTTTATCAAACGCATGTTGTACTACAGATGTTTTTGCGATGATAACAATGCCAGAGGTATCCTTATCCAATCGATGAACCGGATGAAAATCATAATGCTGATTTGTCTCTTGATAGTAATGTAGAACACCATTTGCTAAGGTATGATCTCGTACCGTAGAGGTGGGATGCATGAGTACACCAGCCTCCTTGTTGATAACTAGAATATACTCATCTTCGTAGATAATATCCAGATTCATAGGGCTTACACTAAATTCTTGCTCTGGTGTCAATTTCATAACGAGATGATCACCACCATGTACTAGGGTGTTCCACGTAGCAGCATTGCCATTTACTGTTATGATACCGTCATTTCGCAATCGCCGTCTCATACGTTGTGAAATATGCTGTTGTTTTATAATATGATTCATAGACCGCGTATGTACGTCAGAATCTACAATCAAGTCGATTATGGTTGCTGTTTTCATAGATAATATTATATCAAATAAATAATGGATGAAGAATTTTTCATAATTCGTTGTTTTTCTGAAGGTCTATATAGTATAATTTATGTTAATAAATTTTATATATTTTTAATATATAGATTTGGTATAGATATGATTATTTTGTACCTAAATTTAATTTGTAAAAGGAGAGGTTTATGAATCTTAATAAGAAATCCTTATTAGTCGCTTGTGTGTTGGCGGCTATGTCTACAAGTGCTTTCGCAGCATCTACTACAACATCTACTACTAGTACAACAGTGATGAATCAAGATACACCAACATCTACTGGTACACGTGTGATTCGTGAGCAACATGCAACAGTAACATCCTCTACTTCAGTTTCAACTATGGAAAAATCTACAGCTAAATCAAGTGGTATATCCGTATCTGTTGGTGTTGGTCGTGTAGGGGACTATGTTGCTGTACCTATTATTTCTAATCAACATCAGCCTCCAGCAGCTCTTAAAACGATTCAAGCTGTAATTGACAATGATAACTTTATTAAGTTAGGACAATTAGCAACCGTAAAACAAAAAGGAAAATGGGGTGTAGTCGGTACAGACGGTAAAGTTTTGCTTGAACCACAGTATTTAGATATTGATCCATCATTATCTGCTGACGGTACATATTATGCATATACTAAAAAGACATTAGAACATATTAACATTGATGGTTCCGTGATTTCTAGTGGGGTTGATACCTATGGTGAGCATGATAAAGATATTTTAGCACGTCGTGAAATGGCAAAAAATTTATCTAATGGCGATGTTAAAATAAACTCTGTTTCTTATCCAAGTGATTCTTATACAGCAGTTTCTGTAAAAAATAAATGGGGATTTGTAGATGCTTCTAATAAAACTGTGATTGAGCCACAATTTAAGGAAGTGTATACAAAGTTTAGCGAAGATCGTGCCTTTGTTAAAAGTGCTAAAGGTAAAACTATAGCTATTGATGGGAGTGGCAATCCAATTTTTGAATCTCCTACAGATGATATTGATGAATTTAAGAATGGATTAGCTGAATATCGTCGTCATATTAGTAAGTTCAATTTAGGCGGATTCTTAAGCATGGCTGTTGGAATAGGTTTAAGCAGTCAAGGTGGAATTTATTATGGTGATGCTTGGAATCCGGTTTATGATGGTGTAAAACGAGGTTATTTGGACCGTAGTGGTAATATCATTATCGACAGTAAGAATGATGCTGTATGGCCTATGACGTCTTATGGTACACTTGTTAAAAATCAAGGTAAATTAGGATTTATGAATCGTAAAGGTGAGTATATTATTCAACCCGGTAATTATGATGCTGGTGAAATGGATACTATTAATGCCTTGTTAGTACTCATCAATAAAGATAATGGAAAAGCTGGTATTTTTAATTTAGAAACAGGAAAACAAGTTAATCCATTTGTTTATGATTCAATTAATTTTGTAAGTGCTACTCGGATGGTAGCTACAAAAGGTGAAAGTAAATACTTAATTGATATGCAATCCGGTAATATTGTATTTACAACAACTAAGGATATGACAATAGATGCATTTGGTGGGGCCTATGCTTGGATTCATAAAGGATCTAACGATTATCAACTAATTGATGATAGTGGTAAAGTTTTATTCCATGATAAGAATAAGTTGATTAGTAAAACTGTACCTTTTAGACATGGTTATGGCGCAGTGAAGTCGAATGGAAAATGGGGGGTAATGAACTCCAATGGTGAATGGGTTGTTCAACCAATGTATGATGCAGTTAATGTGTTATAAATCGTATTTGGTCAACGTTTTCTGTGTATAATCTATTGTGCTATTTGATACAAATTCATAACAAATATTATAACTAAAATAATTAGTTCATTAAAAATTCATGATATGATATACTGAGCCTATAATGTATAGTTATATGTTTTTATTTGTTTTGGGGGTATATATGAAATCTTCTAAAGCTCTTTTGAAACTTCTTGCTGTAGGCTGTATTAGTTTAGGCTGCTTAATGCCGACTGTTGTTCATGGAGAAAGTGTAGTAGAACAGCCTAAGACTGATAGTGCTCTTGTAAAAACAGAAATGCCATCTGGTGTTAATCGAATTCAACTTTTAAAAAGTGATGAAATGTCTACAAGTGTACGTACAAGCTCAATTGCTAATGGTCATGCTTATATTCCTAAGGATACTAAGATTGAATTAGAATTAATTACTCCAATTAGCTCTAGAAGAAGTAAAGAAGGCAATACATTTAGATTAAAAACACTCGAAAATCTTCTTATCAATGATGTTGTGGTAATACCAGTTAATCAAGAAGTATTAGGTACGATTACTAAATCTAGAAAAAATGGTATGTTTGGCCGTAAGGGACGATTAGAATTTAGCATTAATGAAATTAAGACTATTAATGGTGTATCTGTTCCTCTAGATGCTCAAATAAAAGGTAAAGGTCATTCTGACAATGGGGCAGTTGCGGTTGCTGCAGCTGTTAGCTTAGTAGGTGGTCTCTTCATGAAAGGGACTAATATTTACTATGAACCAGGTCAAAAATTTGTTGCTGTTGTAGCTGCTGATACAGATCTAAATACAACTGTTGAAGATTTGCCAAATGCAATGAATCCAAGTAAACCATCTGGTCAAAATATTGTGTTACCTACACGATAATCTGTAATTTTTATAATTACTATATTTATTAATAAATACCCAGTAGTGATATATGATATATGATATATATTGCTGCTGGGTATATTGTTTTATATTAGCTTATTAAGACTCTAAAGTATTATTTATTTTATCGTATTTTTATTGTACTAATAGTTATAATTAAAAATATCGATTTACCTAGAAAATAAGCATGTTTTAAGGTATAATTATAGAGATATATTCCGATTTGGTGTACATTTACACTTTCACTTGGAATATGAGGATGATGAAAGTAATGCTATGAACCCCATGCCCAACGGGTTCAGGTGTAGGAGGTATAAAATGGCTAAAGATTGTTCCTTTGACGTTGTGTCCGAAGTGGATATGCAGGAAGTAGATAATGCGGTAAACCAAGCGAAAAAAGAGATTGGTACGCGCTATGATTTCCGTGGTTCTAAAGCGGAAATTAGTCTTGAAGGTGACACTATCAAAATCATCGGTGATGATGAATATAAATTGAATGCCATTATCGATGTTTTAAAAGGCAAGATGGTTAAACGTAACGTAGCGATTAAAAATCTTGACTACGGCAAAGTTGAACCAGCTGCTGGTGCTACAGTTCGCCAAATCATTACTATTAAAAAAGGCATTACAAAAGAAAATGCTAAAGAAGTAGTAAAAGCAATTAAAAACATGAAAATCAAGGTACAAGCATCTATCCAAGAGGATCAAGTGCGCGTATCTGGTAAGGATAAAGATGATTTGCAAGCAGTAATCCAAATGTTAAAACAATTGGATATCCCTGTAGAATTGCAATTCGTTAACTTCCGTTCCTAATAACATATGTCGATAAGAAAGGGGTAGTTTGATTCATTGGAGTCGCTAACCCTATCGGTGTAGGAGGCCTTATGAAAGTAGAGGACATGAAGGGTGGCTATACCACAGGTTCATGTGCTACGGCAGGTATGAAAGCTGGTTTATTGGCCCTCTTAGATAAGAATATTGTGGACCAAGTGGTCATTGAAAATCCTCAAGGTCAGTATATTGAGGTACCTATCAAACAGGTAGAGGTCATATCCGATACAGAGGCTAAGGTGACCGTTATGAAAGACGGCGGTGACGATCCTGATGTAACCCATGGCAATGATGTGGAAACGACGGTGACTCTTGATGATACTGGTGAACTACGATTCCGAGCGGGCTTTGGCGTTGGGACGGTAACGAAACCGGGCCTTGCGATGCCGCCAGGAGAACCGGCTATCAATCCAGGGCCTAGGACGATGATGAACATCGTCTTTGAAGAGCATTGTGTACATGGCCAAGGTGTAACGGTAACGGTGAGCGTACCAAACGGTATGGTATTAGCCAAGAAAACCTTAAATCATACCCTGGGTATCGAAGGTGGTATTTCCATTATCGGTACTACGGGTATCGTTAAGCCTATGAGTGAAGAAGGGTTCAAGAACTCGTTGGTGCCTCAATTGAGAGTTATGAAGGCCAATGGTTGTGAAACGGCTGTTCTCGTGCCGGGCCGTATTGGTCAGGATCTTGCGGAACAAGTACTTGGTATACATAAGAACCAAATGGCAGAAACCAGTAACTTTATCGGTTTTATGCTGGAAAAGGCAGTACAAATTGGCTTCAAGCGTATTTTGATTATCGGTCATATTGGCAAGCTAATAAAACTTGCTAGTGGTAGTTTCCATACCCACAATCGCATGAGTGATGGTCGCATGGAAAGCATCGTGGCCTATGCTGCCTTAGAAGGGGCATCCCAAGCGGTGTGTGAAGAGTTGTTTAATTGCCAAACCACAGAGTCTACGTTCCCTATTTTAGAACGAGAAGGACTGACTGGTGTATATCAACGCGTTGTGGATCGTGCATCGTTACGTAGTGAGCGATACATTGCTAATGAAGCAGAGGTAGGTATCATTATTACCACCTTAAAGGGCGAGATTTTGGCAATGGATAAGCATGCTAAAGAGATAGGAGAGCTTGAACAATGGCACATACCTTGTATATCGTAGGCATTGGACCAGGTAATCCTGATTATGTGGTACCTAGAGGCCTTAATTTAATTAAACATGCCACCGTATTGGTAGGTAGTGAACGGTCTTTAGAGGACTTTCAAGAGCCTGGCCAAATTACATATCCTGTAACGGGTAAGCTTAGCTTACTGGCTGAGCAAATTGAGCGTGAGCTCAACGACCATGATGTTGTAGTTATGGTAAGCGGTGATACAGGCTACTACAGCTTGTTACCGTATTTGAAAAAGAAATTTACTGCTAACTCTATTGAGGTTGTGCCCGGCATTAGTTCTATGACCTTTGCCTTCGCACGACTTAATGAGGTGTGGCATGATGCAGATTTAATGAGCTTTCACGGTCGTCAACCGGCACCAGAGAAGCTCGTATATGAAGCAGGTAAAAAGATGGGATTCTTAACGGATCCTGAATATAATCCAGCGCATATTGCGCGTATTTTAATAGATGCAGGTTGGCCAAAAGAAACGAGAGCAGCAGCTCTAGAGCGCTTGAGCTATGATGATGAAAAAATCGTAGACTCCACGTTAGAGGTGTTAACTGAACTTGAAGGCTTTGGTCATTCTGTAATGGTGGTACTAGGATGAGACATTTTTTCGGAATTCCTGATGAGGAATTTATCCGCGGTGACGTGCCGATGACGAAATGCGAGATTCGCAAAGCCGTTATGAACGAGGCGCGCATCGAGGAAGATAGCATCGTTCTTGATGTAGGTGCTGGTACAGGCTCTATCTCTATTGAAGCAGCCTTGGCGGCTCCTAAAGGGCATGTATATGCGATTGAACGCTTTGATAAAGGCATCGACCTTATCAATGAAAACATGAAGAAATTCAATGTAAATAATATGACGGTTATCAAATCTAAAGCTCCAGAAGGCATGGAAGAATTGCCTGAGCTTGATGCGGTTATCATCGGCGGTAGTGCTGGTGGTATGACAGGCATCATGGATGAGGCGCAACGTCTTTTAAAAGTAGGCGGTCGTCTAGTGGTAACTGCAGTAACTATGGAAACTGGTTATACAATCTTAAAAGAGTTGAAAGGTCGTCCTTTCACCTATGAAGGTTACCAAATGTCTATCAGCCGTTACCGCAAGGCTGGTCCATATCATTTGTTAGACCCATTGAGTCCGATTTTCATTGTATCTGCAACGCGTATCGCAGAAGGAGAGTAATATGGTTGACGTACATATCGTAGGCGCAGGCCCTGGAGATCCTGAGTTAATCACTCGCAAAGGGTATCGTTTAGTGCAAGAGGCAGACGTTGTTATTTACGCTGGCTCCTTGGTAAACCCTGCCATTTTAGAGGCTTGTAAACCAAGCTGTGAAATTCATAACAGTGCTACCATGAACCTTGATGAGGTGTTGGCTGTTATGAAAGCTTCCGTTGAGGCTGGTAAAAGCGTAGTTCGCCTTCACACAGGTGACCCTGCTATTTACGGTGCGATTCAAGAGCAAATGGATGCATTGGCTGGCATGGGTATATCTTATGAAGTCGTGCCAGGTGTAAGCTCTTTCCTTGCTACAGCAGCGGCTTTGAAACAAGAATACACATTACCTAATGTGTCCCAAACAGTTATCATTACACGTATGGAAGGCCGTACACCGATGCCTCCAAAGGAAAAATTGCGCATGTTAGCAGCTCATGAAGCGACAATGTGTATTTTCCTTAGCGTTCAAATGTTAGATAAGGTTGTAGCTGAACTCATCGAGGGCGGTTATGACAAAACGACTCCAGTGGCGATAGTGGTAAAAGCGTCTTGGCCAGACCAACGCATTATCCGCGGCACATTGGAAACCATTGCGGACATCGTAGCGAAAGAAGGCGTATTGCGCCAAGCTATGATCGTAGTAAGCCATGTATTAGATAGTGAATACGAATTATCTAAGCTTTACGATAAAGGCTTTGCTCACATGTACCGCAGTGCTAAGGACTAGTAGGATGAAAGAACTAGAAACTGTTGCGCCTTTGACAGGAAGCAAGAAGAATAGAACAGCTATTCTTTCTGTGTCTGAACGAGGTGCAAAGCTAGGTCAACGCATTAAGTCTTTGGTGGCACCTCATGCAGATTGCTTTGAAAAAGAAAATCGTCCCTCTGGTGGAGAGGCCATTTATTTTGATTCTCTGAAAAATCATATTGGACAGATTTTCAAGGATTACGACCAAGTACTTTGTATTATGGCACTCGGTATCGTAGTGCGCATGATTGCACCGTATATTGAGCATAAATCCAAAGATCCTGCTGTAGTCGTAATGGACGAAGTAGGACACCATGTAATTAGCTTATTATCTGGTCATCTTGGGGGCGCCAACGAATGGACGCAGTCCATTTCGCTGGCCATCGATGCGGACCCAGTTATTACAACCGCTACGGATGTAAACGGATTGCCAGCGCCTGACGTGTTGGCGCGCCATGAGCATCTGTTGGTGGATGATTTTCAAACCTTAATCAATGTGAACTCTGCCATCGTAGGGGGAGAGCGTGTTGATTATTATATCGATGCTAGCTTAGCGAATGCAGAGCATTTAGAACAAGCTGCGAAAGCTCATATTGGTGAGCATGGTATGGTTCATATTGTTTCTCTAGAGGAACTTGCCTCCATTCCATGTAAAAATGAAAGCACTGAAGAAGGTTCTTCTCGCGTAGTTATTACAGACAAAGTAATTGCGGAGTATGGTCATCAATTGATTTTGCGCCCTCGTACCTATACGATGGGCATTGGCTGTCGTCGAGATACGCCAAAGGAATTGATCGTTGACGCCATACAACAGTCGCTAGCAGCACATAAGCTTTCACCAAAAAGCCTTGTAACGGCAGCATCGGTTATTGTTAAACAAGACGAAGTAGGCCTCTTAGAGGCTATGCAAATTATGGGGTGGCCTATCGTGTTCTATACACAGGACGAGATGGCACCACTCATTGAAGAAGAAAAATTAAAAGAATCTAATTTTGTAAAAGGAACTATAGGAGTAGGAAACGTATGCGAGACAACGGCATTACTAGCGGCCAAGAGCCGAACATTAATACAGCACAAAACAATTTATCCCAAAACAACGGTAGCCATTGCACAGGTAACATCAAAGTAATTGGCATTGGCCCTGGTGATGAAGAGTTTATGACGCCTCAAGCGCGCGAAGCTATCTTAGCTGCTGACCGCGTGGTAGGTTATTTGACATACCTCGACTTGATTAAAGACCTTATCGAAGGTAAAGAAACTGTAGGTACTGCGATGATGCAAGAAGTTGATCGTTGCCAACAAGCCGTTGATTTGGCTGTAGAAGGTCATCAAGTAGTTGTAGTATCCTCTGGTGACTCTGGCGTATACGGCATGGCAGGCCTCGTATTGGAACTTGCTAATAAAGTACCAGCAGAAAAACGTCCTTCCGTAGACATCGTACCTGGTCTTAGTGCTGTAAACGTAGCAGCATCTGTATTGGGTGCGCCTTTGATGCATGACTTTGCAGTCATTTCTTTGAGTGATTTGATGACTCCATGGGATCTTATTAAAAAACGTGCTGACCTTTGCGCACAAGGTGACATGGTTATCTCCTTGTACAACCCACGCAGTAAAAAACGCGTTACTCACTTAGATGAAGTTCGCGAAATCGTTCTTAAATACCGCGACCCTAAAACACCTGTTGGCATCGTGCAAAAAGCAGGTCGCCCAGGTCAACATATGGTAATCTCTGATCTTGAAAACTTTACTAACGAAGAAGTAGATATGCAAACACTTGTTATCATTGGTAACAGCCAAACCTATGTTGAAAACGGGCGCATGATTACACCTCGAGGCTACAAATTATGATTTGGGTTATTGCCGGTACTTTGGATGGTCGCACCTTAGCGGTAGAAATCCAAAAACGAACTGGTGAAGATGTGCTTGTAACGGTTGTTAGTCAATATGGTGCAGAGCTTGCTGCCCATAAAGGTATTACTGTACATACGGGCCGTCTTGACCAAGAGGCGATGCAAAACTTGATCAAAGAGCACAATGTACGACTCTTAATTGATGCAAGTCATCCGTATGCTGCTATTGTTACAGCTACGGCTCAAGATGCAGCAAAGGCCGAAGGTATACCTTTTGTTCGGTTTGAACGTAAAGAGGTGCCATTGCCTGAATATGATAAATTACATATCGTAGTAGATGAAGTAGAAGCAGCCAATTTAGCAGGCAAATTAGCGAAGGAAAATAACAATCATGTGTATTTGACTACTGGTAGTAAGACAATGCACATTTTTGCCAAATCTGAAGCTTTGCAGGATTGCGAAGTATGGACGCGTATTTTGCCAACCGCAGAGGTGTTACAAATGATGGAAGACCTCAATGTAAGTCCAAAGCGCATTGTTGCTGTACAAGGTCCATTTTCTTATGATATGAACCGCATCATGTTCCACGATACTAAGGCTAGCGTTGTAGTTATGAAAAACTCTGGCCTTGTAGGTGGTGCTGATACAAAATTACAAGCAGCCATGGATCTTGGCATCCATGTTATTGTTATCGATCGTCCACGTGTTAAGATTGAAAGCCACGTAGTATCATCGAATGATGAATTTTTCAAATTATGGGAGGACACTAATGGATTACGTTAAAAATCCTAAAGCTATTGAAGATAAAAGTATGCAAATCATTTACGACTATGTAAAAGATTTAGGTTTAACAGATGATGAAGTGCGCGTAGTATCCCGTACTGTACATGCTTCTGGTGACGTTGAATACGCACAACTCGTAAAAATGAGCCCTGATGCTGTTCAAAAAGGTATTGAAGCATTGGATAATGGTGCAGATATTTATACAGATGTAGAAATGGTTCGCACCGGTATTTCTAAGCCAGCTCTTAAAATTCGCGGTAATGAAGTGCACTGCTTAATTAAAGATGAAAATGTAGCTAAAATGGCTAAAGAATTAGGTGTAACTCGTTCCATCGCGGCTATGCGTACATTTGGCAAACAATTAGAAGGCCAAATCGTTGCTATCGGTAATGCGCCAACTGCATTGTACGAAGTATTGCGCCTTGCTCTTGAAGAAGGTATTAAACCAGCTCTTATCATCGGTATTCCTGTAGGCTTTGTTGGCGCTGCGGAATCTAAAGATTATTTGATGGAAGTATCCCCAGTTCCTTATATCACTGTAAAAGGTAACAAGGGTGGTAGCCCAATTGCAGCATCCGTATGTAATGCATTGCTTTACACAGACGTAAAACGCAACGATATGCTCTTCGTAGAAGGCAAAGAATCTAAATAATAGTTAACCCGAATCGTTGCTTATTGGGGGCGATTCGGGTTTTACTGTATCTATTATGAGGTTTATATGTATAATACGGGTGCTGATAGCACCATGTATTGGTGAAAGGAGAGGTTACTGTGGACTCTCTGAATGAACGAAAACTCTTTCGCATATCAGTTATTATTATCTTGGTTATTGCTGTCATAGCTAGCATGATTATCTCACTGATTTGGGGCTCCACACCGGTGTCACTATCGGAGATTTGGCACACATTGTGGGCTAGTGAGCTAACAGATACAGCATCGCAAATCATTTGGAATATTAGGTTGCCTCGTAATATTGTTGCTGCATTAGTTGGTGCTTGTTTAGCCGTATCGGGTGCCATTTTACAGGCGGTTATGAAGAACCCTTTAGCAGATCCTCAAATCGTTGGCGTTTCCTCCGGTGCTGGACTTGCCGGTGTTATTATATTTATTCTTTTCCCTGGCTATGATCATATTGTGCCTCTCGTCGCCTTTATAGGTGCTATGGTTGCGGCGTTGATGGTATATGCTCTTGCTTGGAAGAATGGTGTACGCCCAAGCCGTATCATCTTGGCTGGTGTTGCGGTGGCTGCTTTTTTAGGCTCTGGTATTTCTGCACTACTTGTATTCTATGGAGATCGTGTGCAAGGAGCCTTACTTTGGATGGTAGGGGGCTTGGCTGCACGCAGTTGGCCACAAGTAGAGGTTTTGTTCCCATACGCGTTAGTCGGTCTTATTTTTGCCTGTTTAGGTGCCAAACGTCTTACTATTTTAAGTTTAGGTGATGAAACAGCAAAGGGGCTAGGCCTTAAGGTAGAACAAACGCGGTTTATTATGACTGCTGTTGCGGCTCTATTAGCAGCAGGTGCCGTTAGTATTGCGGGCTTAATCGGTTTCGTAGGCCTCGTTATACCGCATATGTTACGACTTATCATCGGTAATGATTATGCGTATTTACTCCCCGGCTCTGCATTATTAGGGGCACTCGTCCTCGTTGTTAGTGATACGGTAGGGCGTGTTATGTGGAGTCCAATTGAGGTACCGGTTGGCATTATCATGGCATTCTTTGGGGCGCCATTCTTCTTATATCTATTGAGGAGGGATAACTAATGAATACGGCTATTGATGTAAATCAGTTATCCGTCACTCTCGGAGGTCGTCATATTTTACATGATATTAATGTATCTGTCCCTGTTGGTAAAATAACGACTTTAATCGGGCCTAATGGTTGTGGTAAAAGTACACTCTTACGGTCTATGATTGGATATATTCATAGTCCTCGTGAATGTGTGACTATTTTAGGTAAACCATTACAGTCGTATTCACAAAATGAATTGGCACGGCAAATGGCATTTTTGCCACAAGTACCGAATATGCCAAAGGATATGACTGTAGAAGAATTGGTATATTGTGGACGGTATCCATACCAAACGTGGTGGAAAAACACGGCTAAAGAAGATCGTGAAATTGTTGATTATGCATTAGACATTACAAAAACGAATCATTTGAGAGAACAATTAATCCCATCCTTATCTGGTGGTGAACGGCAACGCGTTTGGATTGCTATGGCGCTAGCACAGCAACCAAAATTATTAGTGTTAGACGAACCAACAACATACTTAGATATTAACCATCAACTAGAAATCATGGAATTGTTAAAACGATTAAACGATGAACAAGGGTTAACCGTATTGATGGTACTCCATGAATTGACGCAAGCCGTACAATATTCTCATTATATGGCTATTATAAAAGACGGTCATTTAGTGACAGCTGGAGACACGAAAGAAATCGTATCGGATGAACTATTTAGAGATGTATTTTCCGTAGATGTACAAATCGATACCTTTGATGATAAACAATATGTACGCGTAAAAGGTTTAGTTTAGTAGATAGCTAGACTAATAGTGAAAGAGGGCATTCCCGAAATGGGGAATGCCCTCTTTAGTATGTTAGGATATGTTAAAATGTAACATCAATGCCATATGCTTCTTTCACTAAACGAGCCATAGCCTCAGGTGTTTGTAGACCTGGGTTAAGTAGGAATAGTTTAGATGGTAAGTAAATGACACGATTATTTTGTACAGCCTTAAGATTAGCCCATGCAGGATTATCTGTCATAGCTTGTTTCATGGCCTTTGTAATTTCTTCTTCTTTACCCATGGTAACGACGAAGATAATATCAGGGTTATCAGCGGTTAATGTTTCAAGAGAATACGGTACCGTTTTGTCTTTAGTTGTACCATCTAGGTGAGATGTTACAACATTTGTCATACCTAATTCTTTGACCATAGATGCAGTTACCGCTTCGTCGGTTTCAGCTGTCACACCTTTACCGGTAGCACGCAATACGGCAATACGTGCAGGTTGTTGGTTTTTAATGGCATCCTTAACCTTTTGAATATTACTTTCATAGGTGGCAATAACGGATTTAGCCTTATCTTGATGGTTTGTTAATTCTCCAAGGAATGTTAGCATTGGCACATTATCCTTGATGCCATCGTAATTGAAAAGTACGGCTGGAATATTGTTAGATTGTAATTGGGATTCATATTTTTTATGTTGGTTTACCAAACCCAATACCACATCTGGTTTTAAATCTAACAATTGTTCCATATTGATGTTAGCCGTTTGACCTAATGCAGGTAATGCTTCTAATTCTGGGGCTAATTTATCTGTTGTGCTAGCTCGGGAAACTGCCTTTCCATCTACTGCGTATAGCATGGACAATACAGAATTTGAAAGAACGGCGATGCGTTGCGGATCCTTTGGTACAGTGTAGGTTTGACCATTAAAGGTCAATTCCTTCGTAGTAGCAGAAGAGCTGGATGTGGATTTACCACACCCAGCTATTGCTAGTACAACCATGACCAAAGCAAGACTACAAAGTAGTAGTTTTTTCATGATGTACTCCTATGTACGTTATATAACGATACTAGTTAAATTATGGATTGATTATTTTTGTAATGCGTCCCAAGATTCGTTTGCACGTTCAACAAACAAGTTACGGATATTTTGGTTTTCACCTAAACCATGAAGGTAAGTATCTACTTTGAAGCCTTCTTTTTCAAGGATGGATTTATGGGAATCTGGTTCAGCACCAGCCATGTCATTGTTAGCATGGTCGCCTGCAACCATCATGAATGGCATCAATGTAACGTGCTTAATACCATGTAATTTTAATTGAGGGATAACTTGTTCAAGATTTGGAGTACCTTCTACTGTGTAGACGAATACATTTTTCATACCAAGAGTATGGATACGGTCTTGAATTACAGAATAGTAAGCATTGGAAGGATCTGGAGTACCATGAGCCATGATAAGAACAGCGTCTTCTTTGCCTAATTTAGGGAATTGAGATTGAACAGCTTTTAATGTTTCAATAACTTGGTCAGTTTGGTTTTCTTGACCCATCCAGTACATAAGAGATGTACCAAGTGTCATTTTTTTGAAATTATTTTTGTACAAATTATATACTGCTGCATCGTAGTTGTATTCCATACCAGGAATTACATCAAGGGATGCTAATGCAACGCGAGTGTAACCGTCTTTTTTAAGTTCAGCCAATGCTTCTTCAGGAGTTGGGTAGGTAATACCTTCTTTTTGTTGGATACGATCACGAATAATATGGCTTGTGAAAGCTGTAATTACTTTTGTGTTTGGATGAGCTGCTTTAATAGCATCTACAGTTGCATCGATTGTTTTCGCACGAGTATCTTTGAAAGTTGTACCAAAGCTCATAACAACGATAGCATCTTTGTTTGGCAAGTTTTGTAAAGCTTCAGTATTGTGTGTACGAACACCGATTGCAGAAGCTTCTTTTAATGCTGGAGTAGGGTCTTTTACTTCAGGATTTAATTGATATGCAGCATTAGAGACAACAGGTGCACCAAAGGATACTGCAAGACCTAGAATAGCGGATGCTAAAGCTAATTGTTTTTTCATTTCTATACTCCTATTCATAACTAAACTACAGTCTATGCAAAAATCTTAGTAGTGTAGATAAATTAATAAAAATTATTATAGGTTTATAGACTACTATAGATTAATTGCATATATAACCTTATGCCAATCGTAACAAAGGGAAATGGGAGTGTCAATAAACCCCATACCCCTAGAAGTATAAAAAATAAGGTATTTTTAAGAAATTAATGTGATGAATATAGTATAGTATTAGCTTTTATAATTATATTCTTTTTGGTTATAAGGATATGAATATGTGAATACATGAGTATTTCTATTCCTTATTAAATAAAAATTTTGATATTATTTCTCATTGACTTATATTCGTGAATCTTGTACTATTATTACATAGTAGTTGATAACAATTTTCAGTTATGAAGATTGTATCATGTATGAGCGATATGGAGGTCACATATGAAAGGCATAATTATTGCATCCTTTGGATCAATTTATCAAGATGCTGTGGAGAAATCCATCGGCAGTATAGAGAAAAAAGTACGTTCCATGTATAGCGATATGGAGGTACGCCGTGTATTCTTATCTGATGCATTAGTGGAAAAGTGGAATGAGAAATATGATGAAAAGATTTCTTCTTTCACAGATGCTATGCAGGATTTTGCTCGGTTGGGTGTCGATGAGGTATACATTCAACCCATTACATTGGTAGCAGATCAGTGTTACCAACAAATGCGTAAACAAGCATTGAAGTTTTTACATAGCAATGAATATGGTTTTAATCAAGTAAATATAGGTAAACCATTACTTACATCATTAGGTGTAAAAAACTATGCTGACGATTATGAAGCAACATTAGAAAGTATCGTACGTCATGTTAATACAAAAGCACTTAATAAATCTATAGTGCTCATGGCAAATGGTCAAAACCAATTAGAGTTTAGTACATTACAATTGAAAGCCATGTATGGGGCAGCACCAAATGTAGTAGTATTTACTACAAATGGATTCCCTACATTTAAACAAGCACTTACATTATTAGATCGTATGGGTCATAAAGACTTGTTAGTAGTACCATTAGCTCTTATTGGTTCTACACATTTAATGGACTACCTTGGCGGTGAGCGTTCTGACTCCATTTATGCATTGCTCGCTGAAGAAGGGTATAATGTAGATATTTGGAATGAAGGTCTTGGTGAAAACCCTTATGTACAAGATTTATTCTTGAAACATCTAGGCCAAGCTATCCGCATGTCAGATCGGAAGCGTCCCATGCCTCATGAATCTGTAAAACCTGTAATGACAAACTCTCGTATAGAAGCACAAGGTATGATTTCTTAGTTTAATCTCTCACATAATTAGACATACATCTCTCCACACTCCTTTATATACGTAAAAGTCCTCCTTGTTGGAAATCCAATGAGGAGGATTTTTACTTTTACTATGAAAAATATTTATAATATCCATTTTATACGTCCTATGGTATGCCCCTAAGGTGTCGTCTATGGTATGATTAAGATACAGTATTAATTAGATAAGGAGACTTCCATGAAACAAGCTATTTTAGTTGTTGCTTTTGGGTCCACTGTTGACAGTGCTCGTGAACATAATATTGATTCCGTAGTAGAACATATCCGTAAAGCTTATCCGGACTATACTGTGGAACTAGCTTTTTCCTCTCGTATTATCGTTAAACGATTACGGGAACGGGGGATTGAGGTGCCTACTGAACAAGGGGCATTAGAAAAACTCATCCAAGAAGGGTATACACATATTTATGTACAACCACTTCACTTCACTGGCGGTGAAGAGTTTGATAAATTGAAAAATAATATCCTTGCTCATGAAGGGGAAGGACAGCTAGAAGTATTGCGCGTAGGTAGACCTCTCGTATATTATATTGGCCAAGAAGAGCATCCAGATGATTACCAAATCTTAATTGACCGATTCATTAAATCGCTTAACATTTCTAAAGAAGACGGGTTACTATTGGTTGGTCATGGTGGCCTCGGTTCTGGCAACTCCTCATATGGTAATTTACAGTTTAAATTAATTCGTGATGGACTTACGAATGTGCGTATTGCAGTACTAGAAAATGCGCCATATGTAGCAGATGTAGCTATGCCATGGGAATGGCTCGATGGTAAACGGCCAAACACAATTTATGTGCACCCATTATTATTAGTTCTTGGAGATCATGCACAAAACGATCTCTTTGGTGATGAAGAAGATAGCGTTATTAATGAACTTGCCGATTACGGTTATGAAGTTAAACCAATCCATAGCGCACTTGGTGAATATGAAGCAATACAAGATATCTTCCGTCAACATGTGCAAGATTGTATTGATGATTTGTATGGCAAACGTAGTCCACATCGTCCAACAATTCCAAATATTAAATAGTAGTTTTGTATATCTTGCATAAATTAGTTATAATAAAAGATATGAAATTTATAAATAGAATGTAACTATAAGAATAGGAGAACCCCATGAAAGGTAAATTATATGGCATTGGCGTAGGCCCTGGTGATTCTGAATTAATGACTGTAAAAGCTGCTCGCATCGTAGGTGAAGCAGATATTATTATCACACCTAAAACAGAAAAGAAAGATGGTTCTGTAGCACTTAATATTGCTTCCCCATATATTCAAGAACATACAGAAATCGTTCCTGTAGTATTCCCAATGGTATTGGATGATGCTACACAAGAGGAAGGCTGGCAAGAAGCAAAACGCATTATCTTGTCTTACTTAGATGAAGGAAAAAGCGTTGTGTTCTTAACATTGGGTGATCCTATGTTCTACAGCACATACATGTATGTATATCGCTTGATTGAAAATACAGGCCATGAAATTGAAACAATTCCTGGCGTTACTGCTTTCTGTGCTATTGGTTCCCACCTTGGTTATCCAATTGTAGAGAAGGAAGAAGTATTAGCTATCGTTCCTGCTACAGCACCTAAAGAAAAAATTGATGCTGTATTAGCCGTAGCTGATGATGCAGTAATCATGAAAGTGTACAAAAACTTTGATGAAGTACAAGAAACTTTGATTAAACATAATATGGCAGATGATGCGGTTATGATCAGCCGTGTAGGTTTGCCAGATGAGCAAGTATTCGTAGGCCTTGATAATATGCCAAAAGATACTAAACTCAACTACTTGTCTACAATCCTTGCAAAACGTAAGGACCGTTAACAAACACGTCGTATTACGAGGTAATATTTATGAACACAGTACATATTCCACGTGTTGTCATTGCTGGCACTAACTCCGGTGTAGGTAAAACAACTATCGTAGCGGGCTTATTGGCTGCTTATGCAAATGGTGGACGTACGGTGCAATCCTTTAAAGTGGGCCCGGATTATATTGATCCGGGCTTTCATAAAATTGCATCCGGCCGTGACAGCTATAATTTAGATACGTGGCTCGTGCCACCTCACAAATTAAATCCTTTCTTTGCTACTATGGCGCATGGAGTAGACCTTGCTATTATTGAAGGTGTTATGGGTTTATATGATGGTGGTCGAGAAGGTGTTAGCTCCACAGCTCAAATTGCTAAGCAATTGAATGCACCGGTGGTGCTTGTTATCGATTGCAAGGCTATGGGTGAAAGTGCGGCTGCTATTGCCAAAGGTTTCCGTGATTATGATCCAGAGGTAAACTTTGGCGGCGTTATCTTAAACCGCTTAGGTTCTGCCAACCACGAGCGCATGGTTCGTGAAGGTATGGATAAAATTGGTGTACCTGTTATTGGTGCTATTTATCGAGATGATCGTATGCACTCTCCTGAGCGCCATTTAGGACTCACACCTGTTACTGAAATCGATCCAACAGAGGCTATCAACACGATTCGTGAAGCCGTTGAGAAAATGGTAAATCTAGATCAATTGTTGGAGATTGCATCTAGTGCACCTGCTATTGAGTTACCAGAGACTGTAGATGCTACATCCATTGAAAAGCGAGTTAAAATTGGCGTAGCCTATGATGAGGCGTTCTCTTTCTACTATCCTGCAAGTTTAGCTGCCTTAGAAGAGAAGGGGGCTGAGCTCGTTTATTTTAGCCCTCTTAATGATTTAGTGATTCCCGAAGTAGACGGCCTTGTATTTGGTGGTGGCTTCCCTGAAATGTTCTTGTTCCAACTCTCTAGTAACGAGTCAATGAAGGAATCTATCCGTGAAGCTAATGAAAAAGGTATGCCTATTTATGCAGAATGTGGTGGCCTCATGTATTTATGTGAAAGTATCCACGATTTTGAGGGCGCCGTATATGATACAGTAGGTATTGTACCTGCTAATTGCATTATGCAACAAAAGCTACAAAAAGTAGGGTATGTTACGGCTACAGCTAAGCGAGATACCTTATTAGGTACCGCAGATACATCTCTTCGTGGGCATGAGTTCCATTTCTCTACGATGGAACCAACTGTAGAGAATTTCCCGTGGGCCTTTCACTTAGAAGGAGGTCGAAGACCTCAATCTTATGATGGCGGCTATGCAACTGATAATGTATTAGCATCGTATTTACATTTGAACTTTGCTGGTTCTGATGAAGGTACACAACATTTTGTTGATATATGTGCTAACTATAAAGCTAAAAGGAGCTAAATATGGGTGAACGAGGCTTAATTTTAGTTAATACTGGCAATGGCAAAGGAAAAACAACAGCAGCCTTAGGCGTGGCATTACGTGCTGTTGGCCAAGGTTTTAAGGTGTTAATCTTACAATTTATTAAAAGTGGTAATGGCTATGGCGAACTAGCAGGTCTTGCCAAATTAGGGGACCAAGTAGAAATTCGTTCCATGGGTAAGGGATTTATTTACTATAAACGAGATGAAGTAGGAGAGGCTGAGCTTGCTCGCCATAAGGCAGCAGCTCAAGAGGCTTGGCACACATTAGTGGAAGAAGTAAATTCAGATCGATGGGATCTTATCATTATGGATGAAATTAATAATGCCATTAATTACGATCTTATTGATGTGAATTCTGTAGTAGATATGCTTAAACATAAACCTGAGCGCTTACACGTAATTTTGACAGGTCGTTATGCTAAACCTGAAATCATTGATGTGGCTGATACAGTAACAGAGATGAAGGTAGTTAAGCATGCTTATGAAAAAGGCATTAAAGCCGCCAAGGGGATAGAGTTCTAATACGCAGAGCGTGAATATAAATAAATCTAAAATTTTCGAAAAAGCTCTTGCTAAAACTATATCGAAAATGTATAATATAGTCATAAGCACAAGGTGCTAAATATTCTTGACATTAAGTATGTATATAACACTAACCAGGAGGTTAACTATGGCTGTACATGATTACATTAAATCCGGCGATTTCGCTACTGAAAAACACGTTCCTGTTATCGAGACTGTTGACACTGTAAAAGCAGGTGAAACTTTCCACGTAACATTGTCCGTTGGTAAAGATATCGCACATCCTAACACTGTAGAACATCACATTGAATGGATCAAATTGTACTTCGTAGCTGAAGGTACTCAATTGCCATTCGAAGTTGGTGAAATTTCCTTCAACGTACATGGTGATGGCGCAACTGCAAACGAAGGCCCTGTACATGCAATTTCTGAAGGTTCTTTGGCAGTTTCCTTGAACAAATCTGGTAAATTGATTGCTGTTTCTTACTGCAATATCCACGGTTTGTGGGAATCCGAAAAAGCAATCACAGTTGCTTAATTAACTTAATCAACTAATAAAGACCAGCCATAAGGCTGGTCTTTTGTATGTAAATTTTAATAATAACTGAAATAATCATGCTAAAGTTGTGTCCGCACTCAAAAGAGTTTTGTTTTTGTATAGTGGATAAATTGCCTTATATCCCTTTACAGTGCTATTTGTTTGTGGTAAAGTATATGCATATTGATTTTTAGTAGATAAGTTAAATGAGGGATTATTGTGGCCTTAATCGTTAAAAAATTTGGTGGTAGTTCCGTAGCTACACCAGAAAAAATATTTAATATTGTTGATCGCGTCCTTCGTGAGAAGAAAGAAGACGATAAAATCGTTATCGTTGTATCCGCTATGGGTGATACAACAGATGACTTGGTAGCATTGGCTAAAGAAGTAACATCTAAGCCTTATGGTCGTGAAATGGACCGCTTGCTATCTACAGGTGAGCAAGTAACGATTGCATTAATGGCGATGGCTTTCAACGAACGTGGTCATAAAGCTATGTCCTTAACAGGTGACCAAGCAGGTATTACAAGTAGTGATACATTCAATAAAGGCCGTATTTTAGGCGTTGATCCAAATCGCGTATTTGAGGCTTTGGATGAAGGCAATATCGTAGTAGTTGCAGGTTTCCAAGGTATTACTGAATATGGTGATATGGTTACTTTAGGTCGCGGTGGCTCTGATACAACTGCTGTTGCATTGGCAGGCGCCATGAAAGCTGATGTTTGTGAAATCTTCACAGACGTTGAAGGCGTTTACTCTACAGACCCTCGCGTTGCAAAAGAGGCTTTCAAATTAGAAGAAGTAACATATGGCGAAATGCTTGAGATGGCACGTCTTGGTGCAGGTGTAATGCAACCTCGCGCTGTAGAAATGGGTTTCCGTTATGGTGTACCTATTCACGTACGTTCAACATTTAGTGACAATACAGGTACTATTATTCGGGAGGATTATACTGTGGAAGCAAATAAACACGTAATTACTGGCGTAGCTGATGATACTAATACAGCAAAAGTAGCCCTTGTAGGCGTAGAAAATAAACCAGGTGTTGCAGCAACTGTGTTCAAAGCATTGGCTGCAAAAAACGTGGATGTTGATATGATTGTTCAATCTATCCGCGCCGTAGGTGAACCTAAAACTGATCTCATCTTCACTGTAGCTATGGATGATGTTGTACTAGCTCGTGAAGTATTAGCAGAATTACAAAAAACTGTTGATATTGAAGCTGTAAATATTGACGAAAGAATGGCAAAAGTATCTATCATTGGTGCAGGTATGTTAGGTCAACCAGGCGTGGCAGCTCAAATGTTTGATATTTTGAGCCAAGAAGGCATCAATATTGAAATTATTTCTACTTCTGAAATTAGTATTTCTTGCCTTGTTGCTGAAGACCGCGTTAAAGATGCTGTTCGTGTAATTCACAATGGCTTATTGTTAGATCAAAGAGGTTAATCTATTTATGGATAGTCTACGTAGTTTTATGGATGAAATGCTCAATGACCAAGGTCGTAAGGAAGGTTTCATTAGCGATCTACTAGGAAATCTAAAAAATCAGCCTATTCCAACATTGGAGCAAGCTCAAACTGGTTATACTACGGTAAGTAATTTACATGGCATTTTCTACGATTATGATAAGGCCGAAGTTACTATTTCTTACAAGGTAGTACCGGATATGTATGAACCCTATACATTGAGCTTTGTACAGTTTCAAGCTATACTAGAAGGCTTATTAACCTTGCGCCGCAATCAAAAGTGGCAAATGCAACATACTAAATAATATAAACCCCATAGGCCTATGCCTATGGGGTTTTGTAATATGTTTAGCATAATTTGTTTATGAAATTATAGAATTACAATCTATGATGGTATAAATGGTATGATTTTGCTTTTCTATTCAAATTCGATAATTATTCTTAACATCTATATATAGAGTTGTCGATGTGTTATAATAAATTGTTAGGAAGAAATTAATTATATTTATATAGAAAGAAGGGACAGCATGGAAATAAATAAGGTTTATTCTGGCTTTCGCCTTGACCGCATTGAGCGCATTGATGAGATCAATGGTACCGCTTATGAAATGAAGCATGAAAAATCTGGTGCTCGTTTAATTTATATTGATTCACCAGATTCTAATAAAGTATTCAATATTGCGTTTAGAACAACACCTCACAATAGTACCGGTGTGGCACATATTATGGAGCATTCTGTTCTATGTGGTTCTCGCAAATTCCCATTGAAAGAGCCCTTTGTTGAACTGGTAAAAGGTTCTTTAAACACGTTCCTGAATGCTATGACATATCCGGATAAAACAATGTATCCTGTAGCCAGCAAGAACGATAAAGACTTCCATAATTTGATGGACGTATATCTTGATGCAGTATTCTACCCACGTGTTCGTGAAGATGCAGAAATCGTAATGCAAGAAGGTTGGCATTATGAGCTAGAACATGCAGACGATGAACTTACCTATAAAGGTGTTGTGTTCAATGAGATGAAAGGTGTTTACTCATCTCCTGACTCTGTATTAGAACGTCAAATGATGCGTGAGCTTTTCCCAGATACGACCTATGGTGTTGACTCTGGTGGGGATCCTGACTATATTACAGATTTAACATATGAAGAGTTCCAAGAATTCTACCGTGTTCACTATCATCCATCTAATAGCTATATCTTCTTGTATGGTGATATGAATATTGAAGAGCAATTAGCATTTTTGAATGATGAATACTTAAGTCATTTTGATGCTATTGAGATTCATACCGAGGTAGCTCTACAAGCACCATTTACAGAAGGAAAAGTAGTGAGCTATCCATATAGTGTAGGTTCTGAAGAACCAACAGATAATCGTACATTGCATTCTTTTGCGTATGTATTGCCTGATGTAACACCTGAACATAGCTTGGC
The DNA here is from genome assembly GCF_013393365.1 of Veillonella nakazawae. NCBI lineage: Bacteria > Bacillati > Bacillota > Negativicutes > Veillonellales > Veillonellaceae > Veillonella > Veillonella nakazawae. Next base: position 814,685 of record NZ_AP022321.1, read on the forward strand.
TTTTGAAGTGTTAACACATGCTTTGTTGACATCTCCAGCGGCGCCTCTTAAACAGGCTTTGGTAAAAGCTGGTATTGGCTCTGACGTAAGCGGCTATTATTTAGATAGCATTCGTCAACCTATGTGGACAGTACAAGCTACGGGTTCAAACTTAGATAAACAAGCTGACTTGCAACGCATTGTAGAATCTACCTTACAAGAGCTATGTGATAAGGGCTTAGATAAAGAATTATTAGAAGCTTCTTTGAATAGCATTGAGTTTGCTCTTCGTGAAAGCGACTTTGGGGGACGACCTATTGGGTTAGCGTATATTATCCGCATGATGGATAATTGGTTATATGATAATGATCCATTAGAGTTATTACACTATGAAGAGGCGTTAGCGAATATTCGCAAAGGTTTGGCTGGTACATATTTCGAAGATTTAATTCGTCATTCTATCTTGAATAATGACCATAAGGTTCTTGTATCTATCTATCCTGAACGTGGCCTTCAAGAGCGCAAAGATGCAGAGGTTAAAGAACATTTAGCTGCTGTAAAAGCGAATATGACAAAAGAGGAGATTGACGCGATTGTAGAACAAACAAAACGCCTTAAAATTCGTCAAGAAACTCCAGATAGTGATGAAGCTCTAGCATCTATTCCATTGCTCGAGTTATCTGATTTAAATCCTAATATGGAAGCTGTAGAACGCCGTGAAAGTAAAATCGGTAATACGACAATACATTTTGTACCTACTTTCACAAAGGGTATCAATTATGTAGGCTTGTACTTTAAATTGAACTGCCTCACAGAAGAGGACTTATTCTACGCTGATATTTTAAGTGATATCCTTGGCCGTGTTGACACATCCGAGCGCGGTTATGAAGCATTGGCTAAAGATATCAATATGAATTTAGGTGGGTTAAGTTCTGATATTACGGCCATCAGTAAAGATGGTAAGCGCGATGAGTTTACACCTCTTATGATTGTACGTGCAAAAGCATTACATGCTAAACTACCTGATTTATGTCGCTTGATTAATGAAGTCGTAAAAAAGGCAGATTACAGTGATGATAGCCGTTTAACTGAGCTTGTTCAAGAAAGCAAAGCTATTTGGGATAATGAAGCATTCCGCCGCGGTAATTCTATCGTGAGTCAACGTGTTATGGCTCAAGTTTCTGCAGTTGGTAAGTTTAGAGATAATGGCAATTTAGGTTACTATCAAAAAATCAGCGAGCTAGCTTCTAATCCAGCGGCTTTGCCATTATTACCAGAAAAATTAGCTGAAGTAGCTCGTAAAATTTTCCGTGCTAATAATGTAGATATTATGTTTGTTGGTGAAGAAGGCGAATTAGAAGCTTTTGAAAACCTAATGAAACCATTGGTTGACACTTGGGATACTACCGAATTGAGTAATGATGTATTACAAATCACTCGTCTTTCCGGCAATGATGGTATCGTTACAGCTGGTAAGGTTCAATACGTAGCTCAAGGTGGTAATTTCATTGATCATGGTTTCAAACATGTTGGTCCCATGAGCGTGTTAGAAACAATATTACGTTATGAATACCTTTGGATTCGTATTCGTGTTCAAGGTGGTGCTTACGGAGCATTTGCTAATTTCTATGATGATGGCAATATGATTTTCTGTAGTTATCGTGATCCTAACTTGTTAGAAACTTTAGATGTATATAAAGAGTTGCCTCAATACCTTCGTGACTTCACATTGACTGATCGTGAAATGCGTAAATATATTATTGGTACTATGAGTTCTTTGGACTTACCAATGACGCCAGCATTGCGTGGACCACGTGCAATGGGTATGTATTTCAGTGGTGCTAAACTAGAGGACAAAGTAGAGTTCCGTAAACAAGTGATTGCATGTAAGCCAGAAGATATTGTTGCACTAGCAGATGTAGTAGAACCTGTACTGAATGATAATCATATTTGCACAATGGGTAACGAACAAAAAATTAAAGATGCTGGTAATGTTTTTGATAACATTGTGTCTTTAGGCTAAATAATTTTATATCTATAAATGATATTGCTTTAATTTTTAGTTTGACATATCTTTGGATGGATAAGTGGCATATTCATAATGAATATGCCACTTGTTTTCTACTATAGGAGAGTTCTCATGAAAGGTAGATTTGCGCCTAGTCCCACAGGATATATTCATCTTGGTAATGTGTGGATAGCGCTTTTATCATATATCTCCACACGCCAACAAAAAGGAAAATATGTTGTACGGATGGAGGATATAGACCTGCAACGGTCAAAACGAGAATTAGGTGAAGCTTTACTAGATGATTTAGAATGGCTTGGCTTTGAATGGGATGAAGGGCCTCGTGTAGGTGGTCCTGAGGTATCTTATTGGCAAAGTGAAAGACAAACATATTATGCAGACATACTAGAATCTCTAGCATTAGAAAAACTAATTTATCCTTGTTTTTGTAATAGAGCACGGCTACAATCTATAGCATCAGCGCCTCATGTAGGAGAAGTAGTTCATCGTTATGATGGTAAATGTCGCCATTTAAGCAAGAATGCAGTAGACGAATTATCCTCTATAAAAGAACCATCCTTACGTTTAGCTATAGATTCATGTAATCTAGAATTTGATGATCGCTGGCAAGGTACACAGCATATTCATTTGGAAGGAGAACTAGATGATTATGTATTACGTCGTGGTGATGGCATGTACGCATATAATTTAGCCGTCGTATTAGATGATATAGCTATGGGAATAACTGAAGTGATTCGCGGTGATGATTTACTAGATACAACAGGTCAACAATTATATTTATATAATACATTACAACAATGCTATCCCCACAAGCATATAGAAGTTCCTAAGTATGGTCACGCACCACTTTTAGTGGATGCAGATGGCCATAGACTTTCTAAACGTCAAAAGAGTATTACAATCCGTGAACTACGAGAACAGCAATGGTCAGCATCCAGAATTTTATGGGAATTAGCTGTCGCTGGTGGGCTTATAGATAAAGACAGATATACTCATCGAGAAATAAATCTTTCTGAGTTAATGAATTTAGATCTATCGTGTTCTAGTTTAAGACAAAAAACAATTGTTATTGAGCGATAATAGATACATTGATTTTAGTTCTGAAATATTTGCTAAAAGAGTATAATTCTTCAACTATAAAATTCGATATATTACATTGACAATATTCGATATTTCGTTATAATAGTATATAAGAGGTGGTCAAAATGACAATTCAACAAGCTTTAGATCAAAAAGTATGGGCCGTTATTGGAGCCACTCATAAAACCGAAAAGTTCGGCTATAAGATTTATAAATGTCTTAAAGATCACGGATATGAAGTATATCCAGTTAATCCTAATATTGCAGAGATAGATGGTAACAAATGTTATCCTAGTCTTTCTGCACTTCCTGTTGTACCAGCTGTGGTAGATTTTGTTGTGCCAGAAGCAGCAGGTTTAGCTGCACTTGATGAATGTAAAGAACTTGGCATTCCTACTGTGTGGTTGCAACCGGGAGCGGATAAACCATCTGTTGTTGAAAAAGCACATGCTTTAAACCTGCATGTCATTCAAGATTGTGTATTAGTTCAATTACCGTAGGAGGGTACAATGAGCGAATTAAAAGAATTAAAAACTGCTGAATATCAAGATTTAGTAAATCAAGGTGGCGTTACTGTTATTGATTTCTGGGCTCCATGGTGCGGTTATTGCGTACGTATGATGCCAATCATCGAAGAAATCGCAGGTGAACTTGAAGGTAAAGCTAACTTTGTAAAAGTGAACACTGATGAAGAACCTGAATTAGCACGTAACTTACAAGTTGAAGTATTGCCAACATTCGTTATTTTAAAAGATGGCGAAGTAGTAGACCGCAAAATTGGCTTCATGCCAAAAGGCGACCTTCAAGGTGCTATTGAATCTAAATTCTAATAATCGGTATAAAACTATATAAATAGAGGCAAAAAAACCTCATCAATGTATAAAGCATACATTGATGAGGTTTTTTTCATAATTTTTATAGAGGTAAATAAAAAGTATCGTATAAATATAAAATTAAATTAAAATATAAATTTTCATTTTATATAATTCAATATTATTAATAACACAGTATTTATGCGGATAATTACTTATTTTTGAATGAGTAAAAAATGAAGCATAAGTTTAACTTATTAATTTTTTTATGGAAATTTAAAATAATATATGGTAGTATTATGTTAAATATTGTGAATGTTTAGTGAAAATAGTGCAATATTTGATTTATTTCTTCATTGTGGGGTGAGAGCCACAAATGTTGGGAGGGAACTTAATATGAATAAGGTATTCAAAGTTGTATGGAGTGCAACGAAGCACGCTTATGTCGTAACGTCCGAGTTAGCTAAGTCTCACCAAAAATCTGCTACTACAATTGTAGCAGCCGTTATTTTGGCGGCTAGCTTTTCTGGAGGTGTTGCTAATGCATCCAGCCCTGAGGATTGGGCTAGAGCTGATCTTATTGGTAGCCAAAGATGGTTAACACCTGATCAAAATGCTTGGGGTCATATGCAAGATCAACATCAAGTTGATCCACAACAATTAGATCAACAGCAACAACAGCAACAACAACAGCAACAACAACAGCAACAGCAACAACAATGGCAACAACAAGTGCCGCAACAACAGCAGCAACAACAAAGACGTCCACGTCCACAAGTGCCGCAACAACAGCAACAACAGCAACAATGGCAACAACAAGTGCCACAAGAACAGCAGCAACAACAAATCCCTAAAAAAGGCGGTTCCAATGGTAATACCGTAATTAATAACTACTATACAGTTGTAACTACTGATGTTGAAAATGTTAAGAAAAATACACATAACATTAACGTTGTAAATAAAAAGGTAGATATCAATACTACTAATATTAATACTGTTAATAATAAGGTTGAGAGTGTAAAAACTGACATTAATAAAATCAATGCTAAAGTTGATAAAAATAGCAAAGATATTGAAGGATTAAAAGGTCATATTGGCACTCAAATCACTGATATTAAACAAAACATCACAAATATTAACAATAATATTGATGCTAAATTTACTAAAATTAACAATGATATTGATGTAAAAATCGATAATAAAATCACTAATATTACAAATAATGTTGTTAATAATGTAAATACTAACATTGATGCTAGTGTAAAAAAACATATTGAAGCTAATAATACTAATATTATTAATCAAGTAAATCAAAATATTAAAAATGAAATACAAAACAATAACACTACAATTCTTAACCAAGTAGACCAAAAAATTGAAAATAATAACACTACTATTATTAACAATGTGAACAAAGATGTAGATGTTAAGATTAATGATATTAAAACAACTATCAATAATACGAAAAATGAGTTAAATACTAATATTTCTAATGTTAAAAATGAACTCAATCAAAATATCAATAATGTAGATGTTAAAGTTAGTGATAATAAAAAAGCTATTAACAACTTAACTGTAAATGTTAATAAAAATAGCAAATCTATTGCTGATTTAACTACTAAAGTCGAAAATAACACACAAAATATTGACGCTAATAATACTTTCATCATGGAAAACCGTAAACTTATCGGTGATAACAAAAAAGCTATTAACGAGAACAAAAAATCCATTGATGATTTGAAAGGTAAAGTTGGCACAACAATTAATAATATTAACACAACTATTGATAATAAAATTAGTGAAAATAACACTAAGATCATCAATGAAGTTAATAATAATGTAGATGTAAAAATCAACGATAGCAAAACAAATATTATTAATGAAGTTAACAAAAATATTAATACTCAAATTGAAGCTAACAACACAACTATTATCAATCAAGTAAATACTAACGTTGATAATAAAATTAATGCTGTTAAAGCTGATATTACTAAGATTAATAATTCTGTAACTGATTTAAGTGCTAAAGTAGATGCTAATACAACAAACATCACTAACAACACTACAAATATCAATAAAAATGCCACTGCAATTACTGAATTAAACACTAAAGTTGATAATCAAGGTAAAGTTTTAGTTAATCATGAAGGTCGCATCCAGACGCTTGAACAAGATAATAAAACAATTAAGACTGATGTATCCAACACTCAAAACCAAGTTAATATCAACACTAAAGATATTGCTGATTTGAAAGGTAAAGTTGGTCAAAACATCGGCAATGTTCAAGTAGATATTAAAGATATTAAAAACAATATCACTAATATCAATAGCAAAGTGGACGCAAATGTAACTGCAATTAATAACGTTAATGTAAAAGTTGACGGTGTTAAAGGTGATTTAAATGGCCTTAAAGACCGTGTAGATCGTCATGACCAACGTTTAGACTTCTTACAAGATAATATTGCAGATAATTCTACACGTATTTCCATTGTTGAGGATAATGTGAAAACTAATACTACAAACATTGTAGATAATAGTAAACGCATCGATGCTAACTCTGCGCGTATTTCCAACAATGAAAAAGCGATTAATGATTTGAAAGGTCATGTTGGCACACAAATCACAAATATCGAAAACACAATTACTAATAAAATCAATGAAAATAATACAGTAATTAATAAAAATATCGATACTAAGATTGAGGCTAACAACACTGTTATTAACCAAAATATTGATAAAAAAATCAATAATAATAACACAACAATTATTAATAAAGTAGACCAAAACATTGATGCTAAGATTACTGAAAATAATAAAGTAATCAATAATAATATCAACAATGTAAATGTAAAAATTGATGGTGTTAAAGGCGACTTAGATGGTCTTACTAAACGTGTAGCTCAAAATGAAAAAGACATCAATGTAGCTGGCACAATTGCTATTGAAAACCGTACACTTATTGGTGCTAACAAAAAAGCTATTGATGAGTTAAAAGGTCATGTTGGCAATCAAATCACAAATATCGAAAATACAATTACTAATAAAATCAACGAAAACAATACAGTAATTAATAAAACTATCGATAATAAGATTGAAGCTAACAATACTACTATTATCAATAAAGTAGATAACAATATTGATGCTAAGATCAATGCTAACAATACAACAATCATTAACAAAGTTGATAAAAACATTGATGTGAAAATCAACGAAAATAACACACAAATTAACAATACAATCAACAAAAAAATTGGTGATGTGAATGTTAAGATTGATGGCGTTAAAGGTGATTTGGATGGCCTTAAAGGTCGTGTAGATCGTCATGATCAACGTTTAGACTACTTACATGATAATATTGTAGATAACTCTACACGTATTACTGTAGTAGAAGATGGTGTTAAAGCTAATGCAAAAGACATCAATGTAGTTGGCAATATTGCTTTGGAAAATCGTCAATTCATCGGCAATAACAAAGCTGCTATTGATAAAAACACTAAAGCAATTGATGCATTAAAAGGTCAAGTTGGCACTACAATTAAAAATATCGAAACTACAATTAATAATAAGATTACAGAAAATAATGTAACTATTAATAAAAATATCGATACTAAGATTGAAGCTAACAACACTGTTATTAACCAAAATATTGATCAAAAAATCAATAATAATAACACAACAATCATTAATAAAGTAGATCAAAACATTGACGCTAAAATCAATACAAATAACACTACTATTCTTAACAAAGTTGATAAAAATATCGATGTAAAAATCAATGAAAATAACAAACAAATCAACAATACAATCAATACTAAGATTGGTGATGTAAATGTTAAGATTGATGGCGTTAAAGGTGATTTGAATGGTCTTAAAGGTGATTTAGATGGCCTTAAAGGTCGTGTAGATCGTCATGATCAACGTTTAGACTACTTACAAGATAATATTAATGATCATTCCACACGTATCTCTATAGTTGAAGATGGTGTGAAAGCTAATGCAAAAGATATTAATGTAGTTGGTACAATTGCAATGGAAAACCGTAAATTCATTGGCGATAATAAAGTTGCTATTGCAAACAATACTAAAAATATCAACATCAATGCTAAAGCTATCGATGAGTTAAAAGGTCAAGTAGGTCAATCATCTACAGTTATTAACGATATTAAGAAACAAATTACTAATATCAATGGTAAAGTAGAAAACAATACTACAAATATTGCAAATAATACAACTAATATTGCTAAAAATGCTACAGCAATTAACAACGTAAATGTTAAAGTTGATGCTAATGCTAAAGCTATTGTAGACAACAGCAAACGTATTGATGCAACTAATGTGAAAGTAGATGCTAACACTACTAATATTGCTAACAATACAACTGCGATCAACAACGTAAACGTTAAAGTTGATGCTAATACAAAGGCTATCGTAAATAATAGCAAACGTATCGATGCAACTAATGTGAAAGTAGATGCTAACACTACTAACATCGCTAACAATACAACTGCTATCAACAACGTAAATGTTAAAGTTGAAGGTGTTAAAGGTGATGTAGCTGGCCTTACTAAACGTGTAGAACAAAACGAAAAAGACATCAACGTAGCTGGTACAATTGCAATTGAAAACCGTAAATTCATTGGCGATAACAAAGTTGCTATTGCAAATAACAAAGCTGCTATTGCAAATAACACTACAAATATCAATGTTAATGCAAAAGCTATTGATGAATTAAAAGGTCAAGTAGGTAAATCTTCTACAGTAATCAACGATATTAAAAAAGAAATTACTAATATCAATGGTAAAGTAGAAAATAATACTACTAAAATTGCTACTAATGCTACAAACATTCAAGCTAATGTAGTAGCAATCGCTGATAATAGCAAACGTATCTCTGAAAACACTACAAATATTACTAATAACACAACTAATATTGCTAAAAATACTACAGAAATTAACAACGTAAACGTTAAAGTTGATGGTGTTAAAGGTGATTTGGATGGTCTTACTAAACGTGTTGACAAAAATGAAAAAGATATCAATGTAGCTGGTACAATTGCTATCGAAAACCGTAAATTCATTGGCGATAACAAAAAAGCTATTGATGAATTAAAAGGTCAAGTTGGTAATACAGTTAAAAATATCGAAACTACTATTAATAACAAGATTACAGAAAATAATGTAACTATTAATAAAAATATCGATACTAAGATTGAAGCTAACAACACTGTAATTAACCAAAACATTGAAAATGCAATCAACGAAAATAACACAACAATTATTAACAAAGTTGATAAATCTGTAGATGTTAAGATCGCTGAAAACAACAAAGCGATTAACAATACAATCAACAATGTAAATGTTAGAGTTGACGGCATTAAAGGTGACTTGAATGGTCTTACTAAACGTGTTGACCAAAATGAAAAAGACATCAATGTAGCTGGTACAATTGCAATGGAAAACCGTACATTCATTGGCAATAACAAAGCTGCTATCGACAAGAATACAAAAGCTATCGAAGCATTGAACGGTAAAGTTGGTACTACTATCACTAACATCGAATCTACTATCAATAACAAGATTGAAGCTAACAATACTACAATCCTTAACAAAGTAGATCAAAATATCGATGCTAAGATTACTGCTAATAACACAACAATCATTAACAAAGTTGATAAAAACATCGATGTAAAAATCAATGAAAACAACAAACAAATCAACAATACAATCAATACTAAGATTGGTGATGTAAATGTTAAGATTGATGGTGTTAAAGGTGATGTAGCTGGTCTTACTAAACGTGTAGATCGTCATGATGAACGTTTAGATTACTTAGAAGGTAATACTGTAGATAACTCTACACGTATCAGCGCTAATGAAGATGCTATTAAAGCATTAAAGGGCCAAGTTGGTACAACAGTTACTAATGTTGAAAACACAATCAACGCTAAGATTGAAGCTAACAACACAGTAATTAGAAATGATATCAACACTGCAATTACTAATAACAACACTGTTATTAACAAAAACATTGAAACTGCAATCAACGAAAATAACAAAACAATCATTAACAAAGTTGACCAAAATATTGATGCTAAGATTGCTAATAACAACACAGAAATCAATAAAACTATCAACAACAAAGTTAATGAAGTAAATGTTAAAGTTGAAGCTAATGCAAATGCAATTGCTAATAATAGCAAGTCTATTACTGACATCAAAGCAAATGTAGCTAATATTAACAATAAAGTAGAGTCTAACACTACAAATATTGCTAATAACACTGCAGCTATTGCGAATGTAAGCAAACAAGTTACAAATAATACAACTAACATTGCTCACAATGCAACAGCTATTGCAAACATTAGCAAACAAGTTGCTGGTAACACTGCTAACATTACAGATGTAACTGCTAAAGTAAATGCTAATACTGGTCGTATTGAATCTAATACAACAGCTATTAATAACTTAACTGGTAAAGTTGATGCTAACTCTCAAGCAATTGAATCCTTGAAGGGTCAAGTTGGTAAAGGCAATACTACAATCGTTAATGTAGCTCAAAAAGTAGAAAATATTACTCAAAACATTAACGCTCAAAACAGCAATATCCAAGCTAATACTGTAAACATTCAAAATAATACTTCCAATATTAATAACATTAAAGCTAATGTTGTTAACGTTGAAAAGAATGTAAACAATATTAAAGCTGATGTGACAGTAGTTAAAGCCGATATCACAAACATCAATGCTAAAGTTGATCAAAAAATCAATATTGTAAACAACAACATTACTAACGTTAAAAACGATGTGAAGAACATTGATGCTAAAGTTACAAACATTGATAACAAAGTTACTAATATTAACAATAAAGTAACTAACATCGATAGCAAAGTAAATGATATTGATGTGAAAGTTAATAATCAAAATACTGTAATCAACAATATCAAAACTGATGTATCTGGTTTGAAAGATCAAGTTGGCAAAAATACTGAAGCAATTAAGAACTTACAAAATGTAAGCGCTGATGTAAACAAAGTAAAAGAACAAGTTAATGTTAATACTCAAAAAGCAAATGCTAACGAAGAACGCATTAAAAATGTTCAAAGCCAAGTTTCTGTTAATACTGAAGCAATCAAACATAACACTGAAAACATCAATATTAACAAAGCAGCGATCAAGCAAAATGCTGAAGCAATTCAAAATACTAATGTAACTGTACAAAAAGTAATCAACAAAGTTGATGAACATAGTAAAGTTATTAACGATGTATCTAAACAAGTTAATACTAATACAACTAATATTGCTAATATTAATAATGTTGTTAACCAAAATACAACTAATATTACAAATGTAACTAACCAAGTTAATGCAAATACAAGCAATATTAGCAAAGTATCTAGCCAAGTTAATACAAATACTACAAACATCAACACTCTAAATGCTAAAGTAGATACTAATGTTACAAATATCACTAAGGTAGATAACCGTGTAACTGCAGTAGCTAACCAAGTTAACGAAAATGCACAATTAACTAAAGCTGTTGGTACTCTAGCACTAGAAAATCATGAAAAAGTTAGTGTATTAGGTTTACAAGTAAACAAAAATACTGAAGACATTTCTAACAATGCAACAGCAATTGCAAATGTAAATACTAAAGTTGATGAAAACGTTAAATTAACTAAAAACATTGGTGCTATTGCATTAGAAAATAATGAAAAAGTTAATGTATTGGGCTTACAAGTAAATAAAAATACTCAAGATATCAGTACATTAGCAGAAGCTGCAAATTACAGCTTGAAAGCTTCTAACATTGCATTACAAGATCATGCAACACTTGTACAACATGATGCACAAATCGCAGAAAACTCTCGCCGCATTAGCAGCGTAGAACGTGATGTTAAAGTTGTAGGTGCTAATGCAGCAGCTTTGGCAGCATTGAAACCTATCGAATACCATGAAGGTCAAAAAGCTCAAATTATGGCCGCTGTTGGTACTTACAAAGGTAAAACATCTACTGCGTTGGGTGTAGCTCATTATGCAAATCCTGATTTATTAATCCATGCTGGTGCAGCTTATGGTGGTGACCATAGCGTAATGGCAAATGCTGGTGTAACAATCGGTATTGGTAATGCTCCTACAGCTCCTAAAGCATCTCCTGCAACTGTAAAAGTTCTTGAAGACAAAGTGGCTGATTTGCAAGCACAAAACAAAGAAATTCGTGAACTTCTTGATAAAGTGATTGCACAACAACCACAACAAGCTCCAAAAGTAGCTGTAAAAACAACTAAATAATATGCCTCCCAACCGATGGGTTACATGATAATCTATCGTAGGTATAGAAACCGCGTAGCAGAAATGCTACGCGGTTTTCTTTTGTGTGGATGTGTGGTGATTATCTCCATATATATCTTTATATTTTGGTGTAATAGAGTGGATAGCTATCTTGTAGTGGGGATTAGATACAGATAGAACTATATAATTCCTCTTGGTGGTAGATAGTGGTTTTTATGAGCTAATTATTATTTATTTTCGAACATATGTATCGAAGAAAAAACGAGAAAAATAGAGATTATGAAAGAAAAATATAAAAAAGTGGGATAAAAATGGATTTTTTATTGTGAATGGTGGGGAATTGTGGTAGAATTTACCATATAGTGGTGGATAAGGAATAGTAAAGGGCGGTGATACGTATGTTCATGGGAGAATATAATCACACCATTGATACAAAAGGGCGGATGATTATACCCGCGAAAATACGTGAACAACTAGGCGAAGTATGCATTGTGACTAAGGGCCTAGATAACTGCTTAGCTATTTACACCGAAGAAGCGTGGAAGAAAATTTCTACAGCTTTACAATCACAATCCTCCACTAAAGCTAGCGTACGTGCCTTAAAACGTTTTGTTTTTGGTAGTGCTGCTGAGCTTGAGTATGATAAACAAGGTCGTGTCCTCATTCCTGTACCACTACGTGAATATGCGAGCCTTGATAAACAGGCCGTTATTGTCGGTGCTGGGGATCACGTTGAAATTTGGAGCCGCGAAAAATATGATTACTATGATGATCAAGTGGCTGAAAGTATGGAAGAATTAGTCGAAGGGCTTGAAGGGATTATGTTATAGGAGGCTATGATGGAATTTAATCATACCAGCGTACTTTTACGCGAAACGGTGGACTCCGTCGTAACTAATCCAAAAGGCATTTATGTGGACTGTACCCTTGGTGGGGCAGGACATGCGCACGCAGTGGGCGAAATGCTTGACCCAGAAGGCATGATAATCGGTTTAGATCAAGATGAAGATGCATTGAGCGTAGCTCGACAGCGTCTATCTGATTTAAAGTGTCAGGTGTTAACGATACCGACAAACTTTTCTGACTTAAAGGAAGCCCTTCAAAATGAGGGCATCTATGAAGTAGATGGTTTTATCTTTGATCTTGGCGTATCAAGTTATCAATTAGATACACCAGAACGTGGCTTTTCATATATGAATGATGGTCCACTTGATATGCGGATGGATAAGGAAGCACCATTAACAGCAGAGGAAGTTGTTAATGAATATGATGCTGAAGCACTATTGCAAATTATCCGTGACTATGGTGAAGAACGATGGGCTAAGCGGATTGTTGAATTCATCGTTAATGCACGTCAAGAAAAACGAATAACCACTACTGGTGAGTTAGTTAGAATTATTAAACAAGCAATACCTGCGAAGGCGCGTCAAGATGGACCGCATCCGGCAAAACGGACGTTCCAAGCCATTCGCATTGAAGTAAATAGAGAATTAGCTATCTTGCATGATAGTTTTGTAGATGCTGTATCCATGTTGAAACCAAAGGGGAAAATTGGGGTTATCACATTTCACTCCTTGGAAGATCGAATTACAAAACAAACTTTCAAAGAGTTGAGTACAGCATGTATATGTCCTCCAGAACTACCGATGTGTGTATGTAACCACAAAGCTGTTGTGAAGGCGAAGAATAAGGCTATAGAGCCAAGTGCAGGGGAGATTGAGGTTAATCCGAGGGCTAGAAGCGCGAAGTTGCGCGTAGCCGTCAAGTTGTAGAATTGGAAGGGGTTAGTGTTTATGTTAGCGAGAAAGGCTGTTGTGGGCCAAGTAAAAAGCGATGTGTTGGTCGCTTCACAAGGGAGAAAACGTAGTGCAAGTGTGGCTTTAGATTTGAGTCCTATGATGTGGCAAGTTGTATATGGTATTGCTGCATTAGTTGCATTTTTGCTTATTATGATGGTTATGAATGCGTACAGCACAAAATTAGGCTACGAAGTAGTTAAAACACAGCAAGCTGTAGTACAATTAACAAAAGATAATGATGCTTTGGATGTTGAAGTGGCTTCCTTAAAGTCGCCCGTTCGTATCCAACAAATCGCAGAACAACAACTAGGGATGGTTTTGCCTGATTCTTTTGTTTATAGCACAAAAAGCGCTGTTACTGAACGCACTGTACAAGAGAAACAGCAAATTATAGACTAGCAGGCAAAGCAGCTCGTATTGGGCTGCTTTCCTTTGCGTGTAAAGGAGATTGTATATGAAACAATTACAAGATATAGTAAAAACCTTGCAAACAACGCATGTAGAAGGTAATACAGCTGTTAAAGTATTAGATATTACAGCTGATTCTCGTGCTGTAAAAGTAGGCAGTTTATTTATTGCTTTAGATGGTGCCACTGTAGATGGTCATAATTATGTAAATAAAGCTGTTGAAGCTGGTGCAGTAGCAGTACTTGTATCTAAACCAGTAGAGGTAAGTGGTGATGTTTGTGTTATCACTGTAGAGGACACTCGTAAAGCTATGATGGCATGTGTGCCATATTTCTTTGATTATCCAGCAAATTCCATGCGCATGATTGGCGTTACTGGTACGAATGGTAAAACGACTACAACGCATATGATTCGCCATATTTTGAAAGCTCAAGGTCATAAAGTGGGCGTTATTGGTACTGTTCATATTATGATTGGTGATACAACATATCCAATTCATAATACGACACCTGATGTAGTGGATTTGCAACATATTCTTCATCAAATGGTAGAGGAAGGTGTTACACATTGCGTAATGGAGGTTTCTTCACACGCATTGGCATTGGGGCGAGTTTCTGGTGTTGAATATGATACAGCGGTATTTACAAACTTAACACAAGATCATTTGGACTTTCACAAGACCTTTGAAAATTATTTGGCAGCTAAGTGTAAATTATTTGAACAAGTTAGCGCACCTAATCAAACTAAATCTGGTAAAGGGGCTATCATTAATATCGATGACGAATATGGTCATCGTGTAATTGAGAAAACAACAGCACCTATCATTACTTACAGTATTGATGGTAAAGGTACGTTGAATGCTCATGATGTAGAAATGACACCTAAGTCTAGCCGTTACACTGTCTCTTATGATGGCTATGACTATACAGTAGCTATGAATACCACAGGTTTATTTAATGTATATAATACTTTGGCTGCTATTGGTGCTTGTCTATTAGAAGGCATATCTATGGAAGATATAGATAAAGCATTGAAAACATTTAGCGCTGTGCCTGGCCGTTTTGAGCTCATTGAAGAAGGTCAACCATTTGCTGTGGTTGTAGATTATGCACATACACCAGATGGGCTAGAAAATATTCTACAAACTGCAAAGGCTATTCAAGAAAATCGCATTATTGTAGTCTTTGGTTGTGGTGGTGACCGAGATGCGACAAAACGACCTATCATGGGCCGTATTGCTGCACAATATGGTGATGTTGTGTATGTAACGTCTGACAATCCACGTACAGAGGATCCTGTACAAATTGTAAAAGATGTTGAAGCAGGCGTTAAAGAAGGCCTTCGTGAAGGCTCTCATTATGAAGTTATTGTTGATCGTCGGGAAGCGATTCAACATGCAATACAAAATGCAAAACCTGGGGATATTGTACTGATTGCAGGTAAGGGGCATGAGGATTACCAAATCTTAAAGGATAAAACGATTCATTTTGATGATCGTGAAGAGGCGCGAGCAGCCCTCAAGGAGATCTAATATGGCAGAATTTACATTGTCTCAAGTGGTAGAAGCCACAGAAGGGACGAGTACACATACCGACAATATTAAGTTCTTAGATGTATCTACTGATACAAGAACGATTGAATCAGGATTTTTATTTGTAGCCTTAAAAGGTGATACCTTTGATGGTCATGATTTCATCAACACGGCCATTGAAAAGGGTGCTACAGGTGCAATCGTAGAAAAAGGTCGTGCCGTAGAAGGTATTGTTTGTATTGAGGTAGAAAATACCTTGGTAGCATACCAAAACTTGGCACGTTACCATCGTCGCCGTTTCGATATTCCTGTAGTAGCTATTACTGGTTCCTCTGGTAAAACTACGACAAAGGAAATGGTGGCCGCTGTACTTGGTACAGAATTTAATGTTTTGAAAACTGAAAAAAACTTTAATAATGAAATTGGTTTGCCAAAAACATTGTTGCGCTTAACTGCAGAACATCAAGCATGTGTCGTAGAGATGGGCATGCGTGGCCTTGGTCAAATTGAAGAGCTTGCATTGATTGCGGAACCAACTATGGGCATTATTACCAATGTTGGTACTAGCCATATTGAGTTGTTAGGCTCTCGTGAAGCCATTGCACAAGCTAAAGGTGAATTAATTCGTTGTTTGCCTGAAAATAGTGTGGCTATTCTCAATGAAGATGATCCATATGTTAAGGCTATGGATAGCCTTGCTAAGGGTAAAACTATTACCTATGGTATTGAACGCAACGCTACTTGTATTGGTAGCCATTTGCGTTATAAAAAAGACGGTATTAAGTTTACTTGCAAATGTTATGACGAAGTCTTCGATATCTTCTTACCTATGATTGGTGAACACAATGTATATGATGCATTGGCAGCAATTGTAGCTGGTCGTGTTTTGGGGATTAAATCCAACACCATTCGTAAAGGCTTAAGCGAGTTTACTGGCACTCCTATGCGCCAAGAAATCGTACCATTTGAAGATATTGTTATCTTAAATGATGCATATAATGCAAATCCTTCCTCTATGGCTGAAGCGATTAAAGCATTAGGTCAACTAGAAGGTAAACGTAAAATCGCTATGCTTGGTGATATGCTTGAGCTTGGTGATTATACTGAACAGGCGCATCGTGAAATTGGTCAATTGCTTGCTGAAGAAGGCTATAGTGTAGTATTCACATTTGGTGATGCTGCGGCCTTCATCGCTAAGGAAGCAAAAAAAGCAGGTTTAACTGCATTCCGTTGTAATAGCCATTTGGAAATGGCTAATGCCTATAGCGATATTCGTGAAAAAGGGGATGTTATCCTTGTCAAAGGTTCCCGAGGCTTGCGAATGGAACGGGTTGTTGAAGAATTAAAAGATCGAGAATAAATGGTTACGGCTAGTTATATCTAGCCGTCATCTGTTTATTAATGAGTAGAGGGTTCATATGATATATCATATTCTATTAGCCTTTGTAGTGACCTTTATCATTACAGTAGTGCTAGGTAAAATTGCTATTCCTATGTTGCGTTCTTTACACGCACAACAAAGTATTCGTGAAGAAGGTCCAGAAAGTCATCAGGCGAAAGCGGGTACGCCAACAATGGGTGGTGCCTTCATGATGATCGCCCTTGTTCTTGGTGTTGCTATTTTCGCACCATGGAATGTAGGTACAGGCATGTTATTGTTTTTAACATTGGGTCATTGTTTATTGGGCTTTTTTGATGATTTTGTAAAAGCCGTTAAAAAACGTAATCTTGGCTTAACAGCTAAGCAAAAATTGCTAGGTCAATTTATTTTGGCGGCCATATTCTGTTACTGTATTACTGAAATTATGGTTATTCCTACCACATTGTGGATTCCTGTAGCAGATATACATCTTCAATTAGGTTGGGCTTATTATGTTTTGGCGTTTTTAATTATCGTAGGTGCTACGAACGCAGTAAACCTTACAGATGGTCTTGATGGATTAGCTAGTGGTACCTCTGCTGTAGCTGCGATTGCTTTCTCCGTGATTGGTCTTATGGCTGCATCTACAACAAATTCTATTGGTGCTGAAAGCGTTGCTTACTTTGGCGCTATTGTAGCCGCTGTTTGCCTTGGTTTCTTGGTATACAATGTAAACCCTGCGAAGGTGTTCATGGGGGATACTGGATCCTTAGCTTTAGGTGGTGCTTTTGCGGCTATGGCAATTTTGACTAAAACAGAATTGCTACTCGTTGTAATTGGTGGCATTTTTGTTATGGAAGCATTGTCCGTTATTATTCAAGTTATATCCTTTAAAACTCGTGGTGTACGCGTATTTAAAATGAGCCCAATTCACCATCATTTTGAGTTATCTGGTTGGGCTGAGCAAACTGTTGTTAATCGCTTCTGGTTTGGTGGTGCTGTATTAGCTGTTATTGGTGTCGTTTTAGCGACTATAACTTTGTAAGATAATACTTAACGGAACACGCAAATAATGGTATGCTTATAAGATAGGAATACATTATTTTTGTTGATAATTTAGGTGATATAGATGGAATACGGAGATAAACATATACTTGTTCTTGGCGCTGGTGCCAGCGGTATAGGCGCATCTTGGGTATTAGCTCAAGTTGGGGCCCATGTAGTGTTAAATGATTATAAGCCTGTTACACTGCCTGCAGATGAGGAAAAAAGACTTGTATCAGCAGGTGTAGATATTATTACCGGTAGACAAGATGAATCCTTGCTTGATGGCGTGGATCGCATTGTTATTTCTCCAGGTATTTCTCTAGATATTCCCATTGTAAAAGCCGCTCAAGCTCGTGGTATTGATGTGGTTAGTGAAGTAGAAGTAGCTTATGAGTTATCTAAATCGCCAATTGTAGCCGTTACAGGTACAAATGGTAAGACCACTACTACAACATTATTAACTAAGGTATTGGAAGGAACTGGAAAGCCAGTTCGCGTTGGTGGTAATATCGGCGATTCTCTTAGTGAAGTAGCCTATTCCATGCCAGCAGATGGTTTTTTGGTAGCTGAGTTATCTAGCTATCAATTAGAAACAATTAAGCATTTTAGACCGATTGGTGCTATTATGCTCAACATTACACCAGATCATTTAGCTCGTCATAAGACAATGGAAAATTATATTGCTGCGAAGGAACGCATCTTTGAAAATCAATTGAGTACAGATTTTATGGTGCTTAATATTGATGATCCTATTGTAGCAGACATGAAACATCGTGCACCTAGCCATATCCTTGAAATTAGTCAACATCAAGTGGTTTCAAATGGTGCTTACTATGATAAAGGACAATGTTATGTAACAAAGAATGGTATAGCAACACCTGTTATTGGTAGTGCTGATATCCACATTCCAGGTAGCCATAATATTGAAAATATTTTAACTGTTATCGCTTTAGCTTATGCGTTAAGTGTGCCGATAGAAACTATTCATCGTATTATAAGCGAGTTCCATGGTGTTGAACACCGATTAGAACGAGTTAAAACTCTTGATGGAATTACATTCTATAATGATTCTAAAGCTACTAATGTTGACTCTGTTGTAAAAGCATTGGAATCCTTTGATCAATCCGTTATTTTATTAGCTGGTGGTCATGATAAAATGACTCCGTTAGAAGACTTTATGCAGCTTGTTAAACATCACACAAAAGCTGTTATCTTTATGGGGGAAGCGGCGGATCGATTTGAAGCTGCTGCAAAAGAGGCTGGTGTTCAGCCTATTTATAGAGCTTCATCTATGAAAGATGCTGTAGAACAGGGTTATAAATTGGCTGTCCAAGGTGATATTGTATTATTATCGCCAGCTTGTTCAAGTTTTGATTGGTATAGCTGTTTTGAAGAACGTGGCGATGATTTTAAAAACTGTGTTCATATGTTGCAAGAAGGGAGACACCATTAATGAAACGTATCATTATTTCAGGTGGTGGCACTGGTGGACATATATACCCAGCAATAACTATATATAAGGAAATTATGAAACAGAACCCTGATGCACAGGTTTTATATGTAGGAACGGAAAGGGGCTTAGAGGCTACCTTAGTGCCTAAAGAAGGCATTGAATTTACTACATTACCTGTACAAGGTTTGCAACGTAAATTATCTTTTGGTACGTTGGTGACGTTAGGCAAGACTGCTTTTTCTCTTGTGAAAGCTAATACAATCATTTCCAACTTTAAGCCTGATGTAGTTATTGGTACGGGCGGTTATGTTTGTGGTCCTATTCTTATGGCCGCAGCATTGCGCAATATTCCAACGTTGATACAGGAACAAAATGTCATTGCAGGCATTACAAATAAAATTCTAAGCCGTTTTGTTGATGTAGTCGCTATGGGTTACAAGGATGCAGAATCATCTTTTTCAAAGGCAAAACGCGTAGTATATACTGGTAATCCAGTACGTCCTGATGTATTAGTTGATACTAGGGAAGATGGACGTAATTATTTTAATTTAAGTGATGACACGTTCACTGTTCTTATAGCCGGTGGTTCTCGTGGGGCGAGAACCATCAATAATGCTATGATTGATGTACATAAGCATTTTCAAGGAACAGAAGGAATTAAATTAATCCATATTACAGGGGATGGGGAATATCAATCTGTGTTATCTCAGCTTGGTATTACCAATGGTGATGGTTTAGGTGATTCCTCCTTGATCTTGCCATATTTACACGATATGCCAAAAGCATTGGCGGCAGCTGATTTAGCAGTCTTTAGGTCTGGTGCTATCGGTCTTGCTGAACTAGCAGTTCGAGGTATTCCATCTGTATTGGTACCATATCCATATGCAGCGGAAGATCATCAAACCTATAATGCCCGTATTTTTGTTCAAGAAGGGGCAGCGCATATGATTGTTGATCAAATGTTAAGTGCCCATGATTTGATAGGGGAAATTGAAATGTTTATGGCCAATCGTGATTTATTGTCACAAATGGGAGAACGAGCGTTGCAGTTAGGTAAACCTAATGCGGCTCATGATATTGCAAAGTTAGCATTATCTATTGCAAAGTAACAAGGAGAGGTTTTATGTTAGACGGTATTCATAAGATTCATCTTATTGGTATAGGTGGGTCTGGCATGCGTGCTATAGCGAATATTTTAATTCAAAAAGGTTATGACGTATCTGGTTCAGATGTAGCTGATTCTGCAGTTATTGAAAAGTTCAGAAATATGGGCGCTACAGTTCATATTGGCCATAATAAAGATTATGTAAAAGGCGTTGATGCAGTAGTTCGTTCTACGGCTATTCGCGAAGATAACCCTGAAATTGTAGCTGCTAAAGAGCAAGGTATTACAATTTTACACCGTTCCGATATTGTAAAAGCTGTGTTAGACGTAACAGATGGCATTGCAGTAGCTGGTGCTCATGGTAAAACTTCTACTACATCCATGATTGGACAAATTT
Source organism: Veillonella nakazawae (assembly GCF_013393365.1). Lineage (NCBI taxonomy): Bacteria > Bacillati > Bacillota > Negativicutes > Veillonellales > Veillonellaceae > Veillonella > Veillonella nakazawae. The sequence goes on from NZ_AP022321.1 coordinate 835,974, forward strand.
TAGTAGAAGCAGAAGCTGATCCAACAGTTATTATCGGTGGTGAAGTAGATTATTTAAAAGGTAGTAGTTGTCTAGGTAAGGGGCATTTCTCTGTAGTTGAAGCAGATGAAAGTGATGGGTCTTTCTTGAAACTACGCCCACATACTATTGTTATTACTAACATTGAAGATGATCACATGGATCACTACAAAACAATGGATAATTTGTTAAATGCATTTTGTGAGTTTGTCGAAACCTTACCAGAATCTGGCAAAGCAATCGTATGTGGAGATAATGAGAATATTCGTTATGTTATGAGCCGTGTAAATCGTAATTTCATTACATATGGCTTAAGTGATAATAATGACTATGTAGCTAAAAATATTCACTATGTAGACTCTACTTTGGTATATGATGTATACCATAATGGTGTGAATGTTGAGCGCATTCGCTTACGAGTTCCTGGTGAACATAATGTATTGAATTCGTTGGCTGCCTTTGTTGTTGCTCATGATTGCTGTGGTGTAGAAACGCGCATTATTACAAAAGGTTTAGGTAAGTTTATCGGTGCAAAACGTCGTTTCGAAACAAAAGGTCACGTAGCAGGTGTATGGGTTGTTGATGACTATGCTCATCATCCTACAGAAATTAAAGCAACATTGAAAGCAGCAAAAGAGTTGGAAAAGCATCGTGTTATCTGTGTATTCCAGCCACATCGCTTTACTCGCACAAGCTTGTTAAAGGATGAGTTTGCTACTGCTTTCACAAGCGCTGATGAAGTATATATGACAGATATTTATAGCTCTGGTGAAGATCCAATCCCTGGTATTGATGGCAATACGATTCCAAATGCTATTAAAACGGCCACAGGTCAAGATGTAAATTATGTACCATCTGTTGACGATTTGCCTGAGGTATTAGCGAAAATAGTAAGACCTAATGATCTAGTTATCACCATGGGTGCAGGTTCTATTAATCAATATGGGCCAAAATTATTAGCTATATTGGAGGAAGGCTTACAATGAAAGATAAAAAAATAATCGTATTAATGGGTGGTCCTTCCAAAGAGGCTGAAGTATCTCGTCGTACTGGCGCTGCTATTGCAGAAGCACTTGAAAGCAAAGGTTATAATGCCCAAACTTTAGAACTAAATCCACGCACTGTATTAAAAGATATTGAAGACTTAGGTGGCGAGGTTGTATTTAATGCAATTCATGGTCGTTACGGCGAAGATGGTGCGTTGCAAGGCCTATTAGAAATGGCTGAAATTCCATACACTGGGTCAGGTATTATGGCTCATGCAGTAGGTATGAATAAAAAAGTAAGTAAAGATGTATTTAAAGGTGCCAATATTCCTACTGCGGCATCCGAGTCCTTTACTGGTAATCTTGAATCTGCAGAAGCTATTATTGAACATATTCGTAAGGATTTTACAATTCCAGTAGTTGTGAAGTCTGCTACGCAAGGCTCCAGCATTGGCGTTACTATTGTTCGCGATGAAGCTCAGTTAGAAGAGGCTGTAACGGAAGCTCTAAAATATGACCCTATTCTTGTGGTAGAACAATTTCTTGATGGTCGTGAATTTACAGTATCTGTATTAGATGGTAAAGCATTGTCTGTTATTGAAATTCGTCCACATTCTGGTGAATATGATTACAAGAGTAAGTACACTGTAGGTGCTACTGAGTATTTAGTGCCAGCGCCTATTAGTGCAGAAATGACTGCTGAAATGCAACGCATTGGGGAACTTGTGTATCGTGAAGTACAAGGCAGTGGGGTAATTCGTGTTGATGTTATGACAGACCATGCAGATAATATGTATGTTCTTGAATACAATACTGTGCCTGGTATGACAGCAACATCTTTAGTACCAAAAGCAGCAAAAGAAATGGGAATTGACTTCCCAACATTATGTGAAAGAATTCTATTAACAGCTAGTATAGGGAAATTTTAAGGGCTAATAGAAGATAAGGAGTTAACTATGGATGATAAGCAAAACCATCCATCCAACTCTGGGGAGATGCAGTCTTCTACACCTGTTCGTGATGAACGGGCTGTATTTAGAAAACGAGTGTTAAAAATCGGTGGTGCAGTTACTCTCGTGTTGGTGGGGTTGTTTACACTACCTATTCCTTTTGGATCTTTAAAAGTTACTGGATCGGATAAGGTAACTGTACAAGATGTAATGGTAGCTGGTGATATTCATGAACCTGTTAATATATTGCAGATTAGTACAGAAAAATTAAAAACTAGATTATCGAAAGATTTACGTGTCGAAGAGGCTCAAATTAGCTATCAGTTGCCACTGACAATGGTGGTAAATGTAGTAGAACGCAAGGCAGTTGCAGTTGTACCGGCTCAGTTTGGATACTTAACCCTTGATAGTAAGGGACAAGTGATCGCATCTGAGCCAGCTATACAAGACACATCTGTTCCTATGATTTCTGGTGTGAAAGCTGGAAATATACTATTAGGTGATACAGTAGTAGATAAACCGATATTGGCGGCTCTTGAATATTTGAACTCACTCGATGAGGAGACATTCAAGAATATTGCAGAGGTTAATATTGGAGATCCTGATGCGATAATGGCATATACTGTTTCAGGTGTACAGATTCGACTGGGGGATGGCAAAGACTTAGCTAAAAAAGCAGAGCTAACTCAGTCGATGTTACAAGATATTAAAAAGACACATGGTAATGTACAGTATATAGATGTTAATGTTTCATCACCGTACATTAAAACCGATGTGATGCCAGAAGTTAAAAAGCATCAGAATGGAGCACCGACTACAGAAAATTCATCTACTAAGAAGGATGATAAAAAACAAGATAGATAAGGTCATGTTGAATATAAAGGTAGATGATTGTCGTGAGACACGAACGGTGGGCAATTGCCATAGTCAGCTGTATATTAGGGTTCATGGTTGTTACCCAATATAAGATGACTCAAGATAATATAGAAGAAAATATTCGCTTACAACGAACTGGCGATTTAGCGGTACAATTGAGAGAGGCCCAGAGTGAACGTGATGCTTTGTTAAAGCAAATTGAGTCACTAAAAAAATCTGGCGCTAATGGCGGTGGTAAAGCTGATGAACAGCTCATGATGAAAGCGGCTTTAACTAATGTTAAAGGGCCGGGCGTTAGTGTGTTGATTGAAGATAGCTTAAAGCCTGTACAAAGTGGAGAAAACCCCAATTTATATGTAATTCATGATGAAGATATTCTAAGAATTGTTAATGAATTACGGGCTGGTGGGGCTGAAGCGATAGCTATTAATGATCAACGCCTCATAGGAACGTCTGAAATACGATGTTCAGGCCCGACTATTACTGTAAATGGGAAGGTCTTTGGAGCTCCCTTTACGGTGAAAGCTATTGGAGATCCAAAGACATTAAATTCTGCGCTAACTATGCGCGGTGGTGTAGTAGATTCACTTAAACATTGGGGAATAAAGGTAACTATAAAGCAAGAAGAGGATGTAGCGATTCCTGCTTTCACAGGTACTTTTAGAGAAGAACATATGAAGCCTAATGAGTTAGGAGGTAAAGAATGAATATCTATATCTTTGCCATCATTGGCCTAATTATAGGGGCTATCCTAGGATGGATAGCACCACTTCATATCCCCGCTAGTTATTCGAATTATACTTCGGTAGCTGTTCTAGCAGCTTTAGATGCAGTATTTGGTGGCAGTCGAGCAGCATTGGAAAGAACATTTGATCTTAGTAACTTTGTCATTGGGTTCTTTTCAAATATGGTATTAGCTGTTATTCTTGTATATGTTGGTGATTTAATAGGCATTAACCTATATTATGTGGCCCTTATTGGATTTGGGTTACGTGTATTTATTAATGTAGGCGCTATACGCAAAATAATTATGACTAAGCGGTTCTAATAAATCACATTCTATATAGTGGAAAGTTTTTAAATTTTAGTGTAAAATAAATGTAATTGTTATAAGATAGTCAGTATATAAATCGATACATTGGGACGTATATTGATACAATAGATAACGATAAGAGGAGGAAGTTCAATGTCTGATTTTGCAAATATTAAAGTTATCGGTGTTGGTGGCGGCGGTAATAACGCTGTTAATCGTATGGTTGATAACCAAATTAAAGGTGTTCAATTTTTAGCCGTTAATACAGAAAACCAAGTGCTTGAATTGTCTAAAGCGGATGTAACAATTCAAATCGGTGAAAAAGTTACTAAAGGCCTTGGTGCTGGTGCTAACCCACAAATCGGTGAAGAAGCAGCTCAAGAAAGCCGTGAAGAAATTACTAAAGCTCTTGAAGGTGCTGATATGGTATTCGTAACTGCTGGTATGGGCGGTGGTACTGGTACTGGTGCTGCTCCAATCGTAGCTGAATGTGCTAAAGAAGTTGGTGCATTAACAGTTGGCGTTGTAACTAAACCTTTCGCATTCGAAGGCAAACGTCGTCGTGCTGCGGCAGAAAAAGGCATTGAGTTCTTGACTCAAAAAGTTGATACAATTATTGTTATTCCTAATGACAAATTGTTACAAGTTGTAGATAAAAAATGTTCCGTATCTGATGCATTCAGCAAAGCTGATGAAGTTCTTCGTCAAGGTATCAAAGGTATTTCCGATTTGATCCAAATTCCTGGTTTAATCAATCTTGACTTTGCAGACGTTAAAACTATCATGACTAATCAAGGCGAAGCTTTGATGGGTATTGGTGAAGGTACAGGTGAAAACCGTGCTGCAGACGCTGCAAAAATGGCTATCAATAGCCCATTATTGGAAACTTCCATCGATGGTGCAAAAGGCATCTTGCTTAATATTTCTGGTAGCTCCGAATTGGGTATTTTTGAAGTAAACGAAGCTGCTCAAATTATTTCTGATGCAGCAGACCCTGATGCAAATATCATCTTCGGTTCTGTTATCGATGAAAGCTTGGGCGATAAAGTTCAAGTTACTGTTGTAGCAACTGGTTTTGGCAATAACGCTAAAAGCGTACCAGAATTCGGTAAAACAACTACTACATCTCGTCCAGCAGCCACTACAACAACAACTAACAGCGGTATCCCAGATATCCCTGTATTCATGAAACGTTAATTTATAGAGTGTATAATCAAAACATTCGTAAATAAGTAACTTAGTAAGACATATCTTGAGATATGTGTATAGGAGGTACAAATGAAGAAATTAGTATTATTAACTCTAGCAGCTACAGTTGTGGCAGGTAGTGCATTTGCAGCGGCACCTGTAACAAAAATTAGCGACGGTTCCACTAAAGTACAAGCTGATTATGCATTTAAACAACATGTATCTAAAGGTGGCGGCAATAGTAACGACGGTTTCGGGGTTTCTTTGCAACACGATCTTTCTAATAAAACTGCTGTTCAATATTCTTATGATAAATTGAATGCAAAAAATGGCGACATTAAAGATCATCAATTAGCATTAGTTTATAAAGTGCATCCAAACGTAAACGTATATGGTGCTGGTACTGCAATTCGTACAAATGATACAGAATTAGGTTTCCAAGCTGGTGTTATTGGTCATGTGCCATTGACAGAAAAAGTAAACGGCTTTGCTAAAGCTGGTTGGGGTAACGATATTAAACAAACTTACCAAGTAGGTGCTCAATATGAAGTTCGCCCTGATGTAGACTTGAACGTATACTATGGCTATGATAAATATAGCGTAAATAGCAACGATAAAACTGCAAAAGGTTTACACGCTGGTGTAGGCTACTCCTTCTAAGGATATCAAAGACCACTCTAATGAGTGGTCTTTTTTGTTTATAAATACTAGCATATGATTTATAAAAATATTTTATATAGGATATTGTATATATCCTATATACCTTAGCTTTTTTATAATTCAGATTGTAATTAGTATTTTTTCTTATGTATACAATATATTTTTAAATACTCATTGTATAATTAAATAAGTTTAGGTATGATAAATATGTAATAATTCATTTTAGATAGGATGGTGCAAGTTATGACAAGTGTTGCTGCAAAGCATGCAAAAGGGAAAAAACTTAAAGATGTAATCTTTGTAACTGCTGGCCAAGCCCAAGCTGATGCTAAAGAAAATGGTCGCGAGAACGTTGTTAATGGTACATTAGGTGCGATTTATGATGAGGATGGTAAATTAGTATTCCTTAAAACCGTTAAGGACGAATATTTAAGTCTTCCAGATTCTGAATATGTTGGTTATGCTCCGATTGCAGGTGTACCTGAGTTCCTTGCTGCTGCAGAGGCGGAATGCTTTGGACAATCTCGTCCAGAAGGTCATATCCGTAGTATTGCTACTACAGGTGGTACAGGCGGTATTCATCACTTAGTTCATAACTATACAGAACCTGGTGATGAGGTGTTGACTGCTGATTGGTACTGGGGTGCCTATCGTATACTTTGTAGCGATGTAGGTCGTACACTTGTTACCTATTCTTTATTTGATGAACATAATAACTTTAACCATGAAGCGTTCCAAAATCGTGTAAATGAATTAGCTGCAAAACAAACAAATGTCGTAATTTTGTTTAATACACCTGGTAATAACCCAACAGGTTACTCTATAGAGGACAAAGATTGGGAATCTATCCTTAACTTCTTGAAAGAACTCGTTGCTATAGGCCGTAATAATGTAATCATTGGCATTGATGTAGCATACCTTGATTATTCTGGTGAAAAAGAAGAGGTTCGTGCATTCTTTAGTAAATTCAGTCATTTGCCAAAAGAAATCCTTACATGTGTTTGCTATAGCTTGTCTAAAGGCTTCACTATGTATGGGCAACGTGTAGGTGCCTTGATTGGTATTTCTGATGATGAAGAAATTGCTGATGAATTCTTAGAAATCAACAAATCTACAAGCCGTGCTACATGGTCTAATATATGCCGGCCTGCAATGCGTACAATGGCAAATATTGTAGCTGATCCAGCTAAGTTTAAAGCTTATGAAGATGAACGTAATTGCTATTATCAATTGATTCGTGATCGTGCTGATATATTTAAACAAGAAGCAGCCCGAGTTGGTCTTCCTATGTTGCCATATCGAGGTGGTTTCTTTATTACGATTCCTACAGATTCTGCTAATGCTATCTGTGAAGAGTTGAAAAAAGAACATATCTATGTTATCGCTTTAACTAACGGTATTCGCATAGCTGCTTGTGGTATTCCTAAATTCCAAATGACAGGACTAGCTGAAAAAATTTATAATGCTATGAAACGCCTCGGCAAATTATAATAGATAATTAAAACTTATACAAAAAGCCACTTGATACTTGTATCAAGTGGTTTTTTCTTATATTAGTGAATATCTTTATGTTCTTTTATGTCTTTGTCAGCTTGGTTAGCCAAGTTTTCGAGTGCTTGTTTAGGAGCTGTACGTTCACCTGTTTCTAGATCTACGAATTCAACACGGTCCAATGTATCTGTGATTTGGCCTCGAATGAAGCTTAAGTAAATTTCATAAAGTTCTTTTTTTTCTGCTAATTCCTCTGGTGTGAGTTGTTGCCCAGATTTTTTCTTTGCTGCTAGTTCATTTATACGTTTTAATGTATCGTTAATATTGCTCATATTGACCTCCTGTATTCTATATTAGAATAACATGATTTATTATAACATAGAACTAAATGAATACGTATGGTAAGATATAAGTTGTACGCGTCTGTACTTTCACAAGTGAGAAAGGAGATCTATATGCGTGTAACAAAAGCAATAAAGGCAGAGCAATTGAAATTATTGCAAGAGCATTATTTTGATGCAAAACCTGCCCTTGAGTATACAAATGAATTTGAATTATTAGTGGCAGTCGTATTATCTGCACAATGTACGGATGAGAGAGTTAATATCGTTACTAAACGGTTATTTCCTGAACTAAATCATCCGGCTAAGATGTTAGCAATTGGGGTTACCAAATTAGAAACTCTGATTAAGGACTGTGGCCTTTATAAATCTAAAGCCAAAAATTTGATTGCCACTTGTCAGATTCTAGTAGAACAATACCACGGGGAAGTGCCACGGGAGTTTGATCAACTCGTTGAATTACCTGGTGTAGGTCGTAAGACTGCAAATGTGCTAGTATCTGTATTGTTTGGTACGCCAGCGATCGCTGTAGATACTCATGTATTCCGTGTGTCTAACCGATTAAAATTGGGTATTGCTAAAACACCAGAAGAGATGGAATTAAAGTTGCAGAAGGCAATTCCTAAAGAGGATTGGTCGGCTGCTCATCACTGGTTGATTTATCATGGTCGTAAACTATGTAAGGCTCGTAAGCCATTATGTGAAGAATGTTTTTTAAATCACTTATGTCCTTCAGCTGGAAAGGTTTAATATGAAAGTAAATAACGAAGAATTTATTGCCCTTTGTGCTACTCATAGTATTGAAGGTATTGATATTGTAAATGAGTTAATGCGTTTTAAAGTGTTAGATCAATTGATTTCTAGTAATGCTAGCTCCCGTGAGTGGGGTGTTACGGCTGATGATTTATATGCGTTAGCAGAAAAATCTACAGTAGAATCTTTTGGCCCTGTTCCATATGATTTGAATACATTCCAAGCTCTATATGGCCCTTCGTTTAGAGTCGAATTATTTGATTTTATTAGCGATACAGGTATTTTAGATGGTCTAGATGTTGGTACTATTTGGGAGACTCCTGTTCGTGAAAGTATCGAAGCCCATAGTAAAACGGGAGAACTCGTTCTATATGCTTATGTAGAAGAATACGCAGGTATGATTGAAGAAATTCTTCAATCTTATGAAGATAAAAAAGTTGTGCTTTATACGGCATCTCCAGTGTGCTATAGCATTTTGACACGTTTATATCCAATGGCGCAAATTATTAATCAATGGCCTCATCGCAGCTATTTTGATCATATCTTTACAGGAACGGTTGGCATGTTCCAATCCTCTGAAGATATTGTGGAAGAAGTGGCTAATGGTTTACATAATCTTGTTCCAGAAGGAACTGCACAATTATTCTTGCCTGCTACGATGGCACAAAATCAATTAGGTTTGAATAATATGGCATTACAATTCTTCTTGAATCAAAAGCGTGTAGAAGCGATTCGTGAATGGACACCATTAGGGGCTTACGAAATTGTATATGGCAAATATGATGTTAAAAAGATGCGTGTTGGTCTACGTGAACGCGTAGGAGAAGAATGGAAAACGATTAACTATATTCCATTGCCTCATGGTGTGTTCGCTCAATTGCCAGTGTTTACTGTATTAAATTATGGCTTGTCTTTGCGTTCTATTTTGCTACCAGGTGGTCAAACTGATGTAGCCTTAGGACAAGATGGTATTTATTGTATCGACAGCCGAGTTTCTGAATTAGGTCGTAATGCTCTTGTTGAAAATGGCGCTTATTTCCTTACATTTAAACGTCATGCAGATCATGTAGATGTAGATATTACTACAGAAGCACCAAAAGAGGACATTTATTGGATGTTCCCAGATGCTGAATTAGCCTATATGTGGTATGCATACTTCTGTAGTACTATTGGTCAAACATTGATTCAAGAAGTTTCCATGCTCGTTCAAACAGATGAGTCATTCGGTTATATGCTTAGCAGCGTACGTCGTCGCGTGTTAGATGTTAACGACGAGGCTCAACTAATCACATCTGTTCAAGCCGCTGATGAAGCGTATATCAAGGCTGTGACAGAAGCGACAGAAGATTGGAAATCTACAGTAGATGAATTAGGTGCTCAAGTTATGCCACCAACAACATCTATTGATATTGAAGATTATAGCGATTATAAAAACTAATTGTAAAAGTCCGATATTTAGTTTAAAATATATCGTATCCTAAAAAATATAAACTACTAAATATAGTAGGTATGAAACATACTACACGAATGTGTAAGAAAGGAGGATTCATGGCTGTTATTAATTTTGAAATCTTCAAAGTTATTGGTACTTTATCTGAAGATAAAGACGGTTGGAAAAAACAATTAACATGCACTAGCTGGGGCAAATATAATCCTAAGTTTGACCTTCGTGCTTGGGATAGTGAATATACAAGCATGAAAAAGGGTATTACCCTTTCTTTAGAGGAGCTCATCGCATTGCGTGACATCCTTAATGAAAGTGACTTAGAGACCATCCTAGCTGAGTCTATTGAAGAAAAGCAAGCATCCAAGGAATAGTATTGGCAACTTGCATTTGTGCATATGTCATGCTATAATCTATAAGAATAATATTGATTGTCGGAAAGAGGTGTATAGAATGAAACAAGGTATTCATCCAGACTATAAAGAAGCTACAGTAACTTGCGGTTGTGGCAACACATTCAAAACTGGCTCTGTAAAAGAAGACCTTCGTGTAGACGTTTGCTCCAAATGCCATCCGTTCTTCACTGGTCAACAACGTGCTGCTCAAGCTCGTGGTCGTATTGAACAATTTAACAAACGTTACGGCAAATAATTTGTCATGTAATGTAGCATCTATTGGCAGGGCTATGGGCTCTGCCTCTATTTGTTTATGAGAGGAGCTCTTGTGAACACAGAACGTATTAAAAAGTTTGTCGGTGGACAAGCTGTGATCGAAGGTGTCATGATGAGGGGGCCTGGTGTTACAGCAACAGCTGTACGAGAACCAGCGGGAACCATTGTAGTTCAAAAAGAGCCTACAAAATCTATTGCTGACACATATCCAATTTTGAAAAAACCATTTCTTCGAGGCTGTGTAGCCCTTTATGAATCCCTCGTAATTGGCATGAAGGCATTGTCCTTCTCCGCTAAAGCCGCTGGCGATGAAGAGGAAGAAATGTCTAATAGTGAAATTGCCATTACTATGGTTATTTCCACCATATTTGCGATAGCTGTATTTTTGGCATTGCCTACATTTATCGTAAAATTTATTCCTGGTGTACAGGATAATCATGTAGTATTAAATCTCATTGAAGGTGTCATTCGTTTAGTACTTTTTCTACTCTACATTTGGGGGATTGGGCTTACGAAGGATATTCAACGAGTTTTCCAATATCATGGGGCCGAGCATAAAACAATTCATACCTATGAATTAGACTTGCCTCTTACTGTAGAAAACGTTCGTAAACAAAGTCGTTTACATCCACGATGTGGTACAAATTTCTTACTTATCGTTATGGTGGTGAGTATCTTTATTTTTGCCTTTTTAGGTTGGCCTAATTTGTTGGAGCGTATTCTGAGCCGCGTACTTCTCATGCCAGTAGTGGCAGGTATTGCGTACGAGGTTATTCGTCTTGCTGGTCGTAGTGAGCATTCCTTTGTGAAAGCTCTTATCAAACCAGGTCTTGCATTACAGTACATGACCACACGTGAACCAGAAGATGATCAAATTGAAGTCGCTATACGAGCTCTTGAAGAGGTTCGCCCTCTTGAGAGTGATGCATATGAAGAGGAATAAACATGTTAGTAGATAAATTACAAGTTATTGAAGATAAATTTATGGACCTGGAGCAGCGCATCAGTGACCCTGAAGTGATTGCCCGCCAAGATGAATGGCGTAAATTAACACGTCAACATGCTCAATTATCTGAAACAGTTGAAACATTCCGTACTTATAAAAAAGTATTAGCTGGTATTGATGAAGCTATGGAAGTTATTGAAGATAAATCCATGGATGAAGAATTCCGCGAAATGGCACAAGAGGAATTAAAAGAGCTAAAACCTCAAAAAGAGGAATTAGAAGAGAAACTACAAATCCTTTTATTGCCTAAGGACCCTAATGATGATAAGAATATTATCATTGAAATTCGCGGTGGTGCCGGTGGTGATGAAGCAGCACTATTTGCAGGCGATTTGTTCCGTATGTACACAAAATATGCGGAAAGCCAAGGATGGCGTTGTGAGATTATCGATGCCAATGAGCCTGAATTAGGTGGCTTTAAAGAAGTTATTTTCTCTGTAGATGGTGAAAATGTATACTCTAAAATGAAATTTGAATCTGGTGTACACCGTGTACAACGTGTGCCTGCTACAGAAACACAAGGCCGTGTACATACGTCTACAGTTACTGTGGCTGTATTACCAGAAATGGAAGATGTTGATATTGAAGTTAATGAAAAAGACTTAAAAATCGACACCTATCGTGCGAGTGGTGCGGGCGGTCAACATATCAATAAAACTGAATCTGCTGTTCGTATTACACACTTACCATCCGGTATCGTTGTAGCTTGTCAAGACCAACGTTCTCAATTACAAAACCGTGAAAAAGCCATGCGTGTATTGCGTGCTAAATTGCAAGACCAAGCTGAACAAGAGGCTATTTCTAGCATGGCAGCAGACCGAAAGAGTCAAGTTGGTACAGGTGACCGTAGTGAACGTATTCGTACCTATAACTATCCACAAGGTCGCGTAACTGATCATCGTATTAACTTAACATTGTATAAATTAGATGCTATTTTAAATGGCGATCTAGATGAAATCATTCAAGCCTTAAATGCTGCTGACCAAGCGGCAAAAATGCAGGAGGCTAATACAAATGCATAAGGAGATTTGGACAATCGGTCGTATTCTCCAGTGGACAGAGCAGTACTTTCAAAGCAAGGAGATGGATACACCTCGACTTGATGGGGAAGTACTGCTTTCTCACGTTTTAGGCAAGGATCGTATTTATCTATATACCCATTATGACCAACCACTTATTCAAGAGGAGCTCGATGCTTTCAGACCTCTCGTTCAAGAACGAGCTAAGGGGCATTGTGTAGCGGCTATTATTGGGGAAAAGGACTTTATGGGATTGACCTTTAAGGTTAATGATAAGGTATTGATTCCACGACCTGATACAGAAACTTTGATTGAACATGTATTAGGTACGTACTCAAAAGATAGTAAGGTTCGCATCCTTGATGTATGTACAGGCCCTGGTACGATACTACTTAGTCTATTACACTATTTGCCGTATGCGTGTGGTGTAGGTCTTGAAATATCTACGGATGCCTTGGCAGTGGCTGAGGAGAATAGTGAAAGATTTAACTTACATGATCGTGTTCAATTCTTAGAGTCCGATATGTTTTCTGCCTTGGCTGGTAAAGCTGAAAAGTTTGACCTCATCGTATCGAATCCACCATATATCCGTACAGGGGATGCTAAATTATTGTCTCAGGATGTATTAAATGAGCCTCATATTGCCTTGTTTGGTGGTGAAGATGGATTAGAATTCTATCGTATTTTAGCTAAAGAATGCGGTACATACTTAAAACCGCAAGGCCGTATAGCCTTTGAAATAGGTTACGATCAAGCGGAAGAGGTAAAGGCTTTATTAAAAGAAGCTGGTCATTACTCCAACATTCAGTGTATCGCTGATCTTGGTGGTAATAACCGTGTTGTAACCGCAGTATATGAGGGATAATATGGATACTCAAATTATTACAAATCCATCAGAACAAGAGCTAGATATGCTTGCTCGTGCTTTGCGTAATGGTGAATTGGTGTCCATTCCTACAGAAACTGTATATGGACTCGGTGCTAATGGCCTTGATCCAGAGGCAATGGATAAAATCTATGCTGCGAAAGGTCGTCCTTCAGATAATCCCCTTATTTTGCATGTTCCTAATAGTGAAAGTATAAAACCTTTAGTAACAGAGGTTTCAAAGACGGCACAACTATTAATGGATACGTTTTGGCCAGGGCCATTAACGATTACATTGCCTAAATCTGATTTAGTGCCAGATCGTGCTACTGGTGGATTACCTCGCGTGGCATTGCGGTGCCCTGATCATAAGGTGTGCCGTGCATTATTAGAACGCGCTGGTGTACCTGTAGCAGCGCCTAGTGCTAATATATCTGGTCGTCCAAGTCCTACAACGGCACAAGATGTTTACCATGATATGAAGGGCCGTATTTCCTACATTTTAGATGCTGGTCCATGTACGATTGGTGTAGAGTCAACTGTAGTGGAAGTACATGATGATAAGGTCATTATATTGAGACCAGGCGGAATTACAAAAGCACAGCTTGAAAATGTTGTGTCTGCGGTTGAATATGATACTGCTCTCGTTAATGCTACAACTAAGCCTAAAGCTCCTGGTATGAAGTATACCCATTATGCTCCTGATGCACCTATGACAGTTGTTGTAGGTAGTCCAGAGCGGGTGGCAAGTACTTTTAAAGAGCTTTCAGAGGGGATAGAAGGTCCTATAGGTTGTTTAGTGAGTCATGAAACGTATAACCTTATGAAAGAGGATACACGCTTTATATTCCATTGTTTTGGCAACTATGGTGATGCCTTATCATTAGGCCATGACTTTTATAAAAGCCTATTATATTTTAATGAAAATCATGTTGCCTTAATCTTGGCAGAAGGTGTTGATGACGACGGTTTTGGTGTTGCCATTATGAACCGCATGGAAAAGGCCTCGAGTCATCATATCATTTATAAGTAAATTTACTGAAATAAAAATGTCCACTGATAATAGAAATATGTCTTTACATATTGGATGAATTTGCTATAATGTATAAAGTAATCACAAAATGTGATTAAGTAAGGATGTTATTATGAATATTTTATTTGTATGTACCGGTAATACTTGCCGTAGCCCTATGGCTGAAGGTATTACACGGGCCCTTGCAGCGGAGCAACATAAGGATGTGACGACTGTATCAGCTGGTCTATTTGCCGCCTATGGAGCAAAACCAACTGAACAAGCCATAGAAGCCGTCCGTTCCATTGCAGATATTTCTGATCATGAATCGAGACCATTGACGATGGAGCTCGTTAATGCAGCAGATCTTATCATTGGTATGACGAAAGATCACAAATCTGTACTACTTCGCCAATTCCCGTTTGAGGAAGGTAAAATCAAAACGATTTCCGAGTGGGGTGGTCAAGATGGTGATGTTACGGACCCATATGGGTCTGATCAAACCGTATATAATCAATGTGCGGAACAAATTTATCACTTAGTAGAGGCTGGTCTTACATCAGTGCCTCAGAAGGCGTAGGAGATGAAATTATGAAAGTTGCAATTGGTTGTGATCATGGCGGATTAAATTTAAAAGCATCCGTTAAGGAATTGTTAAATGCATTGGGACATGAAGTAGAGGATTTTGGTTGTCATACACCTGATTCTTGCGACTATCCTGATATTGCTGTACCTGTAGCAAATGCAGTCGTATCTGGTCAAGCAGACAGAGGTATTTTGATTTGTGGTACTGGTATTGGTATCGGTATTGCAGCAAATAAGATTGCAGGTATTCGCGCTGCTCTTTGTCATGATACATTCTCTGCTCATGCATGTCGTGAACATAATGACGCTAATATTCTCACAATGGGGGAACGCGTTATTGGTCCGGGCCTAGCTAATGATATTGTTGCCATCTTTATGAAAACAGAGTTCGAAGGTGGCCGTCACGCACGCCGTGTAGAGAAAATTAAAACATTAGAGAAGTAATACATCATTACCTATATATATTCGTTTTGCACGAGGAGGATACTCATGAGTTTCTTAGAAAAACAAGACCCTAATATTCAAGCTGTTATCAATCAAGAATTAGCACGCCAACGCGATAAATTAGAAATGATCGCTTCTGAAAACTTTGTTTCTCAAGCCGTAATGGAAGCTCAAGGTAGCGTATTAACTAACAAATATGCAGAAGGGTATCCTGGTAAACGTTATTATGGCGGTTGTGAAAATGTTGATGTTATCGAAACATTAGCTATTGAACGAGCAAAACGCTTGTTCGGTGCAGAACATGCCAACGTACAACCTCACTCTGGTTCTCAAGCAAACTTTGGTGTGTATTTTGCATTATTACAACCAGGTGATACTATTGTGGGAATGAATTTGTCCCATGGCGGTCATTTAACTCATGGTTCTCCTGTTAACGTATCTGGTACATATTTTAATGTAGTACCTTACGGTGTAGATGCAGAAACTCAACAAATCGATTATGATGAGTTCCGTAAAATCGTTTTAGAAGCAAAACCTAAATTGATTATCGCTGGTGGTAGTGCTTATAGCCGTCAAATTGACTTCAAAAAAATGGCTGATGTAGCTCATGAAGTTGATGCTATCTTCATGGTAGATATGGCTCACTTCGCAGGCCTTGTAGCAGCAGGTTTACATCCAAATCCTGTAGAATATGCTGATATCGTTACTACAACGACTCATAAAACATTACGTGGTCCTCGTGGCGGTATGATTCTTTGCAAAGAAAAATATGCAAAAGCAATCGACAAAGCTATCTTCCCTGGCATTCAAGGTGGTCCTTTGATGCATGTTATCGCTGCTAAAGCTGTAGCATTTGGTGAAGCATTACAACCTGAGTTTAAAGTATATGCACAACAAGTTATTGATAATGCAAAAGCATTGGCTGCTGCATTGCAAGAAAAAGGCTTAACAATTGTTTCTGGCGGTACAGATACTCACGTTATGCTTGTAGATGTTCGCAATACTGGTTTAACAGGTAAAGAAGCAGAACACTTACTTGATGAAGTAGGCATTACATGTAATAAGAATACAATTCCATTTGATCCAGCTAGCCCATTTGTAACAAGTGGTATCCGTCTTGGTACACCAGCTCTTACAACACGTGGCTTACAAGTAAAAGATATGGAAGAAATTGCAGATATCATTGCAACTGTTCTTAAAAATCCTGAAGATAAAGCAATTCATGAAGAAGCAAGCAAACGTGTGGCAGCACTTTGTAAAGCGTATCCTTTATACTAATCTATTAGATTAATTATAACAATTACATATTTGTAGTCCTATAAACCTATAAGTAGCATAAAAGGGGTGTGCCTAGGCATATCCCTTTTAATATTTTTATGGCATGATTTATCAATCTGTGATAGAGTAAATATGAATATTAAATGGATACCGATAGGGTATGTAAATTATTTATAGGAGGACAGTCATGAAAGTTAATGTTATGACACATCCATTGATTCAACACAAAGTTACATTGATGCGTGATGCAGAAACAGGCTCTAAGGATTTTAGAGAATTACTTGATGAGATTACTATGTTGATGGGTTATGAAATTACTCGTAACCTTCCATTAGAGGATGTAGAAGTACAAACACCTTTAACTAAAATGACTGGCAAACGTATTGCAGGTAAAAAATTGGGTATTATCCCAATTCTTCGTGCTGGCCTAGGTATGGTAAATGGTATGCTTAACTTGATTCCAACTGCAAAGGTTGGTCATATCGGTTTATATCGTGATCCTGAAACTTTGAAACCAGTAGAATACTACTGCAAGTTACCTTCTGATGTAGGTGAACGCGACTTTATAGTAACAGATCCAATGTTAGCTACTGGTGGTAGTGCAGCAGCTGCTATTACATTGTTAAAGGAAAAAGGCGCTAAAAATATTAAGTTAATGTGTCTTGTTGCGGCTCCTGAAGGTGTGGAAGCAGTGAATAAAGAACATCCTGATGTTCCTATTTATGTAGCGGCCCTTGATGAAAAACTTAATGATCATGGTTACATCTTGCCTGGTTTAGGCGATGCTGGTGATCGTATCTTCGGTACAAAATAATATAATCATATAAAACGACATAATTTAGGTACAAAGTCGTATAAAATATCTAAATTATGTCGTTTTCTCCTATAAAGTCTTGAATAAAATCTACATAGGGTATACAATACAGATGTAAAAGTATTTTTTTATTTTAGGTGGGACGAATTTTGTTCACATGGGACGAAAAACGATTCATACAATCCCAACGGGTAAAGGAGGGACCCGATGAACGAGTTTCTAATGATATGTGAACGTATTGTTCCTGAAATCGTTAGTGTATTAAAGGAGCGATACAAAATATTAAACCACCTAGTTTATGAAGAGCCTATAGGCCGTAGGACATTAGCTACTGCAACGGACCTTCCAGAGCGAACCGTACGAAGTCATATTGAGTTAATGCGTGCTAATGGTCTTGTAGACATTTATAAACCAGGGATTTTTCTCACTGATGAGGGACATGCAATTGTTCCAAAGTTGCGAAATTTTTTAAATGAATTAGATCGTATTAACGAGCTAGAACATCGATTGACTGAAGCACTTCATATCGATAGGGTTATCATTACGCCTACAGAAGGAACGTTGATGGTTAAAAAGTTAGGTTTTGCAGCAGCAAAGCTATTACAGGAATTATTAGAACCTGACTCTGTAGTTGCTATCAGTGGTGGTAGTACAATGGCTGCAGTAGCTGAAGAGATGCCTGTATTACCATTTAATCCTATTGTTGTACCTGCCCGTGGGGGCGTTGGTGAGGTAGTTGAATATCAAGCTAACGTAATTGCTTCAGTGCTAGCTGAACGACTTCGTGGGACCTATAAAATGCTCCATTTACCTGATGGGCTTTCACAAGACTCATTGCATATGCTCATGACTTGTGAACCTCAAATTAAGGAAATTGGGGATCTCATTAGTAGGACTGACGTATTGTTGTTTGGTATTGGTACAGCTATGCGTATGGCGGATCAGCGCCATATAGCTGATGATGTGCGTAAGCAGTTAGTAGATAATCATGCTGTTGGCGAAGCTCTTGGTCAATATTGCGATATAGATGGTAAGTTGATTTACTCCACTAATAATATTGGGTTATCACTTCCGGATGTTGCAAAAATTCCAAATGTGATTGCTGTGGCTGGTGGCCAAGACAAATCGAGTGCCATTATTGGTGTTATGAGAGCTTGTCAAAAAGGCATACTTATCATTGATGAGCAAGCTGCAGAAGGTATGCGTCAATTGTTACAAATTTCAGCGTTATAAATGAGGTTAGTAGTTAAATATTTTGTTAGAATATTTTTGTTATTAGGAGGATCTAACAATGGCAGTAAAAGTTGGTATTAACGGTTTTGGTCGTATTGGTAAATGTGTAGTACGTGCAGCGATTAACAATCCTGATGTAGAAGTTGTAGCAATCAATGCTACTGGCGATAATGAAGGTACTGCATTATTATTAAAATACGACTCTGTTCATGGCACAATTCCTAACGAAGTAACATTCGATGAAGACAACATTTATGTTGATGGTAAAAAAATTCGCGTATTCCATGACCGCGATGCTTCTAAATTGCCTTGGTCTGAAGAAGGCGTAGAAATCGTTATGGAATGTACAGGTAAATACCGCGATGCAGAAGAAGCAAAAGTTCATTTAAATCAACCTACAGTTAAAAAAGTATTGATTTCTGCACCTGGTAAAAACGAAGACTTAACTATGGTTATGGGTGTTAACCAAGATATGTACGATCCTGCAAAACATCATATTATTTCTAATGCATCTTGTACAACAAATTGCTTGGCTCCATTCGCTAAAGTATTATGCGATGAATTCGGCATTAAACGTGGCATGATGACAACTATTCATTCCTATACTAATGACCAAAAAATTCTTGATGCACGTCATAAAGACCCTCGCCGTGCTCGTGCAGCAGCTATGTCTATCATCCCTACAACTACTGGTGCAGCAAAAGCTGTTGCTAAAGTATTGCCTCAATTAAAAGGTAAATTAGATGGCTTTGCATTGCGTGTTCCAACTCCTGACGTATCTGCTACAGATCTTGTTTGCGAACTTGAAAAACCTGCAACTAAAGAAGAAATCAATGAAGCATTCCGCAAAGCAGCTGCTGGCGAATTAAAAGGTATCTTAGGTGTATCTGATGTGCCATTAGTATCTTGTGACTTCAGCTCCGATCCACGTAGCTCCATTGTTGACGCTGATTTAACAATGGTTATGGATGGCAATATGGTAAAAGTTGTTTCTTGGTATGATAACGAATGGGGTTACTCCGAACGTCTTATCGACATGGCAGCATTCGTAGCAAGCAAAGGCTTATAATCGGGAGGCTTTGATGAAACAAACAATCGAAGGTTTACAAGTAGATAATAAAACAGTATTTGTTCGTGTTGATTTTAATGTTCCTATGAAAGACGGTGTCATCACTGATGATACTCGTATTCGTAGTGCATTACCTACTATCAATTATTTAATTGAAAAAGGGGCAAAGGTAATTCTTGCTTCTCACTTTGGTCGTCCAAAAGGGGAACGCAAACCTGAAATGTCTTTGGCACCATGTGCAAAACATTTATCTGAGCTTATCAACAAGCCAGTAGCATTCGTAGATGACTGCATTGGCCCTAAGGTTGAAGAGGCTGTAAAAGCATTACAACCAGGCGATGTATTGATGCTTGAAAACTTGCGTTACCATAATGAAGAAACTAAAAACGACCCTGAATTTGCTAAACAATTGGCATCTCTTGCTGATGTAGCAATCAATGATGCATTCGGTGTATCTCACCGAAATGCAGCATCCGTAGTTGGTATTGCTGACTATATCCCTATGGCAGCAGGTTTCTTGCTCAAAAAAGAAATTGATGCATTAAGTGCAGCTGTAGTTCATCCTAAAACACCTATGGCAGCTATTATCGGCGGTGCTAAGGTAACAGATAAAATTTCTGTCATTTCAAACCTTTTGCCTAAAGTGGATGTAATGATTATCGGCGGTGGTATGGCAAATGCTTTCATAAAAGCACAAGGCTGCAACATTGGTAGCTCTTTATTTGAAGAAGGTCAAGAAGCTATTGCTACAGATCTTGTTATGGAAGCTCGCGTAGCAGGTGCTAAATTATTGACACCTATCGATGCTGTAGTAGCTGATGCTTTCAGCAACGACGCAAACACTAAAATCGTTGACGTTGAAAATATTGAAGATGGGTGGATGATTCTAGATATTGGTCCTAAAACACGGGAGCTCTATGTAGAAGCATTGGCGCCAATGAAGACTATTATTTGGAATGGTCCTATGGGCGTATTTGAAATGGAAAACTTTGCAGCTGGTACTAATGCAGTAGCAAAAGCTGTAGCTGAATCCGATGCGATGACTATCGTTGGTGGTGGCGACTCTGTAGCGGCTATTGAAAAAAGTGGCTTAGCAGATAAAATTAGCCATATCTCCACAGGTGGTGGTGCATCTTTAGAATTCTTAGAAGGCAAAATTCTACCAGGTATTGCTGCATTGTCTGAGGCATAATATGAGAAAACCCATTATTGCAGGAAATTGGAAAATGAATGGCACCATTGCGTCTGGATCAATTCTGATCGAAGCGTTTAACAGCGTGTTACAAGATATGGAATTATCCTGTGATGTAGTTGTTTGCCCGCCTTTCACAGCTATTGAACGTGCTGTAGCACTAACAAGAGATACAGCTATTGAAGTAGGCGCACAAACTATGGATTATCATGATGCTGGTGCATTCACTGGTGAGATTTCACCACTTATGCTTACAGAGGTAGGCGTCAATTATGTTATTATTGGTCACTCTGAACGCCGTGAATATTATGGTGAAACAGATGAGACGGTAAATGCAAAAATCAAAAGTGCATTTCACCATAATTTGACTCCTATTGTCTGTGTTGGTGAAAGTTTAGAACAACGTGAATCTGGTCATACTCTAGACTGGATTACGTCTCAACTTAAAGGGGCTCTGGTTGACGTTCCAAAGGAACAAGTTAGTCAATTGATTATTGCGTACGAACCAATTTGGGCTATAGGGACTGGAAAAACAGCAACCGCTGATCAAGCAGAAGAAGTATGTAAAGAAATTCGCGAGTATATTCGCTCTTTGTACGATGATGAAACTGCTGATGCCGTGCGTATCCAATATGGTGGTAGTGTTAAATCCGAAAATGCCCGTGAAATCCTTGGGGAACCAAATATTGATGGTGCCCTTGTAGGTGGTGCATCCTTAGTAGTTGATGAATTTATTGATATTATTAAAGCGGCGAATCAAGTAAGCGCTTAATATGAGGTTAAAAATGGCTAAATTAAAGGCTCCCGTAATGCTAGTCATCCTAGATGGCTTTGGCATGGGAGATCAATCAGATACAACCAATGCTGTAGTACAGGCGAAGCCGCACTGTTTTAATCAATTGTGGGATATGTATCCACATACAAAATTAGAAGCATCAGGGCTAGCAGTAGGACTTCCAGAAGGACAGATGGGGAATTCTGAGGTGGGCCATTTAAACCTTGGTTCTGGTCGCATTGTGTACCAAGATTTGACACGTATTACTAAAGACGTTGAATCTGGGGAGTTCTATAATCGCCCTGTTATAAAGGAACTATACGAAGTCGGTAAAAAACAAAGCTTACATCTTATCGGTCTAGTATCAGATGGCAATGTACATTGCTCCTTAGAGCACATTAAGGCAGTTATCAAAGGGGCTCATGATCATGGTATTGAGCACGTTTATGTACATGCCTTGCTCGATGGTCGTGATGTAGCCCCTCAATGTGCACAAGGCTATTTAAAAGACTTAGAAGCGTATATGGCAGAGTTAAACTGTGGCAAGATTGCTACCGTGAGCGGTCGTTACTATGCGATGGACCGCGATAATCGATGGGATCGTGTTGAATTGGCTTACCATGCGATTGTAAACGGTCAAGGCGAAACAGCAAAAACTGCTTGTGAAGCAGTACAGCAGTCTTACGACAAAGATGCAGCGGATGAGTTTGTTCTTCCTACAGTGATTGATACTGAAGGAACTATCAAAAGTGGTGATGCAGTAATCTTCTGTAATTTCCGCCCAGATCGGGGCAGAGAACTTACAAAAGCCTTAGTGTTGCCAGACTTTGATGGCTTTAACCGTGAACCATTATCTTTATACATGGCTACTATGACCAAATATGAAGATGGTTTACCAGTTCATATTGTGTATGAAAAGGACATTTTATCCGAAACACTAGGCGAAGTACTAAGCGTAGGTGGCTATCGTCAATTGCGCATTGCTGAAACAGAGAAATATGCTCATGTAACGTATTTCTTCAACGGTGGTAAAGAGGATCCATTTGAAGGTGAGGACCGCATACTTGTGAAATCTCCGCAAGTGGCAACCTATGATTTGCAACCGGAAATGAGTGCTTATGAAGTAACTGATAAGGTTGTAGAAGCCATTCAAGATGAAACGTATGATATGATTATCTTGAACTTTGCAAATCCAGATATGGTAGGTCATACAGGTAGTTTTGAAGCAGCTGTTAAAGCAGTTCAGGCTGTAGATACTTGTTTAGGTCGTATCGTTGAGGCTATACGCAGTAAGAATGGCCACTTGTTAATTACGGCAGACCATGGTAATGCTGAGCTTATGGTTAATCATGAAACTGGCAAAGTTCATACGGCGCATACAACAAACTTGGTTCCTTTAATTTTAATGAGTGATACCTTAAAAACAGCTACATTAGAGGCTGGCAAATTATGTGATATTGCTCCTACATTATTAGACTTGGCTGGTATAGAACAACCAGAATCTATGACAGGTCATAGTTTAGTACAAAAAGCATAATATAGAACTTTCACTATATTAGTGGTTAACTAGAGTTATAACCTATATGGTTTTGCTCAATATATAATATCTGTCGCATGACAGTTATCCCATTAGATTTTTATGAGGTGAAGAAATGGCAGTAATTGAACAAGTCATTGCAAGAGAAATTTTAGATTCCCGCGGTAACCCAACTGTTGAAGTTGAAGTATGTTTAGAAGATGGTACTATTGCAACAGCTGCAGTTCCATCTGGTGCCTCCACAGGAAAATTTGAAGCTGTAGAATTACGTGATGGTGATAAATCCCGTTACTCCGGAAAAGGTGTATTAACAGCTATCGATAATGTAAATGCTAAAATCGGTCCTGCCATTATTGGTTATGATGCGACTGAACAAGTAGCTATCGATAACTTGATGTTGAAATTAGATGGTACAGACAATAAATCTAACTTAGGTGCTAATGCAATTCTTGGTGTATCTATGGCAGTAGCTCGTGCAGCAGCTGAATCTTTAGATTTGCCATTGTTTGCATACCTTGGCGGTTTCAACGCAAAAGAATTGCCAGTTCCTATGATGAACATCTTGAATGGTGGCGCACATGCGGATAATAACGTAGATATTCAAGAATTTATGATCATGCCTGTAGGCGCAGAATCCTTCGCTGAAGCTCTTCGTAGCTGTGCAGAAGTATATCATACATTGAAATCTGTACTTCATGATAAAGGTCTTAGCACTGCTGTAGGTGATGAAGGTGGTTTTGCTCCAAACTTGGCATCCAATGAAGAAGCGTTAGAAGTAATTTGTGAAGCTATTAAAGCAGCTGGTTATGAACCTGGTAAAGATTTCAAATTAGCTCTTGATTCTGCATCTTCCGAATTCTATGAAGATGGTAAATACAATCTAGCCGGCGAAGGCAAAGTTAAAACAGCTGCTGAAATGGTAGATTTCTACGAGTACTTAGTAGGTAAATATCCAATCGTATCCATCGAAGATGGTCTTGCTGAAGAAGATTGGGATGGCTGGAAATTATTGACAGAACGCCTTGGCGATCGCGTACAACTTGTTGGTGATGATTTATTCGTAACTAATACGAAACGCTTAGCTCGTGGTATCGAACTTGGTGTAGGTAACTCTATTCTTGTAAAAGTAAACCAAATCGGTACTTTAACAGAAGCATTCGACGCTATGGAACTTGCTAAACGTGCAGGTTATACATGTGTAGTATCTCACCGCTCTGGCGAAACAGAAGATACATTTATCGCTGATATTGCAGTAGCTGTAAATGCTGGTCAAATTAAGACTGGTGCACCAGCTCGTTCTGAACGTGTAGCTAAATACAATCAATTGCTTCGTATTGAAGAAATGTTATACGAAACAGCACAATATAAAGGTAATGACGTTTTTTATAACTTAAAATAAAAATTGTCTTAGCTAAAAGTCCAATAAGGGCGCCCTTCGGGGCGCCTTTTTTGTATGTCCAAAAATAGAAAAGTTTTCGCTTCGTGGATTTTTAAAAATAAAAAAGGGATTTTGGTGATGATGTCGAAACCTATAACGCCATACGCTAGTGTGAGGTAAAAACATACCGCAAGGTATAGGAGGTGACCATGTATGTAGACGTAACATTAGACGACATTATCCTATATGCTTTAGAACATCATGTCAGTGATATTCACTTTGATCCCACAAAAAGTGGTGTCCAAGTTCGGTTACGACAAGATGGACTGATGCAACATTACATGACTGTGTCATTTGAGGAAGCTGAACTCATTATCAACCGCATCAAGGTGTGTAGTTCTCTAGATATTAGCGAGAAGCGTTTACCCCAAGATGGTCGTTGGGCTTGGAGTCATAAAGATAAGTCTGTAACAATGCGTGTGTCTACATTGCCTAGCCTATACGGAGAAACCTTAGTTTGTCGCCTTATGGGGAATGAAGGGAGCCATAAAGATTTAAAAGCGCTAGGGATGCGAACAGATATTTTTGAGCATATTGCACAATTATTGAAACGTCCTTATGGCTTGTTGCTTATTTGTGGGCCGACTGGCAGTGGTAAGACCGCCACCTTATACGCCATGTTACGTATGCTTAATCTAGAGGAAACAAAGTTAATCTGTCTAGAAGATCCTGTAGAGGCTGAAATAAAAGGGGCTATCCAAATTGGTATTAATGAGAAGATTGGTTTTACCTTTGCCAAAGGTCTTCGGTCTGTATTACGGCAAGATCCAGATACGATTATGATTGGTGAAATCAGGGATAAGGAGACTGCAGAGCTGGCCGTTAAATCTGCTTTAACAGGGCATCGAGTGTTATCTACAATTCATACTAACACAGCTATTGGTGTTGTAACGCGTCTCATGGATATGGGGGTAGAACCGTATTTAATACGGGCTACTTTAATGGGGGCAATAGCGCAACGTTTAGTTCGAAAATTTGATGGTACCACGTATCATGGACGGACTGCGCTCTTTGAATATTTAGAAATACCAACCAATTCAGTTCACTGGGATCAATTAGAAGCACATTTACTTTTGTCACTAGAGGATTCCGCTCGTGAAGCTGTATCTCAGCATGTTACATCGATAGAGGAGGTGCATCGTTGTGGACTCATGCTGTAATAGTGGAAATTTAGAAACCATTGTTGAACAAGCAATACAATTATCATCCACAGATATTCATCTACAATGTGGTGAGCCTATCTATTTGCGACATGGTGATGGATTGAAGGCTACTTCGTTTATATGTACTACTATCTTAATTGAAGATATTTTACGACGTTGTGGTATAGCCTCTTATGAATGGCAATCTCTCGATGAAGCTTGTTCCTGTTGTGGCGTGCGTATACGTGTTCATCTATATAAGGCTAATCAAACGATATGTGGGACACTGCGGTTATTGTGCCATCAACAACTTAAGCTAGAAGATAACAGTGAAGGACATTTACTTCAAAAACTATGTGAAGCACATGATGGTCTATTGCTTGTATGCGGGCCTACAGGTAGTGGAAAAAGTTTTACCTTAGCCTGTTGTATTGACTATATAAATCAAACTATGGAGCGCCATATCATTACCTTAGAAGACCCCATAGAATTTGAGTTTAAGCCTAAGAAATCTTTAATTCATCAACGCCAATTAGGTGCCGATATTAAGTCTATGTCTAATGGTATTCGCGATGCATTGAGAGAGGACCCAGATGTCATTATGGTTGGAGAGCTTCGAGATCGTGAAACATTAGAGGCCGCTCTTCATGCGGCTGAAACGGGGCATCTTGTGATGGCTACTATGCATACCCAAAGGGCCGTGATGGCTGTTCACCGCATGATTTCACTATTTCCTGGTGAACAACAAGAGGAAATTCGCAGTCAAATATCTCAAGTGTTACGTGCTGTTATATGTCAACGACTTCTTAGGTGGAATAAAAAGTTTATTACCATTCGTGATATTTTGTTAAACACTCATGCAGTGGCAAATTTAATACGCACTCGTAAGGAACCGCAAATTATCTCGATTCAAGAAACACAACTGCCTATGAAAACACTAGAAATGGCCGTACGAGATGTAAAAGCACAATATGGAACGCAGCATCAACTACATATGCTATTAGATCAACAATTATCGTAGGTGCAGATATGGAGGCTTATGAATATGTCGTAAAAAATGAGAATAATGAAACAGTAAAAGGTTTGATGTGGGCAGATTCAGAACAGGAGGTCGGTACACGGTTAAAGCGCGATGGATACAAGATTTATAAAATTACTTTACAAGTAAATAAGAAAAAGCATAAGTGGAATCATACCATGGTGGTAGATGTAACCTATCAATTAGGACTACTCATCGAGTCTGGTGTGCCTTTACGGAGGGCATTACAGTTACTCTGTCATGGGAAGCGAGGGCTTTTATATACAGCCCTCTATGAATCGATTGAGAGAGGCCAAACCTTATCGCAAGCATTGCGTAGTGAAGGCTGCCCTGCGATAGCCTTAGCACTACTAGAAAGTGGAGAGGCAGCAGGCACTTTAGGTGAAAGCTTACAATACATTTCACGTCACTATGACTGGGAGCGACAATTGCGGCAAAAGGTTATGAGTGCTATTTCTTATCCTATATTTCTTCTTCTCATGATGAACGTATTCTTTCTCGTTACCATCCTGTTTATCATTCCATCCTTTGAGAAGGTTTTTACTACCATGCATATTACATTACCATTGATGACACGAGCCCTCTTTGCATTAGGACAAGGGCTAAAGAATCATCCTATATTAGTCTTTATTATGCAGTGTGTAGGGATAGGCGCTTTAGTCTTTGCATACCATCAACATAGTATAAAACGCAAAGTACATCGTTGGCTTTGGCTGTTGGCTCACAGATACCAATGGATGACCTGCATTTACTATACAAGTATGCTAAAGGTTTGGGCCCTTTTGTTAGATTCTGGAATTTCTATTATTCATACTATGAATATCACAAGACCTTTATGGGGCAATATGTATGGTGCCGAATGTAGTGAGAAAGTAGAGGCAAAGTTATTAACTGGCCATTCTTTTGAAGAGAGCCTTAGATCTGAGAATATTGGAAATTCCTTTATATGGCAAATGATTTCTATTGGCGAGGAAAGTGGAGAGCTCGTTAAGATGCTACATCATTGTGGACATTACTATGAATCTATACTTTCAAAATATATCGCCCGACTAGAGAGGCTTTTAGAACCAATTTTGCTAACTGTAATGGGAATTGGTGTAGCCGTTTTAGTTGTATCTGTTATGTATCCATTATTTACGTCTATTGCTAAGTTGGGAGGACAATAGCTATTTATAGTTAGCACAATAGAGGTCAATATTAATGGATAGATGTTATTTAATCATTATAAGGAGGATATTATGAGTTCTGTTATACATATGGTTCATGGTTTAAATTCTCGATTAGAACTATGTGGTCAATGGGTTTTAGACCACTTACATATTTCTCGTGTTCGGGAAAATTTCAAGAAGTCGAGAAAAGGGGGCTTTACCCTTGTTGAGTTAATGGTTGTGGTAGCCGTTATTGCCATATTGGCAGCTATTGCGATGCCACAATTCTTATCGGCTGCTGATAGAGCACGAAATGCGAAGGAAACAGCAGATATTCAAATAATTAAAAATGCAACGCAGCTCTATATGATCGACAAGAATGTAGATACACCACCAACTGTAGAAAATCTATATAAAGAAGGTTATCTTACAGAACATGTTAAGACTGCAAAGGATAAGGAATATACCATTACTTATGAAGTGGTTAATGGCGGTACGGCAAAAGCAGTTGTAGTTAAAGCACCTGATGCACCTTAACGTAACTTATATGTAGAATTTAGCATCTAGCATCTAATATCAGTATCAAGTAACTAGTATTTAGTATTTAATGTGCATGTATTAATGATAGGAATGTAGTTTTAGGTTTTCATATATATGTAGATTTAGGTTTTCATATATATGTAGTTATATCAATCGTTAGATTTACATATCTATAGTTGATTGTATGGAAGGACAAGGTATGAAAGGGACTCATTATGTTATAGCCTTGATCGTGTATATAGCATCCATAGTACTACCTATTATAGTTTCATCCCAGGTAATATCTTTTATTCACGTTGCTTTGTATGCTGTGTTTTCACTCATCATCATAGCAGGTGCTACCATCGATATGCATTACTATATATTACCTGATGAAGGGGCCTTAGTGCTTGTTATAGGTGGTATTTTGTATAGCTTTCTAAATGATAAGTCTATGCTTATAACAATCATAAGTGTTATGACTGTAGGTACTATTACATATGGACTTCGTCTTATTAGTCATAAAGGTTTTGGACTAGGCGATGTGAAATGGTTTTCTGCTATTTCTATGTGGCTTACGCCTTGGGAGATTATATGCTTTTTTTACGTAGCCTTTTGCGTTGGTTCTCTCTATCTCTTACTAACGAGCTATCGTAATCGATATATTCCATTTGGTCCCTTTCTATGCTTTGGTGGTTGGTGTGCCTTACATGGCGGATCCTATATGGAGGTGTTATATCAATGGTTAAGGCACAACCTATACATCATCAGTTTGGCTCTTTGTTAGCCGAGTGGATTATTGCTATTAGTTTATTTTTATTTTTGATTTCTCTGTCTTTGCCCATTGTTACGACGCCCAGTCGTTATACCTTAAATGGAAGTACTCAAGAAGTGGTATATATGTTAAAAAAGGTTCAACTTTGGTCCATGCTTGGTCATAAGTCGAATGGGAAAGGGCGCATGTTATTCATATTAAATAAAGATAGCTATACCTTAGAGGAGGATGCGCATCATCATACAGTCGATATATCGTTACCTACAGGGATTGAAAACGTACAACCTTTAACGATTATCTCTTTTTCTTCTCTAGGATTGCCTTATGATGGAACGGAACTTATTTTACGGGATCGAGAAAGTGGTGAGAGAAATCGTATATGGATATCTGTGCAGACGGGACGTATTCGATGGGAAGAAGTACACTAAGGGATTTATGTATGGAGATGCCTTAGTATCAACTGCCATTATTATGTTTATATTGCCTGTTATACTATCTGTATTTTGGATGGCTACCTTGACAATTTATAAGGCTTATTATTGGGATCATATAGTACAAGATACTGTAACATATTTAGAGGAAAGTAAGTCCCAGTATTACAAAACAGGTCACATTCAAGAAGGGATTCATAACTCTCAATTTATTATGAGCCCTAGGGAATCTATTACTTATAAAACACACATAGAACCTACCGTAGAAAATGGCATTGCCCTACAACGATTAACTGTACAGGCCATAGATAATGAAACTATTGTGTATAGCTTATCGCTCTTTTTGGAGGAAATACGTTGATTACTCATGATAAACAAAGTGGTTTTATTTTGTATTCCACACTTATGAGTATAACTATTTCTACTATCGTTCTAACCTTGTTATTAGGGATAGTTTTTTACGGAGTTATGTGGAATGCAAAATTAATAGATAGTGTTGCGATGATGGAGGATGGCAGGTATACAAGGCGTATGGTTGTGGCTCAAATTATATGGAATCCTGTACAGGTAACTGTAGAGGATAGAAATAAGACTTTATATGTTCACGATACTAAACGGACTACATTAACTGTACAACGCCATGCGCTGTATAGAAAACTTACGGATGGCAGCTTGCAGCCGGTTAGTGGTAGCCGCATTATAGGTACAAAAGATAAGCGAAATGTGGGGTATACACAAGAGCATCCATTTAGTATAGATGAAAGTGAAACTGTCCACATGCGTTGGTATATTACAAATCGATTTACTGGTGATAAGCAATATACTGCTGGATATGGAGGATTAGCTATATATGAAGTTGCTATAGGTCAAAGTAGTATATATGATTGGTATAAATATCATGAGGAACCGAGTCATGAACATGGGAGCCCATAATGCTGGATTCATTACATATGTAGCGATACTTACAATGTCTTTTTTATTATTGTTAGCCTTTATGGGGCTGCGTATTGGTCAAATTTGTGAAGGTAATGCAATAGATGAATTGCATTTAGAAGAGGCACACTATGCAGCTCAAAGTGGAGCACATTGGTTTGTAGGCTACTGTAGAGCGGGTAATACATGGGACTTTCAGCAAAAGCTAATAGTAGCTGATGATGCGGACGTGGAAATAACGATTGAAGCTGACTCAGTATCAGAAAACCCTCGTCATGTTATGAGTTATGGGAAATTGAAGCGTCACAAAATTGTTAGTCGAGTACATATGTATGTGACGGTAGATAAGGATAATAATATGCATGTTATAAAGGTGAAACCATATTGAGGTGAATCTATGAAACGAAAAAAGAAAATACATACTGGAGTATGCATTACAGATGAACATATTGTATGTGTTACAGCTCATGTAGAAAATAAAACTATGGTCATTACCGATGCACTAGAAATGAAACGCAGTGCACCTATTGATGAGGATATTCGAAAATTTATTGAAATGTATGATTTAGATGATGGTGCCTACAGCATTGTGGCAAATATTGATACACAAATGCATGTGGCACCTTATGATCCTCACGATTTTGATATGAAAGAATTTATCAAGTGGAATGTAGAGGATTACTTTAACTTTGATGGAGATAGCTTCCAAATGGATGCGTGTCGTCGAGAATATCCAAGACATAATTATCATATGTTTATGGTAGCTGTAGAGCGTCATTCATTAGAACTGTTAAAACAAGGAATACGAGACACTTATGCTCCAGTAGATGTAATCGATTTTTGGCCTATCCCTATTTGTTACAGTTTGATGCGGCGTAGTGGGACTGTAACTGGCGTTGTTGAAAAGGGTAATTTACACTTATGGCTATGGTGGAACGATATATGTATTCAAGAATGTAGAATTCCAATTACTAGTACCGATGTATCAGAAGGGATAGAACAGCTTGAGGCTAGATTGCAGGAGTTTGGCGTAGATGAAATACAAGGCATTAAGCTGTATGGTTTAGAACAGTTAACTGAAGAGGAACGAAAGGATATGGAAGCTATTATCTCCATATATGGAGAGACAGAGTATATTCCTCTACTATTTTTAGGTCGTGGTCGTAATCGGTGTAATCAAGGCCAACTAGATTGGGATATGGCCATTGGTATGGCAGCAAGGGGGCTTAAATGGATTGGCTTGGGCTGGTAAGGATAGACACATTAATTTAATGCCTCGTTCGTTATATTGGCATAGTATATGGCACAGATATCGATATTATCTATATGGAATGAGTATTATATACGGAATAGTAGGATTATTATCTCTAGGTTATTGCTGGTCTAGTTACGAACATTATAAAGCTGAAAAATCAGAACTATTGAGTCTATTACAAAATCCACAGTATCAGTCTATAGGGAAACAGTATGCAGATATAATAGCCGTTAAAGATCAAATTCTTAAGAATAGTTCAAAAAATAATACATCATCTATGATTCAAAATACTATAGTCCTATATGTCATTGATATAGCTATGGAGCAAGGTATTAGTTTACAGCACCTCCATATAAAAGATGGACAGATTAGTGTGGATGGTGTAGGTGTTACTGATGATGCGTGTCGTAAGTTTATAGCTAGTCTTCAACACAGACTAATAGGGATGGAGTGTCATGGAACAGTTAAAGCAGATAAAGGTATATATACATTCCATGTGGAAGGATCTAAAGGAGAGCACAACACATCCAGTAGAGAAGATACTAATGATCGTAATAGTGTGGAGCATCATCATTAGTAGTTCACTATATGGATTTATTAGTTTAAATCAGAAAGTTATTCAATTGAAAGAGCGACAAGAAAACTATGTTATTAAAATGCATGCTGAGTCAGATTATATTGTATCTAAGGAAGCCAAATTGTTAGAGTCATTTACGCAAAATAAGGTATCTAACACGAGTTCTAATACAAGTGTTTTTGATTCTTTGCAAGGAGAACCATTAATGATTGTTAGTACTGATGAGCATGAAGGTGTATTAGAGTTAACTGTATTAGGGAGTACAGAACGACTTATAAACTGGATTAATACTGTTGATGAGAAAGAACCTTCACGCCGTATAGAAATAGAGGACATAGAACGGAAAGGCAATGTCGTATATGTACTTTGTGCAGTGAAACCAACTATGAGGTCTTAACATATACATTATTTTTAGTAATACTAATAGAGACAGATTATAGAGAGTTAATCTATAGTCTGTCTTTGTTTTTGTAGCATTTTATAGTACAATGAAGGATATGAAATAATAAGGGGCACATAAATAGATGATAATAAAACGCAATATTATGCTCATCGGTTCTATGGGAAGTGGCAAAAGTCATTTCGGTCGTAATCTTGCAGAACGCAAGGGATGGCAATTTGTAGATACTGATCGCGTATTAGAAGGTCGTTTTGGGTTGCCTATTGCTGAAATATTCAAGAAAATTGGAGAAAAAGCATTCCGTCGTGCTGAAATGGATGTACTTAAAAAGGTATGCTTATACCATGAAGCGGTTATATCTGTAGGTGGTAATTTTCCGATTGAACATCGTACGTTAAAAGTATTAAAAAAATACTCATATATTATTGGTATTCGCGCTGCACAATTTCGTATTGTGAGCCGTGTAAATCGCCGAATTGGGAAACGGCCAACTATGGATTACAATAATGTACATGCTTTTGTACACGCTATGATACAATCCTGGAAACCAGTATATAAGCAGTGTGATTTTGTACTAGATACAACAAATGGTCGGACCTATGATTTTATGCAACGTATTGAAGATGAATTAGTTGCTTCAGGCGTGCAATTTAAAGCAAGACGTCAACCCAATGATATGAACAATGGAGATGATAAAGAATCATCTCAAGAACTAAAACTAAATAATTCTGTTACTAGAAATACAAATGATAGTAGAATACCTAAGAAAATAGAAGCTCATAAACGAACTTCTCAAACATTAGGTTCTAATAAGGTAGGATCTAATACATCTTGCTGTGATAAACGTCGTAAACAGAAGACGTCTAATCAGAAAGGTAAAGGACGTAAGTCAGAAGCTATATCCAAACAACATGCACCACAAGGGGGGAATGGATATGAGAAGAGTCGCAATACTAACAAGCGGCGGAGACGCACCTGGCATGAACGCCGCCATCAGAGCGCTAACTAGAAAAGCAATACATGAAGGTTTTGAAGTGTTCGGCGTTGAACGTGGCTATTTAGGCATTATGGAAGAGCAATTTATTCCTTTATCAAACCGCTCTGTGGGAGGCATTATTACTCAAGGTGGAACGATGCTAAAAACAGCTCGTTTTCCAGAGTTCCAAAATGAGGATGTTCAAAAAAAGGCCTATGATATATTGAAGTCTCATAGTATCGATCACCTTATTGTTATCGGTGGTGATGGATCTATGCGCGGTGCTACCAGTTTAGCGAAATTAGGTATGTCCACAATGACTATTCCTTGTACTATAGATAATGATATGGGTGGTACTCAATATACTATAGGCTTTGATACGGCGCTCAATACTGTAGTTGATGCGGTTGGTAGAATTCGTGATACTTCTAATTCACATGAACGAGTAGCTATTGTCGAAGTAATGGGACGTAAGGCAGGTCATATTGCGCTTAAAGCTGGACTTGCATGTGGTGCAGAAATTGTACTCGTTCCTGAAAATCCTATGCCTTTACATGAGGTATGCCGCCATTTAAAGGAGACACAGATTCGTGGTAAAGAATATAGTGTGATACTCGTTGCAGAAGGTGCTTATAATAGTGGGGAAGTTAAATCCTATATTAAGGATTATACGGAATTTGATCCGAGCTTGACCGTATTGGGTTATTTACAACGCGGTGGCGGTCCATCTGCATTTGATGCTATTTTAGCGGCTCGTATGAGTGAAACCTGTATTGAGTTATTAATGAATGATACAGATAATCGATTATTGGGCTATATAGATGGTCATATTCGTCCTATTTCCTATCAAGAGGCAGAAAGTCTTAATTTCCCTATCAATGATAAGGACTATACACTTTTATCAATCTTAAGCAGTTGATATTATCTAATGACCCGAAAGGGTCATTTTCTTTTTATCATCATTTATTCATTAATGAAATTATATTGCATAAAAGTAATTGGTGCTGTATAATTTAAAAATACTAATAGTATCATCATAAATAGATACTTTATTGGCGATATCTTCATCTTTTTATAAGGAGATTATAATGAAAGAATTCTTACAAAAGCATCGTAAACGCATTATTGCTGGTGCTGTTGTTCTTTGTGTTCTTGGTGGTGGTACATACTACTACATGCATAGTGAAGGTTCTAAGCAAACACAAAACTTATATACTACTGGTAAGGTAGAAAAGGGTGATGTAAAAACAAGTATTAGTGCTACGGGTACTATTAACCCTGTTAATTATGTAGACGTTTCTACGAATGTAGCTGGTAAACTTGAAAAAGTTTTAGTTAAAGAGAATGATCAAGTTACAGCGGGTCAAGTGATTGCCTATATTGATACACGTCAATTACAAGCCTCTGCAGATGATGCTCGTGCTGCACTAGCTAAGGCAGAACTTGATATGAACCGCTATAAAGCATTAGCCGATCAAAATGCTATTGCTCAACAAACCTATGATGATTCTGTAACAGCTTATGAACGCGCAAAATCTACGTATGACCGTGCAGCAGCAGATTTAAATGATGCTACTATTACGGCGCCAATGTCTGGTACTGTTATTGGTACACCTTTGAAAGCTGGTCAAACTATCAGTACTGGCATTTCTACACAAATGATTATCGCTACGATTGCAGATTTAAGTGATTTAGAAATTTATCTAACTGTAGATGAAACAGATATTGGTAGTATTAAACAGGGTGCGAAAGTAGAATTTACAGTAGACTCTAAACCAGGTGAAACTTTCACAGGTTACGTGTCTGAAATTGCAAAAGGTACAAAAGGCAATATGGGCGCTACAAGCAATAGCGTTGTGTACTATACCGTAAAAGTTCAAATTCCTGAAAATATTTCTAATAATTTCTTACCATCTATGACGGCTCGTGCAACTATCTTTGGCGAAGATATTAAAAATACATTGGTAGTACCTCTTACTGCAGTGCGTACAGATAAGCAAGGGGAATATGTATATGTTATTAAAGATGGTCAACCAGTACGTACAGCTGTTTCTACAGGTGTAACTGGTGATACTAATGTACAAATTCTAAAAGGTTTATCTGAAGGTGATGAAATCATCGTAAGTGGTGATGTAACAGCACCTAAGAATAATAGCCGTGGACCGTTCTAATAGTAGGTGAATATGAATCAAGCAGTAATCGATATACAAGGGATTACGAAGACCTATGTAAACGGTAAATTATCGGTACCTGTTTTACATGGTATCGACTTACAGGTAAACAAAGGCGAATTTGTGTCTATTATGGGTCCATCTGGTTCTGGTAAATCTACCTTTATGAACATACTTGGTTGTTTAGATAGACCAACAACAGGTTCATACCGACTAAATGGCGATGAGGTTGCTACCTTATCCGACGATGAATTGGCCTTTGTACGAAACAAACAAATAGGTTTTGTATTCCAAAGTTTTAACTTATTAACAAAATTGACAGCGTTAGAGAATGTGGCGCTCCCTATGATTTATGCAGGGATGGATAAAAAGTCACGTAATGAACGTGCCGCTGCATTGTTATCCTCTGTTGGCCTTGGGGATCGTATGGATCACTTGCCATCTGAGTTATCTGGTGGTCAGCGTCAACGTGTAGCCATAGCTCGTGCGTTAGCGAATAATCCGGCTATCATCATGGCCGATGAACCGACAGGTAACCTTGACTCCAAGTCGACTATTGATGTTATGAATATCTTTAGAGGTCTCTATGATGAAGGGCGTACAATTATCCTCGTTACTCATGAACCTGAAATTGCAACCTATGCAAGTCGTAATGTAGTATTGCGTGATGGTTTGATTGTAGAGGATTCTCAAAATCTTAATATGACGCCTGTACAGGAGGTGCCACATGTATAAAGAGAGTTTCTTAATGGCATGGGCATCCCTCATTGCTAATAAAATGCGTTCCATTTTAACCATGTTAGGCATCATCATCGGTGTAGCTGCCGTAATTGCCTTAGTATCTATTGGTAATGGTGTAAAGCAAGATATTCAAAACTCCATCTCTAGCTTAGGATCTAATCTATTGATGGTTATGCCTGGTGCACCGCGCACACCAGGGGTTCGACCTTCTGCAGGTTCTATGAAGTCTTTAAAGGTTTCTGATTACGAAGCGATTTCAAAATTGGATGGTGTAAGAGCTGCCAGTCCGATGACAAATGGTTCGTATGTAGTAATTTATCAAAATAAAAACTGGACCACTTCTGTATCTGGTGTTAGTTATAATTATTTAGATGTAAACAATTGGTCTATGAAATCTGGTCGCTTCTTATCTGAAAAGAATGTACAGAATCGTGAACGTGTGGCAGTAGTAGGTA
The DNA here is from genome assembly GCF_013393365.1 of Veillonella nakazawae. Lineage (NCBI taxonomy): Bacteria > Bacillati > Bacillota > Negativicutes > Veillonellales > Veillonellaceae > Veillonella > Veillonella nakazawae. Next base: position 873,214 of record NZ_AP022321.1, read on the forward strand.
AAACAGTTGTTAAAAATCTATTTGGTGATGAAGATCCAGTAGGTGCAGAAATTCGTGTTAAAAATATTCCGTTCCGTATCATTGGTGTCCTTAATAGTAAGGGCAGTGGTGCTATGGGTAATGACCAAGATGATATGGTTATTATCCCGTATACTACAGCCATGGAACGGGTAGAAGGTGTTGATTATCTTCGAATGATCTACGTAGTAGGTAAGGATGAAAACGGTATCGATCGATTACAATCCGATATTGAAAACCTGTTGCGCGTACGTCATGGAATCAAGGATACTAATCTAGATGATTTCAATATTCAGAACATGAACTCCATCATGGAAACTATGGAGGAAACTACAGGAACATTAACATTATTCCTTGGCGCCGTAGCTGCTATCTCTCTCGTTGTTGGTGGTATCGGCATTATGAATATTATGCTCGTATCAGTAACAGAACGGACAAGAGAAATTGGGGTGCGTAAGGCTTTAGGTGCAACTTATAGTGTTATCGTTACACAGTTCCTTATCGAGGCTGTTGTTATCAGTCTGATGGGGGGCATCATAGGTATTGCACTCGGTATAGGGGCCTCTAAGTTAATTGGTATGGCTTCAGGCATGAGTACAGTTATATCTATACCAACTATTGTAATGTCTTTTGCCTTCTCTATGGCAATTGGTTTGATCTTTGGTATTTATCCAGCTCGCAAGGCGGCAAAACTTAATCCAATTGATGCATTACATTATGAATAGTCTTGAATTGTAAGTGTGTATTTTAAGAACATACTAATAAATAGATAGAGTTATTCGCATATGGTGCGTTGCATGATACAATATGTATGATGTAACGCACCATTTTTATATGCTTGTATGTAATTTGTGCTATATACATATGAAAATTTCATGCAAGCAATTTGTAATAAACGGGGTATGTAGATTACCTAATCTACGGGTAAGTATATTGAATGGAGAACCTTATGGCTACAACATTGTTAGAATATTTCAACGAATTACGAAATCAGAATCCATTTTCTTGGGTAAAAGATTCTGAAATTACAGCAGTTGAACCAGGTCATGCAGAAATGACCTTACAAACAAATGATACAGAGTATTGTAATTTCCGAGGAGACTTGCATGGCGCTGTTTGTATTGGTTTAGCAGATAGTGTAATGGGGACCGCTTGTTTCACATTGGGCAAATCTGTTAGCACTATTGATCTTAATGGTAACTATGTAAAAGCTGTTAAGGGTGGTACTGTATTGCGTGGTGTAGCCAATGTAGAGCATAATGGTAAAACGACTATGGTTGCTACAGCACGTATCTATAATGAATTAGGTGAACTTGTTCACTTGGCACGTGGTACATTTTTTGTACTAGAAGAGAAGTCATTACCTGAATTACCATGGCGTTTTATTGAAGAAGACAACCCTGATTTGGTATAATATAGTTTGGACTTTTAAATATAGGAGGATGCTTTAATGGAACAAGAATTACAACGTCTTAAGGCAGAAGCCCTTGAGGCTATCAAAGGCGCTGCTGATCAACAAGCGTTGCAAGATATACGTGTAAAATATCTAGGTAAAAAAGGTGAGGTAACAGCATTACTAAAAGGTCTTGGTAAATTATCTCCTGAAGAACGCCCTAAGGCTGGTGCTCTTGTTAATGCGGTTCGTGAAGCATTAGAGGCTGAAATTGATGCCGTTAAAACTCGTATGGAAACAGAAGAGTTAAATGCTCGCTTAGAACAAGAACGCATCGATATTACATTGCCAGGTCGTGCACAAAAAGCTGGTCATATTCATCCATTAACTAAGGTTAATGAAATGATTGAGGACTTCTTCATGAAAATGGGGTATACCGTTGAAGAGGGGCCAGAAATTGAACAGGATTACTTTAACTTCGAATGCTTAAACTTGCCTAAAGACCATCCTGCACGTGATATGCAAGATTCCTTCTATATTACAGAAAACTTCTTATTGCGTACGCATACATCTCCAGTACAAGCTCGTACAATGCAACGTCATGAGCCTAATAGCCCAATCCGTATGATTGCGCCTGGTAAGGTTTATCGTTGGGATTATGATGCAACACATTCCCCAGTATTCCATCAAGTGGAAGGTCTCATCATCGATGAGCATATTACATTTGCTGATTTGAAAGGCACATTAGAGTCCTTCTTGCGTCATATGTATGGGGATGAAACAAAAGTACGTTTCCGTACAAGCTTCTTCCCATTTACAGAACCATCTGCAGAAGTAGATATTTCCTGTGTAATGTGTGGTGGTGAAGGTTGCCGTGTATGTTCTCATACAGGTTGGCTTGAAATCTTAGGATGCGGTATGGTTCATCCTGATGTATTGCGTATTAATGGGTACGATCCTGAAAAGGTTAAAGGCTTTGCCTTTGGTATGGGCGTAGAACGTATTGCTATGCTTTTATATGGCATTAATGATTTACGTCTATTCTTTGAAGATGATGTACGATTCTTGGAACAATTTTAGGAGGAACTCATGAAAGCAAGTTTACAGTGGATGAACGAATACGTGCCTGTGGATATGAATCGTCCTGCTCAAGAATTGGCCGATGAATTAACACAAGCAGGGATTCCTGTAGAAGATGTCATTGCTATGGATAATGGCATTAAGAAAATTTATACTGGTAAAATCGTAGAAATCACGAAACATCCAGATGCAGATAAATTACAAGTATGTCAAGTTGAATGCCTTACTGAAGAAGGTGAGCCTGTTACAAAACAAATCGTAACAGCAGCCACAAATGTAGCGGTAGGTCAAATCGTACCTGTAGCGTACCATAAATCTCGCTTAGCTGATGGAACAGAAATTAAAAAAGGTAAATTGCGCGGCGAAGTATCTGAAGGCATGTTCTGTTCTGTTGCAGAATTTGGTATCTCCAGCGATTTAGTATTGCCAGAAGAAGCACAAGGTATTTATATCTTTCCTGAAGGCACACCAATCGGCCTTGATGTAAAAGACGTGTTGGGCTTAAACGACACAGTATATGAATTTGAATTGACTGCTAACCGAGCAGATTGCTTCTCCATGGTTGGTTTATCCCGTGAATTCGGCATGATGACAAATCAAAAAGCTTTATTCCCTGTTATCATGGTTAACGAAAATGGTGAGTCCATTGAAGGCAAAGCATCTGTATCTATCGAAGCGGATGATCTTTGTACACGATTCATGTCTCGTATCGTTACAGATGTAAAGGTTGAGCCATCTCCATTGTGGATGCAAAATCGTTTGCGTAACAGCGGTATTCGTCCTATTAATAATGTAGTAGATGTAACAAATTATGTTATGTTAGAACTTGGTCAACCTATGCATGCTTATGACTATGACCATGTAAAAGGTCATCAACTAGTGGCAAGACGTGCTAAAAATGGTGAAGTTCTTGTTACACTTGATGGTTCTGAACGTGAATTGAATGACTCTATGCTTATTATTGCCGATGCAGAACGCCCAGTAGGTGTAGCTGGTATCATGGGTGGCTTTGATAGCGAAGTAACAAATGAAACGACTACTGTTATGCTTGAAGCTGCTGTGTTTAATGGACCATCCATTCGCCGCACTGCAAAAGCGCTTGGTATGCGTTCTGAAGCATCTGGACGTTTTGAACGTGGCGTAAACCATAAATACACTGCCTATGCTATCGACAGAGCAGCACAGTTGTTGCAACAAATTTGCCCATCCTGTAAAGTTGATGTAGGCATTATCGATGTGTACAAGAACCCTGTAGAGCAACATACAGTTACTTTCACAGCAAAACAAATCAACGATTACTTGGGTACAAACATTGAAAAAAACGAAATGGTTCGCATTTTGACTGCTCTTGAATTCGTTGTAACTGAAGAAGGGGACCAATTATCTGCCCTCGTTCCAACATGGCGCGGTGACGTAACAGTAATGCCTGATATCGCTGAAGAGGTAGCTCGTATTTATAACTATGATAATATCGCTCCTACAATTCCTGTAGCCGTATTGTCCTCTGGTGGTATGACGCCTAAGAAAGCTCTTACGAAAGAGGTAACACATACGTTAGCTAAATTGGGTATGACTCAAATCATTACATTTAGCTTTATGCATAAAGATGGCCTTTCCAATATGATGCTTCCTGAAGGGGATAGCCGTTATACAGCCATTCCAATTTTGAATCCTATTTCCGAAGAATTCCCTTATATGCGTACTACATTGGTGCCAGCTGTTATCGAAGCTGCCAAACGCAATATTGCGCAACAAAATAAGGATCTTTGGTTGTTTGAAACAGCGAATGTATATGAACCAAAAGCATTGCCTTTGACAGAGGTACCTCATGAAAGCCCTATGGCTTGTGGTATCTTGATGGGCAAAGCAAACCAAGCTGGCTGGAATCAAGCAGAACGCACTACAGATTTCTATGATGTAAAAGGTATCGTAGATGCGTTGTTGGCTGAACTAGGTGTTAAAGGCTATGAAATTAATCGTGGCACTGAACCTTACTTCCACCCTGGTGTAAGTGCTCAATACGTAGTTGATGGTAAAATGATTGCTCAATATGGTGAATTACATCCACAAGTGAGCAAAAACTTTGATTTACCAGGAAAAGTATACATGTTTGAAATCGATTTGGAAGCAGTATTATCCTTAACGATTCCAGCATTCCGCTATACATCTTTCAGTAAATTCCCAGGTACTAGCCGTGACCTTGCTATTGTGGCACCTGTGTCCGTATCTAGTGGTGAAATTTTATCTATCATTAAAGAGCATGGTGGCGAATATTTAGAAAGTGCATCTATCTTCGACGTTTACGAAGGTGAACATATCGAAGCTGGTTACCGCAGTCTTGCATACAACTTGCAATTCCGCTCTATGGAAGGCACGTTGAATGATGAAGATATTGATGGTAACATTCAAGCTATTATCGATGCATTAGCAGAAATTAACTGCAGATTACGTTAATCTCAAGCAGTATATTGAAAGGGTTTACCATATGGTAAACCCTTTTAGTACTATAGTTATACCTTTAGTTAGGTAGAAAGGATTATCCATGGAATTATTGGCTCCTGCCGGTACGATGGAAAACTTTATAGCCGCTTTAGAATCTGGGGCTGATGCTATTTATCTTGGCGGTAAAGGCTTTAATGCTCGTGCTCATGCAGCAAACTTTGGCATTGAAGAACTGGCTGAGGCTATTCGTTTGGCTCATATTTTAGATGTGTCCGTATATGTAACCGTAAATATCCTCATAGGTGATTCCGAATTAAAGGATCTCGAGGCGTATTTAAAGGACTTAGAGCGCATCGGTGTGGATGCTATTATCGTTCAAGATTTAGCAGTTGCTAAACTAGCTCAGCGTGTGGCTCCTAAACTTCACTTGCATGGCAGTACGCAGATGACGGCGGCTACATTAGATGCTGTTCGTTTTTATGAAAGCCTCGGTTTTACCCGTGTTGTATTGGCTCGTGAATTGAGCCTTCCTGAAATTGAACATATTTGTAAAAACTGTACAGCTGAAATCGAAGTCTTTGTACATGGTGCCTTATGTGTGTGCTATTCTGGTCAATGCTTGATGAGTTCCTTTATCGGTGGTCGCAGTGGTAACCGTGGTGCTTGCGCACAACCTTGCCGGTTGCCTTATGAACTATTGGATTCTTCTGGTACTAGTTTGCTACCTAAACACGAAGCCTATCTATTAAGTCCAAAGGATCTTAACTATAGTGAGCATATGAATGAGCTCGTAGCTGCCGGTGTTACATCCTTTAAGGTAGAAGGACGTATGAAGAAGGTTTCCTATGTACGCCAAGTTATTGGGACTTATCGCCATATTTTAGATACGGCTCATATGGATGCTGCTGATGCCGATGCATTGGCATCTGGGTTTAATCGTGGCTTCTCTACAGATTACTTAACAGACCATGTAGGGAAATCTATGATGACTGTTGTAGCTCCAAATAATCAAGGCAAATTAATTGGTAAAGCAGAGGTCAAAAAAGGACAAGTTCATTTATTCCTAACAGAACCGATTGAAAAAGGATCACTTTTAAAGGTAATGCAAGATTCTGGTAGTATTACGTATTATCAAATTGATCAAAATTGGTCCTTAATGGATGAAAAGCATTTTGTAGGCAAACCTGATGAAGGGTTTGCAGCGGGACAAGTATTTTTAGCATCTACGCCAAAATCTCAAAAGCAACGAGGCTTACAAGATTTTAGTGCTAAATTAGAGGTACATGGTTATCTATCTATTAATACAGACCGAGAACAACCTTGCACAGACCTTACCTTTGTATTGAATGATGGGCGTACTGTGACTGTATCTAATGAGTTTGAACCGGTTTATGCTAACAATAAACCGACTACATTAGAGAAGGTTACTGACCAAGTAGGTAGATTAGGCAATACATTGTTTACGCTTGGCTCTATGTCTATTCCTGATGGACCTTATATGTGGCCAGCTAGTGTGTTAAATGCATTGCGCCGAGATGCTGTAGAAGCGCTAGAAAACTTACTGATTACAGACCATGAAACGGCTTGGGCTGAGCTGGCTGTAGAGCCTCAAGATATGTCATCTATGGTTGCTAAGGGTAAGGTTCAATATTCTGAGCCTATGGTGAGTGCTCGCGTTGATGAACTAGAGGCTGTGAAAGCAGCTATTGAAGGGGGCGCTAAGAAGATTATCTTCGGTGGTGACCGTTTACAACGTAAACCTTATGAACTTAGCATCTACGGGCAGGTAGCTAAGATTTGCAAAGACTATAATGTACTCTGTGTATTTGCTACGCCTCGGGTCGTGAAAGATGATGAAGTAAAGGCGTATATGAATACCCTTGAGGCCATAGTTGAGGCGAAACCGGATAGCATTTCTATTCACGTCCCTCAAGCGTTATTGTGGCTTCGTGACTTAGGGTATACAGGTGCTATTGAAGCCGATACAGGCCTTAATATATTTAATGGCTCTTCCTTACAAGTATGGGAAGATTTACATATGAGTAGCATAGCGCCATCCTTAGAGTTAACCTTGGCACAACTTGTTAACTTGCAAAAATCTACTAAATTGCCATTAGAAATAATGGTACATGGTTACACAGAAATGATGATTTCCGAATACTGTGCCATTGCAAGCTTTGTGGGCACTGGTAAAAAGGAAAACTGTCCTATGCCATGTGTAAGGGAGGACTATGCATTGAAGGACCGTAAAGGGGAAGTGTTCCCATTGCGTACCGATCCTTATTGCCGTATGCACATCATGAATAGTCATGAAATGGACATGCGTGCCTATGTGCCAGAGTTACATCGAAAAGGGCTACATATTTTGCGCATCGATGGTCGACATATGGATCCACATCGCTTGCGTACTATCGTAGCAGATTATGTATCCATTCAAAATGGAACAAAAGAGGCTCCGCCTAAGAGTGTAGGTAAAGATGATACACCTATTACAAGGGGCCACTATTTTAGAGGTATTTTATAAAAGAGGTAGTACATTGTTTAACGAAGATGTATTAGACTTTCACCATATAAAAGAACAATTACAACAACACTGTAGTTCTACCATTGCTAAAGAATTAGCTATGCACATCGAACCTATGACAGATGCGAAAGCCATTCAAGAGAACCTTGATGAAACGGCGGAGGCAATGCGTTCTTTGCAAACTGAGGTAGAACAACCGTTAGGCGGTACGCGAGATATTCGTGAGTCCTGTAAGAAGAGTCGTAAAGACTTTGTCCTTACTCGTGAAGCATTGTGGGATATTTATTTAACCATTGGTGCTTATAAGCGCATGACAAAGTTTTTTAGAACGAAATATATGGAATATCCTTTACTATCCTTATGGGTACAGGATATGCCAAATACAGATCGCATTGAAAATCGCTTTAAACGCGTTTTTGATGAAAAAGGGGAATTGCTTGATACAGCATCTCCTAAGTTGGCGAGCCTAAGAAATACGATTATTAAAACTCGTGAAAAGATTAAAAATGATATTCAAGCTATCTTACACGACAAGGATAATCAGAAGTATTTCCAAGAAACAATCATTACACAGCGTAACAATCGCTATGTAATCCCTGTAAAACAGGAATATCGCCAATATTTTGATGGTCTTATTCACGACCGTTCTGCAACGGGTCAAACACTCTATATTGAACCGATGCGCTTGGTGAATCTAAATAATGAATTACAAGAGGCATTGATTGGTGAAGAGCAAGAGGTATTGCGTATTTACCGTGAATTATCAGCCCTTGTAAAACAACATAGTAATGATTTGATGGATGCTTGTGAAAAGATATCCCACATCGAATTTGTATATGGTAAGGCGAGCCTTGCTATTTCTTATAAGGGTGTACCGGCCATCTTGAGTACTGATAGAACTGTCAATCTCATGAGAGCTCGGCACCCATTAATCCCACCGAATGTGGTAGTGCCTACAAATATTCAATTAGGTACATCGTACCGTATTTTATTGATTACTGGTTCTAATACAGGCGGTAAAACAGTATCCCTTAAAACATTAGGGTTATTGAGTTTAATGAACCAATGTGGTCTATTTATCCCTGCAGACCACGGCTCAATGTTGCCTATATTCCAAAATATCTTTGCCGATATTGGGGATGAACAAAGTATTGAGGCTAGCCTTAGTACGTTCTCTGCTCATATGACACAAGTTATTTCCATTATTAAACATTGTGGTCCAAATGACTTGGTATTACTGGATGAACTTGGATCCGGTACAGATCCAGAGGAAGGTAGTGCACTTGCTGTATCTATCCTTGAGTTCTTCCGTAAAAAAGGTGCCCTTATGATGGTAAGCACCCATTATAATGAGCTTAAAAACTATGCATACCATACAGAAGGAATCGAAAACGGCCATGTAGAGTTTGATGAGCGTACGTTAAAGCCAACATATCGACTTCATATCGGTGTAGCAGGTAGTAGCCATGCATTGAGTATTGCGGCCCGTTTAGGTTTGCCAAAAGATATCGTAACGCGCGCTGCAGAGTATAAATCTCAATTTGGTAGCCATGAAATGGAAGAAGTTCTTTCAGATTTGAATGAGCAACTTCGTAAGGCATCTGAACGGGAAAGAGCCTTAAAGAAAGAGCTTGATGAAACACGTCGCATGCGTGGTCAATTAGAGAAGGAAAAGAAACAGTTTAACGAAAAGCGTAAACAAATCTTAGCCAAAGCTCAAGCTGATGCAGAATCTATGAAACGTAGCTTACGCGTCGAAGGGGAAGCGATTATCAAGCAATTGAAAGCACAATTCTCTGAAACAAATAAGGATAAGCGTCAATCTGCTATTAATGCTGCACGTAAGGGTATCTCTAATGTACATATACCAGAATCTCCAGTCGATGATGATCGTAAATCTTTGACTGCAGATGCTATTAAGGTAGGCCAAGCAGTATATGTTACATCTTTGCGCTCATTAGGTACCGTATTAGCTATCAATGGCAATCGTGTGAATGTAGATATTAATGGACTAACAGCTACTGTAAAGGTTAGCGAATTACAATCTACTACACGTGAAGAAGGAAATAAGCTTGCACGGGAACAAAAAGCAGCTATGCCTAAAACTAGAAAACGTATGGGGGGCTCTGCCGTACAACGCCAAAAAGAGGTTCGTACTGAAATCAATATTCTTGGACAAACGGTAGATGAAGCGACAGTTTCTGTTGGTAGATTTATTGACCAAGCCTTGCTTGGTGGTGTTAATCAAGTGCGCATTATTCACGGTAAGGGGACTGGCGCATTACGTGAAGGTGTACATCAATATTTGCGTACCTTACCGCATGTAGCTCATTTTGAAACGGCAGGCTATGACGAAGGTGGTGTAGGAGCTACCAATGTAGTTCTGAAATAAAGCTACACAATAGTGATATAGTTATATATAATACAGTAAATTATTATCGTATATCAAATTGGTTATGGGGTATAGCCATATACATATATAGAAATAGAAGAGGTAGTAAGTTCTTAGAACTTACTACCTTTTTACGTAAAAGAAAGAAGCGGAACACATGTTCCGCTCCTTTAGAGTATGAGATTAACGATCTTTTTTACTAGACTTTTTACTTTTCGATGAATTAGATTTCTGTTCAGTTGCATCATCTTTTGAGCCACTGTCATCTTTTACAGCTTCATCTTTCGATTTGTCTTTATCGTCTTTTTTGTCTGCTTTTTCGTCCTTAGCAGCTTCTTTTTTAGGCTGTGCTTTTACAGGATTATAATAACCTTCAGAAACAGCTGCTTGAGCGCTAGCTGGTACATTAAAGTCGGAAGCAGGGGTATTGGCTAATGCGGCCGACATAAATTGTCTCCACATTACAGCTGGCGTTGAACCACCAGTAATACCTAATGTTTCAGATCCGTAGTCATCACCAATCCAAACAGCAGCAACTAAATCAGGCGTATATCCAACGAACCAAGCATCTTTTTCATCATCTGTTGTACCTGTTTTACCAGCTGCAGGTCTACCGATAGCAGCATTGCCACCAGTACCACCATTAATAACAGATTCTAACATATCAGTGATGATAGCAGCATCTTTTTCTTCAACGACGCGCTTTTCTTGGATGGAATTTTCTTCCACTACTTGTCCGTTGCGGTCCACGATTTTTATGATTGCTGTAGGTTGAACCTTGACGCCACCATTAGCAAGTACGCCATAAGCTTCAGCCATTTCCAATGGTGAAACACCATGAGTTAAACCACCAAGTGCTGTTGATAAGTTGTTATCTTCATCAGTTAAGGTAGTAATACCCATCTTCTTAGCTAAGTCGATAATCTTAGACATACCTACTTCATCAGCAATTTTTACAGCTGGTACGTTACGAGAATGTTGTAATGCATAGCGGTATGTAATATTACCCTCAAAGTTTCGTTCATAGTTTTGAGGACGCCATCCATTAAAATCAACAGGGCTATCATCAACAATGGACCCTGGAGTTTTACCAGATTGAATAGCAGCTAAGTAAACGAATGGTTTCATAGCAGAGCCTGGTTGACGTTCCGCTTGTGATGCACGGTTAAAGGCATCATCTCCACGACCACCGACCATGGCAACGATATAACCATTATGTGGATTCATTGCTACGATAGCACCTTGTGGTTGGTGTAGACCATTTTGGTCAGTATACATAGTTGGTAGATTTTGCATTGCTGCAACAGCAGCATTTTGCGCATCCATATCGAGAGTGGTATAAATTTTTAAACCATCTTTGTAGATTGCATCATCGCCATATTTTTCAGAAACTTGTGCAATAACATAGTTAATGAAGTAAGATGCATTAGATTTTTCATGCGTTTGTTCTTGTTTTGCCACTAAGCCTAAATCTGCTTGACGTGCTTCATCAGCTTGCTCTTGTGTAATGTAACCGTATTTAACCATTTGGCCTAATACAACAGCTTGACGTTTTTTACTAGCTTCCAAATCATTGAATGGAGAGTAGTAGTTAGGACTTTGTGGTAAGCCTGCAATAAGTGCTGCTTGGGCTAGCGTTAATTGGCTAGCATCCTTACCAAAGTATACATGAGCTGCAGATTGTACACCGTATGCACCTTGGCCAAAGTAAATTTGGTTCATGTACATTTCAAGGATTTCATCCTTCGTGTAATGTTGTTCAATTTTAAGTGCTAGCAATGCTTCAGAAATTTTACGTTTAAATGTTCTGTCTTGAGATAAGAATGCATTACGCGCTAACTGTTGAGTGATTGTAGAACCACCTTCAGATACGCCACTATGAACAATGTTAACCCATACAGCACGCAAGATACCAACAGGGTCGATACCGTGATGGGAATAGAAGCGAGAGTCCTCAGTAGCAACAAAGGCATTTTGTAAATCCTTTGGTACATCTTTTAAAGGTACAGGTAATCTGTTCTCTGTGGAATGAACCGTTGTGATAAGATTACCATGGACATCGTAAATTTGAGACGATGCAGAAGGACGTACATTGGATACATCTGGTAGGTTAGACAGTGTAGCACTGATGAAACCACAGCCACCTCCGGCTACGATGAGTATAAGGAGAAGAGCACAAATCCAAAATAGACGCTTCGGACTTGTTTTCTTCGGTGTAGAGCCGCTACTATTAGAACGGCGGCTACTTCTCGCATTTGAGTTATTACTCATAGAGTCACCTCTTTTTTCTTTTGTTAGTAAATATAACGTAAATTCTATTACGCAGTTATAAATATTATATCATAAAAGGGTTAAAACCAATACTATATATATAATTGTGAAAGTTTTTAGATAATGGTATACTAAAACAATAGTATTTCGAGGAGGATTATCATGGTTAGTGCTCAAGAACAAGTGCGCCAAATTAAACACGGCGTAGCAGATTTAATTAATGAACAAGATTTTGTAAAGAAAATAGAAAAATCCATTAAGGAAAATAAACCTTTAGTTGTAAAATTAGGTTTGGACCCAACAGCGCCAGATATTCATTTAGGCCATACAGTACCACTTCGCAAACTACGTTTGTTCCAAGAATTTGGTCATCAAGTAGTGATCGTTATCGGCGGTTTCACTGCTCGTATTGGTGATCCTACTGGTAAAAGTGTAACTCGTCCACCACTTACAAAAGAAGAAGTATTGAAAAATGCTGAAACCTATAAAACACAAATCTTTAAAGTGTTAGATCCTGAAAAAACTATCGTCCGCGACAATAGTGAATGGCTAGAATCTATGAATTTTGCTGATGTGCTTCGCTTGGCAAGTTCTTACACTGTAGCGCGTATGATGGAACGCGATGATTTCAATAAACGTTTCAAAGAAGGTCGTGCAATCGGTGTTCATGAATTTATGTATCCATTGATGCAAGGTCAAGATTCTGTAGCATTACATGCTGATGTTGAATTTGGTGGTACAGACCAAACGTTCAACTTGTTAATGGGTCGTCATTTACAAGAATTAGAAGGTCAAGAACCACAAGTTGTTATTACAATGCCATTGCTTGAAGGCCTTGATGGTGTTCAAAAAATGAGTAAATCTTTAGGTAACTACATCGGTATCGATGAAGAACCTAAAGAAATGTATGGTAAAGCAATGTCCATTCCAGACGAATTGATGATGCGTTACTTCATGCTCGTTACAGACATGCCAATCGAAGAGCAAGAAGATATGGAAAAACGTCTTGAAAGTGGTGAATTACATCCACGTGATGCTAAAATGCAATTAGCTCGTACCATCGTTCGTTTGTACCATGGTGAAGAAGCTGCTCTCGAAGCAGAAGAAGAATTCAAACGCGTATTCCAACAACGCGCGTTGCCTACAGATATTCCTGAATACGCTTTGGATGCGCCAACAGAACCAATCTTTGTACCGCAATTCTGTACAGATGCTGGTTTGACTGCCTCTAATGGTGAAGCACGTCGCTCCATTAAAGCTGGTGCTTTTAAAGTAAATGGAGAAAAATATACAGAAGAAAACCTTACCCTTGAAGAGGGCATGATCGTTCAAGTAGGTAAACGTAAATTCGTAAAAATTAAATTTAACTAATATAAAACTGTGATGGGGTAGAAACCTCATCACAGTTTTTTTGTCCATTTTCTTTATAAGATTTTCCTCTATTGTATCTATTAATAGTAACTCCAAAATTTAGGTACAAGTTAATGTATAATGAATATAAAAGATGAATATAAAAGATAAATATAAAAGATAAATATAAAAGATAAATATAAAATACTAATTTGATACATAAAAGATTTATATGGATATCATATAAATTTTACTATAAAGTAAGAGGACTATATATGGACAAGAAACTATCTAATTTCCTAGAAAAACGAGAACATACTGTTCTCACCGATATTGATGTTATAACTGCGGCCGTAGCCGTACCATTACTAGAAATAGATGGGGAAGACCATGTAGTGTTTACTGTACGCAGTAATAAGCTACGCCGTCAGCCTGGTGAAATTAGCTTTCCTGGTGGCCACTGTGAGCCTAATGATAAAAGCAGTGCCCATGCTGCCATGCGTGAATGCTCTGAAGAACTCGGTATAGATTTAGACAAAATAGAATTACTTGGTAATTTAGACTGCTTTGTATCTGCTATTGGGGTAAAACTATATGCCGTTGCAGTGCGATTACATACAAGTGATTTAAAACCAAATCCTGATGAAGTAGGAGAAGTGTTTACCGTACCTTTACAATATCTATTAGAGATGGAGCCAACTGTAGGTCATCTAGATATAGCTACAAGACCATTAAAGGACTTTCCATTCCATTTATTAGAAGGCTACAACATAGACTGGAAAATTAGACAAAACTACTCAGTCTATTTCTATCCCTATAAACAATACACCATATGGGGACTAACGGGGCGAGTGCTGAAAAACTTTTTAGATATCTATAGGGAGATTTATTTGCATAATAATCCTTATATAAATTGACAGATTTTAAATTAAGGTATACTATTTATGTGTAAAAGGTTTAATGTGTTGCACTAATTGACTAGGAGGTTCTCACATGAATCGCGAAACAGCATACGTACTTTGGTTTGATGAATTACAACGTGAAGATGTTAATTTAGTTGGTGGTAAGTCTTCTTCCTTAGGGGAATTGACATCCTCCACTAATGTACCTGTACCTTATGGTTTTGCTACAACTGCTCATGGTTATCGTGAGTTTATGAAAGCAACAGGTTTGGAAGATAAAATCCGCGCTGAACTTGATGCGTTAGATGATGTAGAAAATTCTGCATTATTGCGTGAAGTATGTGCTAAAATTCGCCGCATGATTTGCGAAGAAGAAATGCCTAAAGAATTGGCAGATGCTATCCGTCATGCTTATGAAGAACTTGGTAAAAAAGTAAACGAAGAAAATCCATTCGTAGCAGTTCGTTCTAGTGCAACAGCAGAAGACTTGCCAGACGCAAGCTTTGCAGGCCAACAAGATACATATTTAAATGTACGTGGTGCTGACGTTATCATCGAGAAAGTAAAAGAATGTTATGCATCTACTTTCACAGATCGTGCAACATACTACCGTGTAAAACAAGGTTTCGATCATATGACAGTAGCATTGAGTGCAGCCGTTCAAATGATGGTATTCTCTAAAGCCGCTGGCGTAATGTTCACTGTTGACCTTGTAACAGGTAACGATAACAACATCCTTATCGAAGGTTCTTGGGGTCTTGGTGAGTACGTTGTACAAGGTACAGTTACACCAGATAATTTCCATGTAGATAAAGATAAAATGGAAATTACAGATCGCATGATTAATGACAAAAATATCCGCTTAGTTCGTAAAGCTGACGGCGACTGTGTTGAAGAAGTTGTTCCAGCAGATGAAGCTAAACAACAAGTTATTACAGATGCTCAAGTTTTGGAGCTTGCTAAATACGCAAAAGCAATCGAAAAACATTATGGTTGTTACATGGATATGGAGTGGGGCGTAGATGAACGAGACGGTAAAATTTGGATTTTACAAGCTCGTCCAGAAACAGTTTGGTCCCGTAAAGAAAAACCAAAAACAACTGAAAAACCTAGCACATTAGATGCAGGTAATCGTGAAATTATTGTAAAAGGTTTGCCAGCTTCCCCTGGTAATGCAGCCGGTAAAGCTCATGTTATCATCAATCCTGAGGATATTGATGAATTCAAAGAAGGCGAAATCCTTGTCACAGCTATGACAGCTCCTGACTGGGTACCAGCAATGAAAAAGGCAAAAGCAATCGTTACTGATGCTGGTGGTATGACTTGTCACGCGTCTATCGTTAGCCGTGAGCTTGGTATTCCTTGTATCGTAGGTACTAAGAGCCGTAGCCATGAAGCAACAACATCCATTAAAGATGGTCAAATGATTACTGTTGATGCCACAAATGGTATCGTATACGATGGTGTATTAGAAGATATCGTTAAAAAGCCAGAAGCACAAGCTACTGCAAGTGTTGCAACTGAATATGTTCCTGTAACAGGCACTAAGATTTACATGAATTTAGGCAATCCTGATTTAGCTGAAAAACATGGTGTATTACCATGTGATGGCATTGGTCTAATGCGTGAAGAGTTCATTTGGACAACTTTCATTCACGAACACCCATTACATCTTATCGAAACTGGTCGCAGTGATTTTGCAGTTAATACATTGGCAGAAGGTATGCGTAAAGTGTGTCAAGCATTAGCTCCTCGCCAAGTAGTAGTTCGTTTGAGCGACTTCAAATCTAGCGAATACCGTGATCTCAACGGTGGCGACAAATATGAACCACATGAATCCAGTGCATTACTTGGCTGGCGTGGTGCAGCTCGTTACTATGATCCAAAATATACACCTGCTTTTAAATTAGAATTAGAAGCAATCAAAAAAGTACGTAACGAATTTGGTTTCAAAAACTTACAAGTTATGATTCCATTCTGCCGTACTATAGAGGAAGCTGAACTTGTTACTAACTTAATGGCTCAAGAAGGCCTTGTACGCGGTAAAGATTTCAAAATCTGGCTTATGGCTGAAATTCCATCCAATATAATCTTAGCTGATCAATTCAATAAATATGTAGATGGTTATTCCATCGGTTCTAACGACTTGACTATGCTCGTTCTTGGCTGTGACCGTGATAACGAAACAGTTCAACATATCTATGATGAACGGAATCTAGCAGTTCGTAGAGCGATTCGCCATCTCATCGAAGTGGCTCACAAAGATGGTAAAACTGTATCCATCTGTGGTCAAGCGCCAAGCGTGTATCCTGAACTTTGCGAATTCCTCGTGAAGAGTGGTATCGACTCCATTTCTGTTAACCCAGATGCGGTTGTGAACACTAAGAAAATGGTGGCTCAAATCGAACAACGAATTATGCTCGATGCTATGACTGGTCGTGGTCGTCAAGAAACTGATGACTTAACTTGGTAATCATATAGTGGTATTGAAGGAGGAGGCCCGTAGGTCTCCTCTTTTTCTGAATGGTAACTTAGGATATAATACAAACAGAGATGAAAGGGGGTTACCGTGTGAAACTGTCGAAACGACAAGAACAAATTGCTCAAATCGTTCGTGAAGAAGGGCCTGTAACGGGCAGTGCTATTGCTGAACATTTAGAGGTTACTAGATCTGCATTGCGTTCAGATTTATCGGTGTTAACTATGCTAGGTGTTTTAGATGCGCGTCCGAATGTAGGTTATTACTATGTGGGACTTTCAAAAGAAACACAAACGGCGGAGCGATTAAAGTCATTTCTGGTAAGTGATGTATTATCTCAAGCCGTTGTAGTCAACGGGGATACAAGTTTGTATGACACGATTGTTACTATATTTACTGAAGATGTAGGGACTATTCTAGTGTGTGATGATTCCTATTTAGTAGGTGTCGTATCCCGTAAGGACTTGTTGCGTGCCTCTATGGGGCAAACAGATTCGCACACAATGCCTATATCTATGATTATGACCCCTGTGAGTAAGGTTATAACTGTGGAGCCTACCGATACATTAGTAGAGGCTGCACAGAAGATGATAGATTATGAAGTGGATTGTTTACCTGTCGTCGTTCGCGAGGATGTGGAAAACAAGAAACGCCTAAAGGTTGTAGGCCGTGTATCTAAAACGACGGTAGCGAAAGTATTTTTAGAATGTAGCATACATTGAGGTTGATAGAATGGCAGAAAAAATTATTTATGCAATATCGGACTCCCTTGGGGAGACTGCAGAGGCTGTAGCAAGAGCTACGGCGAGTCAATATGATAAGGAACAAATTGAAATTGTTCGTATTCCTTATATTGATAGTGAAAGCCAAATTGATGAAGTTATAGCAGATGCAAAACGTGGTAATCATGTTATTTGTCATACCATTGTATCTGAGTCTTTGCGCAAATATCTTCATGAAAAAGTAGCAGAATACAATATTCCTGCTGTAGATATTATGGGCCCAGTTCTCAATGCTGTAGGTACTGTTGCATCCACAAAGCCTCGTATGACAGCTGGTATGGTTCATAAGCTTGACCAAGAATACTTCAAAAAGGTAGAAGCCATTGAATTTGCCGTAAAATATGACGATGGTAAAAATCCATCTGGCTTTGAAAAGGCCGATGTAGTTATTATTGGTGTATCTAGAACAAGTAAGACGCCATTATCTATGTTCCTGGCGTACAAAAAGATTAAAGCTGCCAATTTGCCATTAGTACCTGAGGTACCATTACCAGAGGAATTATTTAAAATTCCAGCAAAAAAAATCGTGGGCCTTATTATTGACCCATTCAAATTAAATAATATTCGTAGTGAACGGTTACGCGCTATCGGTCTTGAAGACGAAGCAAACTACGCATCTATTGAGCGTATTCAATCTGAATTAGAATATGCAAAAGCTATTATGCGTCGTTTACATTGCCAAGTGCTAGATGTTTCTAATAAATCTATCGAAGAAACAGCATCTCTAGTTATGCAATTGATCGATAAAAACCGTGCATCGGAGGGTAAATGAATATACGGGAACAAATAGAGGAGAGGGAGGTTTTACTCCTCTCTCCTTATGCAGCTAAAAGCCGTGATGCCATCCGTGATTTAGAGGAAGCTCCCGATTCACTTAGAACTGCCTTTCAACGTGATCGGGACCGCATTATTCACAGTAAATGTTTTAGACGGTTAAAGCATAAGACACAAGTTTATATTGCGCCAGGTGACCATTATCGTACGCGTATGACCCATACCCTTGAGGTAGGACAAATAGGTCGTACAGTGGCTCGTGCGTTGCGACTAAATGAAGATTTAGTAGAAGCTATCGCTATGGGGCATGATGTGGGACATACCCCATTTGGTCACGTCGGTGAATATGCGTTGCGTGATATGGTTGGTCACTTTAATCATAATGAACAAAGCTTGCGTATGGTTGAAGTCTTAGAAAAGCATGGAGACCATCAAGGTCTTAATTTAACGACTGCTGTACGTGATGGCATCGTAGGTCATACAGGGGCACATATCCCTGTCACTTTGGAAGGTCAAATTATTCGTATCGTAGACCGCATTGCCTATTTGTGTCATGATTTTGATGATGCACAGCGCGCTGGTATGTTGACGGCTGAGGAATTACCTTTTGAAGTGCGAGAGCATTTTGGTATGACTCCTTCTAGTATGATTACTGCCATGGTTGAAGATATGGTGCGAGAGTCTTTAGATAAACCTGTTATTTCTATGTCTAGTGATATAGAGATGACCATGAATCTATTCCGTCAATTTATGTTTAAAAATGTTTATTTAGCGCCGGCTTTAATTCCAGATCGAAATAAGGCATCTCATGTGGTGAAAAACTTATTTACTCACTTTATGGAACATCCTGATGATATGGAGGGCTGTGAAAGTACAAGAGAGTTTTATTCTACCCGTGATGTGGTAGATTATGTAGCAGGCTTAACGGATCAATATGCCATTAAGCTATTTAAACAGTATTATATTCCAAATATTACGCTATAAATCATTAAATAATAGGTATATAGATAACAAAAAAAGCAGTTAGTTCAAATGAACTAACTGCTTTTTTTGGGGCTCTAGAACCCCAAAGAGTACATGTACTTTTTATTTTACGCGCGTGTAATTTTATTAGAACGAAGGCAGCGAGTGCATACGTTTACTTTTTTAGTAGCACCGTCTACAACCGCCCGTACTCTTTGAATGTTCGGTTTCCAAGTTTTTCTTGTGCGAA
This sequence comes from Veillonella nakazawae, assembly GCF_013393365.1. NCBI lineage: Bacteria > Bacillati > Bacillota > Negativicutes > Veillonellales > Veillonellaceae > Veillonella > Veillonella nakazawae. The sequence goes on from NZ_AP022321.1 coordinate 892,834, forward strand.
TGTGAGAGTGACTCACGTTCATACCGCTAGATGTGGATTTGCCACATACTTCGCAAAGGTTTGCCATAGTTTCCACCTCCAAGCTTAATCTATAACATAACAAAAGTATATTATCATAAAGAGTAGCGTAAAGCAAGTGTTTTTATCGTACATATTGCTCTTTTTATGAAATATACTACAATATAAGGTATACTATATATCATATTCTATGATATAAGTGGGCTTTTACACAAGGATATACAGAAATTGGATATATCTCATGTGTTTATCGTATATTTAAAGGAGTTTCTATGGATGAACGGTTGACGACCATAAAGGGGATAGGTCCTGGTCGAGAGAAACAATTACATAAGTTGGGAATTACCAATATAACATCCTTGTTAACGTATTTCCCAAGAACCTATGAAGACCGCCGTACGATTTATAGAATTGGTGATTTAAAGTCTGGTATGACTGGTGGCGTGGTTGGGAATGTTATTGCTGTACAAGAAAAACGTCCTCGCCCTCGATTGTCTATTTTAGAAGTAGTCATTGCAGATGGTACAAGTCCTTTAAAGATTGTGCTATTTAACCAAGGGTATAAGAAGAACTTTTACAAAAAGGGTCAGCTCCTATATGCGTATGGTAAAGCCGAGTTCCAATATGGGTCTATGCAAATGAATACACCCCAAATAGAAAATTTGGGAGACGGTGGAGAACCTGATCGTGGTATCGTTCCTATTTATGCTCTTGCAGATGGGGTATCTCAATTTGTGGTGCGCTCATCGGTACGTAATTGGTTTGCAGCTAATCATGAGTTGCCAGAGATTTTGCCTGCTGAAGTTCGTGAAGTACATCAATATATGAATCGTTATGATGCATTTAAAATGATGCATTTCCCAGAGTCTTCAGAGCGATATGAAGAGGCGCGTCATCAACTCGCTTATGAGGAGTTATTTGTCATGCAATCTGGATTGGCATTGTTACGAAATAAAGAACAATGTCATAAAGGTCCTAAGATGGGTCCCAATGGAGACTTAATGGCTCAGTGTATAGAAAATTTACCGTTCTCCTTAACAGGGGATCAACAGCGTGCATTAGAGGACATTCGTATCGATATGGAAGATGAACGGCCTATGCAGCGATTATTGCAAGGTGATGTAGGTTCCGGTAAAACGGTTGTAGCTACCTTGAGTTTGTTGAAAGCCATTGAAAATGGGTACCAAGGGGCGTTAATGGCTCCAACGGAGATTTTAGGGACACAACATTACGAAGGTATAACAGAAGTATGTGGTAATTTGGGGATTACCATAGAGCTATTAACGGGTTCTACTACAAAAAAAGAAAAAGAACGAATCTATGAAGGGTTAGCTGATGGATCCATTCATATGATAATTGGCACTCATGCTCTTATTCAGGAAGGTGTTAACTTCCACAACTTAGGACTTGTTATTATCGATGAACAACATCGCTTTGGTGTAGAACAACGGGCTCGGTTGCAACAGAAGGGGACATATCCTCACGTACTTATTATGACGGCTACACCAATTCCACGAACCATGACATTATCTGTGTATGGTGATTTAGCAGTATCCTTAATTAAAGAAATGCCACCGGGACGTAAACCTGTCAAAACCTATGCTGTAGATAGTTCGTATAAGGAACGATTAAGAACATTCTTTGGCAAGGAGATGGCAGAAGGTCGTCAAGTTTATGTAGTATGCCCACTTGTTGAAGAATCTGAAAAGTTAGATTTACAAGCTGCTGAGGAATTATATCTGGAGTTAAAAGAGTACTTTTACAAGGCTTATGAAGTTGGTCTTGTACACGGGCGCATGAAACCAAGTGAAAAGGATGAAGTGATGAATGCCTTCCATAGGGGTGAGATTTCATTGCTCGTTTCTACTACCGTTATCGAGGTTGGTGTTAATGTGCCAAATGCGACCATTATGTGTATTGAAGGGGCAGAACGTTTTGGCCTATCTCAATTACATCAGTTACGTGGCCGTGTAGGTCGTGGGTCTCATCAATCTTATTGCATTCTTGTGAGTGATTCTAAAAATGATGTGAGCCAAGAGCGATTAAAATTGATGGAACAGACCCAAGATGGATTTGAACTAGCAGAGCAAGATTTACTGCTTCGTGGTTCTGGTCAATTATTTGGCTTAGCTCAATCAGGATTACCTGATTTACGGGTTGCTAATATTATTAAAGATATTGAAATATTGGTACAGGCTCGCAAGGATGTACTAGAGTTTGCAAGTCAGTATGGAATGGAAAAACTTGAATCTGTAATGAAAGAAGAATTAGAAAAAAGATTTGGTGAAAAATTTCTTAGAATATTGTATAATTAAGAGGTAGGAATAATAAGTACATAAGTAGCGATAATATTAGATTTTATCTGGGTTTTTCCCTTGTGTATCTGTTCCTCATACCGTATAATAGAACAAACAAATTTATTTCATTTTTCATCTATGGAGGTCAATATGCCACTTATTCATGTAGAGCTCGTTGAAGGGCGCACAAAAGAACAAAAAAAACAATTAGGTGAAGCTATCACTAAAGCTGCGGTTGATATCGTTAATGTACCTGCTGACGCAGTAAAGATTATCTTCGTAGATATGAAAAAAGATGATTATATGGAAGGCGGCATTTTGCGGTCTGAACGCTAAGCTACGACTGACCGCCTAGTCCAGATGGACTAGGCGGGTCGTAGTTTTGTTTTATTATACGGAAAGGAATTAAATATGAGAGACGATAAATTCGGTATGCGTGGACTAACTTTTGATGATGTTTTGTTAGTACCAGCGGCTTCTGATGTGCTACCACATCAAGTAGAGTTAAAAACTCAATTAACTCGTGACATTACATTGAATATCCCTATGATTAGTTCTGGGATGGATACAGTTACTGAATCCCGTATGGCTATTGCTATGGCTCGTGAAGGTGGCCTTGGTGTTATCCATAAAAATATGTCTATTGAAGAACAAGCCCATGAAGTTGATAAGGTAAAACGCTCTGAACATGGTGTTATCGTCGATCCTATTTTCTTAAGCCCTCAAAATTTACTATCTGATGCAGCAGAAATTATGGAAAAATATAAAATTTCTGGTGTACCTATCACAGAACATGGTAAACTAGTAGGGATCATTACAAATCGCGATATGCGTTTTGAAACTGATTTAACACGCCAAATCGGAGAATGCATGACAAAGGATTCCCTTGTTACTGCACCAGAAGGTACATCTCTTGAAGAGGCGAAAGCAATTTTAAGTGAACATCGCATTGAAAAATTACCTCTCGTAGATGATGATGGAAACTTAAAAGGATTAATTACTATAAAAGATATTGAAAAAGCGACAAAATATCCAAATTCAGCTAAAGATAGTAGTGGCCGCCTATTAGTTGGTGCTGCTGTTGGTGTGTCTAAAGATTTATATGATCGTCTTGATGCACTTGTATCTGCAAAGGCTGATGTAATCATTGTAGATACAGCACATGGGCATTCTGCAGGCGTACTACGTACATTGAAAGAAATTAAACAAGCCTATCCTCATATTCCTGTTATTGCAGGCAATGTTGCTACTGCAGCTGGTACAGAGGCTCTTATTGAAGCTGGTGCTGATGCTGTTAAGGTTGGTATTGGACCTGGATCTATTTGTACAACTCGCGTTATTGCAGGTATTGGGGTACCTCAAATTACTGCTGTTTACGAGTCTGCTCAAGTAGGTCGTCGCTATGGCATTCCTATCATCGCTGATGGGGGCATTAAATATTCTGGCGATATTGCTAAGGCTATTGCTGCTGGTGCTAATGTAGTCATGATGGGGAATATTTTAGCTGGTACTGATGAAAGTCCAGGAGAAACAGTGATTTACCAAGGTCGTTCCTATAAAGTATACCGTGGCATGGGTAGTTTAGGTGCTATGAAACTTGGTAGTAAAGATCGTTATTTCCAAACTGAAGCTAAGAAATTAGTTCCTGAAGGTATTGAAGGTCGCGTGCCTTATAAAGGTATGTTGGCTGATACAATTTTCCAAATGGTTGGTGGTTTGCGTGCAAGTATGGGGTATTGCGGATGTCATAACATCCAAGAAATGATTGAAAATACTCAATTCATTCAAATTACAGCGGCTGGTTTAAAAGAAAGTCATCCGCATGATGTAAGCATTACCGTTGAAGCACCAAATTATAGTGGTTGATAATGGAGTATTACATTGAATAAACGTATTTCTGTTTTATCTGTGCCTATCGATTGTGTAACAATGGATGAGGCTGTCCAACGTATTTTACAATTAACTGAAGAGCCGGGACTACATTTAGTAGCCACGGCTAATGCAGAAATGGTTATGTTGGCAAATGAAAATCCTACATTGCACACCATATTGAATAATGCTAGTCTCGTCGTTCCTGACGGGGCTGGCATTTTGTGGGCTGCAGAGCGTCAAGGTGAACATGTTCCTGAACGCGTAACTGGTGTAGACGTAACTAAACGATTATTTAAAGTTGCGGCTGAACGGCAAATTCCTGTATACTGCTTAGGAGCAGCACCTGGTGTTGCTCAACGAGCAATTGATAATTTATCTGCCCAAGTTGGACCGTTAAATATAGCAGGGATTCATGATGGATTCTTCGATAGCACAGAGGAACAAGAAATCGTTAAAGCTATTAGTGAGTCTAAGGCAAAATTAGTCTTTGTTGCCTTAGGCGTACCAAAGCAAGAACAATGGATTTCAGAAAAATTGAGTCACCTGGATGGCGTTGTTGCTATCGGCATAGGTGGTTCCTTTGATGTCTTGGCAGGTAATATTCCTCGGGCTCCAGAATGGATGCAACGCAATCGTCTCGAATGGTTGTATCGATTATATTTAGAACCTCAACGGATTGGCCGCATGTTGGCTATTCCGAAGTTTATGTGGACCGTTATTAGAAATAAATAGAGGAGTGTTGAATCGTGCCTACAGGACCAATAATTAAGGAAGGGTTTCCACTGATAGGGGCTATGCTCATTATCGCGGTGGTATTAGGGTTTTTAGGACATTATGTAATTGCGATTATTTCATTTATTCTGGCATTATTTTTCGTCAATTTCTTTAGAAATCCTAAACGTGTAATCCCTCAAGATCCTGATTTAATTTTATCTCCAGCGGATGGTAAAATTATGGATATTTCTGATGTATACGAAGATATTTACTTACATAAAGAGTGTAAAAAAGTAACTATTTTCCTATCTGTTTTTGACGTACATGCTAATCGTGCGCCTATTGATGGTAAAATTACATACCGTCACTACACAATGGGCAGTTTCTTGCCTGCTTTTAAAGATAGTGTAGGTTTTGAAAATGAACGTCATACTATTTGTATTGAAAATGATCGTACTTCCGTATTGGTAACACAAATTGCAGGCCTTTTAGCGCGTCGTATCGTATCTTGGACAGACCTTGATAGCGTGCTTGAACGCGGCCAATTGTACGGGATGATTAAATTCGGTTCTTGTACTGAAATCTACATGGATAAGAATGTAGAGTTGTTCGTGGAAAAAGGTCAACATATTACAGGTGGAGACACTGTTATCGGGAGGTTGCGTCATGAATAAATCTATTATTCCAAATTTGTTTACTAGTGCTAATTTAGCTTTTGGTGTTCTAGGTATCACATTCTCTGCTACAGGGAATACCTTCTATGCTGCTATCTGCGTACTATTATCCTTAGTTGCTGATGGTTTAGATGGTCGTGTAGCGAGAGCTTTAGGTGTGGCAGGACCTATGGGTCGTGAATTAGACTCTTTGTCAGATGTTGTAGGCTTTGGTGTAGCACCAGCTTATATGTTATATATGAAAGAGCTTTATGGTTTGGGATGGATTGCCTATGTACCATTATTAGTATTTGCTGTATTGGGCGCATTCCGTCTTGCTCGTTTTAACATTAAAACCGAAGAAGTTCATGGTTACTTTGAAGGATTGCCAATTCCAGCTGCAGGTTGCTTGGCGGCTACCTACGTATTGTGTGGTGTAGAGGTTCCTCAATTTGTATTAGTAGTTTGCATGATTGGTGTAGGCTTTTTAATGGTTAGTGAAGTAAAATACCCAGACTTCAAAGGTAAAACTGCAATCTATATTAATAAACTTTCCATTGTACTAACTGCTATTTTTGTCATAGCTTGTCTCGTATATGATTGGCATACATGGGCAGTAATGATCTTTGCTGGTTATGTAGTATTTGGCCTTGTTAATGGGGCGTTAAATATAGTGCGTAAATAAGTGTGTGGAGGATAATAGTATGAATTACCTACTGGATCTGATATTGATCCCTATGCAGGTAATAATCGTAATTTATACGGTTTATTATTTTGTGCTCGCCGTAATTGGTATGTGGCGGTCTCGAGTACATAAAAACTATACCCCTAAAAATTCCTTTGCTATCGTTGTGTGTGCTCATAATGAGGAAGCCGTAGTTGGTGAGTTAGTAAAAAACTTACGTAGTTTGGACTACCCTGATGAGTTGTACGATATCTTTGTTGTTGCCGATAACTGTACAGATAAGACTGCTGAGGTAGCAAGTGCTGCTGGTGCCAATGTACATGAACGATTCAATAAAGAAGAAGTAGGCAAAGGCTATGCCATGGGGTGGATGTTTGATCGTGTGGAAAGAATGGATCGGAAATATGATGCCTTTCTTATCTTTGATGCCGATAATTTAGTACATCCTCAATTTATGTTAGAAATGAATGATCATCTTGAAAAAGGTGAGTCTGTAATTCAAGGTTATTTGAACTCTAAAAACCCAACAGACTCTTGGGTTGCGGGTACATTTTCCATCATGTTTTGGATGGTTAATCATATGTGGCATTTAGCAAAATACCGCATTGGCTTGTCCACAGCACTAGGTGGTACTGGTATGTGTATACGTACATCTATCATCCGTGAATATGGCTGGGATTGTAATAGCTTGACTGAGGATATGGAATTCTCTATGAAGCTATTAACACATGGTCTTAAAACTACTTGGGCTCACGATGCCATTGTGTATGATGAAAAAGTTACGACTATGATGGCTTCTTGTAAACAACGTTTACGTTGGGCACAAGGTCAATTTGACTGTGCGGATCGATATATTCCTAAATTATTTGCCGCAGGTATTAAACAAGGAAATATCGTTATTCTAGATGGCATTTTACAAGTTAGTCAGCCTTATTTCTTGTTGTTGACAACTATATATTTAGTATTTTCATATATCAATGCATATGTGCCGATTTATACAAATATTTTGTATCAAATTATGCCGATGTCTGTATGGCAAATTATCGGTATTGGTCAATATTTGTTCCCACTTATTGTATTGTTAAAAATTAAGGTTCCACCTAAAATTTGGTTCTACTATTTGTTATATCCAATTTTTGTATACTCTTGGGTTCCTGTAAATATTTTAGGTTGGTTCCGTCGTCATAATAAGGAATGGTCTCATACAGTTCATACGCGAGCTGTTGGTTTGAATGACGTGAAATTAACACGTATGGGCAATATGAATAAGAATAAAAAATAGAATCTGTAGGAGTGACTATGCATATTTTAATGTGTAATGATGATGGTATTTTAGCAGATGGTTTACGCCGTCTTGCATCGTACTTAAGTCATTATTATCGAATTACCGTTGTAGCACCTGCAAATGAGCAAAGTGCTAAATCCCATGCATTGACGACTGAGATTCCTTTAAAATTAGACGCGTACAATGGCGAGGATGAAAATCCTCGCCTTTATGCTCTAACGGGAACTCCTTCTGATTGCATGAAGTTTGGCCTTAGTTATTTATTGACTGATGATATGCCTGATCTTGTGATTTCAGGTATTAACCATGGCTTTAATCTGGGCTCAGATGTGCTATATTCTGGTACTGTATCTGCTGCTATGGAAAGTTGTTTTTATGGCATTCCAGGGTTAGCATTGTCTGTGGAACGATATTCTCCTGAACGAGGGGATGAAATGCATCCCTTTATCCATGAATTGATAGAAAAAATTTATGTGAAAGGGAATTTTGATGGCTTATTAAATGTGAACTTTCCGTTACGTGGCGTATGTGATTGGGATCATTTTAAAATGGTTAGTCAAGGTTTACAAACTTATAGCAATATTATTGATGCTCGTATTAACTCAAGAGGGCAGGATTACTATTGGTTGGCAGGCGAGCTAGATTATGGTGCTGAAAGTGTTCCCACTGATGTGGAATATGCTCGTAAAGGCTATATAACAGGTGTAGCTCTTACGTGGAAGCAACAATGTGACAGCGGTATGGAAGCGGTTCAAAATATTTTAGATAAAATATAAAAAATGTGTTGACATTGTATTGGGATATCTGTATAATAACAAATGTTCCGAGACGCCGGAGTGGCGGAATGGCAGACGCACTTGACTCAAAATCAAGCGGGTAACACCGTGTGGGTTCAAGTCCCACCTCCGGCACCAACTTTAGGCGGTAAGACTTTTGTCTTACCGCCTATTTTTTATATATTTATATTTATGAATTAATATACGATTATATACATTTTTGTTCGATTGAGGTGATAATATGGATCAAGGTGTGATTGATTATATTGCTAATGTCTTTGATATACCAAAGCTTGCACAACCTGTAAGCGCTGTCCAAATGCCATTGCCTTTATCTCGTTTAGCAGAAATCCCGTTAGATGCGGGCGTAAATCAATGCCAAGGATTTTGTTATAACTCAAAAAAAGATGTATTTGTTCTCGCATGTATAAATGCTGATAATACAAAGCAAATTATTTATGAAATTAATCCCACAACGTTGCAAGTGACTGCTAAGTATGAATATAGTCAAAAACGTTTATTAGGTCATATGAATACGTTAACCTATAATCCGAATAACAATCGCTACTATACTACTAATGCTGTTGTAGATGGATATATTGTTACGCCTATAGAGGCGGATAGTATGATTGTTGAAGCGCCTATTAAATTGAAAGAAAAGGTATTTAATTTTGCCTTTGATAAAGAGCGTAATGAATATGTGTCGATTGTGCCTTTAACAAATTCTCATCGTACTATTAACTACTATGATTCAAATTTTAATAAGGTAAAAACGTATAAGATTGATGCAGAGCATACCGACTTAAATAATAATGGTGCTTATGCTGCTAATGGTAACACTATTTTTACAACCTTAACGACCTTCGTTTTCGTCGATGATGAAGGCGTAGTAAAGAATATAAGCCCTTATACTTCAGGAATGGAAGTAGAGGATATGGATTACCGTAATGGTCAGATGTACGTGGCGGTTAACCGTAAAGGTAAGGTAGAAATTTACAGTCTAGCCACATTGCCATTCTCTGTAAATGCCTAGATTTTATCTATGTTTTTATCCACTTTAAGAGTGTATAATATAAATGTTAGGATAATTTAGGAGTTATTATGAAATTAGGGAATGATATTATAGAAATTGACCGCATCCGTCAAGCTTTAGAGAAATCTCAATCATTTCGCGACCGTGTATATACGCCTCATGAGATTGATTATTGTGAAAGCCGAAATAAGGGGCGTTACGAGTCTTATGCCGGTATATATGCTGCTAAAGAGGCTTTCATTAAAGCATTAGGTACGGGAATGCGTCATGGTTCATGGCAAGATATAGAAATCGGTCATGATGAATTAGGGGCTCCCTTAATTCGATTACAAGATACTTTTAAAGATATTTATGAAACATTAGGCTATACGGATACACATGTATCGATTAGTCATTGCAAAGCATATGCAATGAGTACAGTTATACTTGAAGGAGCATAAGATGCAAATATTAACAACTGAAGATGCTCGATATATAGATCAAGAAGTACCTAAGCAATTAGGTGTCTCTTTAGAAATTTTAATGGAAAATGCAGGACGTGGCATTGTGGATGCTTTGTGGGGACAATATGACTTGTTTTCCTTAGATAATGCACGTTCTATCAATAGTTTTGTACTATTTATCTGTGGTACAGGTAATAATGGGGCAGATGGCCTTGTAGCAGCTCGTCATCTTTTAGAGCAAGGTGTACCGGTACAAATTGCACTAGTAGGTGATACGAGTAAATGTAGCGATCTTTTTGCAGTTCAACTCAAGAGATGTGAAGCAATGGGCTGTATCATTGATATGTTTGATGATTTTAATGATTGGTCAAATGTAGCTATAGTTGTAGAAGGCATTATGGGAACAGGTTTAGCTGGACGTCTTCGAGATACGACAATAGACATATTGCACGTTATTGATACTATGCGCAGTCAATATAATTTTGATTTGTGGGCTATCGATGTACCTGCTGGCTTAAATGCCACAACAGGTCAAGTAGCTGAAGGTACTTTGGTCTATGATTACACAGTTACCTTTGGTGCTATCAAACAAGGTTTATTACTATATCCTGGCAAGGCTGTAGGGGGTACCGTAGTGGTTGCTCCTTTGGGGGCTCCTTGGCAACAGGTACTCGGAGAACGAGCTAGTACTATAACTATAGACTCTGACTTAGCGGAAAAACTCATCAACTATAGAATTCCTATGGCTCATAAAGGCGTTAATGGGAATACCTTGATTATTGGTGGTTCTAGTGATATGATTGGTGCACCTATTTTAGCTGCAGAGGCTGCAGTTCATAGCGGTGCTGGCAAGGTGACATTAGGGGTTCCAGAATCGATTAAACAGATCGTACAAGGTCGCATCATACCGGAAGTTATGGTCACCTCTACAGAGGCTAATCAAGCTATGTTAGAAGGTCGCCAAGTGGTTGCTATGGGACCAGGACTAGGACGTACTTGTGATATTCCTGATTTTGTAGATTCTATTTTAGATAGCTACGAAGGTCAATTAGTTCTTGACGCAGATGCGCTTTATGCGTTGGGCCATGTAGGTTCTGTTGATAAAGATACCTTACGCGATGGTGCGATTGAGTCTATATACATGGTGGAACGAGATCTACCTTATTGTGTTATGACACCTCACTTAGGTGAGTTTAGTAGGCTCATTGATTTACCTATAAAATGGATTGAACGTCACTATATTACATTGGCACGAGCATTTGCTAAGGCTCATCAGGTAGTACTTGTTCTAAAAGGAATTCCTTCTGTTGTGGCACTACCTGACGGTACAGTTTATGTTAATACTATCGGAAACGCTGGTATGGGAACTGGCGGTATGGGGGATGTATTAACCGGAGTCATTGCAGGCTTTATTAGCCAAGGGTATTCCTTACAGGATAGTGCCATTTTAGGGGTCTATGTACATAGTCGCAGTGCAGATATACTAAGTGATACGAAAACGTGGGGATATACACCTAGTGATGTAAGTACTTCTATAGGCTGTGTCATTAGTGAATTATTGGGAGAATAAGAATGACAAATAAAATACAGCGCTTTATAGCCTTTTTATTAGTGCTATGTATTCCAATCTTTGCTATTGCAGGATGTACGCATAAAGATGTAGCTAATGCAGCATCTCAGACTAGTTCTAGTACAAATGAAGGCTATTCTATCGATACTAAGCAAACGAACCCTGAAGGCCATCTAGACGTATATATGTTAGATATCGGTCAAGGGGATGCTATACTGCTTAAGGTTGCTGATGAATATAGTATGATCGATACAGGTGACATAGAGCATCGTGAAAATATTGTAGCTCAGCTAAAATCTATGGGTGTTACTAAGTTAAAAAATATTATCATTACACATCCACATGCTGATCATATGGGCGGTTTTTATGCTATTGCCAAAGCAATGCCTATTGAACATGTATATGATGATGGCATTTCTGTTGATAATAATATGTATAAAACCTATGAGAAATGGATTGATAAAAATAAAATCCACCGCTCTACATTGCGTAGTGGAGATGTAGTTGATTTTGGACATGGTGCTGTATTTGTAGTATATGCACCATGGGCGGAACCTTTAACAGATAAAAAAGGGGAGCCAGATCTTAATAATAACTCTATCGTAGGTAAATTAATTTTTGGTAAATTCTCTATGCTCTTTACTGGTGATGCAGAATTACAAGAAGAGAAAAAACTCATAAAAGAGCAGAACTCTAGACTGTTTGCTCGCGTTCTTAAGGTAGGACATCACGGTTCTCGTACAAGTAGCTCTGAAGATTTTTTGAAATCTATTAAACCAGAAAGTGCATTAATTTCAAATGGCATGTATAATAGTTATGGTCATCCTCACGATATAACATTGCGTCGTTTGCAGGAGAACAATATTGCCATTTACCGTACAGATACGATGGGACGTATTCACATTAGTACGGATGGGAATGAATGGCAAATTACAACTGAACGTTAGTATCGATTGTATAGCACAAAAAATAATTTTAAGCAACTGATTTTTGTATTTACTGTATAAAGACTTTATATAGTAATATGTATAATCGGCATACTAATCTTCATGTTTGTATGAAATAATCTATCTATAATCTAACATTAGTTTATGGATAGATTGGAACGATGAGACTTTGATTCACAAAGATATCATCGACTCATCTCTATGGTTTGGACACTACGTATGTCAGTTAGATTGGAGTGAATGTATTGCGTAAACTATTTTTTATGTGCCTTGCTGTCTTGATGGCTTTACCTCTATTCTTGACTCAAGCAAAGGCAGCTAATCTTGAAGATGCTCGATGGGTGACACGAACTGATGCACCTGTACCATATGTTCGTATGGTAATGGATCTATCAACACCTGTGAAAGCATCTGCATCGATTAGCAAAGATGGGAAAACGACGACTGTTACCTTAAAGAACACAAAGCTAAAAACTGCTAAAGTGAATATTAATATGGACTCTAGCATAGCTAGTTCTGCTAGACTTACAGAGGATGGCAGAGATGTGAAAGTAACAATCAAGACACCTTCATCTATCGATACGAGTGATGTAAAGGTATTTTCCTTGAAAAAAGATACGGTTAATAAGAAACCGTATCGCATCGTTGTAGATGTACAGAAAAAAGGTGTGGCACCTAAACCTGCTTACTATGGCAAACGTCCATCTCCTTCTGCACATCCTGCGAAAAATATGCCGACAGGATCTGGTAACTATTCTATTAGCGGTGGTTTATCTGGCAAGACAATTACTATTGACCCAGGTCATGGTGGTAGTGACTCTGGTGCCGTTGGACCACATGGTGTACAAGAGAAAAATATTACACTACCGATTTCTATGTACTTGAAAAAAGCCTTAGAAAATCGTGGCGCTAAAGTGCTTATGACTCGTACTACAGACGTAGACGTATATGGTCCTAATGCAAGTGGTGTTGATGAATTAGGCGCTCGTGTTAATGTAGCGAACCGTAGCAATTCTGATGCGCTCATCAGTGTGCATATTAACGCATTTAACAACCCAAGTGTTGGTGGTATTGCAACATACTACTATAGTAAAACAGGTAATGATGCTCGTTTAGCACAAAAGGTACAATCTCAAATTGCTAGTGTACCAGGATTCAATGGTGACCGTGGCATTCAAGAAGGTAATTTGTATGTATTAAGACATACTAATATGCCTGCCATTCTTGTAGAGCTTGGATTTATTTCTAACCCTAATGAGGAACGTGCATTGCAATCTCCTCAAACACAAGAAGACTTTGCTAATCGCATTGCCAATGGTGTTGCTAGTTACTTTGGAGGTTAATCGATGAAATTACGTAAACAAGTTCTGTCGATCCTCTGTGTAGGCTTGCTTGCATTTGTAGCAGGTTGTACACCTAATCAAGCTCCTACAACAGGTAAAAGTGAACCTGTGCAAGAGACGAAAGTCAATAAGGATGCAGAAACAACAAAAGTATCTCAAGAAAAGGTTAAGATGGCCTTCTTTGTTCCAACAGAGGATGGCTCAGGGGTAACACAATCAACTGTTGAGATTGAGGCGGATAAAGTAACGCCTAAAGCTGCTCTTCTAGCGATGCTAAAAGCTGATAGAGCACAAAAATATCCAGTATTCTCTAAGGATATTGAAATCATATCCGTTACTGTAAAGGACGGCATTGCTTCTGTAGAGGTTAATGACGCTTTCGTAAAAGGTAATGGTGGGGACTTAACTGTTAAATTGCAAATGGCTGCCATTGTAAATACATTGACATCCTTTGATAATATTAATGGTGTTCTCTTCGTTGATAATGGTAAAAAGGTTTCTACTGTAGGTTCCTTTGATACGAAAAATCCTGTTAAACGGATGACAAACCTAATTAAAAAATAATTATATTAGGCTCATTGGTAGCAGATAGTTGATATATCAACTATCTGCTATTTTTGTTGTCTTTTATATATGTTACAATACAATATGTATACTAATCGGAAGCTAGGTGATGAGATGCAATTAAAAGATGTAGGGGAATTTAATTTCATACGCCACATTCAAAATGATACGATACATGATTCGAGCACTGTAATTACAGGGATTGGTGATGATTGTGCAGTGTATCGTGCTACAGATGAAACAGATCAATTAATTAGTACAGATACGATGGTGGAAGGTATTCATTTTAGCTTTCGCTACATGAAACCTTATGATGTAGGCTATCGTCTCATGACAGCTAATTTAAGTGATATTGCTGCTATGGGGGGGACCCCTCGACAAATAGTTTTATCTGTGGCGACACCTGAATATGTTGATACAGCTATTTTAGATGAAATTTATAGAGGTATTAAAGATCAATGTGCTAGATATCATCTTAATATTCTTGGTGGAGATACGGTGCGTACGGAAGGACCTATGGTGTGGACTATTACCATCATAGGCGATGTTCCTACTGGCACTGCCATTATGCGCAGTGGTGCGCAAGTTGGCGATATTGTGGGCATTACAAATTATATAGGTTATGCTGCCACAGGTTTAGGTGCGTTATCCTATAATTTAGATGGCTATTCTATGACGAAGGTTGGTCATCAACGACCAGATCCACAAATTGAATTAGGCCAACAATTGAGACAACTGGGAGTTCATAGTATGAATGATATTAGTGATGGTCTCGGTAGTGAATTAAATGAAATTGCATCGGCTAGTAACGTATCTATTGTTATAGAGGAAAAAGCTATTCCACTTCATGAAGAAACTTATGAATTAGCTAAGTATTTACAGACTAATCCAGTGGATTATGCATTATATGGTGGTGAGGATTTTCAACTAGTATTCACGGCTCCTAAAGCATCGATTCCTAAATTAGAGAGTTTATCTGGCATTACTATAATCGGTGAAGTTATATCTGGACCATGTCATGTTCAGATGGTAACACCGGATAAAACGATTAAGACCATAGAAGCGAAAGGATATAATCATTTTCATGAATTATAAGGCACATGTTCAATTAGAAACTCATACAGTAGAAGATACACAACAATTTGGACAGTTAATAGGTAGATGGGCCAAACAAAGCGGAGAACCTTTATGTATTGCCTTAATTGGTGATTTGGGGACAGGAAAAACGCACCTATCCCAAGGCATTGCGAAAGGCTTTGGAGTTACAGAGGAGATTACAAGCCCTACCTTTGCAATCATGAATACTTATGATGTGGATAGAATACATTTATATCATTTTGATGTATATCGTTTGGATGATATAAGCGAGCTTGAAAATATTGGCTTCTACGAATATACAGAGGATTGCGTATCCATTGTGGAATGGGCCGATAAATTCCCAGATGAATTACCAGATGAAACATTATGGATTTATTTGACGCGCATTGATGATACAAGCCGATCTATCACATTAGGTAGTGATTACCTTTCAGAGGATGATTTAGTAGAAATAGGAGGCCCATATGTGGTTGGGAATTGAGACAAGCTCACTCGTTTCGAGTGTGGCTTTAATGGATGAGCATAACCTTATTGGTGAGTTGACTATCCAAGCTGGATTAACTCATTCTGAGCAACTAATACCTCACATTGATATGTTATTGCGTGCCTCACAAGTAAAAAAGAATGAGTTAAAAGGTATTATCGTTAGTATCGGGCCTGGTTCTTTCACTGGATTGCGTATTGGCATGGGGACTGCTAAAGCAATGGCTTACGCCTTACAAATTCCATTGTATGGTGTGATGACAATGGACAGCTTAGCTCATAATGTTTCATATACAAATCGTACTATTTGTACTGTTATCGATGCTCAGAAAAAGCATGTATATGCTGGTTTATATAGATATGAAAATAATAAACTAGTATGTAAAGAGGATCCATTTGTTATTGCTGCTAGTGATTTATTAGATAAATTTAGAGAAACAAAGGAAGAGGTTCTATTCTTAGGGGATGGCATCAAGCGCATTGAAAAGCTCTTAGAGGAAGGCGATACTAATTTGACTGTCCTAGATATTTCACAACGTATTCCAAAGGCAAGTTCGTTACTATTAGCAAGTCGTGAATTGATAGAACGTGAAGAGATATGTGATCCAATGGATATGGTTCCTTATTATATTCGTCGCTCTGAGGCAGAGGTGTTATGGGAGGAACGACATAAGGATAATCCTGAAATGTTAAATCAAAATCCTACTGTGGTAGTGACTGAAGCGGCAGGAGCAGAATAATGGAGATTCGGTTAGCGACTATCGATGATGTTCAGGTCATTTATGATATAGAACAGCAGTGCTTTTCAGTTCCATGGAGTTTTGAATCTGTACTTGCTGAACTTGAAGGGACCGATAATAAATTATATATGGTTATTTACGAAGATAATCATATTGTTGGTTATGCTGGTGCTTGGCTCGTATATGATGAAGGACAAATAACAAACATTGCCATTATTCCTTCTGCTCGTGGTAAGGGATATGGCTCAGAACTTACTAAACAATTAATAGATGAATGTTTCAAGAGAGGTATGCATGAAATCTTCTTAGAGGTACGCATATCCAATTTGCCTGCCTTAGCAATGTATAGAAATCTTGGATTCTCTGTTAAAGGGATTCGTAAAGATTATTATTCAGAGCCAAAAGAGGATGCTTATATTATGTCTCTCGTTTCAGAGGAAATAGAATGAGTATATACACATTAGCCTTGGAAAGTAGCTGTGATGAAACATCAGCCTCTGTCTTAAAGGATGGTCGCACTGTTTTATCTAATGTAATTTCTAGCCAAGTGCCGATTCATAGAAAATTTGGTGGTGTTGTGCCAGAAATCGCATCGCGTCACCATATAGAACAAGTTATACCTGTTATAGATCAAGCGCTACGAGATGCGAATGTAACGTTACAAGATATTGACCATATTGGTGTTACCTATGGTCCTGGTCTCGTAGGGGCATTATTGGTTGGTGTAGCTGCTGCAAAGGGATTATCCTTTGCTACAGGCATTCCTTTGGTACCAGTTCACCATATGGAAGGTCATATTTTTGCTAACTTCTTAGCTAATCCAGAATTAGAACCTCCATTTTTGAGTCTCGTTGTATCTGGTGGTCATACCATGCTAGTCCATGTGAAAGGGTATGAAGAGTTTGATATTCTTGGTCAGACTCGTGATGATGCAGCGGGTGAAGCATTTGATAAAATTGCTCGTGTTATGGGCTTCCCTTACCCAGGTGGCCCTCATATTGATGCACTTGCCCTTGAAGGTAATCCAGAGGCAATTGAATTTCCAAAGGCTTTAAGTGAGCCTGGTAATTTTGAATTTAGTTTTAGTGGTTTAAAGTCTGCTGTATTAAACTATTTAAATAGCAAGCAACAAAAGAATGAACCTATTAACCAAGCCGATGTTGCGGCGTCCTTCCAAAAGGCTATTGTTGATGTATTAGTTGAAAAAACGAAAGATGCAGCTCATACATTAGGTGAAACGCGTATTACCATTGCGGGCGGCGTATCTGCTAATAAAGGCTTACAACAAGCCTTAGAGGTTATGTGTAAGGAAGAAGGCTTTACCTATTACAAGCCTCATAAAATTCTGTCCACCGATAATGCTGCCATGATTGGTTGTCGTGCCTATTATATGGCTCAAGCTGGTAAGTTCGCCGATTTGACATTGAATGCAAAACCAAGTGTTGAAATTGGTCATGTATCTTGGAAAGAGGATTAATTGTGGATATCGGTCAAGATATTTTAAATACAACACCATTAGGTCCCTTACAAACCTCATTACTAGAGCATATTAGTAAACTTATATCCTTTGGCGAGTCATTGACCCGTCAAAGGATACAGATTTTTACGCCTCTTCTAGAAAAATCACAAGGTGATATGCAGCAACGTTCAGATATGCTATGCATTGAACGGACCGAGCAAGGTGTTATTACTCGACAATTAAAAGGAAATAATACGTGGCATTCTATGATGGAAAATGGTCAACCTCTTATTGGGGGAGAGCATGATCAACGACAACATGTTTTTCCTGTTGTCGATAATGGTGGTCGTATTATTGGGGGGATAGCTTTTACAGTATCTTCATCTATTAAAAAAAATCAATATGAACAAGAATATATCTTATCTGATACGATGCAACGCCTCATGCTGACTGCTACAGATGAGCAAATACAATCGTATGAGCCAATTTCTTATTTTGATGGTTTAATCATCTTTGATGATTCTCATAGAATTCTCTATGGTAATGAGTCAGCTATACAATTAGTAGATTTACTTGGATTTGATCGACGACTAGTAGGGTCATCAATTTATAGCAGTACCTTGAAAATTTCCGCCATACAACAAGTGTTGGATGATAGAACGATATACACTAGTGAAGAAATTTATCAAGATATGGTAATTCGTCAGCATATGATTCCTATTGCTATGGGACGCAATGAAACACGTTGTTTCCTCGTGCTTCACGATTGTACCCGTGAAAGTAAGCAGCAACAAGAATTGCTAGTAAAGAATTCTATTATCAAAGAGGTTCATCACCGTGTAAAAAACAATTTACAAACTGTAGCGGGATTACTACGTATGGAAGCAAGACATTCTAGCCTGCCAGAAGTTAAACAAGCCTTACAAGAGGGAATCAATCGTATTGAAAGTATGGCTTTGGTTCATGATATTGTGTCCCATTATGATGAGGATTATATTGGTATCCGATCAATCTATGACGAGTTATGTCGTTTGTTGCGCATGAGTATGATTCGACAAGACCAAGAGGTTACCTTTACCTATAGTGGAGAAGATATATTGATTTCATCCCATATGGCAAGTTATGTATCCCTCATAACTAATGAGTTAATCACTAATAGTCTTGAACATGGTTTAGATGGTAAAGCAGGGGAGATTCGTCTAGCAGTTTCGGAATTAGAGGAATATATTGTATTAGATTTTTCTGATACAGGAAAAGGGTTACCTAAAGATTTCTCTATTAACTCGAATAAGCGATTAGGATTAACTATCATTAATAATTTAGTTACCCATGAGTTAAAAGGGCGTCTATCTGTTAAAAATACTGATACCGGTGTTCTAGTGACAATACATATGAAGAAGGAGAAGTAAATGCGCGTTTTAATAGTGGATGATGAATCCCTTATACGTATGGATCTACGCGATATTATTGAATCCTGTGGTCATGAAGTTGTGGCAGAAGGGACTAATGGTGTTGAAGCCATCAAGCTTTGCAAAGAATATAAACCTGATATTGTTTTAATGGATGTAAAAATGCCAGAATTAGATGGCATCGAAGCAGCACGTCAAATTGGCTTTCACCATGAAGCACCAGTAGTTCTATTAACTAGTTATAGTCAACAGGATTTAATAAATAAGGCTAGAGAATCTGGCGTATATGGATATTTAATTAAGCCTATTCGTGAAGAACAATTGGTTCCAACCTTAGAAATGGCATTAGGGCGCTATCATAGTGATGCTGAGCTACGTGAAAAAATGGCTGAATTAGAACAATCATTAGAAGATCGTAAAATCATTCAAAAAGGGACCGGTATATTGATGGAGCTATACTCTATATCAGAAGAGGAAGCGTACAATCGTATTCGTGCCTTAAGTATGAAGAAACGAGATAGTATTGTTAATATCTGTAAAGCATTAATTAATCAAGTTTCAAAATAGATACAAAGACTAGTATAAGAATCAAAACTTATACTAGTTTTTTTGTGCCTAACATCAAATAAAAACTAAAAAGTCAAAAAATCAAAATTTCTACTTGCATTTATTTTGACATAGGTTATAATAATACATGTGATTAGCACTCGACTACTTAGAGTGCTAATGAATTGTAAATAATAACTAGTAAATAAGGAGTGACATCATATGTTAAAACCATTAGCTGACCGCGTTCTTATCCGTTTAGAAGCAAAAGAAGAAAAAACTAAAAGTGGTATTTTCCTTCCTGATACAGCAAAAGAAAAACCTCAAGAAGGCGTAGTAGTAGCTGTAGGTGCTGGTAAAGTTTATGACAATGGTCAACGTGTAGCTCCAGAAGTTAAAGTTGGCGATACTGTTATGTTCGCAAAATATGCTGGTAGCGAATTAGAAATCGATGGCGCTACTCATTTGATCATTAGCGAACGCGATATCTTAGCAGTATTATAATAGCTAATATATCTGTATAGAGCTAAACATACTATTGATACATTCTATATTGCCTACGGGCATATACATTCCCTTACATTAGATACTGTTATTATCTAGGAGGTAATACATATGGCAAAAGAAATCTTGTTTAATGAAGAAGCTCGTCGCGCTTTAGGTCGTGGCGTTGATCAATTGGCAAACGCTGTAAAAGTTACATTGGGACCAAAAGGTCGTAATGTTGTATTGGATAAAAAATTCGGTTCCCCAACAATCACAAATGATGGTGTAACTATTGCTCGTGATATCGAACTTCCAGATCCATTTGAAAACATGGGCGCTCAATTAGTTAAAGAAGTTGCTACTAAAACTAACGACGTAGCTGGTGATGGTACTACTACTGCAACAGTATTGGCACAAGCTATGATTCAAGAAGGTATGCGCAACGTAGCAGCTGGTGCTAACCCAATGATCTTGAAAAAAGGTATTGAAACAGCAGTTAAAACATTGGTTGAAGAAATCAAAAAACGTTCCATTAAAGTTTCTGGTAAAGCTGAAATCGCTCAAGTTGCAAGTGTATCCGCTGCAGACGAAGAAATCGGTGGCTTAATTGCTGAAGCTATGGAAAAAGTAGGTAACGACGGCGTTATCACTGTAGAAGAATCCAAAGGCTTGCAAACTGCATTAAACGTAGTAGAAGGTATGCAATTTGACCGTGGTTACATTTCCCCATACATGGTAACTGATCCTGACCGTATGGAAGCTGTTATGGATAACCCATACATCTTGATTACTGACCGTAAAATCAGTGCTATCGCTGATATGTTGCCAACACTTGAAAAAGTGGTAAAAGTAGGTAAAGAACTTCTTATCATCGCTGAAGATGTAGAAGGTGAAGCATTGGCTACATTGGTAGTAAACCGCTTGCGTGGTACTTTCAAAGCAGTAGCTGTAAAGGCTCCTGGCTTCGGTGACCGTCGTAAAGCTATGCTTGAAGATATCGCTATTTTGACTGGTGGTACTGTAATTACTGAAGATATGGGCCGCAAACTTGATTCTGTAGAACTTACTGATCTTGGTACAGCTCGTCAAGTTCGCATCACTAAAGATGAAACTACAATCATCGATGGTGTAGGCGATAAAGATGTAATTGCTAAACGTGTAAGCCAAATTCGTGCACAAGTAGAAGAAACAACTTCCGAATTCGACCGTGAAAAATTACAAGAACGTCTTGCAAAATTATCCGGTGGTGTTGCAGTTATTGAAGTAGGTGCTGCTACAGAAGTTGAAATGAAAGATAAAAAACTTCGTATCGAAGATGCATTGAACGCAACTCGCGCTGCTGTTGAAGAAGGTATCGTAGCTGGTGGTGGCACTACATTCATCGATATCATCCCTGCATTGAACACATTGGAAGCTACTGGTGATGTTCAAACTGGTATTAACCTTGTTAAACGTGCAGTAGAAGAACCTCTTCGTCAAATCGCTTACAATGCTGGTCTTGAAGGTTCCGTTGTAGTAGAAAAAGTTAAAAATACAGAAGCTGGTGTTGGTTTCAACGCATTGACTGAAGAATATATCGACATGGTTAAAGCTGGTATCGTGGATCCTGCTAAAGTAACACGTTCTGCGCTTCAAAATGCTGCATCCATCGCATCTCTTGTATTGACTACTGAAACAATCGTAGCTGACAAAGTAGAAGAAAATGCTGCAGTACCTGCAATGCCTCCAATGGGTGGCATGGGCGGTATGATGTAATCAACTGCTTAGCGCATAATCTATAAAATTTAGAATAATCCTAATGAATTAGGAACTTTATGTTCACTTTTTCATTAGGATTATTTTTATATATCTGAAAATTAAATGGTTTTTTGTATTAAATAGGTATAGAATATTTCTTGACTTTTTAGGTATTAAATTAGAAGATTATATGTGGTTTATCAAATCGATAAAATTGATTTTGTATACCACATATGTTATAATTCTATAGAATTTAATATTGAGTCTAGTTTGACATGGTAGTTTTTCTCCACTATAATAACGATATCGAATTATTTCGATTTTTGTTTTGGTTTGAAAGAAGGATTACTATGTTAAGCTTTATTTTTAAAAGTAAACCTAATTATATTAATTTTGGCCTCTTAGTTTACCGTTTGGCACTTGGTATTTCCATGTTTTATCATGGATATTTAAAGTACTTGAGCGGTGCTGAAGGCCTTTATAAAGTTGGAGCTATGTTGGCACCATTAGGTGTACCTGGTGGTTATGAAATTTTAGGTACTATGGCCGCATATGCAGAAATGATAGGTGGTGTACTTATAGTAATTGGTCTATTTACACGAATTGGATCTTTGTTACTCATAGGTACATTAGCAATAGCAACGACATTAAATCTTAGTGGTAGTTTCTTTAGCTGGGATTATCCATCTCAAATGGGCTTCGGTGCTCTTATGTTGTTCTTCGCTGGCGCAGGTCGCTATAGCCTTGATAAAGCTTTATTTAAATAATAATTAGGATAATAGACTCATCGTTTGATGGGTCTTTTATTTGTATAGCGAGGTTATTATGAACACAAAAACAGTTCCGTTTACAGCTGAACAATTAGAAAATATTATTGCCCAATACCCAACGCCATTCCATATTTATGATGAAGAAGGTATCATTGAAAATATGAAAGCATTCATTAATGCATTTTCTTGGAATAAAGGGTTCAAACAATATTTTGCTGTAAAAGCAACTCCTAATCCATATATTATGCGTGTATTACAAAAGCTTGGTGTAGGTGCCGATTGTTCTTCCTTAGCAGAGTTAATGCTATGTGAAAAAGTGGGCATTACAGGTCATGATATTATGTTCACATCTAATGACACACCATATGTGGAATATAAAAAAGCACTTGAATTAGGTGCTATCATCAATCTTGATGATATTACACATATTGAATATTTAGAAAAAAATCATGGTTCTTTGCCTGATACATTCTGCGTACGTTATAACCCAGGCTCCTTAAAAGAAGGGGGTAATACAATTATCGGCCTTCCTGAAGAAGCTAAATATGGTATGACACGTGAACAGATTCTTGAAGCTTATAAACAGTTGCAAGCTAAAGGTGTAAAACATTTTGGTATCCATACAATGGTTGTATCTAACGAGCTTGATATTGATGGCTTAGTTGGCACTGCTGAACTTTGCTTCAATCTAGCAGTAGATATTAAAAATGAACTAGGCATCAATGTTGAGTTTATCGATCTTGGTGGTGGTGTAGGTGTTGCTTATAAACCAGAACAAACACCAGTAGATTTCAATGCACTTAGTAAAGGTGTAGAAGAGGCCTATAATAGAATTCTTGTAGCTAATGGCCTTGGTGATGTAGCATTGGCTTATGAATGTGGCCGTATGGTTACAGGTCCATTTGGTTACTTAGTTTCTACAGCAATTCACAAAAAGGATATTTATCGTCACTACATCGGTTTAGATTCCTGTATGGCAAACCTTATGCGTCCAGCTTTATATGGTTCTTACCACCATATTACTGTAATGGGCAAAGAAAATGCACCTAAGGATCACGTGTACGATGTAACTGGTTCTTTATGTGAAAACAATGATAAATTTGCTATTCAACGTGAGTTGCCAAAAATCGATATTGGCGATCGTATCATCATTCATGATGCTGGTGCGCATGGTCACTCCATGGGCTTCAACTATAATGGTAAATTGCGCTCAGCTGAGTTGTTATTGCATAAAGACGGTTCTGTTACACAAATTCGTCGTGCTGAAACATATGATGATTTGTTTGGCACCCTCGATTTCTCTAACCTATAATTTAATATTGAGAATCGAATAGGATGAGAATGAATATTAATAAAAACCTATCAATATATGTAATATATGATATTCTTTTAATTCCTGTATATTTTAGTAGGAATATCTTGCTATCATTTAGATAAGAATGTATAATGATTATAGATTGTTATGCACATACTTGCTAAGTTGGCGAGAATTACGGCGGTATTCACGTTAGTGCGTACCGCCTTTTTATATGTGTCAATATATACGTTTTACATATAATGCTTGTATGTTTCTTATTAATACATACATTATGAGAAGGAGTGAACATTTTGGCTGAATTACTTCAGATAAAAGATTTAAAGGTATCCGTTGAAGGTAAACAAATCTTAAAAGGTATCAACTTAACAATTAATAAAGGTGAAATCCATGTTGTAATGGGCACAAATGGTGCAGGTAAATCTACACTTGCCAATGCTATTATGGGTAACACTACATATACTGTAGATAGCGGCTCTATTGTTTTTGATGGTAAAGATATTACGGAAGATGCAGTAAATGATCGTGCGAAAGCAGGTATCTTTATGTCCTTCCAAAATCCAATTTCTATTCCTGGCATTACAGTAGAAAACTTCATCCGTACTGCGAAATCTACAATTACTGGTAAAAATGTACGTGCTTTATCTTTCAAAAAAGAATTGAAAGAAAAAATGGATGAATTATCCTTCGATGTATCTTATGCACAACGTTATGTAAATGAAGGGTTCTCCGGTGGTGAACGCAAGAAAAATGAAATTCTTCAAATGTCCATTTTAAATCCTAAATTGGCTATTCTTGATGAAACAGACTCCGGCCTTGACGTAGATGCGGTTCGTATCGTATCTGAAGGTGTACAACGTTTCCACAACGAAGAAAATGCTGTATTGATCATCACTCACCATAACCAAATCTTGCAAAAATTAAAACCTGATTTCGTTCATGTATTGATCAATGGTAAGATCGTTAAAACTGGTGATGCTTCTCTTGTACGTGAAATCGAAGAAAAAGGTTACGACGCATACAAAGCATTAGCATAGGAGGCACAATGGAAGAAAGAAAGAAAACCCAAGTCGCGGATATGGACCGTGGTGTCTACGATATTAAGAATGACTTTGAATATTCTTATATTTCTGATGCTGGTTTAACAGAAGATATTATCCGTGAAATTTGGTCTAATAAAAATGAACCTGAATGGATGCTTGACTTCCGTTTGAAATCTTTAGAAATCTACAATCGCATGGGTATTCCAAATTGGATTCCTGATATTACTGGCTTAGATATGGCAAATATCCATACTTATGTTAAGCCAAAAGTAGATATGAAAGAAAACTGGGACGAAGTTCCAGAAGAAATTAAAAGTACTTTTGACCGCTTAGGTATTCCAGAAGCGGAAAAAACATCTCTTGCAGGTGTTGGTGCTCAATATGACTCTGAAGTTGTATACCACAGTATTCAAGAAGATCTTGTTAAACAAGGCGTTATCTATACTGATATTGAAACTGCACTTCATGAGCATGAAGAAATCGTAAAAAAATACTGGATGACATTGATTCCACCTACAGATCATAAATGGGCTGCTCTTCATGGTGCCGTTTGGTCTGGCGGTTCCTTTGTATATGTTCCAGCAGGCGTACAAGTAGAGATTCCATTGCAATCCTATTTCCGCTTGAATGCACCAGGTGCTGGTCAGTTTGAACATACTATGATCATCGTAGAAGAAGGGGCTAAATTGCACTTCATCGAAGGTTGTTCTGCTCCTAAATACGACGTATCTAACCTTCATGCCGGTGCCGTTGAATTGTTTGTAAAGGATAATGCTACATTGCGTTATTCTACAATTGAAAACTGGTCCAAAAACATGTACAACCTTAATACAAAGCGTTGTGTAGTAGGTAAAGGTGGTACTATTGAGTGGGTATCTGGTTCCTTTGGTTCTAAAGTATCTTGCTTGTATCCAATGAGTATCCTTAATGGTAAAGGTGCACATGCTGAATTCACAGGTGTAACATTTGCTGGCGAAGGACAATTCCTTGATACTGGTTGTAAGGTAGTTCATAATGCTCCTTACACAACTAGTAATGTAAACTCTAAATCTATTTCCAAATCCGGTGGTGCTGCTATTTACCGTGGCCTTTTGAAAATTGGCCCTAAAGCAGAACATTCCAAAGCGACTGTATCTTGTGAATCCTTGATGCTTGATGCAGAGTCTCAATCTGATACAATTCCAGCTATTATCGTAGAAAACGATAATGTGGATTTAGGTCATGAAGCTAAAATCGGTCGTATTTCCGACGAAGCGATTTTCTATCTCATGACACGTGGTATTAGCGAAGAAGAAGCTCGTGCAATGCTCGTTCGTGGTTTCGTTGAGCCAATCTCCAAAGAATTACCACTTGAGTATGCTGTAGAAATGAACAATCTAATCAATCTTGAATTAGAAGGTTCTATCGGTTAAGGAGGAATTATGAGCGAATTACTATTTAATGAACTCCCTAGACCGACATTCAGATGGTTGCGTGTTAACCATACTGTAAGCTCTCTAGCTGGAGAAGATACATCTGTACAATCCATCGCTGTGGAAGCGAATCAAAATATACTTTCACCATTACCTGCTGGTACAGCATTGCTAGATGGTAATTATGAAGGTGCCAATAAAGAAGCTGTTCAAGTATTAGTGGAAAAAGCGGAAGGTTATGCTATCAATATACCTGCTAAGGGAAAGGAAGTTGTAGGTATCCGCATTGATGCTAATGCACGTGTAGCTAACCGTTTCCAATTCATCGTTGGTGAAGGGGCAGAACTAGAGGTACAATTCTATGTAACTGGCGCTGGTGAAGCTTTAACAAATGTTAGTTATCTAAATGAATACGATGTAAAAGAAGGCGGTAAAGTTGTAGTGAAAAAGGTAAATCTTTTACCTGAACATGTACAACATATCGAACATCGTTATACAAAATTAGAAGATAAAGCAGATGTAGAATATATTAACATTGAACTTGGTGGTAGCGAAAATATTTTGAACTACTATCATGATTTAGTAGGTCAAGAATCTCGTATGGTTCATGATATTGCTTATCTTGGTAACGAAGAGCAAAAATTTGATATCTCCATGATTATGAGTCATGGTGGTAAAAAATCCTTCAGTGATATTCATACATTAGGTGCGCTTAGTGGCAATTCTAAAAAATCTTTCCGTGGTACTCTTGATTTCCTTCATGGTGCAACAGCTTCTGAAGGTGCGGAAGAAGATACTTGCTTATTGTTAGATCCAACTGTAAAATCTGTTTCTTTACCTCTATTATTGTGTAAAGAAGATAATGTAGTGGGCAATCATGCAGCGAGTGCAGGCCAAATTGATCATAATAAATTGTTCTATATCATGAGCCGTGGCTTTAGTGAAGTAGAAGCAAAACATATCATTGTAGAATCTATGATTCGACCTATTATTGATCGCATTGGTGATGAAACGATTGAAGAAGCAGCGTTAGCAGCTGTACGTAATAAAATTTAAAGAGGCGTTTTTATGAGACCAATTGCAGAAGCATATAAAGACTTTCCTATACTACATAAAGAGCATAATGGGCACCGCGTTATCTATTTAGATAGCGGTGCTACTGCACAAATTCCACAATCCGTAA
Source organism: Veillonella nakazawae (assembly GCF_013393365.1). NCBI lineage: Bacteria > Bacillati > Bacillota > Negativicutes > Veillonellales > Veillonellaceae > Veillonella > Veillonella nakazawae. Next base: position 920,715 of record NZ_AP022321.1, read on the forward strand.
TTGATCGTGTTGTGGAACATATGACACAACGTAATGGTAATCCACATCGTGGCTCTCATATTTTAGCTATTGAAGCATCTGAAGACTATGAAAATGCACGTGATCGCGTAGTTGAATTTATCAATGCTCGTGAGCGTGAAGAAGTTGTATTTACACGTAATAGTACAGAATCTATGAACTTGATTGCTCATAGCTATGGTCTTCATAATGTGAAGAAAGGTAACAAGATTGTCATTACTGTTGCGGAACATCATGCCAATCTTGTAACATGGCAATATGTAGCAGAACAAACAGGGGCAACCTTAGAATATATGTACCTTGATGAACATGGGCATTTAAAAGATGGTGAAATCAATAAAATTGATGAGAACACTAAAATTGTTGCCTTTGCTCATGTTAGTAATGTGCTTGGTATGGAATTCCCTGTAAAAGAATTAACTGAAAAAGCGCATTCCGTAGGTGCTGTAGTAGTTCTCGATGGTGCTCAATCTACACCTCATAAAAAAATTGATGTTCAAGAATTAGACTGCGATTTCTTCGTATTCTCTGGTCATAAAATGTGTGCATCTCAAGGTATTGGTGTACTTTATGGTAAACGTGAGTTATTAGAAGCGATGCCACCTTTCCTATTGGGTGGGGATATGATTGAATATGTAAAAGAACAAACTACTACATTCAATGAGCTTCCATATAAGTTTGAAGCAGGTACACCAAATGCTGATGGCGCCGTTTCCTTACATGCGGCAATTGATTATTTAGAATCATTTGGCATGGATGCTATTAAAGCTTATGAAGAGGAACTAGTAGCATATATTCTTCCTAAAATTGTTGCATTACCACATGTTCATGTGATTGGTTCTCAAAATCCTAAGGAAAAACATGGTGTAATTGCATTCACTGTAGATGATGTACATCCTCATGATGTAGCTACGATTTTGGACTCTAAAGGCATTTGTGTTCGTTCTGGACACCATTGTGCACAACCATTAGGTGCATTCTACAATGTATCTGCATCTACTCGTCTAAGCATGTACTTATATACTCGTAAGGAAGATTTAGATGCATTCTTAGAAGTATTGAAGACTGTTCGTTCAGTAATGGGTTTTAAAGATTAGGAGATTTACCATCAATGGAAATGGATCAATTATATACAGAACTTATTTTGGAACATAACCAAGATAAGCGTAATAAACATGAGTTAGCTCATTTTACAAATTCTGAACATGGCCATAACCCTAGTTGTGGTGATGATCTAACATTACAACTCAACGTAGAAGATGGCATTATTAAAGATGCTGCTTATACAGGCTCTGGCTGCGCTATCAGTCAAGCGTCTGCATCTATGATGATTGATATCATTAAGGGGAAATCTGTTGAGGAAGCTCTTCGTTTGGTAGAAATTTTCTTAGGTATGATCAAAAAAGAAATTACCGATGAAAATGAGTTAGAAGAATTAGAAGATGCTATGGCATTGCAAAATATTTCTAACATGCCAGCACGTGTTAAGTGTGCGGTTCTTGCATGGCATACATTAAAAGAGGCTTTAAAGAAATAATATGAAGAAAACAATATTATTTGATTTAGATGGAACTTTAACAGATTCTCAAGAAGGTATTCTTAAAAGTGTTAAATTTGCATTGGAACATTTTGGCTATGATGTTCCTGATGAAGAAACATTGCAATTATTTTTAGGACCACCATTGGTAGATGCTTTTCAAGAGCATTGTGGCATGACCTTTGACCAAGCGGAAGAAACGTACTTTAAATTCCGCGAACGATATGGTACAATCGGCAAATTTGAAAATCAAGTGTATCCGAATATTGTAGACTTGTTGGCTAAATGCAAAACAGAACAATATACTATTGCCGTTGCTACAGCAAAGCCTGAGCATTATGCTAAGGATATTTTAGATCACTTTGAATTAACATCTTACTTTGATGTAATTGTGGGTGCTAATTATGAAAGCGGTTTATTGCATAAGAAAGAGATTCTTGAAAAAGCTCTTAAACTTTGTGGAAATCCTTTAACTGATGAAAATGGTCGTCGTTTGGCCTTTATGGTAGGCGATCGTAAGTATGATGTAGAGGCAGCTAACGAACTTGGTTGTATTTCTATCGGTGTTACTTATGGTTATGGTACAGAAGCTGAACTAAAAGAAGCCGATGCAGAGTACATCTGTGATGATGTTGATGAAATTGCTGATGTTCTCGATCTTGAAGAAATGATGGTTCGTAGATAAGCTATTATAAATAAAATATTAACCTTAAAAAGGCTAGAGGGATTTCCTCTAGCCTTTTTGTATCTATCTAATAAAAGGACTAACCAATAAGGTTAGTCCTTTGTACTATTTTTTTAGGCCGCTTTTTTTAGCTAATGTTTTGATAACCTTAGCACTTTGTTTTTTCAATTTGCCGCCTGTTTGTTTGAGTTGAATACGTGTACGAGAAACACGACCAAGTGTAGTAATCTTTGTTTTACGACGTGGCTTCATATCGCGTTCGTTACCAAAGTCGCCACGTTGTACACTTGTTGCTTTTACCTTTTCTGCTCTGAAAGATTTACGCAACGCTTTCATAATTAATGTGAGCGGTAAGGATTGCTCAAAAGAATACAAATCAACAGCCACATAACCTAGAGCAGGATACGTGTGCAATGTAAAGTGAAAGCCTGGTGCAACAGATAGGAGGGCGATCTCCTCGTCCATAACTTGACAACTGATTTCATCAACATCAAGGTCAGCTAAATCAAATGCGGTTGCTACACTTTCTTGTACAGCTGTAGCGGATGAGATTGCATCTTCATCGCAGGAATATAAATCAATTAACAGTTCTTGTCCTAATGCTTCTGCCATAACAACACCTTCTTTCATAAAAATATATCTTATTTATTATACCCATAATTTAAGATTAAGTCCAATTATAGGGGGATGTATTAAAAGGTCAAATGTATAGTATAGAAATTTGACCTTTATATTGACTAAAGTCAAAAAGTCAAATATAATAGAAATATGTAAAAAGCAAATAGTCAAAATATATATTAAATAAAATGTTAAAGAGGTGTTTTTTATGAGTATGATAGCTGATAAAATAGAAAAGTTTATATTGGATCGTATGCGTGAAGAACAAGAGAAATTAATTTTAAAGCGTAACGAATTAGCTGATGAGTTAGATTGTGCACCTTCGCAAATTAGTTATGTTTTAAGTACGCGATTTTCCAATGAGCGTGGGTTTGATGTTGAATCAAGACGTGGATTAGGTGGATATATTCGAATCACAAAATTAAATCCAGAAAGTTCTGATTCTCTACCAGCTGTAACAACCTATCGTATTTATGAAGGTCAAAATACAGTAGATCGTTTAATTGATATAAAAGATGTAGACCAATCATTATTTCAATTAATACAAGCAGAAAAAATTACTCGTCGTGAGGCTCAATTGATGCATAATTCTTTTGCTATATTGATTGAAAATACTGATATTGAACATCGAAATAATGCAATTCGTGAGCTATACGCAACAATGGTGGATACACTACGGAAGGAGTGATGATCAGTGATATGTGATCATTGCCATAAAAATGAAGCTACTATCCATATGACAAATATTGTAAATAATCAGAAAACGGAACAACATTTGTGCAATACTTGTGCTACAGCACTACAACAAGAGGGAAAATTATCTCCCTATAGTTCCTTTATGAATGATATGTGGGATGATAGCTTTTTTACCAATGATTTCTTTAAAAATATGGTCTATCCTGATAATTTATTAAAATCTCATCAATCTAAACGGTGTCCTCAATGTGGTATTACTTATGATGAGTTTAATCGGGTAGGCAAGTTTGGTTGTGATAGATGCTATGAAACCTTTGCTAGTGAAATAAAACCGTTATTACAACGTTTGCAAGGTAGTTCTGAATATGAAGGGTCAGTTCCTAGTCATGGTAATAATGTGTTTAAAGCTAAGTATGAAGTTAAACAATTGCGTAATCAATTAGAGATGGCAATTCAAGCAGAGAAATTTGAAGATGCAGCTATCTTAAGAGATAAAATAAAAGAATTAGAAGCCATCATTGGTGGCAATAAAGAATAGGAGGTTCTTATTATGTTAGATACTATATTAGACTCTCCTTTAAGTTCATGGCTACAACTCGATACGGACGCAACGGATCATATTGTGATTTCTAGTCGCATTCGTCTGGCTAGAAACTTTGACGGGATATTATTTACAAATCGTAATGATATGTCATCGTTAGAAAAAGTAAATACTATTTCCAGAGGCTTACTTCAACCTTTAAAAGAAGCAGATGGACATCAATACTCCAATATCAATCTTGAGCAATTAAGTGAGCGTGAACGGGCCATATTGGTTGAAAAACATTTGATGAGCCCTGCTTTAGAGGAAAAACTACCGTACCGCAACTTAGTGGTTTCTGACGATGCATCAATTGTGATTATGGTAAATGAAGAAGATCATTTGCGAATTCAATCTATGGTTTCTGGATTGAGATTAGAAGTAGCTTATGAACGTATATTAAAAATCGATAAGGCTATTGAAGGAAAATATCCATATGCCTTTGATGAACGATTTGGTTATTTAACGGCTTGTCCAACTAATGTCGGTACAGGTTTACGAGCATCTGTAATGTTACATTTACCAGCCTTGACTATATCTGGAAAAATTACACGCCTTATTCGTAGTATCATTCAGTTGGGCTACTCTGTGCGTGGATTATATGGTGAAGGTTCAGAAGCATTAGGAAATATATATCAAATTTCTAACCAACGTACCATGGGTACTAGTGAAGAAGATACAATAGAACAATTAACAAAGATTGTAGAAGGGATTATTGCAGAAGAGCGAAAATCTCGTCAGTTATTATTACATAATGATAAAGAAGGCTTAGAAGATGTGTTATGGCGCTCCTATGGAGTCCTACAGAATGCACGCCGTGTAAATGGTAAAGAGGCCTTAACAAAGCTTAGTGATATCCAGTTAGGCGTTGACTTAAATATTTTACCTCAATGGGGTAAGGATTCCTTTAATGAGTTGATTGCTATAACTAGACCTAATTTCCTTTCAAAGTATGCAGGAAATGATAATCTAACAGATATCGAGCGTGATAGCTATCGGGCAAAGGTAATCCGTCTAAAGCTTTCACATTAACAGCTATTCCAATGGTATAGCCTACCATTGTTTACATATATTTGAAGAGAAATAATTACAATTTACATAGATAGATGAGGTGATAGTATGATGCAACGATTTACAGATGATGCACAGCGTGTTCTTTCCTTTGCTCAAGAAGCCGCATTGGAGTTGGGACATGACTATGTAGGCACTGAACATGTACTCATCGGCCTGACAAAGGTTAAAAATGGTGTTGCTGCTAAGGCCTTAGAAGAGCTTGGTATTGTTACAGAAGATATTTTTGAAGCTGTAGAAGAGCAAGTGGGCCGCGGTAATAAAAAAGCAACATCTATATATATGACGCCACGTGTTAAGAATGTACTTGAGTTAGCTGTTCAAGTAGCTAATCGCATGAATCATAATTACGTTGGTACTGAGCATATTCTACTTGGTTTACTCAGCGACGGCGGTGGTGTTGCAGTTGGGATTTTACGGGCTATGAATATTCGTACCGACGATATAGTTGAAGCGATTCGTCATATTCTTGGCTCTAGTACTAATGGTGATCATAGTGGTCAAGAAGGAGCGAATAACAATGGCGACTTAGGTGAATTAACTGATTTTGGTACGGACTTAAATGAGTCCGCAAAACAAGGTAAAATTGATCCTGTTATTGGTCGTGATACAGAAATTCAACGAGTTATTCAAATACTTAGCCGTAGAACTAAAAATAATCCCGTTCTCATTGGTGAACCTGGTGTAGGTAAGACGGCCATTGCTGAAGGCTTGGCGCAACGTATCGTCAACGGTAATGTGCCAGAAATTTTGCGTAATAAACGCATTATTTCCCTTAGCATTAGCTCTATGTTAGCTGGTGCAAAATACCGTGGCGAATTTGAAGAGCGTTTAAAAAAAGCGATTGATGAAGTTCAACAACATGACGATATGATTATCTTCATTGATGAAATTCACACATTAGTTGGAGCAGGTGCCACTGAAGGCGCTATGGATGCGGCAAATATCTTGAAACCAGTTTTGGCACGCGGTGAATTCCAAGTTATTGGCGCTACGACACTTGATGAATATAAAAAGCATATTGAAAAAGATGCTGCCTTAGAGCGTCGTTTCCAACCTGTTCAAGTAGGGGAACCTAATGAAGAGGATGCTCTTGAAATCTTGAGAGGCTTACGAGATCGTTATGAGGCTTTCCATAAGGCTAAAATTACAGATGAAGCATTAAAAGCTGCTGTTACTTTATCTAGTAGATATATTACAGATCGATTTTTGCCGGATAAAGCTATCGATGTGGTTGATGAGGCTGCATCTAAGGTCCGTATGAAGGTATTTTCGGCGGCACCAGATGTTAAAGCTTTAGAGGACAGACTCAATACGGTTAAGAAGGAAAAAGAAGCGGCTGTCACATCACAAGATTTTGAAAAGGCAGCTAAACTTCGTGATGAAGAGCAAGTTCTAGTTAAAGAAATTGATGATAAAAAATCTGTAGCTAAAGAAGAAAGTGATCAAAAATTAATAGTTACAGAAGATGATATTGCTGCCGTAGTAGCTCAATGGACTGGTATTCCAGTTGCAAAAATCGCAGAAGAAGAATCAGAAACCTTGCTTCATTTAGAAGATGAGTTACATAAACGCGTCATCGGTCAAGATGATGCTGTTACAGCTGTAGCAAAAGCTGTGCGCCGTGCAAGGGCTGGATTAAAGGATCCAAAACGTCCAATTGGTTCCTTCTTATTCCTTGGACCAACAGGGGTTGGTAAAACTGAGCTAGCAAGAGCACTTGCATCCTCCTTGTTCGGCGATGAATCTGCTATGATTCGACTTGATATGTCTGAATATATGGAAAAACATACTGTTTCCCGTTTAGTTGGGGCCCCTCCAGGATATGTAGGCTATGAAGAGGGAGGCCAATTGACTGATGCAGTTCGACGTAAACCATATAGCGTTATTTTACTTGACGAAGTAGAAAAGGCTCATGCAGATTTCTTTAATATCCTATTACAAGTTCTTGATGATGGCCGACTTACAGATAGTCAAGGGAGAACCGTAGACTTTAGAAATACGGTTATCATCATGACTAGTAACTTAGGTGCTAAAGCATTACATAAGAACTCTACAGAATTAGGTTTCTTAGCACCGAAAAAAGCAGAATCTCATACTAATGATTCTAAAACCAAAGATTTTAAAGAGGCTAAGAAATCTGTTCTGGATGCTGTAAAACGTCATTTCAGGCCAGAGTTCTTAAATCGTATTGATGAGATGATTGTGTTCCATCCATTAACTGAAGAGGACTTAACAAAAATTGTAACAATTTTAATGAGTGATGTAACAAAGCGTCTTGAAGAATGTGATTTACATTTAGAAATTACACCTGAGGCTATGAAATTGCTCGTTAGAGAAGGTTCCGATTTTACTATGGGTGCTCGGCCTTTGAAACGCGCTATTCAACGCCTAATTGAGGACCCTGTATCCGATCTTATTTTGAAAGGAGAGGCGATAGCAGGAAAAACTATTAAAGCAGATGCAAAGGATAATGATATTGTTGTAACGATTTAATATAAATACAAAATTAATAGTTAATGACTACCTTTCATATAAATTATATGGCTTAAATGGTATACTATAAAATAGTGATAGTTAACCATGTAGTAAAATTATGCATAAAAGGTCATGAATGGTTATCATTCATGACCTTTTTTATCTTATATAAAAGTTTTGAGGTATTATGGCAAAAGCAAAATCAGTATTCTTCTGTCAGAATTGTGGGGCTGAGTCATCTAAATGGATGGGACGTTGTCCACAATGTGGCGAATGGAATACATTAGTTGAAGAGATTATTAAAGAAACTAAACATAGCCGCACACCTTCACGAGGTGTAGGAAACCAAACAACAAAACCAACAGCTTTACCAGATATTGAAATTTCATCTATCGCTCGTGTATCTACTACCTTTGGTGAAATCGACCGCGTATTAGGTGGAGGGATTGTTCCTGGGGCTCTTATGCTCTTAGGTGGTGATCCTGGTATAGGCAAGTCTACACTACTTCTTCAAGTATCCCAAAAGGTGGCTGATACGGTAGGTACTGTACTATATGCATCTGGAGAAGAATCTCAATTACAGCTTAAGCTTCGGGCAGAACGACTTCATATCAATAGTGAGCGACTACAAGTTATTGCTGATACAGATTTAGATCATATCTTAGAGCAAGCTGATGCAATGACGCCTTCTTTGTTAGTTATCGACTCCATTCAAACCATGTATACCGGAGATATCGATGCTGCTCCAGGTAGTGTTAGCCAAGTGCGAGAATGTACTTCGCGCCTTCTTCGCTTCTGTAAAGAACGAAATATTCCAACGGTAATCATTGGACATGTTACCAAGGAAGGCAATATTGCGGGTCCTCGTATGTTAGAACATATGGTGGATGTAGTGCTTTACTTTGAAGGCGAACGGTCTTACCAATTCCGTATTTTGCGCTCTATTAAGAATCGTTTTGGATCTACATCTGAAACAGGTATCTTTGCCATGGTTGAGGAAGGCTTACAAGAGTTATCTAATCCATCAGCTTCTTTATTGGCAGAACGATCTGATGAGGAAAGCGGCAGTGCCGTTATGATTTATCTTGAAGGGGTTCGTCCTATTCTTGTAGAGGTACAAAGCCTTGTTGTTACAACTGCTTTTGGCATGCCGCGACGTACTGCCATAGGTTATGATTTAAATCGTCTAATTGTATTGTTAGCAGTACTAGAAAAACGCTGTGGCTTTACATTGGGCAATAAAGATGTGTATGTTAACGTTATTGGTGGTCTCAAGGTTAATGAGCCAGCATGTGATTTATCTATGGCTGTTGCTATCGTATCTAATCTAAAAAATCGCATTGTTCCTACAGATATGGTCATTTTAGGTGAAGTAGGACTGACTGGTAATGTTCGTAGTATTCCACGTATTGAGCAGCGTATTAATGAAGCAAAGAAATTAGGCTTTAAAAAGTTTATTATTCCTGAAGGCAATTATAAGCAAATCAAGGATAATGATAGTTCTATCAAGATTAGAGGCGTTAAATCTATTCAAGAGGCAATGCAACTGGTATTTTTTTAATTAGGAGGTGATTTGATGATTTATCGGATATTGCGCTATGTAATAGCCATTCTTGTGGGCACAGCGGCCTATGTAGGAATGGATAGCTTAGCACCTATTATCGACCCATATTTGGTCTCTCAATTTGAGTCCTTTGGGGATATGTCATTGACCATTGCACGTATTTCAGTATTAATTCTTGGTACTTTAATAGGCGTTATTATTGGTTATTTAATTTCTTCATTCATTTTAAAACAAGGTTTAGTGATTGCTAAACGATTAGAACGTATTCTCACTCATATTCCAAATCAAGAATTGATTGCAGGCACCATCGGTTTATTATTCGGTCTTATTATTGCAAATTTAATTGGTGTTGCATTCAATCAAGTACCTATCATAGGACCTTATATTCCTATTATATTGAGTGCTATCTTTGGATATAGTGGCCTTAAGATTATGGCTCGTAAAGGTCCTGAAATGTACAATAATTATGTACAACAATGGGGCGGAGATGGAAGTAAAAAAACAAGTCGTTTTAAAATGTTCTCTACTCATAAATCTGATAAAGCTTCTAGTACGCCAAAATTATTAGATACATCTGTTATTATTGATGGACGTATTAAGGAACTATGTAATACAGGTTTTATTGAAGGCCCTCTCATGGTTCCCCTCTTTGTATTGAATGAGTTACAAATTATTTCTGACTCTGCAGATTCTACAAAGCGCAATCGTGGTCGCCGTGGTCTCGATATTTTGAAAGAGATGCAAGATGCCAATAAGGTAGCCATTGAAGTGGTAGAAGACGACTATGATGATCTTACAGAAGTAGATTCTAAATTAATGCGTCTTGCATTGGATAAGCAGTGGAAGTTGATGACTAATGACTTCAACTTAAATAAAGTGGCTCGAGTGCAAGGCATTGAGGTGCTTAATCTGAATGAATTAGCGAATGTACTAAAACCAGCCCTCATTGCAGGCGAATGGATTCGCGTGCAAATTATGAAAGAAGGCAAGGAAGTACACCAAGGTGTTGCTTATCTCGATGATGGTACCATGATTGTTGTTGAAGATGGTAAACCTTATGTGGGCCAAACTGTAGAGGTAATGGTTACATCCATATTACAAACTAGTGCAGGTCGCATGATCTTTGCTCGTGTAGATGGAGGACAAAATGGACAAGGTAATTAGTTGTATTGTTCTCGCCGCTGGAGCAGGGCGTCGCATGGGGTACAAAGAAAATAAGATATTTATCCCTTTGGGACGATTCTCTATCATTCAGCGTACATTGCAAAATGTAGCGAATGTTGATGGCTTGAAAGAGATTATTCTTGTTGTAGCCGAAGGCGAACAAGAATATATGACAAAACATTTACAAGAGTTGGATTTGACTGTTCCCGTTCAGATAGTACTTGGTGGAAAAGAGCGTCAAGACTCTGTAGCATGTGGCTTACAGGCTGTATCAGAGAATACCAATATTGTCCTTGTTCATGATGGAGCGCGACCATTAGCTTCTACAGAAATGTTTAATAATGTTGCTGACGCGGCTAATACCTATGGTGCTGCTACGGTAGGTGTTCCAGCTACGGATACCATTAAACGAGTTGATACAGACCATAATGTTTTAGAAACATTACAGCGTAGTGAGCTATACCAAATTCAAACGCCACAAGGCTTTCAAAAAGAATTATTTGTAGAGGCTCATCAAGCGGCATATGAAACCAAGTATCTTGGTACTGATGATGTATCACTAGTTGAGTATGTAGGTAAGCCTGTACATATAGTTGAAGGGGATTATTGTAATATTAAAGTGACAACACCAAATGATATTGCAGTAGCTAAGCGATATTTAGGAATTGAGGATACACGTATGCGCGTTGGATTTGGTTATGATATTCATCAATTAAAAGCAGGTCGCCCATGTATTCTTGGCGGTGTTCATATCGAATCTGAACTCGGCCCTGATGGTCATTCCGATGCGGATGTTCTCATTCATGCATTGATGGATGCTATGTTAGGTGCTGCAGGGCTACGAGATATTGGCTATTATTTCCCGCCTGAAGATGACCAGTATAAAGGGATTTCTAGCATGCTTTTACTAGAAAAGGTTAATTCCTTATTGAAAGAACGTGGGTTACAAGCCTATAATATAGATATTATGGTTATTTCAGAGACACCTAAGTTAAAACCACACATCGACACGATGAAGTCTAACTTACAATCTGTTTTAGAAATACCATTAGAACGTATTAGTATTAAAGCGACAACAAATGAAATGCTAGGTGCCATCGGGCGCCGTGAAGGCATTGCTGCACAAGCTGTCATTTCTGTATATGAAGGAGAGGTATAATCATGAGTTCCATGAAAGTTCGTTTTGCTCCAAGCCCTACGGGTCCATTCCACATTGGTGGCGCTCGTTCTGCTTTGTTTAACTGGTTGTTAGCACGTAAAGAAAAAGGCACATTTGTATTGCGTATTGAAGATACAGATTTGGCTCGTTCTACCCGTGAAAGTGAAGAAAATATCAAAGCTTCCTTGCAATGGCTTGGCATGAACTGGGATGAAGGCATTGATGTAGGTGGCGATAATGGTCCTTACCGTCAAACAGAACGTCTTGACTTATATAAAGAAGTAACACAACGTTTGTTGGACGAAGGCAAAGCATATGAATGCTATTGCACACCTGAAGAATTAGATGCTGTTCGCCAAGAACAAATGGATCGTGGTGAAACACCTAAATATAATGGCCATTGCCAACATTTAGATGAAGAAACAAAGGCTAAATATATTGCAGAAGGTCGTAAACCAACCATTCGCTTGCGCGTTCCTTTGAATAAAACATATGCTTTCGATGATATGGTACGTGGTCATGTATCCTTTGAATCCAATGGTGTAGGTGACTTTGTAATCGTAAAATCTGATGGTATTCCTGTATATAACTTTGCGGTAGTAATGGATGACCATATGATGGATATTACTCACGTTATTCGTGCAGAAGAACATTTATCTAATACTCCACGTCAAATGGCTATTTATGAAGCACTAGGCTGGGAAGTACCTAAGTTTGGTCACATTTCCTTGATTCTTGGTAAAGATTACAAAAAAATGTCCAAACGCCATGGTGCTACATCTGTTGAACAATACAAACAATTGGGCTATTTGCCAGAAGCACTTGTAAACTTCCTGGCGCTTCTTGGTTGGGCTCCAGAAGGAGAAGAAGAATTTTTCACACAAGATGAATTGATTCAAGCCTTCTCCATGGATCGCGTAGCTAAAAACCCTGCTGTATTCGATATTGATAAATTGAACCATATCAACTTCCACTACATGAAAAACTTAAGCGATGAAGAGCTATTCCATCTTTGCTTGCCTCATTTGAAAGAGGTTGGTTTGGCTCCAGATAGCTTGAATCAAGCGGATATTGATTGGTTGACATTGTTATGCTCTACATTCCGCGACCATATTAGCTATGGTGCTCAAATTAAAGATCATGTAGGCATGTTCATGGGTGAAACTGTATTCCTTGAAGAAGGTCACGAAGAGGAATTGCGTGCTGTATTGAATGAAGAAACAGCACCAACAGTTCTCGGCGCATTCCGCAGTGCATTGGCGGAACTTGATGAAATTACGCCTGACGTTGTAAAAGCAACAATTAAAGCAGTAATGAAAGAAACTGCTTTGAAAGGTAAATTCGTATTCATGCCAATCCGCGTAGCTTTAACTGGTCAAATGCATGGTCCAGATTTGAATAATATTGTTACATTGCTTGGCAAAGAAAAATGCTTACATCGTTTAGATAATGTAAGTGCTTTAACAAAATAGTAATATAAGTTAATTTAAAAGCTCTCATAGCTATGGTTATGAGAGCTTTTTTATGTATATTGAGATTATTCAATAGAAATGCTATAATAATCGGCGTCTTTTATTTTTATTTATTATGAAAGTGAGTGCTTTTATGAGTATTATTCGTTCTCTTAACCACTTATTCAATAGTTATCTTTCATGGATAGTGCTATTGATGGCAGTGTTAGCGTATTTATTACCAACCGTATTTTCTTGGATGACGCCGTACATTGCGTACATGCTACAATTTGTAATGTTTGCCATGGGGTTAACATTAACAGCTCAAGTGTTCCTTGATGTATTTAAGCAACCGATGAAAGTTATCCTCGTATCTGTTATCCAATTTTTATGGATGCCATTAGCAGGTTTCTTGGTAGCCTTAATCTTCAATTTCCCACCAGAAATTGGTATCGGATTCATCTTGTTAGGTGCATGTCCTGGTGGTACTGCTTCTAATGTTATGACATTCCTTGCAAATGGTAACGTTCCGTTATCCGTATCTGCAACGACTGTTTCTACATTATTGGCTCCAGTATTAACACCTTTATTCGTTGTATTGTATGCAGGTGCCACATCTTCTATTGAAATTCAATTCATGCCGATGTTTATTTCTATCGTAAAAATCGTATTGGTACCAATCATCTTAGGTATCGTATTGAATTACTTCATTGGCTCTAAGATCGAACCTGTTAAATCTGTATGCCCTACAATTGCGGCTATTGCAGTATTGTTAATCTTGGCTGCTGTTACTGCGGTGAACCAAAAACAAATTGCTGAAACTGGTTTCATCATTTTCGTAGCGTGCTTAGTACAAAATGTGAGTGGTTATGTAGTAACGTACTTTGTATGTAAAGCGTTAAGCATCGATGTTTCTTCTCGTCGTGCAATGCAAATCGAAGTAGCAATGCAAAACTCCGCATTATCCGTATCCTTAGCACTTAAACACTTCACACCTCAAGCTGCTGTAGCAGGTGCAGTGTTCTCCATCATTCATAACTTTACAGGCTCTATCTTTGCAGGTATTTGCCGTAAACATGATGATCAAGAAAAATTGGAAAATGCTTAATAGTTAATTCCTCATCCTCATCTTTCAAATTTATATCCGAAATATGCATGTTTAATACATTATTTGGATATATTGAAAGATGAGGGTTTTCTTGTTTTCATTGACATTCTATAGGATAATTGATACAATATTTATATATCTGAATATAGATTTAATAGTAACAGCTAAGACTGAAAGAAGTACTCTACAACTAACTTTTTAGCGAGAACCGATGGTGGGAGGGTTCAAGGATAGGTGGACGAAATGCATTCACGAGCTGACATTCCGATTATAGGTAGGTTTGTCCGGTGACGCGCCGTTATGCGATGAGTGGGTACTACATTGGTACCTAACAGAGTGGAACCGCGGACCATCGTCTCTGTATGAGATGAGGGGTCTTTTTTATTTTACGAAGATGGAGGCATCGGTAACGATGAGAGAAATTACAGTTTATAATACTATGACGCGCCAAAAAGAGGTGTTCAACCCTGTAACACCAGGTGAAGCAAAAATGTACGTATGTGGTGTTACACCATATAACCATCCTCACATTGGCAATGCACGTCCATTTGTAACTTGGGACGTAATTCGTCGCTATATGAAACATGTAGGATATAAAGTAACATATGTACAAAACTTTACTGATGTGGATGACAAAATCATCAATACATCCAATGGTGAAGGCGTATCTTGGGATACTATTGCAAATCGTTATATCGACAGCTATTTTGAAGTAATGGATGCCCTTGGTGTACAACGTGCTGATATTTATCCACGTGTTTCTACACATATCGAAGATATTATTGCTATGATCTCTACATTGATTGAAAAAGGCTATGCTTATGAACTCGATGGTGATGTATATTATAGCGTTGATAAATTTGAACATTATGGTGAGTTATCTGGTCGTACATTAGATGATATGGAAGCTGGTGCTCGTATCGAAGTTGATGGTCGTAAGAAAAATCCTATGGACTTTGCATTATGGAAATCTGCAAAACCAGGTGAACCATATTGGGAAAGCCCTTGGGGTAATGGCCGTCCAGGTTGGCATATTGAATGTTCTGCTATGAGCCAAAAGTACTTAGGTACAGAATTTGACTTCCATGGTGGTGGTAGTGATTTGATCTTCCCACATCACGAAAATGAAATTGCTCAATCTGAAGGCTGCTCTGGTCAACATCCATCTGTACGCTATTGGTTACACAATGGTTTCATCACTATTAATTCTGAAAAAATGTCTAAATCCTTGAATAACTTTTTCTTGGTAAAAGATATTTTAGAACAATATAGTCCAGACGCATTGCGCTACTTCTTGTTGAGCACACATTATCGCAGTCCATTAGATTTCTCTGATGAACGTTTAGAAGAAGCAAATAAATCCTTAGAACGTTTAAGCACTGCTATTGAAAATCTATTGTACCTTGAAAAATGTGAACCAGGTCCTTGTGATGAGGCTCAACATTTATTAGAAAAAGCTAAAGAGTATGAAGAAGAATTCGAAGCAGCAATGAGTGATGATTTCAATACTGCTTTAGCTACATCTAGTATGTTTGGTCTTGCTAAAGAAATCAACATCTATTACCAAGCTGTGACAGCCCGTGAAGGCGTTGTTTGCCAAGAAGCAATTGCTGAGGTTAAGCGTATCTTCAAGTTCATGACAGAGGTTATTGGTATTCTTGAAAAAGCATGGGAAGGCAACACAGGTGCCAATGCTGCTGAATATGAAGAACTAATGCAGGTTATCTTGTCTGTACGTCAAGCGTGTCGTGATCAAAAACAATGGGCACTAGCTGATTGTATCCGCGATCGTTTGGCTGAAATCGGTATTACTATTGAGGATTCTCCTCAAGGTGCACGGTGGAAAAAACGTGAAGTTTAAACAATTTCAATTCTTAAAGAATGAAGCGATAAAAAAGTTGACGGCTCTTGAACAAGAGCCGCTTCGTTTGCGTAAAAGAACTATAGAGGAATGCCTTAGTACAGATGCGGTTATGCTTGCCTATATTGGTGATGCCGTATACTCCATGTATGTGCGTGAACGAGTGGTACAAATGAATATAACGAAGGTGCAAGTGTTGCACACAATTGTTACTGAGTTTATTTGTGCTAAGTCACAAGCGAAGGTATTGCTAGAAATAGAGGATACTTTTACAGAACAAGAACAAGCTATTGCACGACGTGCTAGAAATAGTAATGTAAATGTACCGAAAAGCAGTTCGGTTCAAGAATATCGCAGTAGTACCGCTTTTGAAGCCGTACTGGGATTTCTTTATGAAACGCGTCAAGATGAGCGATTACAAGATGTTATGAAGCAAGCCTTTTCAATAACTCTACGAGGTATGTAGTATGGATAATTATATTGTAGGTCGCAATGCAGTTAAAGAAGCCCTTAGAAGCGGTCGTTCTATTCAACGCATTATGGTCAGTGAAGATAAGGTTAAAACTGGTCTAGCTGATATTGTTGGTCTTGCTAAATCTCAAGGTATTGAAGTACGTCCAACGCCTATCAAACAAATGAATAAATATGATTTAGAGGTACCACATCAAGGTGTTATAGCTCTTGTTTCTGCCGTTCAATTTAAAGAACTAGGTGAAGTGCTACAAGAGACGAATCATGAAGTACCTTTGCTTATTTTGACAGATGGCGTTGAGGATCCTCATAACATGGGGGCTATCATTCGTACTGCTGAATGTGTGGGGGCTACGGCTGTTCTCATTCCTAAGCGACATAATGCACCTATTAATGCGACAGTTGCTAAAACATCAGCCGGTGCTATTGAACAAATTCCTCTAGTGCAGGTTGGAAATGTAGCTCAAACCATCAAACAACTTCAAAAACAAGGCTTTTGGGTTATGGGCGCTCATATGGAAGGGGATCGCACTTTATACGAGGCAGATATGACAATCCCTACTGTTATCGTCATTGGTAACGAAGGTAAGGGCATTAGTCGCGTTGTGAAAGACGCATGTGATTTCCTCGTTACCATTCCTATGTATGGAAATTTAAATTCTTTGAATGCATCTGTGGCTGCTGCTGTTCTTATGTATGAAGCTGTGCGTCAGCGCCAAGCGAAATAATTATGCTAAAAGATATTTTAATTGTAGACGGATATAATGTGATATTCGCCTGGACTCATCTAAAGAAACTCGCTCATGAATCATTAGAACATGCCCGTATGGAGCTTCGAGATAGATTGTTGAATTACGGAAAATTCAAGGGTTATGAAGTTATCCTTGTGTTTGATGGTAAATATACAAAATCTGGTGGTTCTGTAGAGGCTATTACGAGCGGCTTCCTCGAAGTGTATACTGAGGACGGGGAAACGGCGGATTCCTTTATTGAGCGAGAGGTGTTTTTGCGAAAAGGTAAATACACCAATGTATATGTTGTGACCTCTGATGGAGCTGAACAAAATCAAATTCTTGGATCTGGAGGCTTACGCATTCCAGCTCGAGAATTACAAAATATGATTCGTATAGCTAAGGAAGAGGAACGATTACAATATGCTCATGAACATAGACGAGATCAATTTAGCTTGCGACGTAATGAATTAGGAGGGTTATTATCTCCTGAAGTAGCTGAAAAGCTAGAGAAATTAAGGCGTGGCCATTGATAGTTGAAAATCACATATAGTTCCAGTATAATGAATATATTGGTTTTTCTGCTCAATTGTAAGGAGGAGCATATGAACACAATTCATACAGGCAAGTCCGATTACAATTTCAAAGAAATGACCGATGAGCAAGTTGTGGTCATAGCTCAAGAAGAGCAAAATGAGTTTGCAATCGATTATATTGTTAATAAATATAAAAACTTTGTTCGTGCAAAGGCGCGTTCTTACTTTTTAGTAGGTGCAGATCGTGAAGACATCATTCAAGAAGGGATGATTGGTCTTTATAAGGCTACGCGGGATTTTAAACATGATAAATTGGCGTCCTTTAGAGCTTTTGCGGAGCTTTGTATAACTAGACAGATTATTACGGCTATTAAGTCGGCTACTAGACAAAAACATGCACCTTTAAATTCCTATGTATCTTTAAATAAACCAGTTTATACAGAGGAATCAGAGCGTACATTGATCGAGATGCTATCTTCAGCAAAGGTTACCAATCCTGAGGACCTTATTATCAGCCAAGAGGAATTGGATGATATTGAGCGCAATATTGGTCATATTTTAAGTGAACTCGAGTGGGAGGTCTTGGAAGGATATCTAGACGGACGTTCTTACCAAGAAATGGCTGAGGTCACTGATCGCAGTGTCAAATCTATAGACAATGCGTTACAAAGGGTTAAACGTAAATTAGAGAAGTATTTAGAACATCGGGTTTTGGACTCTCCAAGAGCCACACAGGAAGGATGACAGTCGTGACAAATTTTTTAATGATTGTAGAAGTAATCGTATCTATTTTATTAATCGTAGTAGTTGTTGCACAGAATAGCAAAAACGCAGGCATGGGCGGTGCTGTATCTGGTGCGGCAGACTCTTCTTTTGGTGGTAAGCAACGCGGTTTAGACGCTTTCTTATCTAAATGTACGATTATATTGGGGATTATCTTTGCTGTGTTGAGCTTAGTGTTAGGGGCAATGATTAATCAATTCTAATGATGAAAGCCTGCTTTGCAGGCTTTTTCTTTTTATCAAATGAGGAGGTGAAAATTTGAAGAAGAAAGTATTAGACTTTTATAAATCTATACAACCACATGCATATCATATTGAAGATGCGGCCATGGATAACCATATCCGTGGTGGTAAAGATCTTGAGATGTTTATTCGTTCTGCAAAAATGCTAGCTCGAGAAGGGGTATTAACATCTTCGCGACCTGATGTATATCAATATGCAGAGCAACAACATGAAGAATATGAAGGTATTTATAAGGGCTATCGTAAGTCTTTTGGCTTTGTCATTATGCCTGAAGATGAAGATATATATGTAGCAGAACAAAATAAAGGTACTGCCATGCATAATGACAAGGTTCGCGTTCGTGTCATACCTTCTAATTATACAAAGCATAAACGAGAAGGCATTATCGTTGATGTTATTGAACGAGCTAATGAAACCGTAGTGGGTACTTATGACCGACAACAACACTTTGGCTTTGTTATCCCTGATGATGAGCGAATTGGGACTGATATCTTTGTAGATTTAAAAAATACATTAGATGCTCGTAGTGGCGCAAAGGTATTAGTGAAAATTACTAAATGGCCTGAAGGCGATAAAAAGCCAGAAGGTATTATTACTGAAATTCTTGGTTATAAGGGCGATGTAGGTCTTGATATTAACTGCATCATGGCTAATCATAAGATTCCATTTAATTTCCCCGATGATGTTATCAAAGCGAGCAAGAAAATTGATACCCTTATTCATGAAGACCCTGCCCGTTGGGAGCTTCGTGACTTGCAAATGGTCACTATCGATGGAGAAGATGCAAAAGATTTAGACGATGCTGTGAGTGGCCGAAAATTACCAAATGGTAATTATGAGTTAGGTGTACATATTGCAGATGTGAGTCATTATGTAGTATCCGGACAGGCCATTGATAATGAGGCCTATAAACGCGGTACATCTGTGTATTTAGTAGATCGTGTAGTACCGATGTTACCTGAGGTCCTATCTAATGGCATTTGTAGTTTAAATGCTCATGAAGACCGTTATGCTATGACATGTATGATGGAAATAGATAAAGAGGGTAAGGTTGTAAATTATCGTATTCGTCCATCTATTATCCATGTAGGACGTCGTTGTAGCTATAAAGAGGTCTATAAAGCATTAGAGGAAAATATTATTCCTCATGACTTACAAGACTTTATGCCTATGCTGCATGATTTGGCAGAAATCTCTAAGATTTTGAATCGAATGCGTCGTCGTAGAGGTGCTTTAGATTTTGATTTCCCTGAATATAAAGTATTACTCGATTATGATGGTACACCGTTACGTATTGTAAAACGAGATCGTACCATGGCGGAACGACTTATCGAAGAATGTATGCTCATTGCCAATGAAACAGTGGCGACACACTTAAAGAATACGCATCGTACATCGGTATATCGTATTCACGAGAACCCAAGTGAAGAAAAGTTAGATTTATTCCAAAAGGTATTAAATTACTTGGGGCAAAATCTCGTCCTTAGTACTGATGGTGTAACACCAAGAGATTTCCAAAAAATCTTAGATGTAGTAAAGGGTCAAGATATTGAGCAAGTAGCTCAAATTATGACCTTGCGTTCTATGCAACAGGCTAAATATAGTATTAACAATGTAGGACACTTTGGCTTAGCATCTACATGTTATACGCATTTTACATCTCCTATTAGACGATATCCAGACTTAATGGTTCATCGCCTTTTAAAAGCTGATATGCATTGGAAAAATGGTTATTCTAAACGGGATGTAGAGGAAGCATTCTTAGCTGGAGCTGTTGAACATTCTTCTATACAGGAGCAAGTAGCTACTGAGGCTGAACGAGATACAGTAGATCTTAAAAAGACTCAATACATGGTTCCATTTGTAGGGGAAGTCTTTGAAGGAACTATTTCTAGCATTACATCCTTTGGGATGTTTGTAGAATTAGAAAACGGTATCGATGGCCTTGTGCATATGAGCATGATGAATGATGATTACTATTTCTTTGATGAAGAACATTTTGTGCTTGTAGGCAAAAGAACAGGTAAAACCTATCACTTAGGTGAAAAGGTAACTGTTACATTAGTAAAAGCTGATGTAGAAAAGAAACAGATCGACTTTGTACTTGGTGAAGTCAATAACCTAATGGCTATACAAGAACAATTGCAAAATGGTTCTGACTATGCAAGTAGTCGAGATGGCTATGGTAGTCGAAAAGGTCGTAAATCTTCAGGAAAATCCAGTAAAAAATCTTCACGACGCGATAGTAATAAATCTAGTCATTCTAAGTACGATGCTTTCAGTAAAAAAACTAGTAAAGGCAAATCAAGTCGTAAGAAGTCTAATAAAACGACTAAGCGCAGTCAATCTAAGAAATCTAAAAGTAAACGTAAACGATAGAGGTACATATGGCAAAACAATCTAGTCCATCTCTTATTGCTGATAATCGTAAGGCCCGTCATGATTTTAATATTCATGAAACCTATGAAGCAGGCATTGCTTTGACAGGTACTGAAATTAAATCGATACGTCAAGGTAAACTGAACTTAAAGGATAGCTTTTGTCGCATTGATAAAGGCGAGCTTTTGTTGTATGGTGTTCATATCAGCCCATACGAACAAGGCAATCGTTTTAATCATGAACCTGAACGGACCCGTAAATTGTTGATGCATAAATCTGAAATCAATAAATTACATGCACAGGTTAAGGAGAAAGGATTCTCTTTAGTGCCGCTTAACTTCCATTTTAGCCATGGTTATGTAAAGGTAACTGTGGGTCTTGTAACTGGTAAAAAGTTATACGATAAGCGTCAAGATATGGCGGAACGCGATGCTAAGCGAGATATTGCAAAGCGTCTCAAAGAGCAACAAAAATATTAAGGTAAAAAGATCGAGTCATGATGGCTCGATTTTTTTGTGATATTTGTTAACTTATCTTATATTTTTAGTTGATAAATATGCATATTGAAATTATAATGTAAACAAGAGCAGTGTTTGTGGTTGACATTTTCTAAGTAGAGGAGAAACATCATGAATCAGAATATTCGGTACATTACAGAGGTTGCTATTTTAACGGCTATGATTACGGTATTAGGTGCTATTAAAATACCTAATGTCATTCCAGGTATAGAGTTTCAACTGTCAGCTCCATTGGCGGTAGCCATATGTGCCGTATTCGGATTTAAGAAATATATTATTAGCGGATGTCTATCTAGTTTAATCGGTTTAGCACTAGGTACACAAACTATTTTGAATGTTATGATTGCTATGCAATTTAGACTTATCGTAGGGCTAATTCTTTGGATGTGCCACAATCATATGATAGGTATTATGATTTCTGGCCCGATTGCATCTGCATTAGCGCGATTGACCTTGTCTGTATATATCGGTAAGGCCGCATTACCTATGGTTGCCTTGGCAGTGCCTGGCATGATTTTTACGGTCATTATGGCTCCTGTATTTGTAAAAGTATTCCGTAAAATCCACAGTCAAGCACATCAAAATCATGTAATAAAAGGTAAGGTATCATAATGAGTGAATTATATAGTGTACGCATGCGTGCAGCACAAGGTGGTCCCCATGAAAAAGGGGGCCACCATATTTCTGGTGCAGAGCGGATTGTGAAGTTAGAAGAAGTAGGGACTATAGCTCAATCGTTAACTGATCGCGCACTGCATCACAGTAAAGGAACAGCTGATTTTATCAATATTACTGTAGATTTAATCCCACCGGAGAAGATTACATATATTGACTGTCTAAAGGTAGAGGAACATAAAACTAGTAGCATTTCTGAATCCCATCAATTGGTGACTGAGCTTTTACCAGGTCCTAATATTAGTGAAACAGCTGTTCTTAAAGCTATATCTTTGTTAAAAGGTTTAGATAAATCTATGCGCGGCGCTATGTTAGTGGATGCCATTACTGGCGAGCGCTTAGATACAGGTGACCGCGGAGTACGTGTGAGTCATATGGACTCCTTTGACTCTTATGCATTAGGTGATAATGAACATATGAGAGAGGCCTTAGTATTAGCGTCTAAGGTACAATCAGCAGATGGTATTGTGGGAGAATTATGCTGGTCTGATGATCCCGACTATACAGTAGGTTATGTTGCTTGCAATGGTGTATACCATCGAATTCCTAATATGAAAGAATTGGGCTCAAATATAGGGGGCCGTGTTTTCTTTGTACGGTCTAATATAGATAGTGAAAGTGTAATTGAGTATTTGGAGCGTGCTCCAGTACTTGTTAAGCGGTGATAAAATGTACGAATTTTTTAAAGAACAATTAGACTCTAAGATAGAGAACCATAATTTACGAACCTTAAGAGAATACTGTCCTCTAGATGCAGTGCGAGTAAAACGAGATAATAAAGAATATTTAATGATGGCTTCAAATAATTATTTGGGCTTAACTTTTGATACTCGTGTCATAGAAGGGGCCCTGAAAGGGGCTCAACAATATGGAACAGGATCTGGTGGATCGCGCCTTGTATCTGGTACATTTCCATTATTTACAGAGCTCGAAAGGTCATTAGCTAAATTTAAGAATACTGAAAAAGCCCTTGTATTTAATACCGGTTATATGGCCAATGTAGGAACTATTTCTGCCGTAGCTGATAAGAATACTATTATTTTTAGTGATGCTCTTAATCATGCTAGTATTATTGATGGTTGTAGATTAAGTCGAGGTACTGTAAAAACATATAGCCACTGTGATATAGACGAGTTAAAGTATCTGTTAAAACAGGTAGATCGAAACACTCGAAAGCTTATAGTTACTGATGGCGTATTTAGTATGGATGGGGATATTGCACCACTAGATAAACTGTATGAATTAAGCCGTGATTACAATGCATTGCTCATGGTTGACGATGCCCATGCAACGGGAACTATTGGTAATGGTCATGGTACAGCGGCCTATTTTGGACTTGAAAAAGAAGTAGACATACAACTTGGTACATTGAGTAAATCTTTAGGCTCTGTTGGTGGTTATGTAGCTGCAAATAGTACTATCATAGATTATCTCGTTAATACGAGCCGCAGTTTTATATTCTCTACCGCATTATCTCCTGCTGATATAGGGGCGGCCTTAGCTGCATTACAGGTTCTTGAGACAGATGCATCTGTTTTAGCGCGTTTACATGAAAATGTAAACTATATGGCAGATCAATTGATTTCTATGGGAATTGATGCTACTAATGAAACGCCAATTTTCCCAATACTAATAGGGCGTAATGAAGATACACTTGCCGTATCTGATTATCTATATGAGGATGGCATTATAGGCACCGCTATTCGTCCGCCTACAGTACCTATTGGTGAAAGCAGAATTAGACTAACGGTGACTGCTGCGCATAATAAAGAACAAATAGATTATGTGTGCCAATCACTGCAAAATGCTATGAAACAGTTATAATCATGATAATAGATAATATATCCTCTGAAGACAGGGATAAAAGAATCTTGGATTGGTAAAATTGTCAAATTTAGATAAGTTGAGAAGGCTAAGAGTAGTGAATATACCGAATTGGTGAAGGTTTCATGTAATTGACAGTAATACTAAATAGGCTTATAATTATGAGACCGACGCACGGGGATGTAAAGGTTTCGACAGGGGTGCGTGTGGTATAGATAGCGAGTCGGCGTTCCATGAGGCCGTTAAACGGTGGGAAAACATTTAAACGCAGAAGAAAATTTTGCATTAGCTGCATAAGCTACGTCCCTCATACTTGTGCCTACCAAGTGTGAATGGACGTCAAACCGTAGGCTGGCTTAATTCAGTTGTTCATATGAATTAGGCGAGACAACATGAACTGGGGTTGTGTAGCTTGTCTGTGAGCGGTAGCAACCTGAGAACTCAATCATAGACTGTGCTCGGAGAAGTCTATATGGCAACACTTCTGGACAGGGGTTCGACTCCCCTCATCTCCACCAATATTCAAGCTAAAGCTAGAAGATACGTAAATACTGAACAAATGCAGTAGTTACCTAATCTTTTAGCTTTTTTTAGTGTTCGTATATGACTGCTTAAATACGTATTTGTTCGCTTGAAATTTCACCATGATTTCACCTTGATTTCCCCACGGAGCACAGATATTTAATCAGAAAATGTGTACACAAAGAATCTAAAATGTCAATAATTTTTATCGTTTTGATTGTGCACAATGAATATGAATTTATATAGATTTTATCTATGTTTTATAAAGGTGGACGGGTATCGAAAAAATTGACTTTATCTATAGAATCCTGTAAAATATATAAAGATATTTATGTAATTATGACACATAGATGAATAGTTTCGTGTAAAGGAGTACAGATAATGAAGTTCCGTTATTCCCGTATGTTAGCGGCTCTCGTTGTATCCGCTGTAATGGTTGCTGGTTGTGGCAGTAATCAACAGCAAGCAGGCGACGTGAGTGTCAATGCATACAAAATTACTGCAAGTGATGCACAGGTAAACCAAACCTATGCTGGTACAGTAGTTGCAGAAAACTCTGTAGCTGTACATGCTCGTGTAACCGGTTACGTAGTTGAAAAATATGTTAAAGGCGGGGAGCAAGTTGTTGCTGGCCAGCCATTATATCGTATCGATTCTCGTCAATACGAAGCTACTCTTGCCAATGCTGAAGCACAAGCAGCTCAAGCTAATGCAAACTATAAAAATGCTGAAGTAGACCTTAATCGTTATGAAACATTAGCTCAACAAGATGCTATTGCGCAACAACGTGTAGATACACAACGCAGCACTACAGAACAAGCTAAGGCAGCTTATGAAGCATACGAAGCATCCGTAAAAATTGCTCAAGATAACTTAGGCGATACAATGGTATATGCACCGTATTCTGGTACATTACGTATGGATGATATCGATATGGGCACATTTGTACAAGCAGGTTCTACAACATTAGTAACTATTGATTCTATCGATCCTATCTTTGTTGAATTCAGTATGACAGAGCAAGAATATCTTGACTTCATGAAAAATCCAACCGGCGATGATTCCAATGGTCCAAATATTCAATTAAAACTTGCTGATGGCGAAACGTATAATCAACCGGGTTCTATTGTTCAAGCCGCAAAAAGTCTTGATCAATCAACAGGTAAGCTTGTGTTGAAAGCATCTTTCCCAAATCCTGATCATTTGTTGTTGCCAAATATGTTTGCTACAGTAATTTCTCCTGGTCAAAAAATTAAAAACGCTATTCTTGTTCCTAGTCGCGCTATTCTTCAAATCATGGATAAAAACTTTATCTTTGTTGTAAATGCGGATGGTGTAGTAGAACAAAAAAGTGTTGAAGTTGGCGGTACAAGTGGTAGCGATACAATTATTAAGGCCGGCTTAGCACCTGGAGACACAATCATCGTTGATGGCTTAACTAAGGTTAAAAACGGTGCGAAGGTTAATGCTAAATTGCTTTCAAAAGAACAATTAAAAGCTACAAAATAGAAGGGGGCTAGATCGTGTCGAAATTCTTTATTAATCGACCTATCTTTGCCATCGTAATAGCCATCGTTATTACTTTGGTAGGTCTCATTTCTATGATGAACCTTCCGATAGCTCGATATCCACAAATTTCTCCTCCTACAGTAAGTGTTAACACAGCCTATACAGGTGCAACGGCTCAAGTTGTTAATGATACGGTAGCCAGTGTTATTGAAACACAAATCGTAGGCGTACAAGATATGGACTATATGACATCTAGTAGCTCTAGTAATGGTAGCTACTCTTTGACTGTTCAGTTCAATCAAGGCACAGATGCCGATATGGATACGGTTAATACACAAAACCGTGTACAAGCAGCACTTGCTCAATTACCTGCAGAGGTACAAGCAGTTGGTGTTACAACTACTAAATCTTCTGGTGATATGGCTATGGTATTCTCCTTGAACTCACCTGATGGTACTTATGATTCTACATTCTTAAAGAACTATGGTACCAACTATATGATGGATGCTATTAAATCTATTAAGGGTGTCGGTTCTGTGCGAGAGTTCGGTTCCGACTATGCTATGCGCATTTGGTTAGATCCAGCGAAGATGCAAAATCTAGGTGTTACTATTTCTGAAGTAACCGCAGCTATTAAGGGACAAAACTTACAGGCTGCGGCAGGTACAGTTGGTCAAAATCCTACTAATGGGGAACAAGCATTTCAATATCCTATCAAAATTGAAGGTCGTCTTGTGACACCTGAACAATTTGGTAACATTGCTATTAAAAGCTCTAATGGTAAGGTATTGCATCTAAAAGATGTTGCTCGCATTCAAATTGGTGCTAAAGGATATGACCTTATTGCTAAGTCCGCGCATAAAGAGGTAGCAGGCTTCGCTATTTCCTTGCAAAATGATGCTAATGCATTAGAAACTATTGCGAATGTTAAGAAGGTACTAGATGAACAATCTAAATCCTTCCCACCAGATATGCAATATAACGTAGTTGTAGATAATACTAAATTCGTAAGTGCATCTATCAATGAGGTAAAGCATACCTTTGTAGAAGCATTACTACTCGTTCTTTTTGTAGTATATGTATTCTTACAATCCTGGAGATCTACAATTATTCCTATGATTGCTGTTCCAGTATCCTTGCTAGGTACATTTGGTGCTTTCGTATTACTTGATTTCTCTATCAATACGTTAACATTATTCGCCATGGTATTGGCTATCGGTCTCGTTGTTGACGATGCTATCGTAGTAGTAGAAGCGGTAGAGTATGAATTAAAATATAATGGCTTACCTCCGAAAGAGGCGGCTATTAAAGCGATGGAAAATGTACAAGGCCCTGTAATTGGTATCGCCTTTGTATTGGTAGCTGTATTCGTACCAGTTGCCTTCATGGGTGGTATGACAGGTATTCTTTACAAACAGTTTGCATTAACAATCGCTGTATCTGTTGTTATTTCTGCGATTATCGCCCTTGTATTAACACCAGCACTATGTGCTACGATGTTAAAACCTCACACACCTAAAGAGCGTGAAGATTGGGTACATCGTCAGTTAAACAAATTCAATGCAGGCCTAGAACGTTTCAGTGATTGGTATGGTATCCAATTGGCTCGTTTAAGTCATCGTTTGAGCTTAACTGTTATTGCATTGTTAATCTTTGCTGGTGGTACTGGTTTAGTATTCCACTTCTTACCAACATCCTTTGTACCTGCAGAGGATAGCGGTTATTATATGATTGCCGTTAATGAACCGCCAGGTGCTACATCTGAGCGTACGATGGCAACACTTGAAAAAATTGCTTCCTTCTTAGAAGGCAAAAATGATCCAGAAAAACCTAAAGATGAGCAATTATTCCAAGGGGTATTTACTGTAGCAGGCTTTGACATCTTAGGGAACGGTCAAAAATCTAGTGCAGGTGTAATCTTTGCCACTATGTCTGACTGGAAGTATCGTACTACACAAGCTACATCTATTAATGCAATGGTTGGTCAAACATTTGGATTTGCTGCTCAAGGCGTACCAGAAGCAACTGTAGTTGCTTTGAATCCACCATCTATTCCTGGTTTAGGTGCTACTGGTGGTTTCAGTATGTATATCATTAATAAAGCTGGTGACAGCCCTCAAGTTATGGCGGAACGTGCTAATGAATTCTTAGCAGAAGCTCGTAAGAGTCCAGCAATTCAATCTATTTACACTACATTTGATACATCTACACCATCCTTACAATTTGATGTGAATCGTGAAAAAGCGGCTCAAGATGGTGTGGCATTAGCTGATATCTTTACTACATTGCAAGGTTTCTATGGTAGTATTCAAGTCAATGATTTTACCATGTACGGTAAAAACTATAAGGTAGTAGTTCAAGCTGAAGACGCTTACCGTCAAAATGCAGAACAGCTTAATATGCTGGCTGTTCGTAATAGCAAGGGCCTTATGGTTCCAGTATCTAACTATATTACGAAGGAACAAACTGGTACACCATCTAGTATTACTCGTTTCGATAATGCGATGGCTGTACAAATCGGTGGCTCTCAAGCGAATGGTTATTCCTCTGGTGATGCTATTAATGCATTGAAAGAGGCGGCAGCTAAAACATTACCAGCCGGTTATACATATGACTGGGCAGGTCAATCTCGTGAAGAGTTGAAAGCTGGTTCTCAAACCATCATGATTCTTGGTTTAGGTCTAGTGTTTGTATTCTTAATTTTGGCTGCCTTGTATGAATCTTGGAAGGTACCATTTGCCGTATTGTTCTCCGTACCATCTGGTATGATTGGTGCTTCTTTAGTTCCATTCTTGTTGAACTTTACAGGTAGATATTCCTTAGCTAATGATATTTACATGCAGATTGGCCTCTTAACCCTTGTTGGTTTGGCCGCAAAAAATGCGATTTTGATCATTGAGTATGCTAAGATTCGTGTTGACAAACGTGGCATGAACGTTGTTGATGCTGCTATCGAAGCTGCAAAAATTCGTTTGCGTCCAATCTTGATGACATCCTTTGCGTTCATCCTTGGTGTATTGCCATTGGCAGTATCTACTGGTGCTGGTTCTGGTGCTCGTACATCCATGGGTATTACTGTAGTAGCAGGGATGACAACAGCAACATTGTTTGGTATCTTTATCATTCCAATGCTGTTCATCATCATTGAAACACTTGGACCTGGTTTGTTTACAAACCGCAAAAAAAATCACGACTAATCATTTACATTAGATAATTTTGTAGAATGACAAAAACACGTCACTACTTAGTAGTGGCGTGTTTTTTTATATAATTTATGATATAATAATAGAGTTAAAAATCGGATTGACGTAAGTCGATATTAAGTATGAAATTTATATAAAAGAGGTATATTATGAGTGATGTAAAAACATATGTAGCAGGTCATAAAAGCCCTGATACAGATTCTATTTGTTCTGCTATTTCCTTTGCTAATTTCTTAACACAAATGGGCACACCAGCTACTCCAGTATGTGCAGGTGAAGCAAATAAAGAAACAACATACGTATTGAATCATTTTGGTTTTGAACACCCTCAAATTGTTAAGAATTGGGAAGAATTTGCTCCAGAAGGTGGTAACTTATATTTAACAGACCACAATGAATCTAAACAAATCATTGACGGTTACAAGTCTATGAATATGTGCGGCGTTGTGGATCATCACCGCATTGGTGATTTCGAAACTGATGGTCCTGTATTTATGCGTTTAGAACCAGTAGGTTGCTCCAATACAATCATTACTAAATTGTACATGGAAAACAATCAAGAAATTCCTAAAGCTATTGCAGGCTTGATGTTGTCCGCTATCATTTCTGATACTGTTTTATTCCGTTCTCCAACATGTACTGAAACAGATAAAGAAATGGCTCATAAATTGGCAGAAATCGCTGGTGTAGATATCGAGTCCTATGGCCTTGATATGTTAAAAGCTGGTGCAGATATTTCTGATTTGACTAATGACGATATCGTTCGTACAGACATGAAGGAATTCTCCGAAGCAGGTAAAACAATTTCTATCGGTCAAATTTCTGTTATGGATACTACAGACGTATTGGCTAAACAAGGTGAATTAGTACAAGCGTTAGAAGCTCTTCGCAGTGCTAACAACTACGATGCATCTTACATCATGATTACAAATATTCTTGATGAAAGCACTACATTATTATTCAGTGGTGATGTGGAAGCAGTAGTAACAAAAGCATTTGAAAAAGAAGTTAAAGACAATGGCGTATTCTTGCCAAATACTATGTCTCGTAAAAAACAAATCGTACCACCAATTCTTGGTGCTATGAAATAGTATAGTAGTATACAAAGGGAAAAGAACGTTGCTTGCAACGTTCTTCTTCTCTATTTATATGATTATGAAACTATAGTATATGTAAGGGCGATAGGGGTGTTCCGATGAATTCATTACTAACAGGTTTAAATAAAGAGCAACAACAAGCCGTTCAACATACGGAAGGCCCTTTATTGATTTTAGCTGGTGCTGGATCTGGTAAAACAAAGGTGTTAACCGTTCGCATTGCACATTTATTGGCTCAAGGTGTTAATCCATATGAAATCTTGGCGATTACATTTACCAACAAAGCGGCTAAAGAGATGAAAAGCCGTGTAGAAGGTCTTGTTGGGGATGTAGCTAATCGCATTTGGCTTAGCACATTTCATAGCTTCTGTGCGAAATTCTTGCGTTTTGAATTAGATAACTTCTTAGGTTATAACAGTAATTTTACAATCTACGATACATCTGACTCGCAAGCTGTTATTAAGGCCGCTTTAAAAGCATTAAACCTCGACGATAAATACTATCCTGTAGGTGCTATGATTGGTGCCATATCTGATGCAAAAAATAAATTGTTATTTGCCTCAGATTTTAGAAAGCAAGCGAGAGACTTTTACCAACAAAAGGTTGCTGATGTATATGAGTATTATGAACGAGAATTGCGTAAGAATAATGCTTTAGATTTTGATGATCTATTATTAGTGGCCGTAAAATTATTACAGTCTAATGAGGCTGTGTTAGATAAATATAGCAAGCGTTTTCGTTATGTTATGATCGACGAGTATCAAGATACGAACCATGCTCAATATTTATTGGCTAAATTATTAGCCTCTCATTGGAAAAATATTGCCGTTGTAGGTGATGCTGATCAAAGTATTTACGCATGGCGTGGCGCAGATATTCAAAATATCTTGGACTTTGAAAAGGATTATCCGAACTGTACATCCATCAAGTTGGAACAAAACTATCGTTCTACAAAGATTATTCTTGATGCAGCCAATGCGGTAATTGAAAATAATGAAGGTCGTCCTAAGAAAAATTTATGGACAGATAAGACAGAAGGGGCTAAAATTCAGCATTTTACGGCTCAGTCTGAACATGAAGAAGCTGCTTTCATCGGCGATACTATCGCTAAAAAGCACGATATTCATGGTGTGCCTTATGGTGATATGGCTATTTTGTACCGTACAAATGCTCAATCTCGTGTACTTGAAGAAGCGCTGATTAAACGGGCTCTGCCATATACGATGGTAGGGGGCACGAAGTTCTATGATCGTAAAGAAATTAAGGACGTTTTAGCTTACTTACGTGTGTTATATAATCCATTCGATGATTTGAGCTTATTGCGTATCATCAATGTACCTAAGCGTAGTATTGGTGCTACTACAGTGGCAAAACTACAAGATTATGCTCGTGCAAATGGCACGTCCTTGTTTATGACATTAACACAGCTGCATCTAGTAGATACGATTAAAGGTAAGACAAAGGAAAAGTTAGAGGAATTTGGTATCCTTATCTTTACTCTCGTAGCTGAAATGGAAGATAAAACTGTACTTGATATCTTAGAATCTATTCTCGATAGAACCGGATACTTGGCACAATTAGAAGAGAGTACAGATCCACAAGATCAGGCTCGCGCTGAGAATATCGGTGAACTTTTATCTGTAGCTAAAGACTTCCAAGATACAAATCCAAATGGTACAGTGGAAGACTTCTTGGAACAAGTAGCACTCGTAAATGATGTTGATTCTTTCGAGCAAGAAGAGTCTAAAGTTACATTGATGACATTACATGCTGCGAAAGGTTTGGAATTCCCTATTGTATTCTTAGGTGGCTTGGAGGAAGGTTTATTCCCTCATAGTCGCACCTTGATGAATCCTGAGGAAATTGAAGAGGAACGCCGCCTTGCTTATGTAGGTATTACTCGTGCTGAAAAGGAATTATATATTTCTAATGCCACTACGCGTACCGTATTTGGACGGACTAGCAGCTATTTACCATCTCGTTTTATCGATGAAATTCCAGAAGAGTTAGTAGATGGTTTGCGTGCTAAGCGTAAAGTACCTGATGATATTAAGCGTCATGTGCCGCAACATATGAGTGTCACAAGCCGACCAGTTACAAAGCCAATCGTTCGCAATGAAGTAATTGCCGATTGGAAGGTTGGTGATACGGCTATTCATAGCAAGTGGGGCAATGGTAAAGTCATCAATGTTGCCGGCGAAGGGGCTGGTATGAAGCTGACAATTGAATTCCCCACACAAGGTGTACGTGTAGTAATGGCAAAATTTGCACCTGTTAAGAAGGGATAAAATTTGTGTATGGCAGTTAACCTCTCTACCTTACTTGTAAGGAACGTATAGAGTGTTACTGCACTGTAAAAGGGATGTAATATGAATCCGAAAGATAGAATTAAAGAGTTACAACAAGAGCTAACTCATGCGCAGTATTTATACTACGTAAAAGATGCTCCTACAATGAGTGACTTTGAATATGATAAAAAATATCGTGAGCTTGTTGATTTGGAAACCGCTCATCCTGAATATATTGTGTCATCTTCTCCAACACAACGGGTAGGTATGAAGGTGGAAGGTTCCTTTGAAAAGGTCGTTCATGGCCGTCCTATGTTGAGCTTATCTAATGTATTTAGTGCTGATGAAGTACGTGCATTTGCTAGTCGTGTAGAGAAGGAATTAGGTCATAAGCCTTCTGCTTATGTGGTAGAACTTAAAATCGATGGTTTAGCTGTTAATTTGCACTATGAGAACGGCATGTTTGTACGTGCCGTAACACGTGGTGATGGTCGCATTGGTGAAGACGTAACTGCTAATGTGCGTACTATTAAATCCATTCCTTTATATCTAGAGAATGCGCCAGAATTTATCGAGGTTCGCGGTGAAGCGTATATGCCTCATAGCGAATTTAAACGTATAAATGAAGAACGTGACGAAGAGGGCTTGCCTACCTTCGTAAATCCTCGTAATGCAGCAGCCGGTTCTTTGCGTCAACAAGATCCTGCCATTACGGCTAGTCGTAATTTAGCATTCTTTGCCTATGCAATCGGTTCTGAAGTGGGGGCTAATATTCATAGCCAAGAGGAATTGCTACAAAGTCTAGAAACGTTCAAGTTTTCTGTAAATCCTCATTACCGCGTATGCAAAACAATTGACGAGGTCATAGAGGCTATTAATTATTGGGGTGAAAAGCGCCATGAGTTGCCATACGATACAGATGGTATGGTAATTAAGGTTAATGGTTTTGATGACCAAGAGGTACTTGGCAGTACTGCGAAGGATCCTAAATGGGCAACAGCGTACAAATATCCTCCAGAAGAGGTAGAAACCGTTCTTAAGGATATTACTATCAATGTAGGACGTACAGGTGTTCTTACGCCAACAGGCGAGCTTGAATCCGTATTCGTATCTGGTACGAATGTAAGTCGTGTAACATTACATAATCAAGACTTTATCAATGAAAAGGATATTCGCATTGGTGACCACGTTATCATTCACAAGGCGGCTGAAATTATTCCAGAAGTTATCCGCGTAGTTCCAGAAAAACGTACTGGTTCTGAGGTGCCTTTCACCATTCCAAATCGCTGTCCAGTATGTGACTCTCCGGCAGTTCGTCGTGAAGGTGAAGCCGCTGTTCGTTGTACTAATAAACACTGTCCAGCCATTGAAAAAGAACAAATTATCCATTTTGCATCTCGCGATGCTATGAATATAGATGGCCTTGGTCCTAGCATTGTAGAAAACTTGATTAATAATAAGTTAATTACTAATGTGGTGGATTTATATCATTTAACAGTAGATCAACTAGTTACCATGGATCGGATGGGTAAGAAATCTGCAGAGAATTTGGTGAAAGCCATCGCAGACTCTAAAACTCGTGGATTAGACCGCGTATTGTATGGCCTCGGTATTCGCCTAATTGGATCTAAAGCAGCCGGCACAATTGCTAACGTTGTGAAATCTATGGAACGATTCATGACAATTACTAAAGAAGAACTCGTTGCAGTAGAAGAAATCGGTCCTACTATGGCTGATAGTATTGTTGAATACCGTCAAGATCCTGCTCATGTAGAGATCATTGAAGGTTTAACAGCGGCAGGACTTAAAATGACTGTAGATGTTGTTGAAGCAGCAGGCAACCAAATGGAAGGTGAAATTGTCGTTCTCACAGGTAAACTTGAAGTTATGGGGCGCAGTGAAGCTGGTAAGATTCTTGAAGCTCATGGGGCTAAGGTTACAGGTTCCGTATCTAAGAAAACAACCCTTGTTATTGCTGGCGAAGACAGTGGTAGTAAGCTTACTAAAGCAAATGAATTGGGTATTCGTGTTATGAATGAAGAAGAGTTTGTAGAACTATTAAAAGAATTAGGAGAACTTAATTAATTTTTTGATGGGGCCCGTTAGCTTTTCTATAAACTAGTTAAAAAGAACTTGCTACACCTGTTTGCTCCGTCCTGCGTAATGTCGCTGCACAGGTATAGCAAGTTTTTTTATAACTGTTGAGATAAACTAGTCCCATCAAAAAATTGTATCCTTTATAAAATGAAGCCCAAAATAATCATAATATATAAATTATAGCTATTTCGGGCTTTAAATAGTTAGAACTTCTGATTTAGGGCAGGTGGATTAAAATACTTATTATATGATTTATAAAATGTAAACATAGCTGCTGTATATGCTGGAGAGAGAAGTGTAGGAGTAGTTATACTTTCAGAATAAGGTGTAATAGATATTGCTGTACCATCAAAATTATATGTTTGCATAGAATTTATTCGATATTTTACACCTGCATATTTTAAGATTTTATTTGTAAAGTCAGTTTTATTTTCACTTTTTTCTAAAGTAGAACTTACATTATTATTGTAGTCATAGAAATATGTACTATTTAATTGAGCTATTGCATTATTGCTATAGTCAACTAAATATAGTGAGGAATTTATAACGTAATATGGAGGCGCATATCTTATAACATTTATACTGTTTATATCAATATAGCCATCTCCCTTATTATCAGCATATATGTATTTAAATTTTGATGGATTATCTTTTATTTCTTGGAGAGAAATAGCGTTAGTTGTTAGTGGAAGTAAAATTAAAAATATAGCAAATAAAAATTTAATCATAATATTACCGTACTCCTTAATGAAACTTAGAATTTTTGCATCTTTGAAGGTAAGTTAAAATACATATTATAAGATTTATAAAAAGAATACATCGCTGATTCATATGCTGGTGACAATATTTTAGGAATTTTCGGCCCTTTGTTAGTTGTAACTGGTCCTTCATATAATTCACCATTGTAATTATAAATAGTTAGAATATTTGTCTGATATTTAACACCAGCATATTTTTTGACTTGATTACCAAATTCTGCTTCTGAATGAGTTTTATTTAATAAGACTGAAACATTATTACTATAGTCATAAAAGTATGTATTATCTAGTTCTGAAATTACATTATATTGATAAGAAACCAAATAAGCTGTAGATTTTATAATATAATAAGGTGGAGCATATCTAATAACATTAATAGAGTCATTATTAACATATTGATCACCTAAACTATCAGAGTATACTAGTTTATACTTAATAGGATTATTTCTTAATTCATTTAATGATATAGCATTTGATGAAAACGGAATTAAAATGAATACGAATAAGAATAAAAATCTAATCAATTAAATCACTTCCTAAAAAACTTAATGTTATATATATTATTTACTTTAATAATATATATAATATTATTAAAAGACAAGAATAATTAAAGTAGCTTTTAAATCTTAATTTTTATATTCATATATTTAGCATAGATGTGTTATTTCCTTTGAAAATAACGTATCTATGCTATATAATAATAAGATATGAAAGGATGTGTCTCGATGAAAATCAGCCAAGAGGAAATAAAAAAAATCGCCTTACTTTCACGCTTGGAAGTTAAGGAAGAACATATGGAACATGTAGAAAAAGAGTTGTCCGACATCTTGACTTATGTTGCTGAACTAGATGCATTAGAACTTGATGGTGTGGAGCCTATGGCTCATGCAGTACCATTGCACAATGTATTTAGAGAGGATGAAACAAAACCATCCCTTGATCATGATTTAGCTTTATCCAATGCTCCAGAAGCAGAGGATGGGTACTTTAAAGTACCTCGCGTTGTACAAGAATAGGAGGTTTCGCTGTGGCAACAATTCATGAATTACACAAGAAACTAGTGAATAAAGAAATCAGCGCTGTTGAATTGACGAATGCTGTTATTGCACATAAAGCGAAAGTGGAACCGACTGTACATGCGTACTTATCCGATTCTCATGATCGTGCTTTGGCTACAGCTAAGCTTGTAGATGAAGCAATTGCTAAAGGTGAAGCTATTTCCCCATTGGCAGGTATTCCTGGTGCAATTAAAGATAATATTTGTATTAAAGATGAACCTGCAACATGTGCATCTAAAATGTTAGAAAACTTTGTGCCTCCATACAATGCATCAGTTATTGAACGTTTACAAGACAATCATTATATTAGCCTTGGTAAACTTAATATGGATGAATTCGCTATGGGTGGCTCTACAGAGAACTCTGCATTAGCTAAAACATCTAATCCTTGGAATGCTGATTGCGTACCAGGCGGTTCTTCTGGCGGTAGTGCAGCAGCTGTATCCAGCGGGTCTGCTATTTGGGCTCTCGGCTCTGATACAGGTGGGTCTATTCGTCAACCAGCATCCTTCTGTGGCGTTGTAGGTTTAAAACCAACATACGGAAATGTATCTCGTTATGGCTTAATTGCCTTCGCATCTTCTTTGGATCAAATTGGACCTGTTACACGTGATGTAACAGATGCAGCGTTAGTATTAAATGCAATCTCTGGTCACGATGCTAAAGATTCAACGTCCATTCCAGGCACTCGTGTAGACTACACTACAGCACTTGTAAATGATGTAAAAAATCTAAAAATTGGTGTACCTAAAGAATTCTTTGGTGAAGGTCTCAATAGCGAAGTTCGTAAAGCTGTGGAAGAAGCTATCGAAACATACAAAAAATTAGGAGCTGAAATCGTTGAGGTTTCCTTGCCTAATTCTAAATATGCATTGTCTGCATACTATATCATCGCATTGGCAGAAGCTAGCTCCAATTTGGCTCGTTATGACGGTGTAAGTTATGGTATGCGGGTACCTGCAGATAACTTAGTAGATATGTCTACTAAAACTCGCACAGAGGGCTTTGGTCCTGAAGTACAACGCCGTATCTTGTTAGGTACCTATGTATTGAGTGCTGGTTACTATGATGCTTATTATTTGAAAGCATTGAAAGTTCGTCGCCTTATTAAAAACGAATTTGACGAAGCATTCTCCAAGGTGGATTTGATTTTGACACCAACTGCACCTAATACATCCTACAAATTTGGTGAAAAAGCTAATGATCCATTGGCAATGTACTTAGAAGATATCTGTACAGTACCAGCAAATCTTGCAGGTATTCCAGGTATTAGCATCCCAGCAGGTATGAGTAGCAATAATTTGCCAATTGGCTTACAATTACTTGGCCCTGCTATGGGTGAAGAAACATTATTACGTGCTGCTTTCACATTTGAACAAGCACGTCCGGACTGTCAATTAGTAGCACCAACTGGGGAGGTTTCTCTATGAGTAGTAAATACGAAACAGTCGTTGGTTTAGAGGTTCATACAGAGCTTAAGACTAAGTCTAAAATCTTCTGTGGTTGTACCACTGAATTCGGCGGCGATCAAAATACACATGTATGCCCAGTATGCCTTGGCTTACCTGGTGCTATGCCTATGTTAAATAAACAAGTAGTAGAATTTGCTATCAAAGTTGGTTTAGCATTGAATTGTGAAATTCTAAACTTCAATAAATTTGACCGTAAAAACTACTACTATCCAGATTTGCCTAAAAACTATCAAACATCTCAATATGATTTGCCAATTTGCTTAAATGGTCATTTGGACATTGAAGTAAATGGTGAAACTAAACGCATTGGTATTACGCGTATTCACATGGAAGAAGATGCAGGTAAACTCGTTCACAGTGGTAACACTATTTCCGATTCTAAATCTTCTAACGTTGACTACAACCGTACAGGTGTTCCTCTTCTTGAAATCGTATCTGAACCAGATATTCGTTCCGGTGCAGAAGCAAGAGCATATGTTGAAAAACTACGTTCCATCTTGCAATACTTAGAAGTATCTGACGGTCGTATGGAAGAAGGTTCCTTGCGTGGTGACTGTAACGTATCCGTACGTTTGCGCGGTACTAAAGAGTTTGGTACGCGTACAGAAACTAAGAATGTTAACTCCTTAACAGCTATTCAAAAGGTTGTTGAATATGAAGCCTTGCGTCAAGCTAAGTTGATCGAAGCTGGCGGTAAAGTAGATCAAGAAACACGTACTTGGGATGATGCTCAAGGCATTACGATTGGTATGCGTAAGAAAGATGAAGAAAACGATTACCGTTACTTCCCTGAACCAGATTTGGTACCAATTGTAATTACGGACGAAAAAATTGAAGAAGTACGCCGTGCGTTACCTGAATTGCAAGATGCTAAGATTGAACGCTTTGTATCTGAATATGGTTTGTCTCGTGAAGATGCAACAATCCTTACTGTATCTCGTAAAACTGCAGATTTCTTAGATGCTACTGTAAAAGCAGGTGCAGATGCTAAGACTGTGGCTAATTGGATGCTTGGTGACTTGTCCAAGATGATTAATGAAAGTGGTTTAACATTCGCTGAATCTAAAGTAAGCCCAGAAAACTTGGCTGGTATGATTGCCCTTATCGATAAAGGTACAATCTCTGGTAAAATTGCGAAAAAAGTTATCGTATCCATGTGGGAATCCGGCAAGGATGCTGATACTATCGTAAAAGAAGAAGGTCTTGTTCAAATCACAGATACTGGTGCTATTGAAGAAATTGTTAAGCAAGTTATTGCTAATAATCCACAACCAGTGGCAGATTTCAAAGGTGGCAATGGTAAAGCTATTGGCTTCTTAGTAGGTCAAGTTATGAAAGAATCTAAAGGCCGTGCTAACCCAGGTATGGTAAATCAATTGCTTCAAAAATACTTGAAAGACTAATTTGGCCGTTAGCCTATAGTCATATAAGCAATACAAACAAAAATATCCCCTATAGATATATGAATTCATATCTATAGGGGATATTTATTTGCATTTTTATCAGAAAAATATGGTATAATAAGTTGTATAAAATTAATTATTCTTTTGGTCATATAAAGGACGTAACGATGTCTGATCAACACAATACAAATAACAATCAAAATACATATAGAAATAATGAACGTAGCGATAGCTTTGGTGGTAATGCTCACTTCGGAGAGCCAAATACACGAGTATTATCTGATGATGAACGCCGTGACTTTGATGGTGTAACTATTGAAGAGGTAGGAGATTTTGTTCATGTGGACTCTACACCTAGTAATATGAACGAAGAGTATCAACGCAGTGAAGAGTACAATCAATATGGCCCTCATGTTAAGGTGTATAGCTTTAATAGTACAAGCTGGCTTAGTCGCATCATTTTGATTATCATATTAGCTGTTGTTTTAGCAGCAGTTGTATTCTTCGGTGGCATTATTCTCTCTGTAGTCGGGGTTGTCATTTTAGTGGGGGCTATTGTTTCCTTTATCTTTGGGCTCTTTTAATGGTATAATATATATATTATGACTAGACGGTGGCTGAGCCATTCGATGATTTAAAGGGGACCTATGAACGTAGTTTTATCCACATTAAACTCAAAATTTATACATTCCTCCCTGGCTTTGCGGTATCTGAAAGCCTACGGGCAGGCTCACGGACAGGCATACGATATAGTAGAATATACTATTAATATGCCTGTTTTACATATTCTCAGCGATATTACAGAGCGCAATATAGATGTATTGGGCTTCGCTTGCTATATCTGGAACATTGAAATGACCTTACATGTGGTGGATATGGTGAAAGCCGTTCGACCAGATATTAAAATTATCTTAGGCGGTCCGGAGGTATCTTTCACTGCCGATGAAATTCTAAATCGTTGCCATGCTGTGGATTATGTTGTACAAGGCGAAGGGGAAGAAGCTTTCTACCAACTCATTAGTGCATTACAAAATGGTAAGGATGGATTAGGAGAAGAAATCCCTGGTGTACGGGGCCGCCATATTACAGGTCAACTTATGGGATCCACTGAGGCCGTAGAGGTTAAAGATCTTAGTACCATTCCATTCCCATATGTAGAAGAGGATATGGAGGATTTAGAACATAAAATCATCTATTATGAATCCTCTCGCGGATGTCCATTCTCTTGTCAGTATTGCTTATCTGGTAATAAGAATACAGTGCGGTTCTTCCCACAGGAGAGAACCTTCAAAGAGTTACAATGGTTTATCGACCATAAGGTAAAGCAAGTTAAGTTTGTAGATAGAACATTTAACTGTGCACCACATCACCATCGTCCATTGATGGAATTTATGCGTGATGCCAATACAGAGACGAACTTCCATTTAGAAATGGAACCTGAGCTCATGACGGAATGGGAAACAAATATTCTCTGTGAAACACCGCCAGGGCGTATTCAAATCGAAGTGGGCGTACAAAGTACACATAAGAAAACCTTAGATGCTATTAACCGATATAACGATTGGCCGTACATTCAAAAGGCAATTAGACCTATTATTGAAGCAGGTAGAACTCATGTTCATATGGATTTAATTGTAGGCTTACCTTACGAAAATAAAGCACGATTTGGATTATCCTTCAACGATTTATTTAGCTTACAACCTCATGCGCTGCAAATAGGGTTCTTGAAACTTTTAAAAGGCTCTGGTGTACGCCGCATGAAGGAATACCAATATATTAGTGATCCGTTAGCGCCATATGAGGTACTAACCACTCATGTATTACCTTATAAAGATATACGCTTTTTAAAACACTTTGAAGATGTATTTGAACGCTTCTATAATAGTGAACGCTTTAGAACGGTCTTTGGCTATATTGGTAGCAAGCTCATAAAGGAACATACTGATACATCTATAACTGGTGAGGATACAGCAACAAATCATGTACCACCTATGAAAAAGTATGATCCTTCTAAAGTGAAACCTAAAAAAGATGCCTTTTCTTATTTCTGTGACATGACACAGGCTTGGCTCGATGCTGGAAATCATAAGGTTAATTTGAAAGATATCGACCAAATCGAGTTTTTATATAATTTCTTCTTGTCTAAAGGCGACAAGGTAGCAGCCGAACTATTGCAATATGATACACTTGTTAGCTATCGAGGTAAGGTTCGCAGCGAAGCCGTTGGTTTGCCGAAACAGACAAAGGAACTTTTACAAGAAGGGGAATCATTCTGGCGCAACGAAGAGATTGCATCTCAGTATATTCCAAACTATACCTTCAAAGAATGGCGCAAAATTCGCCAACAATATGTAGAAATGCCAATGTCTGAAGACACGGCACATGTATTAGGTATAGAGAATGTACCTAATACACCATTTACAGTAATTATCGACGTTAATAAAGAGGTAAAACCGTTTATACGTCCTGAAATAGAGGCTTGTTAAATTTCACAAGCGATGATTGGTTAGTTAAATAGGAGTGTTATGACCGATACAACGAGACCAAAACGATACCGCATGGTATCTAAATATTATAAAGAAACCTATGGGGAAAAGGTTTATAAATTGCCTGTTGCCTTACCGCTGACGTGTCCAAATCGAGATGGTTCAGCCGGCGTAGGGGGCTGTACCTTTTGTGGTGAAATCGGTGCGGGCTATGAAAATCGTCCTGCTTGGATGACAGTGCGCATGCAATTAGAGGAAAACATTGCTCACATAGGTCCTAAATATAAGGCGAAAAAATTTATACCTTATTATCAAAACTTTAGTAATACCTATTTGGGACTTGATGATTTTAAAAGCTACATGGAGCAAGGCTGCATCGACGAAGCAGTAGGCATTGCTATTGCGACGCGACCAGATTGTATTGCCGATGAATATTTAGACATATTGGCTGACATTAGAGATCGCTTTCATAAGGATATTTATATTGAATTAGGATTGCAAACGGTCAATTATGATACCCTTGAGAAGATTAATCGAGGCCATGATTTAGCACAGTTTATTGATGC
The DNA here is from genome assembly GCF_013393365.1 of Veillonella nakazawae. NCBI lineage: Bacteria > Bacillati > Bacillota > Negativicutes > Veillonellales > Veillonellaceae > Veillonella > Veillonella nakazawae. The sequence continues at coordinate 963,324 of NZ_AP022321.1, forward strand.
TGTATTGCGCATTAAACGATACGGATTTAACGTTACCACACATATGATTGTTAATCTTCCATGGGATACTATAAAGGATACTATTGAAGGAGCCCGTATTTTGTCAGCTCTTGGTGTCGATCAAGTTAAATTACATGCCTTATATATCGTTAAAAATACATTGATGGCTAAGTGGTATCAAGAAGGGCAATTTACTTTAATTAGTGCTGAGGAATATGCTGATCGGGTTGTGAATTTTGTTCGTCACTTGCATCCTGACATTGTATTACAACGTCTTGTAGGCCGAGCACCTGAAGATAATACGTTATTTACGAATTGGTCCATGGGGTGGTGGCGCGTTCAAGATTTAATTGATGATAAGTTAGACGAACTAGATGCTCATCAAGGTGATTTATGTGATTATTTAAACGGCAAAGCCGTTCGTAAGTTTATAGATTAGGAGGTTATATGAGCGAACAAGTTTTTACATTTCCTACATATGACCTAGCACAATCCATACTAGGTCAACATAATCGATATCTGCATATGATGCTTGAAGTCATCTCTGCAGATGTAGTGGCACGCGGTGATACTGTGGTTATCAAGGGCGATGAAAAACAAGTAGAGGCCTTGTATCGTACGTTAGAAGAACTTGTGTTCTTATACCGTGAAGGCAGTACCATCACTGAGTCTCAAGTTCGTATTGCGGCCAAACTCGTTGCTAATGGCAAAGCTGATGCTGTACATACTATGTTTGAAGATACCTTATCCGTTAACATGCGGGGTAAAAATATTACGCCTAAAACAGAAGGTCAAAAATACTATGTAGATAGCATTCGTAAAAATACCATTACCTTTGGCATTGGCCCCGCTGGTACAGGTAAAACATTCCTAGCCGTAGCGTTAGCCGCATTCTATTTAAAAAACCGCAACGTAGATAAAATCATTTTGACTCGTCCTGCTGTAGAGGCTGGTGAACGATTAGGCTTCCTACCTGGTGAATTACAAGACAAGGTAGATCCTTATTTGCGACCTCTTTATGATGCATTACATGAAATGTTTGGCATCGAGCAAGTACAACGCTTTATGGAGCGCGGTACTATCGAGGTAGCACCATTAGCATATATGCGTGGTCGTACCTTAGAAAACGCCTTCGTTATTCTAGACGAAGCTCAAAATACGACGGCTGAGCAGATGAAGATGTTCTTAACACGTTTAGGTAACAACTCTAAAATGGTAGTCAACGGTGATAAGACACAAATTGACTTGCCACCACGTGTTGTGTCTGGTCTTGGCGAGGCTGAAAAGGTATTGCGTCATGTACCGGGGATTAATATGGTTTACTTTAGCGATCAAGACGTTGTTCGTCACGATTTAGTTGGTCGTATTGTAAAAGCTTACGATCAGTATCATGAACGTAAATTAGCTGGTGAGACTGCGGAAACTAACGCAGCATCTAAAGACCATGTAGCGAAAGGATAAGCATGTATATACATATTAGCTATGATGAAGGAATTCGAGAGGATTCCAATATTGAGGCTGTTATACGCAAGGTCTGCGATGAAGTGAGTCGCGTATATGGTCTTGAAGAGGATGAAATGAGTATTTTGCTCTGCGATAATGCTAAGATTCACGAGCTTAACAAAGAATATCGCGGCATCGATAGACCTACCGATGTATTGTCCTTTGCCCTTAATGAAGGGGATGATTACGAAGGCAGTGAAGAGGAACATCACTTACTTGGTGATATGATTATTTCTTTAGAGCGCACTCGTGAACAGGCTATCGAATATGGACATAGCTTTGAACGAGAATTAGCGTATTTAACGACTCACAGTTGCTTACATATCTTAGGCTATGACCATATGAACGATGAAGATAAAAAAGAGATGCGTACTGAAGAAGAATTTATCTTAGGTAATCTCGGTTATGTGCGGGAGGATGCACCATATAATGAATAAGAACGAACATTTTAAATCTGGCTTTGTTGCCGTTGTTGGACGCCCTAATGTTGGTAAATCTACCTTAATTAATGCCCTTATTGGTGATAAAATCGCTATCGTATCTGATAAGGCTCAAACAACGCGTAACCGTATCATCTGTGTATATACAGATGAAGCAAAACAAATCGTTTTCATGGATACGCCAGGTGTACATAAGCCAAAACATAAATTAGGTGAATTCATGGTAGATGCTGCCATTGAGTCCTTGAAAGAAACGGAAGCTGTTTTATTTGTAGTAGCAGGCAATGAAAAACGCGGCCCTGGAGATAATTTTATTATAGAGCAATTAAAACGTGTAAAAGTTCCTGTTTTCTTAGTCGTTAACAAGATTGATACTCTAAAAAAAGAGGAGCTTTTAGAAGCTATTGTGTCTTATCAAGATGCATATCCATTTGCCGGGGTTATTCCTATTTCTGCAAAGGATAAAGAGAACCTAAATGAAGTTTTAAATGTATTAGAAGAAACATTACCGGAAGGTCCACAATACTTCCCAGAGGATATGATTACGGATCAACCAGAACGTCTTATCATTTCTGATATTGTTCGTGAAAAAATCCTATTGGCTACACGTGATGAAATCCCTCATGCTATCGCTGTAGACGTAGATGAAATGAAAACACGTGATGATGGCACAACATATATCCGTGCTACTATTTACTGTGAACGAGACTCTCAAAAGGGCATTATCATCGGTAAGAAAGGTGCCTTGTTGAAACAACTTGGTGCTGAAGCCCGTGTAGATATTCAAAAACTATTGGCTACAAAGGTGTACTTAGACCTTTGGGTTAAGGTTAAAAAGGATTGGCGCAATAAATCCGGCATGTTATCTGAACTTGGTTATAGAAAATAATTTTTGCTATAATAAAAACTAACTCGTTTTCCCTATTATATGAAAGGAATTAAGATGGATAGTGTAGATGGCCTGTTACCCATAGGGTTTGGTCTTGTATGTATATTTTTAATTAACTTTTTTGTGGTCGCAAAGTTCTCCTTTGCTCGTCTTCGTAAAGAGCATGTTGAGGATATGGATATCCTTTTAGAGAAGGATAGGGAGTTTTTATTAAAGCTCTATCAAAACCCTGAGTATTTCTTAAATACTACACAGTTTTTGATTCTATTCTTTATCTTAGCCCTTGCGGGCACTGGTACATTTGTATTTGATAATACCGTAGATCAACTTGTAGCGGTATTTAATGTGCATAGTACATGGATGCACTTCGTACTAGATATACTGTTATTGTTATTAATTAGCTTAATCGTTTTAATCTTTGGTGAAATCGTACCTAAAGCATTGGGCTTATCGTTCCCAACAAAGTATGTAAATACCTATAGCCGTATCGTAGTAGCTGCTGGTCGTTTGGTATATCCGTTCATTTGGATTGCTAGCAAAATATCCACTGTTATTTTGGGCTTTTACAAAACAAAATATTTAACAGAGCTAGACCTTGTGTACTCTGAAGAAGAGATTCGCATGATGATCTCTCGAAGCCATGAAGAAGGTCAACTAGACCAAGTGGAATCAGAGTTGATTGACAATGTATTTAACTTTGTAGATCGTAGAGCTAAAGAGGTTATGGTACCGCGTCAAGATGTGGACTGTATTTTCGTTGAAGACGGTTACGATGAAGCGATGAAATTTATTCGCTCTAAGGCTCATACACGTTACCCTCTATGTGTGGAGGATAAGGATCATATCATTGGCCTAGTTCATATTAAGGACCTCATGGAACGTCCTAACCAAGCGCGCAAGGATTTGCGTAATGTAAAACGTGATATCTTAACTGTGCCAGAGGTAATGAAGTTATCCACACTGCTACAATACATGAGAACTCGTCGTATCTATCAAGCTATTGTTGTAGATGAGTACGGTGGTATGGTTGGTCTCGTAGGCCTTGAAGATATTATCGAAGAGCTCGTTGGGGATATTCAAGACGAACATGAACCACACTTACCAGCTAAAATTGCTTATGCAGATGGATCCTTCGAATTTGATGGTAAAGTCCTCGTAGACGAAGTAGAGGAAATGATGGACGTTGAAATCGACGATTCCGATTCTGATACAATTGGGGGCTATGTATTTGGTCTTTTAGAACGGACACCAATCGTTGGTGATACTGTGGATGCATTGGGATATACCTTTGAAGTAACACAAATGCAAGGCTATCGCGTATCCCGTATTAAAGTAACACCTTTACCTGAAGAGGAAACAACGGAAGAAGAACATGAAGAAGCTTAATGGTGGTTTTAACACACCTGCCATCGTTATTAGTCGAAAAAAATATAAGCTATACTCTGTATTTACTTTTATCACACCCAGCTTAGGACTCATTCGTGCATCTATACCGCATAAGCGTATGATGACCATGCGTAACAGTTCCTATTTACGTCCCTTTAGTGCCATGTATATAACGGTCGTACCTGATGGTGAATATGTAAATGTTACACAAATTGATGGTTCCTATGTGGTAGAATCATTAGATGTTAATTTAGATAATATTGCTTATGCTGCAGTGGCCAGTGAGCTCATTCAAGAACTTTTTGCTATGTATGATGTAGATCGCAAGGTGTTTGATACCGTTGTAAACTATTCCAAGCAAATACGGCGCCGCAATGTACAGCTAGGAACGATAATGCTAGGATGGCAATTACTATCCCTCGCAGGTGTTGTGCCTAGTGCTAATGCTTTTTCACATCAAGATGGTATCGATCCATTCTGGATACAGGTGAAAGAAACGACAAATCTAAGTATTTCTCGTTCTGTAAAAGCTGGATTACCTCAAATTCTCGCTTACCAGTGGGGCGAAGACACGCCTATAGAACTTCCTAAAACAATTTGGAAGGATCTTGAAAAACTACTATTTGCATACTGCGAGCAAGAAATCGGTAAACCATTACAAAGCGTTAAGTTTTTAAATTCCATAATTTAATGATAGTAAAAGGCAGTTTGAGAAATCAAACTGCCTTTTGTTGATTCCAGCATGTATGTCTGAATGGGCCATTTATTATGATGAACAAGATCAAAGGTTTCATAAAGTGAAACCATCAATGATAGAAAATATTATCATTAAGGTAATTGATGCTGAAAAGGGTATTTATATGATTGAAAAAAGATAATCCAAATAGACATTTGTACATCTGTAGTTGACACTTTTAATAACAATTATTTATAATATAACAATATTATATTATATGTTTTTATAGGAGGTCATTATGCAGCTTTTGGGAAATCTCAAAATACATTTTCTAGCGCTCGTACTAACTGTAGTTGCTGAATTTATAGGCATAAAAAAACTAGGTCCCGTTGTATTATTGCCATTATTGTACACATTGGTTCTAGGTTTATTAATTTCTATTCCTAAGTTTAAAATTCTTACTATTAAACAGATGGAAAAATCTGCAGATTATATCGGTATTGCCGTTATGATCTTGATGGTAAAAGTAGGTTTAGGTATCGGTCCAAATCTTGGTATTCTTACAAGTGCAGGCTGGGCATTATTACTACAAGAGCTTGGGCATTTCTTTGGTACGATTGTATTCGGTTTACCAGTAGCTTTATTAGTAGGTATGCGTCGAGAAGCAGTAGGTGCTTGTTACTCCGTAGACCGTGAGCCGAACGTAGCAATTATTATCGACAAATTTGGCTTTAGCTCTCCTGAGGGCCGTGGTGTTATGGGCATGTACATCTGTGGCGTTCTTATCGGTGCTATGTGGTCCTCCGTATTGGCTGGTATGTTGGCACAATCTGGATGGTTCCACCCATTGGCATTAGCTATGGGCGCGGGCGTAGGTAGTGCTAGTATGATGGCTGCCGCTACGGCTCCAATCATTGCAGTATATCCAGATTACGAACAACAAATTATGGCTCTTGCAGGGGCTGCAAACTTGTTGACTACCGTTCTAGGCGTATACTTTGGTCTATTTGTTTCTTTACCTGTTATGGAAAAAACATACAACTTCTTTACAGGTCGTACCCGTGAACAGGATTTAGCAGAGGAGGCAGCAAATCATGAGTAAAAGCGAAAAATTAACACAATTTGTCATCGTTATCTGTATTGCTGCTATCATCACTGCAGTAGGTAATGTAATGGATGGTAAACATCTATTTAGCGATAGCTTAGTTGGCGTAGCTATCTTAGCAGTCCTTGCTACAATTGGTGCATTGCTCTCTAACTTGCCATATGCTAATAAATTACCTATGGTATTCTGGGTTTCCTTAGTCGGTGTTGTTGCATCCTTACCAGGTATGCCTGGCCAAGAATGGATTATTGCAAAAACTAGCCAAGTTACATTCCTTGCTACTACAACACCAGTACTTGCTTATGCAGGTTTATCCTTAGGGAAAGACCTTGGTGCATTCCGTCGCTTATCTTGGCGCATTATTCCTGTTGCACTAGCTGTAACAGCAGGTACTTTCATCTGTGCAACAGCATTAGCCCAATTAGTACTTCATTTAGAAGGTTTAATTTAATACTAAATCATAATGTAAGATGTCTAAATTATGTTAAGATATAATTATAGATTTATATTTCATAAGATATCTATTCATCATGAAACCATGATCGACCGTATTTTATACGGTCGATTTTATAAAGGAGATAGTATGAGCCGTATGACAAAGGAAGAAGTTAAAGAACGTGTTTGTAAAGCAATTGTTGATGCACAACCGCGTTTACGAGAATTAGCTGAATCTATTATGGCTGAACCTGAACTAGGTTTTAAAGAGGTAAAAACCTCTAAAAAGGTTCAAGCTATGTTTGATGAACTTGGCATTTCTTATACTACTGGTCATGCATTGACGGGTGTAAAAGGTAGAATGAATGGCCGAGATAGTAAATATACGGTTGCAATGGTGGGAGAATTAGATGCCATTCTCTGTCCTCGCCATCCTCGTGCCGATGATTTAACAGGGGCTGCTCATTGCTGTGGTCATAATGTACAAATTACCAATATGTTTGCCGTAGCTATAGGCCTACAAGCAGTGATGGACGAATTAGCAGGCGATGTTGTACTATTTGCTGTCCCTGCAGAGGAAATGATTGAAATTGATTACCGCAACAAATTGCGTGAACAAGGAAAACTGAAATATATGGGCGGCAAGCAACAGCTTATCTATGAAGGTGCTTTCGATGATATCGATATGGCTATGCAAATGCATGTGGAGACTGCCAAAACTCCAGCTGGTGAAATGGGGCTTGGTAGTACCTCCAATGGTTTTGTATCTAAACTGATTGAGTATCACGGCAAGGTGGCTCATGCGGCTCAAGCACCTCATGAAGGTATTAATGCTCTTAATGCTGCTTTAATGGGGGTTATGGGGGTTAACTCCATTCGTGAAACTTTCAAAGAAAGCGATTATTTCAGATTCCATCCAATCATTAATCAAGGAGGTACACTGGTAAACTGTGTGCCTGATTATGTTCAAGTTGAAAGTTATGTGCGTGCTTCTAATATTGAAGCTATTGTAGATGGCAATCATCGTGTTAACAGAGCATTAAAAGCCGGTGGTGATGCAGTAGGGGCTACATGTATTATCAAGGACCTACCAGGTTATTTACCGATGCGTAATGATGAACGTATGAATGCTCTATTACGTGAAAATTCCAATCCTATCTTTGGTGAAGCCAATGTATACCAAGGTCCACATATTACAGCTAGTACAGATATGGGGGACGTATCTCACTTGATGCCGGTTATCCATCCATGGGTTGGCTGTATCAGTGGTGTACTACACAGCGCAGAATACGAAATCTCTGTACCTGATGTAGCGTACATTAAAACAGCACAAGCCTTGGCTATGACCATTGTAGACTTACTATACGATGATGCAGCAGGCGCTAAAGATGTATTAGACAACTTTACACCAGCATTAAACAAACAAAGCTATATTGAACTCTTAGATCGCATTGCTAAGGGGGAATAAAATAAACCACCTACCGAAGATGAATTGATTATCTTTGGTAGGTGGTTTACAATTTATTTATATAACTATAATGATTTATTTAAGTCTATTTCTTATATACTAATGTATATATTAGTATATTTTTATAGGAGATTATGAACGAGAGTCTTGCTTTACTACTAGCTATCTTATATCTAATCTATAGATTTAAGACATATAAAAAAACAAATAAAATAATAGAAGACAGAATAGAAAATGTTCACAAGCCATACTTTAAACGTGTACGAGATGTTTTAGGTTGTTCTGAAGAAGAAGCAGAGAAGGTTGGATTAGCATTAGATAAATATTTAGTACCCTTAGAAAGTAAATTCTATAAAATTGATGATAGTACTTACTCATTTGTTGATGCAGGCGGCCTTAAAGGAACATTTTCAATAGATCAAAACTATAACTTATTGACATTAGTTTATAACGATGTTGATTTACTAGCTTTACATCAGGTTTAAATATCTATAAGTAAAGAAGGCTTATATTATGAAAAAAATAATATTGTATGTAGTAAATATAGTATTATTAAATTCATTTTTTGTTTTTTAGGTGAAAATTAAAATGATTACAATAAAAAAAATATTTTTCTATGCATTTGCATTATTCAACTTAATTTCTCTTATATACAGTATGGGGTATGATTATATGACCGGTGCCGAAATCCATTATGATTTCTATGGAGCATTTTTTGTTTGTTGGTTAATATTCTTTGGCATTTTGAAGGCAATTTTAGGCATATAAATAGTATTAATTTAAAACTTGAGGCTTGGTTAAATGATACAGCTAGCATTTTATGTGATCTTTTTGATTTTATTATTCTCTATTATGGGAAAAATAATATATGACTATATTAAAGGTCATAAGATAGCATATAAATCTTATGGCCTTACTTTTGTATGCTGGCTTATTATTTTTGCTTTATTAAAATTAGTTTTTGAGCTGTAAGCCTTGTAAAAAATATTACAACAGATGAAGAAGTAAAAATGAGGTGTAATAGAATCAATGAAATTAATATATTATTTTGCTACTATATCCTTGTTTTTAGCATTTGCCTATAGTGTAATTCAATATATCCGAAGATCCAATAAGGACATAAATGAAAAATATAGACTGATTAGTTTGGGTATATTTTTATTTGTGCTTTTTACAGATTTAAAGTTCTTAGATACCTTAAATAAAGAATTTAAGTACCTAATTGAGTTTTTATTGTTATCATTTAGTACATACCTGTTTTCACTAATTTTTAAAAATAGTGATAATAAAAGAATTTATTATTTATTTTCTTTATTTACTGTATTACTGTTATTAATGGCTATCTTATTCTCTGTATAGTTTCATATTAAGTAAAATTAAGGTAGAAGATTATACGTACATGATGGGAATCTTATTAAATGAATGTCTATAAACAGAAACGTAATTTCATAAGTCTAATTAGATATAGATTATGGTGTTCTTTATTTATGATAGTTGCATGGACATTAAATGCAATAGATGCTATACCTATTGAGGGGATTGTTGCGATTCCAGAGGCAACACTAGTATGTACTATCTTTATTGTAATGCTTTTGTGGCCTCTCATTAGTCATAGAAAACTTTTTGTTTTACTATATCGAAAATATATCAATAAAGGACACTCTACATTTTATTTCTGTTTATGGTTCTTAGTAGGATGGATAGATAAAATTGTGAAAGAAGATGAACTTAATAGTTCTGCTTTTAGACTTTCATTTGAATCTTATTCACTATATGACTATATGTGGTTAATTATTTATATTCTATTCTTGCTATGGATTATATTCTATGCAGATATGAGTAATTGGCAACGTTTAATAGGTTCTAGTAGTGTGATTCTTTTAATCCTTAAATCCTTATATGTAAAGTAACCGCATTACTGGTACCCATTAATTTATATCTGTGTTGACATTTTTCCCTCTGTATTGCTACAATATTGTGTATAATATATGCGATGAAGCAGAGTAGTAAACCTCTCTAGCGAGTGAGGATGGTGTAAGCTCACATTTGGTTGAAGGCGCTGTAGAGCATTGGCAGGAACGCAGGTATCTGTTAGTAAAGGCCAACATAGAAAAAAGAGGGCGCAAGCCAAATAGGGTGGAACCGCGGGTATACTCGTCCCTGTAACGTTTTTCGTTACAGGGACTTTTTTGTTTGTAACGAAATGGTTGATTTTATGTCGGTTGTGTAAAGTGGAGGCAGCAATGACATTTCAAGAGATTATTTTAAATCTACAAAAATTCTGGAGCGATCAAGGTTGTATCGTTCAAAATCCATATGATATTGAAAAGGGCGCAGGTACAATGAATCCTGCAACATTCTTGCATGCTATTGGTCCTGAACCATGGGCGGTATGTTATGTAGAGCCTTCTCGTCGTCCAGCAGACGGTCGTTATGGTGATAACCCTAACCGTTTGTTCCAACATCATCAATTCCAAGTTATTGTGAAACCATCTCCAGATAATATCCAAGAATTATACTTACAATCCTTGGCAACTCTTAGTATTCATGCGGAAGATCACGATATCCGTTTCGTAGAGGATAACTGGGAATCTCCAACATTGGGCGCTTGGGGCCTTGGTTGGGAAGTATGGCTTGATGGTATGGAAGTAACTCAGTTCACATATTTCCAACAAGTTGGTTCCATCGACTGTAAACCAGTTTCCGTAGAAATTACATACGGTTTAGAACGTTTGGCTATGTACATTCAAGGTGTAGAAAACGTATATGACCTTAAATGGAATGAAAACGTTACATATGGCGACGTTTGGCATGCTAACGAAGTAGAACAATCCGTATATAACTTTGAATTAGCAGATACAGATATGCTCTTCAAATTATTTGATATGTACGAAGCAGAAGCAAAACGCGTTTGCGAAGCGGGCTATGTATTACCAGCTTACGACTATGTATTGAAATGTTCCCACACATTCAACTTACTTGATTCCCGTGGTGCTATTTCTATCAGCGAACGTACTGCTTTCATCGGCCGCGTACGTGCATTAGCTCGTATTTGTGCACAACAATACCTTGCTAAACGCGAAGAATTAGGTTTCCCACTTTTGAAAGGAGATAAATAAGATGGCAAAGGATTTATTATTTGAAATCGGTGCAGAAGAAATTCCTGCCGGCTTTATGCCAAATATCTTAGGTCAATTAAAACAATTGGCTGAAACAAAATTAAATGATGCCCATCTTCCTTTTGAAAGCATCGCAACCTACGGTACACCACGTCGTTTGGCTCTTATTGTGAAAGGTCTTGCTGACGCATCCGCTGAAATCAGCGAACGTCATAAAGGTCCTTCTGCATCCATCGCCTATGATGCTGACGGCAATGCTACAAAAGCAGCTATCGGCTTTGCTCGTGGTAAAGGTCTTGATGTAGCTGATCTCGTTGTAGAAGACGGCTATATTTACGCTGAAACTAAAACGGCAGGCGTACCAGCAAAAGATATTGTTACAGACATGTTGCCACAATTGATATCAGGCCTTAACTTCCCTAAATCCATGCATTGGGGTAATTTAGATGCTAAATTCGTACGTCCTGTACGTTGGCTTGTAGCATTACTTGATGAAGAAGTAATTCCTGTAGAATTTGCTACTGTAAAATCTGGTAATGTAACACGTGGTCATCGCTTCTTAGGGGCTGATGAAATCACTATTAAGAATGCAGCATCCTATGTAGAAACATTAAAAGAAAACTTTGTTATGGTTGATCAAGACGCACGTCGTGAATTGATCTCTAAACAATTACATGATATTGCAGCTTCTAAAAATGCATCCATCGTTTGGGATGATGATTTGTTAGAAGAAATTAACTATCTTGTTGAATGGCCTACAGCATTGTGCGGTGGCTTTGAAGAGTCCTACTTGGCACTTCCTGATGCAGCTATCATTACACCAATGAAAGACCATCAACGTTACTTCCCATTAGTTGGTCAAGATGGTAAATTGTTGCCAATGTTCTTAACAGTTCGTAACGGCTCCGATCATTCCATCGAAGTAGTTCAAGCTGGTAATGAACGCGTATTGCGCGCTCGTCTTGATGATGCTAAATTCTTCTTCAACGAAGACCGCAAGAAACCTCTTATCGATCGTCAAGATGGGTTGACTAAAATCGTATTCCAAGAAGGTCTTGGTAACTTAGCCGATAAAACTGAACGTTTGCTTAAATTGGGCCGTGTATTTGGTGAAGAATGTGGCTTACACGAAGATGCAGCTGTTGTATTAGAACGCGCTACAGAGCTTGCTAAAACTGACCTTACAACTGGTATGGTTACAGAGTTCACAGAATTACAAGGTGTAATGGGTAAAGAGTACGCTTTACTTGATGGTGAGTCCGAAGAAGTGGCAGAAGCTATTTTTGAACAATATTTACCACGCTTTGCAGGCGATGTATTGCCTCAAACAGAAGCAGGTAAAGTATTGTCTATTATTGATAAAGTAGATAACATCGTTGCTACTTTCAGCCGTGGTTTAATTCCTACAGGTTCTCAAGATCCATATGCATTGCGTCGTCAAACAATTGGTATCTTGAACATCTTGCTTGGTAGCGAATGGAATATCAGCTTGCGTCCAATCTTCAAAGCATCTATGGAGTTATTGAATGTAGCTGCTGATAAACAAGAAGAATTGCTTAACCAAGTTGAAGAGTTCTTCACACTTCGTTTGAAAAATATCTTCCTTGATCGCGAAGTTCCTCATCATGTAATCGATTTGTTGTTGTCTAACAATGAATTGTCCGTAGCTGATGCAGAAGGTCTTGTAAATGCATTGTTAGCAAACCGCATCGATGAAAACGTTGAGCTTGTTCAAGCTTATACTCGTATGTACAATCTTGTAAAAGATGTGGAATATACAGGCGTTAATAGCGACTTGTTAAAAGAAGATGCTGAAAAAGCATTGTTTGAAGCCGCTTCTAAAGCATCTGAAGCTAGCCTTGCTGCGTGGGAAGCAAATGATTACACTGCTGTTGTAGCTGTTCCTGCTACTTTAGTTCCAGCTATCAACAAATTCTTTGAAGATGTAATGGTTATGGATAAAGACGAAGCTATTAAAGCTAACCGTCTACAACTTGTTCGCTTAGCGTACAGCGTAATGGCTATTATCGGTGATATTAGTGCATTAAAATAATATATTAGGTAAAAGATAGATAAAACTTTTACAGTAATATATGAAAGAAGAGTTACCATTGGTACCTCTTTTTGCTTTTACGAAGAATATACAAATTTTATGCAGGATTTTTTGAGACCATGGCGAATATCTTATAATATACAAAGTTGTATGAGGAGATAACTGTCATGAATCATGATGAATTATATAAAGCCTTATGTAAGGTTCCAAATGGTAAAGAAAAGTCTCGTGATAAAATAATTATAGAATTATATATGCGATCTGAAGGGGCATCTCAAAAACAATTAGTAGATGCTCTTAATATGCGTCCTGCTACAGTATCAGAGCAGACCGATATTCTTATTGAATTAGGGTATGTCACAAAGCACATCGATTATATGGATAAACGGATTTCCGTAGTAGGGCTCACTGAAGAGGGGAAACGATTAGGTAAGTCATTATTACATTCATATGACCAATTTCTTAATGTACTATTTTCTGATTTTTCTGATGATGAAAAAGATGATTTATACCGCTTGTTAGGTAAGTTAAAGCGCCCAATCTTAAGTAAATAATTAGTTTCTCAAAATTATATAGAAAATACTTGCGAACAGTACGTGATTTATGATACTATATTGCTGTTAATTTGAGACAGTCCGCTGCCTATAAGGTGTAGGTATTGAATGTCTGCAAACAGGAGGAAACAATGAACATTATTAACGTACTTGAACAAGAACAACTTCGTACAGACATCCCTACTTTCCGCGCTGGTGACACAGTTCGCGTACACGTAAAAGTAGTGGAAGGTTCTCGTGAACGTATCCAAGTATTCGAAGGTTTGGTAATTAAACGTCAAAACGGTGGCGTACGTGAAACTTTCACAGTTCGTCGTATTGCATCCGGTGTAGGTGTAGAACGTACATTCCCACTTCACAGCCCACGCTTAGCTAAAATCGAAGTTATGCGCCGTGGTGTTGTTCGTCGTGCTAAATTGTACTACTTACGTAACCTTACTGGTAAAGCTGCTCGTATTCGCGAAAAACGCTAATGTTCATAAAAGGCTGCCGTTGGCAGCCTTTTATTTTTGCTAAAATTTAGATGTAGAAAGGAAATACTATGGCAGATTCACCTATCGTACATTGGTTCCCTGGGCATATGGCGAAAGCCACACGTATGATTACGGAGTATATCAAAAAGGTAGACGTAGTTATCGAGTTACTAGATGCGCGTATTCCTCGTTCTAGTGCGAACCCTGTAATTACTGAACTCGTTGGTCAAAAACCTCATATCGTACTGTTAAATAAAGTAGATTTAGCGGATCCTAAAGCCACAAAGGAATGGACCGAATTCTTTACTAAACAAGGTATCACAGTATTGGCTATCGATTCTAAGTCTGGCAAGGGTAATAAGAAGTTAATATCTACGGTAGAGCGTTTAAGCAAGCCTATCATCGATCGTTGGGTAGCTAAAGGTATTCGTAGCCGTTCTGTACGTACTATTATTTTAGGTATTCCAAATGTAGGTAAATCTACGTTGATTAACTCCTTAGCTGGCTCTGCAGCTACGCGTACAGCTAACAAAGCTGGTCATACACGTGGTCAACAATGGGTTAAGATCGGTAAAAACCTTGAACTACTTGATACACCAGGCGTATTATGGCCTAAATTAGAGGATCAACGCGCAGCGGCTCGCCTTGCTATGACGGGTGCTGTCTCTGATGATGTGTACGACTTAGAGCATGTAATGAAACAGCTATTAAATCATTTATTGACGAATACACCAAATATTTTGGTAGAGCGATATAAATTAAAAGAAGAAGAGATGACGGATGTAGATACGATTCTTGAAAGTATCGGTCGTCGTCGTGGTTGTCTCGTAAGTGGTGGTGTAGTAGACTTTGATAAAGCTCGCCGCATTATCTTGCAAGACTACCGCAATACTAAATTAGGTACAATTACTCTCGATAAAGTTGATGAAGAACCATACTATCCTGAAAACGGTGAGGATACACAAAATGGATAAGGATACATTTAGTAAATTAAAAGTGGCAGATATAAAAGCTCTTTTTGAAACTGAACAAGCCTTAGATATTTTGTCTTTAGCCCAAGAGGATACTCGTAGTTCTGTACAAAAATTGGCTGCTTCTTACATTAAGCGCCAAGAAAAAGAGTTAAAAGAACAACAACGCCTCATGAGCATGTATGACTATGAAGGTATGTTCTACGATCAAGGTATGTATCATGTAGCTGGTGTCGACGAGGTAGGTCGTGGCCCTATTGCAGGACCTGTAACGGTAGCTGCCGTTATATTGCCGCCTATGACATTAATTCCTGGTTTAAATGACTCTAAAAAGCTAACTGAAGAAAAGCGTGAAGCCCTCTACGATATCATCATGGACGAAGCTATAGCAGTTAGCTGTATTTCTTACGGCCCAGAAAAGATTGATGAGCTCAATATCTATGAAGCAACGCGACAAGCGATGTATGAGGCGATTCGCACGCTCAGCGTACCAGCTGAAGCAGTAGTAGCTGATGCAATGAAATTGCCTGATCTGACGATTCCTGTTGAATCTATTATTAAGGGCGATAGTAAAAGCGCTAATATTGCGGCTGCATCAATCATTGCAAAGGTTACACGAGATCGATATATGAAGAGCCTTGATGATGAATACCCTGGTTACGGATTTGGTATTCATAAAGGCTATTATACGGAGTTACATAAAGAAGCTGTTGAACAACAAGGTGTAACACCACTACATCGCAAGAGCTTTGAACCTATTAAATCTATTGTTCGTTGGGTTAAGCCAGAGTAATTATTAATAAACTTATTTTATGATTCGACTATTAAGTTAACTTCTATATTTGTATTAATTGTATTAGTTGTATCATTATAAATCGCATATAGTTCATAACCGTAAAGAGGTTCCTATTGGTCACCGATGTGACTATTAGGAACCTCTTTTGTATTTACTTTTATAGTCTCCATACTCTACGCTACAAGTAAGTGTTACCTGTTGAAAGTTTAGATGTAGATTGAGTGATAACTATTCTATAAGTTATTGTAGTTACTACACGTAAATAGGAGGTATATATGAAAACGATTAGTACGGGTAAAGCATTCAATGAACTCGATTCCAAGGAACTTGGAAAATGGGGTGAACGGGTGGCCATTAAATATATTGAAAAAATAGGCCTTACTGTAGTAGATACAAATTATCGAACTAGATTAGGTGAAATCGATATTATTGCTAAACGTGATTTAGTATATCACTTTATTGAAATTAAAGCCCGTCGAGGAATGCAGCATGGATTGGCTCGAGAGGCGGTAACTAAGAAGAAGCAAAAGCATATTAAACGGGCAGCCATGTTATTTTTGTATGATTTGCATCAGAAAAGACGGCGTTGGAAAGAGTTATCCTTTGATGTAATCGAAGTGTACTTGCATGAAGACTTTCAAAGTTCCATTCATTATTTGCCGCAGTGCTTTTAGAGAGGTTACCTATGTATGCAAAACTTTATGGAGCCACCTTACATGGCATAGACGGATGCATAATTACGGTTGAAGTCGATATATCGCAAGGTTTACCTGTATTTGATATCGTAGGACTGCCTAATCAGTCCGTAAAGGAAGCTCGGGAACGTGTGAGGGCGGCTATCAAAAATAGTGGCTATGACTTCCCTATGAGGCGTATCGTAGTCAATCTAGCACCTGCTACAATTCGTAAAAGTAGCGCAGGACTCGATTTAGCGATTGCTTTAGGGGTTCTCATTGCATCAGGGCAGATAAAGGGGCGTAAAGCGAAAATTTCAGCTTTATTGAATAGATGTCTATTTATGGGCGAGCTAGCCTTAGATGGTTCACTGCTACCGACCTTTGGCACCTTGGCGATGTCATTGGCAGGGTTAGAAGCTGATTACAACACTATATATACAAGCGTAGAAAATGGATATAATTTGAAAGCTATTCCAAATCTTACTATATATGGCGAGTCTTCATTACAAAATATTATCACCGTCTTAGAAGACCAGGTTAAATCTAAATCTATTCCAACTTCTAAAAAGGTAAAAATAGGGAAAAATCAAGATGAGATATTAACAGATACGATGAATAATAAAAACCATAATACTACGTATGATGTAGATTTTGGCGATGTACAAGGTCAAGAGCTTGGTAAACGAGCCATGCTCATTAGTGCTGCAGGACATCATCATTGTATTATGATAGGTCCGCCTGGTGGTGGTAAAACGATGATGGCCGAACGATTACCGACCATATTGCCTCCTATGACTTGGAATGAGATGGTTGAGGTAAGTCGCATCCAAGATGTGATCGGTTTACTCGGTGATAAGGGACTCGTCAAAACTAGGCCTTTTAGGCATCCACATCATACGGCGACTTTGGCGAGTATGGTGGGTGGAGGTATACAGGGACGTCCTGGGGAAGTCACACTTGCACACGGTGGTGTTTTATTTATGGATGAAGCCCCAGAGTTTCAGCGCCAAGTTATTGATGCCCTAAGGCAGCCCTTAGAGTCTCGCACAATTACTATCAATAGGTCTCAAGGTAATTATATGTATCCCGCTAATTTTATTTGTATATTGGCCGCAAATCCCTGTCCCTGTGGTTATTATCATGATCCACATAGGGAATGCATATGTTCTGAAACGATGGTTAAAAACTATCAGCGACGGTTGTCAGGGCCTATTATGGACCGCATTGATTTACATATTCCCATTGAAAGACCTACACTAGAACAATTATTGGATAATTCGACGTCTACTATGACCAGTGAAAGCATGAGGCAACAAGTTATTATGGCAACTGCTTTACAACAGAAACGTTATGAAAACTTAGAATTTAATTCTAATGGAGCCGTACCTCATAAGGCCATAGGTGAACTGTGTAATATTACTGATAAGGCGTGGAGTGTATTAGGCAATATATTTGATCACTTTCATTTAAGTGGGCGTGCCTTTGATCGCATATTAAGGGTGGCTCGTACTATAGCAGACCTTGAGGGAAATCCACAAGTGGAGCCTCATCACATTTCCGAGGCTATGTTGTTTAGAACAGGTAAATAGGTGTAAAGATGACTAGATACGATGATACTATTTATATTGCTGGCTTGCAAAGTTTATATAATGTGGGAGCCACACATGTACGGCGTTTCATAGAGGATTTTGGGTCGCCCTATGATGCTTGGGATGCCGTTAAGAAGGTTGAAAATTTAAAGCCTTATACACATATTTCTAACACTGATAAACGTGCTATAGCATCATCGGCTAAGGATGAAAAGTTAGATTATATAATTCATAAAATAGACGAATATAAGATGGATGTTACTACCTTTTTAGATAAAGATTTTCCATCTATTTTGAACCATATTTATAATCCACCGGCTATATTGTTTATGCGAGGTAATAGAGCTCTTTTAGATAAACGGCTAAATCGGATTGCCCTTGTAGGGGCACGGCGCTGCTCATTGTATGGACGCAATGTGGCGAGAATGCTTGGTAAAGAGCTCGGCAAATACAGCGTTATTATCGTCAGTGGCGGGGCTCGTGGTATCGATACACATGGTCATGAAGGATTATTGGCGAGTCAGGGATACGGTATTGTAGTCATGGGTTGTGGCTTAGATATTGTATATCCACGAGAGAATACAAAATTATTTGACCGAATCCTACAAAACAATGGGTTGCTTGTATCTGAGTACCCACCTGGTACGCCACCATCTGCTAAACATTTCCCTGCTCGAAATCGTATCATTAGCGGCCTTAGTAGAGGTGTAATCGTAGTAGAGGCAAAAGGAAGTAGTGGTTCATTGATTACGGCGGATATGGCTGTTAGCGAAGGTCGAGATGTATTTGTAGTGCCTTGTAATTTATTAGACCATACGGCAGATGGCAATAAATTCCTCATGCGTAATGGAGCCTTTGTATTAACTAGTTATGAGGACATCGTTAAGGAATATCATTTAACCTTGCGAGATATGTTTAGTACTAAAGAAAAACTTTCACCACCAAATAAAAGAGATACAATGGGTGTAAAAGATAGTAATCAAATAGTGAATCATGGTCAAGGTGTTGATACACAAGGGCTCTCTATGTTAAGCTTTAGTTTGGATAAGAGTTTAATATTGAGTGAAATACCTCATGATCGTTGTATCACCGTTAGTGATATTTTGAAAGCGACCTCTATTCCATTACAACAACTGCAGCCCTTATTACTAGAGTTAGAAATGGAAGGGGCTATAGAACATCAACCGCCGAGAGGCTATATTAATATGACTAGGAGTGATATACTTGTCCATTAAACGATCAATCGTTATTGGCGAGCCAAAAGTAGCTAGTACTAGTAAAGATACTAAAAAGAAAAGTACTAAGAAAGAGAGTACTACGATAAAGCGTAAGGTTGCTAAAGAAGCCCTTACTCCCATGGGAATTGTACGAGATAAATCTGTACTACAAACGTCCGTACCACCAGAGCAACGGGAACCACGCGTTTATAATCCTGATGGCAAAGTGTTGGTTATCGTAGAGTCTCCTGCTAAATCTAAAACAATTGAAAAATTCTTAGGTCCTAACTATGTTGTAAAGGCGAGTATGGGCCACTTACGAGATTTGCCAAAGTCTCAAATGGGCATCGATATCGAACATGATTTTACGCCCCGTTATAGCAATTTGGTAACTCGTAAAAAGGTTATTGATGAACTCGTTTCCTACGCCGATGAAAGCAGTGCCGTATTGCTCGCAACTGACCCTGACCGCGAAGGAGAAGCTATCTCTTGGCATTTAGCGTACATATTAAATGTAGATCCTACATCTACATGTCGTATTACGTTTAATGAGATTACTAAAAATGCCGTAGCAGAGGCCTTGGAATCTCCACGGACTATCGATATGAACATGGTTGATGCCCAACAAGCACGCCGTGTATTAGACCGTATCGTAGGCTATAAATTGAGTCCTTTATTATGGAAAAAGGTTTGTAAAGGCCTCAGTGCAGGTCGTGTGCAATCCGTTGCAGTTCGACTTATCTGTGAAAGAGAGCGAGAAATTCAAGCTTTCGTGCCACAAGAATATTGGACCATTGAAGGCAATTTTGAAACGCCTAAAAAAGAGGCTTTCACAGCAGAATTGACTCATATTAAAGGTGAAAAAATCGATATTACTACTGAAAGTGAAGCGCAAGCCGTAGTAGATGCTATTGGCGGAGCCGATGCAGTAGTGACAAATATTGAAAAGCGCAAGCGTTCTCGTAAGGCGGCACCTCCCTTTACAACGTCTACGTTGCAA
The DNA here is from genome assembly GCF_013393365.1 of Veillonella nakazawae. NCBI lineage: Bacteria > Bacillati > Bacillota > Negativicutes > Veillonellales > Veillonellaceae > Veillonella > Veillonella nakazawae. The sequence continues at coordinate 983,675 of NZ_AP022321.1, forward strand.
CAAGATGGTGTGCGTAAATTGAACTTTGGTGCGAAGCGTACCATGATGATTGCACAACATCTTTACGAAGGTCTTGAAATCGGTTCCTATGGCCACGTAGGTTTGATTACGTACATGCGTACAGACTCTACGCGTATCTCTAAAGAGATGCAGGTCATGGCTAAGGACTATATTATTCGTAACTATGGTGAAGATTATTATCCTTCTAAACCTAATATGTATGGTGCAAAAGGTTCTGCTCAAGATGCGCACGAAGCGATTCGCCCTACATCTTTAGAGTTAACACCTAAAATGGTAGAGCCCTTCTTGAGTCGTGATGAGCTTAAGTTATATACATTGATTTGGAATCGTTTTATGGCGAGCCAAATGGCACCACAACAAAATGAATCTACAACTATTGAATTGACTGTTCATGATGATTACACATTTAAAGCGACAGGATCTCGTGTTATCTTCCCTGGTTTTAGTGCCGTTTATGAAGATGCGAAAAAAGAGGATGTTCCTCAATTGCCAGCTCTTAAAAAGAATGATGCTGCTCATACAGTAGAGGTATTGCCTGAACAACATTTCACGCAACCACCTCCACGTTACTCTGAGGCGAGTCTTATCAAAACACTAGAAGAACTAGGTATTGGTCGTCCTAGTACGTATGCACCAATTCTGGATACTATCGTTAGTCGTAACTATGTAGAGAATACGAATAAACAATTTATTCCAACAGAGCTAGGCTTTGTAGTGGTAGACTTCTTGATAGCGTACTTTGAAAAAATCATCAATACAGGTTTTACACGAGACCTTGAAGAAGAGCTTGACGCTATTGCGTCCGGTAAAGATACATATCTAAAGGTATTGTCTGATTTCTATGAAGTATTCGCTAAAGAGCTAGAAGATGCGAGCGATGTGGATCGCATCGAAATTGCATCTATGGAAAGTGATGAAACGTGCGAACTCTGTCATAGCCCAATGGTATATAAATTTGGTCGCTATGGTAAGTTCCTTGCATGTTCTAACTTCCCAGAATGTAAAAATACTAAACCTATTACAGTAGGTACAGGTGTAACTTGCCCTAAATGTAAGGATGGGGAAATCGTAGAGCGTAAGTCTCGTCGTGGTCGTCTATTCTACGGCTGTAATCGATATCCACAATGTGACTTTACATTATGGGATAAACCAACCCATGAATTCTGTGAAACATGTGGTTCTATTATGGTTGAAAAGACATATAAAAATGGTACAACTAAAAAGTTCTGTTCCAATGAAACATGTCCAACTAGACCACCAAAGAAAACAAGAAAGAAAAAAAGCGAAGCTAGTGAAGAAACTGTAAAAGAATCTAAAGAATCTGAAAAATCTAAAGAATCTAAAAAGTCTAGCAAAGCTAAAAAAGAGGAAACAACAGTTGAATAATAAAAATGTTATTGTTATTGGTGCGGGCCTAGCAGGTTCTGAGGCGGCTTGGCAACTCGCTAATCGTGGCATTCATGTAGACTTATATGAAATGCGCCCCGTGAAGAGTTCTCCTGCGCATCAAACAGATCAATTTGCAGAGCTCGTATGTAGTAACTCCTTGCGAGCTGGCAATATTGAAAATGCGGTAGGTCTTTTAAAAGAAGAAATGCGTCGTTTAGGTTCCCTGATTATGGAATGTGCTGATGCGACTGCTGTACCTGCCGGTGGTGCCTTGGCCGTTGATCGTCATTTGTTTAGTGAAATGGTGACGAAGAAGGTAAAGGGACATCCTAATATTACAGTTTACAATGAAGAGGTAACTGACATACCTGCTGAAGGCACTGTTATCTTCGCTTCTGGTCCACTTACGTCTGAAGCATTAGGAGATAAGATTAAAGCCTTAACAGGTGAAACAGGCTTTTATTTCTACGATGCAGCAGCTCCTATTGTTACGGCAGAATCTTTAAATTACGACAAAGTATTTGCCGCATCTCGCTACGACAAGGGCGATGCAGATTACCTTAACTGTCCTATGACAGAAGAGGAATATAAAGAATTCTGGCATGAACTCACTACAGCTGAAGCTGTGCAACCAAAGGATTTTGAAAAGGAAATCTATTTTGAAGGTTGCATGCCTGTAGAAATCATGGCCAGCCGTGGGGAAGACACATTGCGTTATGGCCCACTTAAACCAGTTGGTTTAGTAGATAAACGGACTAATGAGGAATCTTATGCAGTAGTACAATTGCGTAAAGAGAATAAAGAAGGCACCATGTTTAACTTGGTAGGCTTCCAAACTCATTTAAAATGGGGCGAACAAAAGCGTGTATTTGGTATGATTCCAGGTCTAGAAAGTGCTGAATTCGTTCGTTATGGCGTTATGCATCGCAATACATATATTAACTCTCCTGAGTTGTTAAACCATGCATTCCAACTTCAAAAAGAACCACGTCTATTCTTCGCTGGTCAAATGACAGGCGTAGAAGGGTATTTAGAATCTGCTGCTAGTGGTCTTATGGTAGGTCTTCAAGTAGAACGTTATTTAGAGGAACGCTCATTTATTGATTTCCCTAAAACTACGGCAATCGGCTCCCTTAGCCACTATATTTCTAACTACGAAGGGTCTAACTTCCAACCGATGAATGTCAACTTTGGCATCATGGATCCATGGCCTCAAAAAGTACGTAAGAAAAAAGAGAAAAATGCACTCATTGCTAATAGAGCATTAGAAGAACTGGATGCATTAAAAGGTAAAGAAAATTTATAAGATAAGTTATTTACGTATTGATTTAGCTTGTTAGGTCAATCGTAAATTATGACTTACATAAAAAATCCTTCATTCACATACCTAGGAATGAAGGATTTTTTATTATTTACTGTTTTATTTACGTTTTTTAGTTTTAACTGTAGGCTCTGTAGCAACAATTAATTTTTGATTTTTCTTTTCTAGATAGCCTAGATAGATAAATACACAGATACCAATGATGATGACAATCAAGCTAGTCATTTGAGCAGATTTTAAGCCTAATGTTAAGTTTACATAGTCACCGCGCAAAAATTCAAGGAAGAATCTAGCCGTAGAATAGAGAATCGCATAAAGCACGAATACTTGACCTTTAGCATGTTTAAAGGAGCTAAATAATAGGAGGGCTACAAAGATAAGAATGTCGATTTGACCTTCCCAGATTTCGGCTGGCCATAATGGTTGATTGCCGTAGGTGCGATGTGCTAACGTGCTTTCAGGGTAGAGAATGCCAAAATTACCGCCCGTAGGATGACCAAAGGCATCGCCATTTAAGAGATTTGCCATACGGCCTACAGATTGTGCCAAAATCAATGCTGGTGCAAATAAATCGGCAAAAGCCCAGAAATCGATATTATTTTTACGTAAGTACCAATAGCCTGCAATGGTGCCAAGAACGACACCGCCTTGAATGGCCATGCCACCTTGCCATACAAAGGGGATTTCTAGTAAATGATTGCCATAGTACTGCCAATCAAAGAAGAACACATCCCATAATCTGGCACCAATGAGACCCGCTACGGCAACAGTAATGGAAAAGTCGATGATATGTTCATGCCAACCACGACCATCTTTTTTTAATAAAACATAGGCAACTGAGGCACCACAGATGATAGCTAAGGCTAACATGGCACCATAAGCCCTGATAGGAAAGTCACCTATAAAAAATAGATATTGATGCATATAAAACTCCTTTTGTAATAACTTGTATTGTATAAGGTAAATTATAAATTACATGTACCCTTCATGCAACAACTGAGATGAATTCTATATAATATGGTATAATATAGAGATTGAAATTGTATCCCCTTATGGGGCTAGAGTTAGGAGAGTTCATGATTCGTAAATCTACTATTTTAAAATCCTTAACAGCTTTAGTAATGTCCGCATTATCTACGACTGCAGTACAAGCTGAGGTGTTGGTTCCCGTTGACCAATTCTTAGCAAATACAACACGTCATTACGAGGCAAATCAATATAAAACATCCTATACGGTGTATGTACCTCAAACAGAGTTACAAGGAAATGCTATTGTTTTAAATCCTGCTGCTGTTGGGGAACCTGTAAAATTGCCCACAACTAGCAAAAATGGCATGACCTATGTCGATATTGAGTCTGATCCAGCTATGCTTGGTGTGAGCTATACAAAGGTCAATGGTCAATTAACATTAGGTCCTGCACCGCAAGCCTCTACAGTAAAAGCTCCTTATACAATGCAGACACCATTATCTTGGGCCTTTGATCCATGGCCAACACAGGGGACTCCATATCAAGCAAAACTGAATTCCAGTGGTGATAATATCATTTCTCCAAGCTGGTTCAAATTACATAGTCTTGGCCTTGAAGCAAGTCCTAATGTAAGTATTGATTATGTTAACGATTATAAGAGCAAAGGTTACCACGTATGGCCTTTGATTACGAATCGTTTTGATCCTGGCTTTACTAGTGGTATCTTAGCAGATCAATCTGTATGGAAAAAATATGCACATAACCTCGTGCAATATGCTTATATTTACGGCTTTGATGGCTATAACTTTGACTTTGAAAATATTGATTATGCCGATCGTGATCGTTTAACAGCATTTGTAGCGTATTTATCTAACCATTTACATCAATACAATATTAAAACATCCATCGATGTAACTGGTTATTCTGATAGCCCAGAATGGTCCTTAGTATATAACCGCAGTGCTTTTGCTAATTCTGTAGACTATGTAGTTCTTATGGCGTATGACGAAACATGGGCTAAAAGTACAACAGCAGGTCCTGTAGCAAGTTATCCATGGGTTCGCAAACATACAGAAAAAATGCTTTCTGAAGTACCATCTCAAAAATTGGTACTTGGTGTACCATTCTATATGCGCTTATGGCATGATACTAATGGCTATGCAAAAGGCGAAACTTTGGCTATGAAAAACACGGGTAGCTATTTTGCAAATTATAAAGATAAAATGACTTGGGATGATCGATTAAAACTATTTTATTTATCTATCCCAACTGGCTCTGGTTCTGACCGTATCTGGTTTGAAGATAATACGTCTTTAGGTTTGAAACTAGATCTCGTAAAAGAATTACAGCTTGGTGGTTTTGCTGCATGGCGTAAAGGCTTTGAAGATGAAAGTACTATCGCTATGATTCAAGGTAAAGACTTAGGTCGTGGCATCCCTAAATCTCCTACAGCGGTTGTTCCTGAACCTGTAGTAGAAGAAACAAAACCATTAACTAAACTTGAACAATATAAATTGCGCTTAGAGGAAAAAGAAAAGGCAAAAGCCGCAAAGGCAGAAGCTAAACGCAAGGCTAAAGAGGAAAAAGAATTAGCTAAACGTAAAGCTAAGGAAGAAGCGCAGCAAGCTAAAGCGGAGAAAAAACGTTTAGAAGAAGAGGCTAAAGCGCAAAAGGAACGTGATGCACAAGAGGCAAAGGATAAAATTGCTTCTTATAAGAGTCATGGTTCTGTTCAAAATACAACTACTAAAAACGAATTAACAAAATCTGTACAAGTAGTAAAACGCTAGAGTTTGACTGCTTTCATAGTAAGTAGTAAAATAAAAATATTGATTATAAAACGGCAACTAATGAGGTTGACTATATGAGGAGGCCCCTACATGAATGAAAAATATGTAGCCCAAGATATTGAGAAAAAGTGGCAACAGTATTGGGAAGATAACCATACATTTAAAACAGAATATGATGAATCTAAAGAAAAATACTATGTATTAGAAATGTTCCCGTACCCATCTGGCAATTTACACATGGGTCACGTGCGTAACTATTCCATCGGTGACGTAGTAGCTCGTTTCAAAAAAATGAAGGGCTTCAACGTGCTGCATCCAATGGGCTGGGACTCCTTTGGTATGCCTGCAGAAAACGCAGCTATCAAACATGGTATTGCACCTAAAACATGGACACTAGACAACATCGAGAACATGAAATTGCAACAAAAAGCACTTGGCTTGTCCTATGATTGGGACCGTGAAGTTGCAACATGTAAAGAAGATTATTACAAATGGACTCAATGGTTCTTCCAACAATTTTATAAAAAAGGCTTAGCATACAAAAAAGAAGCTAAAGTAAACTGGTGTGAAACGTGCCATACTGTATTGGCGAACGAACAAGTTATCGACGGTGCTTGCTGGCGCTGTGATAACCCAGTTGAGAAAAAAGATTTGTCTCAATGGTTCTTGCGTATTACAGAATATGCTGATCGTTTGTTAACTGATTTAGACACTCTTGATCACTGGCCACAACGTGTTAAATTGATGCAAAAGAACTGGATTGGCCGCTCTGAAGGTACAGAGTTCTCCTTCGAAGTTCCATCCATTAATGAACGCGTATCTGTGTATACTACACGAGTTGATACTATTTATGGCGTAAGCTATGTAGTATTGGCTCCTGAACATCCATATGTAGAACGCCTTATTGAAAATGCTCCTAATAAAGCTGAATTAGAAGCTTTCATTACGCGTATGCGCAATATGAGCGATATCGATCGTACATCTACAGATGCACCAAAAGAAGGTATGTTCACTGGTTCCTATGCAGTAAACCCTATGTCTGGCGAACAAGTTCCAGTTTGGATTGCTAACTATGTATTAGTAGACTATGGTACTGGCGCTGTAATGGGTTCCCCTGCACATGATGAACGTGACTGGGAATTTGCTCATAAATATGATTTGCCAATTAAACAAGTTGTAGCTCGGGAAGGCGAAGAATATAGCCTTGAAAAATGGCAAGAATGGTACCATGAAGACGGCACTCTAGTTAACTCTGGCGATTATAACGGTCAAACATCTGAAGAGGCTCGTAAAAATATTACAGCTGCCCTTAATGAACGCGGTATTGGTGAAGGTAAAGTAAACTTCCGCCTTCGTGACTGGTTGATTTCTCGTCAACGTTATTGGGGCGTGCCAATTCCTGTAGTATATTGTGAAAAATGCGGTGAACAACTCGTTCCTGAAGAAGAGTTGCCAGTACGCTTGCCAGAGGATGTTAAATTTGAATCTGGTGCCGTATCTCCATTGGCTACATCTGAAAGCTTCTTAAATACTACATGTCCTAAATGTGGTGGTCCTGCACGTCGTGAGACAGATACAATGGACACATTTATCGATTCCTCTTGGTACTTCTTGCGCTATACAGATGCTAAAAATGACCAAGCTCCATTCGATAAAAAAATTGCTAATTACTGGATGAACGTTGACCAATATATCGGTGGTATTGAACATGCAATCTTGCACTTGTTATACTCTCGATTCTTTGTGAAAGTTATTCATGATTTAGGCCTTATCGAAGCTAACGAACCATTCCGTGGTTTGTTGACACAAGGTATGGTTCTTAAAGAAGGCAGTAAAATGTCTAAATCCAAAGGTAATGTAGTTTCTCCTGAAGAAATTATCAATACCTATGGTGCAGATACTGCACGTTTGTTTATTCTATTTGCAGCACCTGTAGATCGTGACCTTGATTGGTCTGACCAAGGCGTTGAAGGTTCTTACCGTTTCTTAGGTCGTGTATGGCGTATTGTTGATGCATATAACGAAGAAGCTAAGAAAAATGTAACTGGTGAACTTACAAAAGACGAATTTGCATTGCGTCGTGAATTGCACCGTGTTATCAAGAAGGTAACAGAAGACCTCGATAACAACTTCAACTTCAATACTGCTATTTCTGCCATCATGGAACTTGTAAATGCTATGTACGCTCATAAGGACAAAGCTGAAACAATTAATAGCGCTTTGGCTAATGAATTGACTCATTCCTTATTACTTCTTTTAGCACCATTCGTTCCTCATATGACAGAAGAGTTGTGGCATGAATTGGGTGAAACTACATCTATTCATACTGAAAAATGGCCTGTATACGAAGAGGCGGCTCTTGTTGTAGATGAAGTAGAAGTAGTATTACAAGTAAATGGTAAAGTTCGTGATAAACTTACTGTTTCCGTAAATATTACAAAAGAAGAATTAGAAACAATGGCTAAAGAATCTAGCCGTGTTCAAGAGTTTACAGAAGGTAAAAATATTGTAAAAGTTATTTATGTTCCTGGTAAACTTGTAAATATCGTTGTTAAATAACGATATTCTATTCGTTTAATACAGTAAGCCCCCAACTACATAGGTAGAAGGGGGCTTATTTTATAGTGAGGTAATTATGGCAAAACGTAGCGATTATATTTCCTGGGATGAATACTTCATGGGCGTTGCCATTTTGGCAGCACAACGTTCTAAAGACCCAAATACACAAGTTGGTGCATGTATCGTTAGCAATGACAATAAAATTTTATCCATTGGTTACAATGGTATGCCTTTAAACTGTAGTGATGATGATTTCACATGGGAACGCGATACAGCAGATGATAATAAATATTTCTATACTGTACATAGCGAACTCAATGCCATCCTAAATTATCGGGGAGGTTCCTTAGAAGGCTCTAAGATTTATGTCACATTATTCCCTTGTAATGAATGTGCAAAAGCCATCATTCAAAGTGGTATTAAGGCTGTTATCTACCGAGATGATCTTTACAAAGATACAAAAGAGGTTAAGGCATCTAAACGGATGCTAAAAACAGCAGGTGTAGAAATTATTGAATATAAACCTACGGGACGTACCGTACATATTACCGTATGATAATCAATAAAAGCATATTATTACAAGAAAAGCTCTTATCTATTAATAATGGATAAGAGCTTTTTCTATATTTTTACTATATCAGATTATATACCTAAATTATACTTGTAAACGACCGTCAATCATAATATCAACAGCTTGACCATCACGTGTATATCCCTTAATATTCATGTGTTCATGACCAATCATAAAGTCCACATGTGTTAAGGAGTGGTTAAGGCCGCGTTCCTTTAATTCTTCTTCAGATAAACCATCGCTGTTTTTAAGGCATGTAGGATAGGATGCACCAATTGCTAAATGACAGGACGCATTTTCATCAAACAATGTTTCGTAGAAGATTTGGTTAGACTGGCTAATTGGGCTGAAGTGATCCACTAATGCTACTTCGCCAAGGTAGTGGGAGCCTTCATCAGTTTCTACTAATTCTTTTAGAACTTCATAACCTTCTTTGGCTGTATACTCAACGATTTTACCTTCTTTGAATGTAAAGGAGAAATCAGAAATAGTGTTGCCATGGTAAATTAAAGGTTTTGTACTGTACACAATACCATTAACGCCATTGTATTGTGGAGCAGAGAAAACTTCTTCTGTAGGTATATTAGCGTTGAAAATAGTACCATCTTTAGAGGATTCTTCACCACCTAGCCAGATATGGCCTTCTGGTAATTCCAATAGGAGGTTAGTACCATTTTCACAAGTATAACGCAATGCCTTTAAGTCTAATTTATTCAATGCTTCACAACGGTGACGCAATTTTGCCATATGATGACGATATGTATCTTTTGCTTCGATACCTTCAATGCGACAAAGTTTTAATAATGTTGCCCACAATTGGTCGATTTTTTCTTCGTCCGTACCTTCATAGCCTAATAGATCTGCCCATAGAACTGTAGGTACAGAGGCAACACACCATGTAATAGAAGAGTTCATGATAGCTGTATGGTAGAAGGATAACGCTTTATTCAAATTACGAGATTGTAAGGAAATTCGATCTGTTGGGATACCTTCTAAAGCTTTTGGATTAGCACTAATTAAAGATAAGAAGGCTGCCTTATCATCGATATACTGTTTGTAAAATTCAGGAATCCAGTTAGCCGGTTTTTCTAAAACAGACTCGTTAGCATGTAATAAGCGTTGACGAGCGATAGGGGAACATCTCCAGTTAAGAACTACCTCTTTTGCACCTAGTTCATAGGCTTCTTCAGTAACGATTACTGCAAAATCTTTATTTTCTACATCAACAGAAATAACTAATGTTTGGTCTTCTTGTAAATTTACGCCGTACTTTAGTAATGTATGGGCATATTTTTTTAATGTATCTTGATTCATAAATTCTCCTTTTATTCGACATCAATTGTTAAACTCCTGCTAGTGTGACTAATAGAGTCATGGGTAGGAGTTTTATTTTTCATAGGGAAATCCTTCAGTAGGAGGTGCACTATGAAATATAAATTGAAGCCGTATATGATAATTATATTAATCCTATGTATTTTAGTAGGAATTTATTTCCTATGGCCTATTATAACAGATGAAAGCGATTCTGTCCTTGTTGAAGGAGGAGTAGATGGAAATTCTTCTATATCAAATGTAGTAGAAATATCTAATAAACCGATTGCTTATATTACAGGTGCCGTAGTTTCACCTGGTCTATATGAGCTTGAAAGCTCAGCAACAGTAGGAGATGTTATCAAGCTAGCAGGAGGGCTGTTACCGTATGCAGATGTAGAGTCTATTAATATGGCTAAATCTGTGACTGGAGGAGATCATATCCACGTAGTATTTAACTTTCACGGAAATCCTGAAGCGTTATTGCGTGGTAATAAAATAAATATTAATACCGCCACTGCTAAAGAACTAGATGCGTTACCCGGCATTGGTCCTGCTATGGCAAAGAGAATTGAAGAGTATCGTTCACAAAAGGGTCCCTTTACATCTGTTGAAGGCATCAAGGGGGTGAAGGGAATTGGTGACGGCGTATTTAAGAAGATTAAAGACAAAATTACAATTTAGTCATCGAGATAGCAAAAATGATGGACTCTTCAATGATGTAAATGATGTTAATGGGAACAGTAATGTTTTAACCCATAGCCAATGGGCACATATTATATTGGGTTCTATAATTATGGGTACAATATTAGGCTATGGTCAGTATTATCCAGTACTTAATCAGATGCACTACATCTTTGCTATAGGCATAGCCATTATAGGTGTCAGTGTTTTTAAAGCTTTACAATCGTCTGATTGGTGGTGTTCACTTGGTAAGTTAATAGTTTTAGTGTCTCTTTTTGTAGGACTATCGTATTATCAAACAGATTTACGGATTATACATTTCAATAGTTATACATCATATTATTTACAGCAAGAAGGGGAATACCTTTGTACAGTTCTTGCTGCTCCTGAAAAAGTAAATTTGAATGGACAGGAGTATTACAAATATAGTATTGCAATTCATGGCCTACATCCCTATAAAAATACTGCAAAAAATGACTATATTAAAGCACAAGGGCGTTTACAAGTTTACTCAAAGGAATCTGCTACGAACTATCCAATACGACTAGGAGAATATGCAATTATTGAAGGTACACCAAAACCCTTATTTCTCATTGAAGAGGAAGGTCGTATTAATCTAAGAGGCAGATATATGAGCTCGAATACTAGAGGTCGTATCTATGATGGTGTATATCGCACTGCTAGCAACAAAGATTTACAAAGGTTTTACTATAAAGATACATTTTTTGACAAATTATTTAGGAAAGGCCTATTAATTGCTGGTGTATTACACGAATCTATAGATAAAAATATTGGTCACAATCTAGAGGGACCGCAAAAAGTATTAGCTCAAGCGTTAGCTTTAGGTGGTCATTATAGTGAACTTGGAGAAGACCAAATGAAGGCTTTCTCTTATACAGGCCTTATCCATATTTTATCCATATCAGGATCACATATTGCTTTACTGTTAGCACTTGTATACGGACTTGGACGACTCATTAAATTAAGAAAACGTACATGTTTAATTCTTGGTATTATAGTTGCTTGTATATATTGTGGTATCGTAGGCGGCGATGCACCTGTTCTACGTGCTACGATGATGAGCATACTCATGTGTATCGCCTATATAAAGGGACGACTATATCAGGCCAAACAAGCGCTATGTATATGTGCTATTCTATGCCTCATATATGATCCATTCTCTTTGTTTGATGTGAGCTTTCAGCTATCCTTTGGGGCGACTTATGGATTGCTCATATGGGGAAAGGTATTATACGAACGGATACAATGGCTGCCTAGATGGTTAAAAATGCCGCTCGTATTATGTGTGTCGGCCCAATTATTAATTTTACCGTTACAGCTCTATTACTTTCACTATATTAGCATTGCTAGTTTATTAGCAGCTTGTATAGTAGCGCCCCTATTAGATATATCTATAGTTTTAATATTTGTAAGTACTTTAGTCAGTTACGTATTTTCTATATCGTTAATGTGGTCTTTATTAGATGTACTATTGCGTATATCTTTATATTTAAATCATGTGTTAGGTCGTAGTGGCAGTCTACTATGGCTTGGTATGATGCATCCTTATTGTGCTTATATATATTATGTGCTATTAGGTTTATTTACGTACTTTTTGACGCATAGAAAAAGATATACTGTACATATAGTAATATCATTATCTTTAATGATTTTAACCTTTGGCGCTTCCTATTATGTTACGCAGCACCATAAGGAAACATTAGTTCATTATATTCCAATGAAGCAATGCAATGTATTGCTTTGTATAGAACCTAATCATGAAGGGGCTCATCTATTAATTGATGCGCCAGACCATATTAAAACGACGCCTAACGAAAGGCTTGTCAATCAAGCTATAAGGGCATATGGTGTGAATCCAAAAGTTGTAAAGGTAGACTATTTTCATAGTAACGGATCTGCAAAAACAATATATAAAAATAGTATGAAAGAAATCGATGTATATAATGGACAAAGAGGAGAAAAAAATCTAAAATTAAATGATAAGATTAATACATTATTTATTACGAGTCGATCTAGTTCAATGAATGAAATTGGCAGATTACTGCCGCATAATATAGTTCTATTTGGCAGTCCACATGGGGCTTTACGCGATGTGGACCCATCATCAGAATATATGTATATTATGGGGTACAGTTTTATTGAGGATATGTATCTGTGAAAGGAGGATGTATGGCTGAAATTAAACTCATTTATGGCGATGAGCCACAATTAATTGAAGAAGAAAAACGTAAATTTTTAAGTGCCTATCCTGACCTTCCAGTAACAGTATTAGATGATGAAGCTGGGCCACAGAAGATAAGTGAAAAACTATGTGAAGACTCTCTTTTTGGTGATCAAAAGGTATTTTGCTTAGTGAATTTACCTATTATTCGTAAAAGCGGTAAAAATAGTGATGCCTGGATTCCATTGTATGAACTCCTCATGGAATATAATGGGGATAATCCTATAGTTTTGATTTATCATGATATGATTGATAAACGCATCAAGCAGAATAAAGAGATTTTAGATAAAATACCAAATCATCAATGTAAGCGCCTTGAAGGGGCAGACCTAGTGATGTGGATTCGTCAATATTGTACATCTAATGGATTTAAAATGACCCCTGATGCACAAGAATATGTAGCTCATCTCATCGAATTGTGGCAAGATGTACCAGTTTCTTTCATGCGAACCGAATTTGACCGTTATTTCTTGCAAATTACAGGCGATAAAGTCATTACCAAAGAGTTTCTCGAAGAAAATGGTAGTGATTATGGAGCTAAAAATATTTTTACCTTTAAAGAGGCTTTGTTAAAACGAGATACTGATACATTACTTGAACTATTTCCGTTTATGTTCGGTTATAAAGAATTAGATCGTGCTATGAGCTACATTGAGGGGCAATTACGTTTGCAATTACTAGTCAGCGAATGTCGCCAAGCGGGAATGTCTGTTCAAGCTATTCAAAACCTATGTAAGGACCATGATTCGTCATTTAAACCATATCCAATTAAGTTAGCTTATGAGGCGAGTCCTAGAATTTCGATTAAGGCGCTACGAGCTTTATTAAAAGGGCTCTATGAGATTATTTTGGATAGCCGTAGCAGCAAGGGCGATATTTGGCGATTTAGAGATTTATGTATTACCTATTGTGGGTATAAAGGATAAAAATGAAAGTACGTTATCGTGTTGTACCAAAACAGAATAAGAAATCATCCTTCTATGTAAACTGTCATAGCCAACATGTGACGATACAAGCTGCAGATTCTGCGTTTTCTACATTGCTTAGTTTGCGTGAAAGATTATCTGCATGGTATAAGGAAAAAAATATTTCTTTTGATAATATTCCAACGAATACAGATACAGCTTGTTGTTTTGCCTGGAAGGTAGATACTGAAACAGGGGAAGGCTTAGATACCTATTATTATGGTGGTGGCTGTGGTGCTGGTGAATGGATTGAAGCGGCAGAAGCGCAACGTGAAGCTGAAGAGGCTAAAAACAAAGTGCCTAGAGGCAAGTCTTTTGCTGGTTATGACCAAGAAGATGAATATGATGATGTTGATGAAGATGATTTCGCTCCATTTGTAGAGGCTGTTGAGCTGGGCTACTTTAATAATAGTCCTGTCGTTGTATCTCGTTCTAATCAAACGGCTGCAGCATCTAGCAATAGTGATACTGTCGCATCTGTGAGCAGTACACCTAAAGCAAGTAAAGGTTTTGCTCCTAAAAGTACTACAAAATCTACTGCTAAAGGTAGTGAAGGGGATAGTAAATATCCTCGTCGTGCCCCCAAGGATGCTCCTACTGATGAAGGCATGATTTTAGGGCCTAAAATTGAGGGAGTTACCTCTAAAATTATGGGCACTTTGGATACGCCTAGTGTTATTTTTGAAGGTGTATTTGTTGGTCTAGATAAACGTGATACTAAGACTGGTAAAAGTATCGTTAACGGTAGCATCGTAGACGATACGAATAGCATCAAATTTATTAAGTTTGCGAATAGCCCTGAAGAAGGGGATGCGCTACTTAAACAATTAAAAGGTTTACAACGTGTACGCGTACAAGGTAGCGTCAGCTTTGATGATCGATTTGATAAGGATTATATCTTATCTATTCGAAGCATTGAAGCTATGGAAACTAATAGCGTGGAGCGCACTGAAAACCGTCCAGACTCCCGTGTAGAGCTGCACTTGCATACTAAGATGAGTGATAAGGATGCCCTTGTATCTGTTAAAGACCTATTTAAAACAGTAAAAAAATGGGGTCATCCTGCGGTAGCTATTACAGATCACGGCGTTGTACAAGCATTTCCAGAAGCTCAAGCTCTTGGTAAAGAGTTGGGCGTTAAGGTTATCTACGGTGTAGAAGGTTATCTCATTGATGATGAAATTGTTGCTCGTGATGAAGAGCCTGTAGTAGATAAGAAGAAGAAAAAAGAAAAAGATAAACGTTACCATATTATCTTATTAGCTAAAAATATGGTAGGTTTGCGCAATCTGTACAAGATGATATCTATTTCTCACCTTGAACACTATAAGATACGCCCTCGGTTGCCTCGTTCTGTTATTGAAGAACATCGTGAAGGTATCATCATCGGTTCTGCTTGTGAAGCCGGGGAACTTATGCAGTCCATCGTCCGTGGTGCTACAAAGGAAGAATTACTAGAGGTAGCCTCTTTCTACGACTATCTTGAAATTCAGCCACATACGAACAATATGTTCTTGGTTCGTAAAGGCCTTATGCCAGATGAGCAAGCTCTTATCGATATGAATAAGACAGTTATCGAATTAGGGGAAGCTTTAAATAAACCAGTATGTGCTACTTGTGACGTTCATTATTTAACACCAGAAGAAAAGATTTACCGTGAAATCATGTTAACGGCATGTGGTTATCCAGATGCGGATGAACAACCAGATTTGCACTTACGTACTACAGATGAAATGTTGGCGTCTTTCCCGTATTTAAGTGAAGAAAAGGCTTATGAAGTAGTTGTTACTAATACTCGTGCAATTAATGATAGCATCGAAGATATTAAACCAGTTCCAGATGGCACATATTCACCAAAGATTGAAGGTGCCGATGAAGCTTTCACAGAAATGTGTTATAGAAATGCGAAAGCCATTTATGGTGATCCATTGCCTCGCGTAGTACAAGAGCGACTTGATTATGAATTAGACTGTATTATCTCCAATGGTTACGGCGTATTGTATTACATTGCTCATAAGCTGGTAAAAAAATCACTTGATGATGGGTATCTCGTAGGTTCCCGTGGTTCTGTAGGTTCTTCCTTTGCAGCAACCATGTCTGAAATTACAGAGGTAAATCCATTACCGCCACATTATATATGCCCTAATTGTAAGCATTCTGAATTCTTTGAAAAGGGCGAATACGCAGGTGGCTTTGACTTACCACGTAAAGATTGTCCAGAGTGTGGTCATGCGCTACAAACTAATGGCCATGATATTCCGTTTGCCATCTTCCTTGGTTTCGAAGGTGATAAGGTTCCAGATATTGACCTTAACTTCTCCGGTGATTACCAAGCAAAGGCTCACAAATATACGGAAGAATTATTTGGTCGAGATAATGTATTTAAAGCTGGTACCATCGGTACAATAGCTGATAAAACTGCTTTTGGTTATGTTAAAAAATATGCAGAAATTCGAGATATTCAAGCTCGTAGTGGTTTCTTTGAACATTTAGCAAAAGGCTTTACCAATGTTAAGAATACTACTGGACAACATCCTGGCGGTATCATGGTATGTCCTCGCGATATGGATGTGCATCACTTTACACCTATACAACATCCAGCGAATAAGAAGGAAAGTGGTGTATTAACAACACACTTTGACTATCACTCTATCGAAGGCCGTATGACTAAGCTTGATATCTTGGGGCATGATGATCCGACTATCATTCGTATGCTAGAGGATTTGACCGGTATAGATGCTAAGACAATCCCATTTGATGATCCAAAGACATTGAGCTTATTCTCTTCTACAGAGGGGATTGGTTTAACACCTGAGCAATTACAAGGTGACCAAGTAGCCAGTTTGGCTGTGCCAGAATGTGGTACGAAGTTCGTACGGGGCATGCTGGAAGACTCTCGTCCTCAAACATTCTCTGACTTGGTTCGTATCTCTGGTTTCTCTCATGGTACAAACGTATGGCTCGACAATGCGCAAGACCTCATTAAAAATGGTACTTGTAAATTGAACGAAGCCATTTCTACCCGTGACGATGTAATGAACTTCTTAATCCATCGCGGTATGGATAGAAAGCATAGCTTCTTCGTTATGGAAAACGTACGTAAAGGGAAGGGCATAGAAAAACGGAATAAACAAGGTCAAGCTATTACGGAATTTGAAGCTGAAATGCGGGAAAATAATATTCCTGAATGGTTCATTGAATCTTGTAAAAAGATTTCCTATCTATTCCCACGGGCCCATGCTGTAGCTTATGTAATGATGGCCTTCCGTATCGCATGGTTTAAGGTGTACCATCCATTGGCTTTCTATGCAGCCTACTTCTCCATTCGTGCCAAGGCCTTTGATTTGCGCATTATGACGGGTGACCTTAAAACGCAAATGACTGAGTTCAATCGTATTAAAGCTCTTGATCGTGGTGCCAGTCCTAAAGATAAGGACCTTATGAGTGCCTTAGAAGTATCTATGGAAATGTATCAACGGGGTTATCGTTTTGTTAATGTAGATATTCAACACTCTGAAGCTAGACGCTTTAGCATTAAAGATGGTGCTCTATTACCACCATTCTTAGCTATTGACTCCTTAGGTGAAACAGTAGCTGATGCTATCGTAGCTGAACGAGAAGAACGTCCGTTTACATCTCTAAAAGACTTGCAACGTCGTTGTAAAGTATCTAACACCATCATTGATCTTATGAAAGAACTCAAATGCTGTGGTGAACTACCTGAAGACGAACAAATGTCACTCTTTGGAGCATAATAAAATACTAGTTATACTTAAATACAAAGTAAGCACTATATCCAAAATAGGATATAGTGCTTATTTTTATATATTTTGATACAATACAATTGATATATCATTGGTACAAGGGAGTGTTGTGTAATGATAAGAAAATTATTGAAATTTCTAGGAATTAATTCATCAGATAGTAATATTACTAAAGAACCGAAAATGAAATCAGAAGAAAATGGAACTGGATCTAATATTACTAAGGAACGACAAAATCAACCTATAGAGATTGAATTTTGGGACATTGAGGCGGAGGATGTTCCTGAGTTAGAAGAATCAGATATTCCAGGTGTATACTTTAACGAATTCCGAGAATATGTTGATGAAGAAGGGAATGTGCTATCCCCATCAGAGGTGGATGCAATACGGTATAAAGACGATTACGAGGACGATTATTATAGATAGAAATTATTAGAGTGTCATATTTATATTGTTTTTATTTTGTAACGAGTTGGTTAATTATGAGAGTTCCGATATATGAAGCTGTAGCTCACTATAAAAAGAATAATGAGTTACCTTATACAGAGTATTTTGGCCTAGGCTTTTTTTCTAAATTATCATTAGCAGAAAAGGCATTAACTGAGTCAAAAAATTTGATAGGTTTTTCTGATTTGGCTGATGATTCATTTTCGATAACAACTCATTATTTAAATGATTGTGCGCATATAGGTGATGATGTTGGTTATGAAATCATAAACAACAAAATTTATGGTGTTTGGTATGATTATGATATAGATGATTATTATACATGTTCAGGATACATAGGTTTATTTAGTACTTTAAAATATGCAGAGAAAGCAATAGAGTGGTATAAAACCTGGGATATATTTAAAGTACATGGCATAGAGTGTTTAGGAATAGCTACTATCACTCTTAATTTAAAGGGATGGACTGAAGGTTTTATAACAGTATATGATTAAATTAAGAAAAAAAGAGGTGTCATCATTTTGTGACACCTCTTTTTTGAAAGTTTTGCAGTTTATTTATTTTGACAGAGTTTGAATATTTGGTAGATTTTAGTACAGAGATTTATATTTCATCCAGTTTGTTTTTGCCATTTCTTTAAGTTCTGTACCACGGCCATCAAGGATTGCATTGATTAAGTATTTACTGAAGCCTTTAGCTTGTTGGTAAGCAATTTTTGGAGGCATAGCAAGTTCTTGTTTATCTACGCGAACATTGACGATTACTGGACCATTATGATCGAGTGCTTCTTTAATTTTTTCATCTACCTCACTGGAGTTTTGGATGCTCACACCTTTAATACCAGCCGCTTCTGCAAGTTTACCGAAGTCTGGATTTACAAAGTCTGTAGCATAGTCTAGGTAGCCAGAAGCTTTCATTTCCATAGCGATGAAGCTAAGTTCTTCATTATTAAATACGAAGATTTTAATTGGTAGATTTAATTGTTTTAACGTTAGCATTTCGCCCATCATCATAGTGAAACCACCATCACCAGAGAGGGAGATGACTTGACGATTTGGACATGCATTTTGTGCACCGATGGCATGCATCATAGCATTGGCCATAGAACCATGGTTATAGGAACCTAAGATACGGCGTTTACCATTTGTTTTTAAGTGACGGGCAGTCCAAATAACTGGAGTACCTACGTCAAAAGTAAAGATGGCATCTTCACTTGCTAGCTTATTCAAACGATTAACGAAATATTGTGGATGAATTGCTACACCATCTGGTTCAGCCGCAGCATAGCTATCCAAATTCTCTCTGAATTTTGTATATTCCTTACGTATTGTATCAATAAATTCAGTATTTTCACGTTGACCTACGAGAGGTAACAACTCTTTTAATGTATCTTTTACTGTACCAATAATCCCTTGTGTAAGAGGTACACGGCGACCTAACGCACTAGGATCTCTATCAACTTGAATTACTTTTGCATTTTCCGGATAGAATGGACGGTAAGGGAAGTCTGTACCAAGCATAATGAGTGTATCGCAGTGCTCAATAGCACGATAACCAGATGTATAGCCTAATAGGCCTGTCATACCTACATCATATGGATTATCCCATTCAACCCATTCTTTACCTCTGAAGGCATGTACTACAGGAGCTTGTAAGCGTTTTGCTAATTCTACGACCTCATCATGTGCACCTTCACAACCTGCACCACAGAAGAGGGTAATGCGTTCACCTTTTTCTAAATGAGCAGCCATTTCTTCGATATCTTCACGTTGTGGAACGATATGAGGTAAGCGAGGGTGATGCCATACTGGTAATTCATCAATTTCCGTTTCCATTACTGCTACATCGCCAGGAAGGACTATAACGGCAACATCTTGATTACCAACTGCTGCATTCATAGCACGGAAAAGAATTTCCGGCATTTGTTTTGGATTGGAAACGAGTTCACAGAAACAAGAACATTCTTTGAATAAGTTTTCTGGATGTGTTTCTTGGAAGTAATTTAGTCCTACTTCGGATTGTGGAATATGAGACGCAATAGCCAATACTGGAACACGATTGCGATGACAATCGAATAAACCATTGATCAAGTGTAAATTACCAGGACCAGAACTACCAGCACATACAGTCAATTTATGAGTTAAAGCTGCTTCTGCACCTGCAGCAAAGGCTGCTGTTTCTTCATGTCTAACATGTTCAAAAGCAATCTTACCATTGCGACGTAAACTGTCGTTTACAGAATTTAAACTATCGCCAGTGATACCATAAATGCGTTCGATACCTGCATTGGCTAAGACTTCTATAAGTACATCAGAAATTCGTTTTTTTGCCATATTATCACCTTTATTTAATAAATAATATCAATTAAGTATTGTTATAAAACCATATATTATTATATTAGACCTCTTTGTAGTGTAATTATGTGATAAAAGTTACTATTTAATGTATACATAGTTTATACATGTTTATATTGTTATTATAATATATTTTCAATCTAATAAAAATAGAAATATAATAATAGTTATTTTATTCCAGGTTATATATTTAATATCTTTTCTCAATACAAAACTCTTATTGTTGCATAACCCTAATAAAAGTGTTACTATTAATTCAGAAACAAAATAGATGAGTCTTTGGGGATAGGTGAAATTCCTTACCGGCGGTATAGTCCGCGAACCTTTTAGGTATGAATCGGTGCAATTCCGATACCGACAGTACAGTCTGGATGAGAAAAGACGAGGCACATTTGACGTGCGTATTTATGATTACCCAAGGACTATGTATATAGTCCTTTTTTTATTGAGGTGATATGGTGGATGACGTAGCATATATGAAACGCGCCATTGCACTGGCAAAATTAGCCACAGGTCACACCTCTCCAAATCCTTTGGTGGGTGCCGTAGTGGTTAAAGACAATACAATAATCGGTGAAGGTTATCATCATAAGGCTGGTACAGATCATGCTGAGGTTCATGCCTTAAATCAAGCAGGTGATAATGCTAAAGGTGCTACTTTATATGTAACCTTAGAGCCATGCTCTCATTATGGTAAAACTCCACCTTGTGCGCTGCGTATTATCGAGGCTGGCATAGCTAAGGTCGTTGTAGGGAGTACAGATCCTAATCCACTAGTATCGGGAAAGGGTATGGATTTACTCTGTGAAGCAGGCATAGAGGTTGTTTGCCCCGTATGTAGTGAGGAATGTGCTGAACTAAATGAGCATTTCTTTACATATATACAGACAGGTAAACCTTTCGTAACTATTAAAAGTGCTATGTCCCTTGATGGTAAGATTGCCACTTTTACTGGTCAATCCCAATGGATTACGAATGAGTCCTCCCGCCGTGATGGACATGTATTACGTGCTACTCATGATTCTATGCTCGTTGGTATCGGTACAATCTTAGCAGATAATCCTCAGTTAAACTGTCGACTCAGTAATGATGAATTAATAGATACTATATCGGATAGAAACATTCTTAATGAGCCTATCCAAGTTCATCAACCAGATGTCATCATATTGGACAGTCTTGGTAGAACGCCTACCACAAGTCGTGTATTTGAAGTAGATACTCGTAAGGTGCATATATTTGTATCTAAAGGTTGTCCTAAAGAACGAATACAGGCGCTGGAACAAGTAGGGGCTCTTGTTACTGTTGTTGAATCAGTATCTACTCGTAAAAGTAAAAGTACAGATATCGTAATAGATATTAAAAAACTATCTATTGATGATATTCTTACGAAGTTGGGCGATTTTGGTTATACTTCAGTATTAGTTGAAGGTGGCTCTGCCATTATAAGTTCATTTGTAGAAACATTGAACTTTGATAAGGTTGTTACCTATATTGGTAATACAATAATCGGTGGAACAGAGGCTACACCTGCTGTAGGTGGTCGTGGCTTTGAAAGCTTAGAATCTTCTCCGCAGTTAACTTTTACAAAAACTAAAATATTAGATAATAACATTCGCATCGAAGCGTATCGTCAAGGAAGGAGGGGCGCTTATGTTCACGGGAATCGTTGAAGAAATCGGCCGTGTAGAGAGCATTAAAAAGGGCCCTAAATCCTTAGCCATAACAATTCGGGGGAATAAAATATTTAGTGATTTAAAAATAGGTGACTCCGTAGCTGTTAATGGTGTATGTTTAACGGCTACAACGATTGGTAATGGCGTATTTACAGCTGATGTTATGCCTGAGTCAATCAAGATGACTACTTTTACAAATTTGAAAGTTCATCAACCAGTCAACTTAGAGCGTGCTATGCTCGCCAACGGTAGATTTGGTGGTCACATTGTGGCAGGTCACGTAGATGGGACGGGCCGCATCATTAATCGGGAGCAAACGGATAATGCCATTATCTTTACCGTAGAGGCCCCGAAATCCGTCATGGATTACGTTATTTATAAGGGGTCCATTACGATCGATGGTATTAGCCTCACAATTATGCGACGAACGGATAGCAGTTTTTCCGTATCTATCATTCCTCATACCTTGGGGGAAACTATTTTAGGTTCTGCTCATATCGGTACTGAGGTTAATTTAGAAACAGATATCGCTGGTCGATACATTCGTCATTTTATGAATCTCGGTAGTGAATCTACCGAAGAAAAACCTAAGAAATCTATGCAATCCCTCTTAGTAGAGAATGGATTTATATAAAAGTAAGGAGCGTTCCTATGAGCGAACAATTACATTCAATTGAAGAGGTCTTAGAAGACCTTAAAGCTGGTAAACCTGTTATTATCGTTGATGATGAAAGCCGTGAAAACGAAGGTGATCTTATCATCGCTGCAGAGTTTGCTACACAAGAAAATATTAACTTTATGGTTAAATACGCACGTGGTATCGTATGTACACCTATGCGTCGTGAAGCCTTAGAGAAGCTTGGCATTCCTGCAATGGTTGCCAAAAATACAGATAACCATGAAACTGCTTTCACCGTTACTGTTGACCATGTAGATACTACAACAGGCGTATCTCCAGCAGAACGTGCTTATACAATTCAAAAATTATTAGATCCAAATGCTAAACCAGAAGACTTCCGTCGTCCTGGTCACGTATTCCCTCTAGTATATAAAGAGGGTGGCGTTTTAGTACGCCAAGGCCATACAGAAGCATCTATCGACCTTTGTCGCTTAGCAGGCTTACAAGAGGCAGCTGTTATTTGTGAAATTACAAAAGACGATGGCGATATGGCTCGTTTGCCAGATCTATTACAATTTGCTAAAGAACATAATCTTAAAATTGCATCTGTAGCAGAACTTATTGAGTATCGTAAACAACATGAAGATATGGTTGAGCTCGGTGCTTGTTCTAAACTACCTACTAAATTTGGTGACTTTAATATCTTTGTATTTAAAAATGATTTAGATCATAAAGAACATTTAGCTATTGTTAAAGGTGATGTACAAAACTGTGACGATGTTCTTGTACGTATTCACTCTGAATGTTTAACCGGTGATGTATTCGGTTCTAAACGTTGTGACTGTGGTGAGCAATTAGATAACGCGTTACGTGCCATCGAAAAAGAAGGTAAAGGCGTTGTAGTATATATGCGTCAAGAAGGCCGTGGTATCGGTTTAACAAATAAAATTAAAGCCTATGCTTTACAAGAGCAAGGTTTAGATACTGTAGAGGCTAATGAACAATTAGGCTTCCCTGCAGATATGCGCGAATATTCCTTGGCTGCTCAAATTATCCGTTTCTTAGGTATTAAGAGTATTCGATTGTTGACAAACAATCCAGAAAAACGTCATGGCTTAGAACATTGGGGTATTGATGTAACTAGCCGGGTACCGCTCATTATTGCAGCCAATAAATTTAATGCAGGGTACTTAAGGACAAAAGAAGAAAAAATGGGTCATATGTTAGAAGACTAATCATTTAGTTTTATTTAACAAATTGCTCGTCACATAAGAATTTCCTTTACAGGAATATAGGAGGTCAACATAATGAAGGTTCAAGAAGGTAATTTATTAGGTAGCGGTAAAAAATTTGCTATTATCGGTTCTCGTTTTAACGAGTTCATTACGTCCAAATTAATTGGTGGCGCTGAAGATTGCTTATTGCGTCACGATGTAAAAGAAGAGGATATCACTGTTATCTGGGTACCAGGTGCTTATGAAATCCCATTGATCGCTAAAAAAGCTGCTTCATCTGGTTGCTTCGATGCGGTTATCTGCGTTGGTGCTGTTATTCGTGGTGCTACAACTCATTATGACTATGTATGTAATGAAGTAGCTAAAGGTATTGCTCATGTTTCCTTAGAAACTGGTGTTCCTGTTATGTTCGGTGTAGTAACTACTGAAAATATTGAACAAGCGATTGAACGTGCTGGTACTAAGGCTGGCAATAAAGGTTACGACTGTGCTATGGGCGCTATCGAAATGGTTAACCTTATCGATCAATTCTAATAATTACATAGTAAACACTCAGTGTCTTATGATGCTGAGTGTTTTTAAATTATCGAAAATATGTTCCTTTATCTTGAAAATAGGCTAGACGAACATATATTCTCTATTATTGAAAAGTAAATCTATGACATGATATACTATATAAGCACTTATAAGTGCGTTTTAAACTTTAATTAATAATAAGGAATGATAGAATGGATTATATAAAACGTTTTACTACCCGAGAAGGGGTACGTATGTCTTTAGCGGTAACAACGGATACTGTTGAAACGGCTCGTGTGCGTCATGATTTATGGCCTGTCGCAACGGCTGCTTTAGGTCGCGCTATGACGGGAGCTATTTTATTAGCTGGTGATTTTAAAAATCATGAAAATGTAAGTTTGCGCATTAAAGGTGATGGCCCTCTAGGTGTAGTTCATGTAGATGCGTTTGCAGATAATACAGTTCGTGGCTATGTGGATGAGCCACATGTAGATGTACCTTTAAAACGAGCTGGTAAGCTTGATGTAGGTGCTGCAGTAGGTCATAATGGGGAAGTGCAAGTGACTCGCTTTACACAATTAGCACAAGACTATACCTCCACAAGTCCTATTCAAAGTGGCGAAGTAGCAGAAGATTTGGCTTACTATTTATATGCTTCTGAGCAAGTGCCTTCTACTATTAGCTTAGGTGTATTGGTAGATCCAGATTATCACACGGTTGTGGCAGGCGGTTTTATCGTACAAGCTTTACCAGATGCTACAGATGAAGCATTAGCCCAAGTCGAAAAGAATATTAATGAATTAGGCCCAATTACAGAATATTTGAAAGCAAATCCAGACGGTAAAGGCCTTATGGAACGCGTTCTTGATGGTTTAACTGTGAATGAAGTATATAATGAACCGATTCACTTCCAATGTCGTTGTGGACGTGATCGCTTTGGTGCCGTACTCATGACATTAAGAGAAGAAGATAAACAGGCTATCTTGGAAGATGACGTAACAGAGCTTGTTTGTCACTATTGTAATGAAAAGTATCATTTCACACGAGAAGAGTTACAAGATATGTTTACCCCTAAAGGTCCAATTCAATAAAACTTTATAATATATTGAAAAAATACAGGCTACTAGGTTTTTCCTATAGCCTGTTTTTCTATTCTATGAGAAAATAAAAGATAGAGTGATTAATAATAGGAGGTCACAATGAGTGCAATTGGCGTAATTGGTGGTACTGGCGTTTATGATCCATCCATCTTTGAAAATATTCATGAAGAATCCTTAATGACACCATATGGTGAAATAGATTATGTACAAGGTACATACCATGGGAAAACGGTAATCTTTGTTGCTCGTCACGGCAAAGATCATACAATTCCTCCACACAAAATTAACTATCGTGCTAATATTTGGGGTCTAAAAAAATTATGCGTTACATTTATTATCTCTACAACAGCTGTAGGTTCTTTAAATGAAAACTTCAAGCCTGGTCATTTCGTTTTGACAGATCAATTCTTAGATTTCACGAAGAACCGCATCACTACATTCTATGAAGGTGGTGACCGTCCAGTAGCACATCTGGATGTAACAAATCCTTATTGCCCTGAATTACGTGATATTCTTCAAAAGGTTGGTACTGAACAAGGTTTGTCTGTTCATAATGGTGGTACTTATGTATGTACAGAAGGTCCGCGCTTTGAAACACCAGCGGAAATTAAAATGTTCCACATGCTTGGTGGGGATACAGTAGGTATGACAAATGTACCTGAAGTAAATTTAGCTAATGAAGCTGAAATGGCATATGCTACGATTTCTATGATTACAAACTATGCAGCAGGTATTTCTGAATCTGCTCTAACACATAGCGAAGTGGTAGAAATGATGGGCGACATGGCAGCTCAGCTTAAAGCTCTCATTTTAGGTGCTATTGATGTAATCGATGTAGATGCTCGTTATGATGCGCATAATCGCATGCATGAATATGGTGGCTTTAAACTATAATCCATTCATAATGAAATACAATAGTTCATCAAAGGAGAATGTATGATTAATATTGAATGGCGTAAAGATACGCTAGTACTATTAGATCAAACTAAATTGCCTACTGAAATTACGTATGTTCACTGTACAGATTGGCGACAAGTGGCTGAAGCTATAAAAATGCTTCGCGTTCGTGGCGCACCTGCTATTGGTGTTGCTGCCAGTTATGGCCTCATTTTAGCGGCTATGGAAGCAGGCCGTTTGGATGCACCATTTAGTGAACAACTTACAAGCTTATATGAATTTAGTGAGACCTTAAAGGAAACTCGTCCTACCGCAATCAACTTAGCTTGGGCTGTAGATCGTGTTATTTCTCTTGTAAAAGAGCATGTTGAAAGCATGTTCTCTATGAGTGAAGTAGTAGAGCTCATTAGAAAAGAGGCTATTACAATTCACGAAGAAGACGTATCATTGAACCGTCGTATGGCTGAAGCAGGAGCAACTCTATTTGAAGGTCAAAAAAATATTCGCATTCTAACTCATTGTAATGCTGGTGCACTAGCTACAGGTGGTTTAGGAACAGCACTCGGTGTTGTCCGTAAATTACATGAAAATGGACAATTAGAACGCGTGTATGCTGATGAAACAAGACCATTATTACAAGGTGCTCGACTTACTGCTTTTGAGCTTCATGAGGATGGTATCCCTGTTACTCTTGAGACTGATAATATGGCGGCCTATGCGATGCAACATGGCCTCATTGATGCCGTTATCGTCGGTGCTGACCGCATCACTACAAAAGGTGATGTAGCCAATAAAATTGGTACCTATGGTGTGGCTGTACTAGCTAAATTCCATAACATTCCATTCTATGTAGCCGCGCCATACAGCACATTTGATTTTACCCTTGAAAATGGTGCTGATATTCCTATTGAGATGCGCGACGATTATGAAGTTACATCGTTGCATGGGGTTCAAACTGCACCTAATGGCATTGATGTGCTTAATCCAGCTTTTGATGTGACACCACATGAACTAGTGACTGCCATCATTACTGAAGAAGGTGTATTAAAACCAAACTACGAAGAGTCTATTGATAAGCTACGTCAAATTGTAGAATCTAAATAACAAACAAATCCAATTGGGTTTACTATCAAATCTTTATTTTAACTATATCAACTCATATTAGTAAAAGGAGTTATTATGCAATCTTTAATTAAAGATATTAATTTAGCTGCAGAAGGCCGTAAAAAAATTGATTGGGTTTCTAACTTTATGCCTACATTGAATACCTTGGGCGATCGTTTTGAAGCAGAACAAACTTTCAAAGGTCAAACTATTGTTGTAAGTGTTCACTTGGAAGCAAA
Source organism: Veillonella nakazawae (assembly GCF_013393365.1). Lineage (NCBI taxonomy): Bacteria > Bacillati > Bacillota > Negativicutes > Veillonellales > Veillonellaceae > Veillonella > Veillonella nakazawae. The sequence continues at coordinate 1,011,445 of NZ_AP022321.1, forward strand.
AACAGCATATTTAGCTACTGTATTAAAACGCGGTGGCGCTGATGTTATTGTAACTGGTTCCAATCCATTATCTACACAAGATGATGTAGCGGCAGGTCTCGTTAATATGGGCCTAACTGTATATGCTTGGTATGATTGTACTGAGGAAGAATATTTCAACTTCCTTAACAAGGCTCTTGATCATAAACCGCACATTATCATTGATGATGGTGGCGATTTGGTAAACTTATTGCACACAACACGCCAAGATGCTAAGGAACGCCTTTTAGGTGGTAGTGAGGAAACTACGACAGGTGTACATCGTCTATATGCATTAGAGAACGTTAAACAATTGACGTTCCCTATGATTGCAGTAAACGATTCCTACTGTAAATATCTCTTTGATAACCGTTATGGTACAGGCCAATCCGTTTGGGATGGTATTATGCGTACTACAAACTTAACAGTAACAGGTAAAAACGTGGTTGTTGCTGGTTATGGTTGGTGTGGTAAAGGCGTTGCTATGCGTGCAAAAGGCCTTGGTGCTCATGTATATGTAACTGAAGTAGATCCAATCAAAGCGATTGAAGCTGTATTCGATGGTTTCAAAGTATTGCCTATGATTGAAGCTGCTAAAGTAGGGGATATTTTCTGTACTGTTACAGGTTGCAAAGATGTAATTGTGAAAGAACATTACGAAGTAATGAAAGATAAAGCTATTTTATGTAATGCTGGTCATTTTGATTGTGAAGTTAATGTAGCTGATCTTACAGACCTTGCGGTAAGCCATGAACGTGTTCGTCAAAACATCGAAGGCTATACTATGGCTGATGGTCGTAAACTCTATGTATTGGCTGAAGGTCGTCTAGTAAACCTTGCTGCTGGTGATGGTCATCCTGCAGAAATCATGGACTTGTCCTTTGCTATGCAAGCCCTTGCTGCAGAGCATATCTTGAAAAACGGCAAAGAAATGGAGCCAAAAGTATATGTATTGCCTCATGAATTAGATGTGGAAATCGCTAAACTTAAATTGAACTCCATGGGCTATGATTTAGATTCTTTAACACAAGAACAAATCGACTACTTAACAAAAGTAAACTAATATTGAATAGAAATGTAATAGTAAATGATAGGCTTAGGTGCATTATTACTACTATATACTTTCAGAATTAATAACTATAACCGAGCTATTATGGCTCGGTTATACCTATGAGGGAAGACAATGTCTGATTTATTGATTACTAATGTAGACGTCCTCACCGATGAGGGTGTTCTTAAAGATCATGCTATTGAAATTGAAAATGGCTATATTACAGCTATTTTAAAGGATAGTGAAGCTATTAAAGCAAAAGATGTTGCTAAGGATGTACTAAATGGTAAAGGCCAATTGGCAGCGCCAGGTCTTGTAAATACGCACACTCATATTGCGATGGGGCTATTTAGAAACTATGCAGATGATCTTGAGCTTATGGAATGGCTTGAAACAGCAATTTGGCCGACAGAAGCAAAACTTAACGACGATTATGTTCGTTATGGCACTCAACTTGGCATTGCTGAAATGCTGCGTACTGGTACTACAACCTTTAGCGATATGTATTTCTTTATGAATACTACAGCTGAGGTAGTAAAAGAAACAGGCATTCGCTCTGTGTTATCTCGTGGTTTAGCTGGTGTTTCTCCAACAGCAGATCAAGCATTAGTTGAAAATGCTGACTTATTCCGCACGTGGAATGGCTTTGATAATGACCGCATCAAGGTATTACTTGGACCACATGCACCATATACTTGTCCAGATGCTTATATGGAGAAGGTTATCTCTTTATCTCATGAATTAAACTGTGGCATTCACATGCACTTGTCTGAAACTAAAGGGGAAGTGGAGAATGTAATGAAAGCTACAGGTAAAACTCCAATCGCTCATATGCATGACCTAGGTTTATTCTGGAATACTACATTAGCTGCACACTGTGTTCATGTTACAGATGAAGATATGTCAATTATGGCTGAAAATAATGTAGCAGTAGCACATAATCCGCAATCTAACCTAAAATTAGCAAGTGGTATTGCACCTGTGCCTGAAATGATCGGTAAAGGTATAACAGTTGGTCTTGGTACGGATGGTTCCGCATCTAATAATAACGCGGATATGCTCGAAGAAGTACGCCTTGCTGCTACTCTACATAAAGCACGTCTCTACGATCCTAAAGCCATTCCTGCACAAGCAGCTTGGCATATGGGCACTGTAGAAGGCGCAAAAGCCCTTGGTTATACTGATCTTGGTGTATTAGCGAAAGGCTATCGTGCAGATATCGTGCTATATGACGTATCTGGTATGCACTGGATGCCTCGTTACAACGATTTAGCGGCACTTGTATACTCTGCTAACAGTTCTGATGTAAATACTACAATTGTAGGTGGCAAAGTTCTTATGAAAGACAAAGAATTGCTTACTATTGATGAAGAAAAACTTCGTGCAGAAATCACTAAGGCTCAAGAGTATTTCAGTAACTAATATATTAAAAAAACTATAGCTGTAATTGATTAGCTTTTTCTTGTCTAGTTTAGTACTAGTTAGGTTTGTATTTATATAATATAAGTTTGTATGCGAGGTACTGCTATGCTAAAAAGAATACTTCAATACCTTTCACTTTGTATCGCCTTAGTTAGTTTGTTGATATTAGCTGGTTGTAGTAGTAATAGTGCGTCTTCTCAGCCTAAAGGACCTGAAGGGGAATGGATTGCTTACTCAGGCTATACCGTTCAAAATGTAGTGAGTGCTGTTGACACGCCTATTTTTACGATGAATCTTACAGCTCGAAATGATAGTAAGACGATTTATACAGCAGATATGAAAGCTTATAACTATCAATATACGACGCCTGAAAAGAGACCTGTTATTGAATCTACTCAAATGGTAGGGGATATAAAGGAAACTCGTCTAAATTATATTACGGCACTTACACTTGTAATGAGTGCTAACGATATAGTAGGTAATGCAGATAGCTCAAATTCTAATACAATTAAGATGGATATTACTGGCATACCAAATACTGCTCTTATTTATGATTCAAAAACAGATACTATTAAATTTATGGATCAAACCTTTAAACGAGTAAACGAAACGAACAATTTACAAACATTAGCCGATGCGTATAAGAAAGATCTTCAAGTAGCTTCTAATAAATATTTAGAAGAGATTGGCAATGCAGCAAATCCTAAAACAAAGTTTATAACAACCTATAACTTTGATGACTCTATCATTAAAGACAATAAGAAATAATAAATAAAATAAAACCCACTCATAGTATGATATATTCCTTTATTAGATACCTAATAAAAGGGGTACATATCACATGGAGTGGGTTTATTTTGTAATGTTTTACTTTGAATGCTATTTTATTACTTTCACTAAGAACATTGGTACAGGAATATAAAATTCATCTTCTTCGTTGTAAATACGAGGACCTACTGTGGAGTCAATAGTGACGGAGCTAGCACCTAATTTTGTGAGCACTTCTTTATCCCATTGAGGGCGTGTAAAGGATGAAATTTCAAGCATATGATAAATCGTATGGCACCGCTCTTTTAAGTCATTGCTTACATGCTCATGGGCATGATGAACAGATTGTGGTAAGTCATGGTGATTGCGAGCATGTTCCGCATCATAATTGAGGATTAAACCGCCTGGACGAATGATGCGTAACCATTCAGCATAGGCTTTATCTGGATGTGGTAAGTTCCATGTTACATTGCGGGCTACAACGATATCAAAGGTATTGGAGTCAAAGCTGAGATTTTCAGCATCCATGACGGAGAAGGTAGCATCACAATCAAGGGATTCTGCCAGTTGATTTGCTTCGTCTATCATATTAGGCGTAATATCGATGCCGTGTACTGTATGTCCTAGTTGAGAGAGGATAATACTAAAGAAGCCTGCACCACAACCAATGTCTAAAATACGTAAAGAGCGATCAGAATCAAAGATATGACTCGTTAGTTCATCTCTCCATAATTTAAGTTTAGGGCTCTCTAATTCTTTAGCTCGTAAGGTTCCAAAATCGTGAGCTCGATCTGTCCAATAGGATGTAATAAATTCTTTATCATCCTTCATAGGATGATTTTTTTCAAATATATCATTCATTTTTCAGTTCTCCTCATTTTTAATACACTTAATAGTACCATAAAATGAGAATGTACCATACTATAAATATCACACTTACTCCATAAATAATTAATATTGAGTGTGATATAATACATCTATATTTTTGTTTTATGAAAGGACAGGATAATGATTTTACAGACGGGACAGCGTACGGATATTCCTGCCTTTTATGGGCAATGGTTAATTAATCGCGTCCGCCAAGGATTTGTAGATGTACGCAATCCCTATAATCCGATACATATAACACGATATCCTATCAATCATGAAGTAGTAGATGGTATTGCGTTTTGTACAAAGAATCCGTTGCCTTTCATTCCGCTCTTACATGAAATAAATGATTATAGACAGTATTGGCATATGACTATAACTCCATATGGAGCAGATATAGAGACTAATGTTCCACAAGTGGATTTAGTAATAGACGGATTTAAACATATATCTACAAAACGTAATCCTCAGTCCATGGTGTGGCGTTATGATCCTATTATTTTAACCCACAACTATACAGTTGATTTTCATTTTGAAAGCTTTTATAAAATGGCTAAAGCCCTCGAAGGATATACAGATACGGTAGTTGTAAGTTTCTTAGATATTTTTGATAAGGTAGCTCAGACCTTTCCCGAAGGTTATAGACCGAGTTTAGATATTCAAATGAAGATTATTAAAGAATTAGTATCTATAGCTCATTCTCATCATATGATACTTAAAACCTGTGGAGAAGGGGACATTTTCAAAGAATTAGGTGTTAATACAGAGGGCTGTTTTACGCTAGACTGTTATGAACGTGCTTGGAACGTAAAATTAAAAGCACCGAAACGTACACCAGCTAGACCAGAGTGTAATTGTTATTTACATGGTGATATAGGTGCCTATGATACTTGTAGCCATTTTTGTCGCTATTGTTATGCCAATACAAATCAGGCTGCAGTTCGCCAAAATTGCTTATTACATGATCCGAACTCTAGCTTACTTATTGGAAAACTTTCAAAAACAGCAATTATTAAAGAAAGTGCGGAAAAAAGCTGGATTGTAGATACAAATTACACACAAGATTCTTTATTTTAAGGAGAATTATGCCCTGCTTTTACGCCTATAGCGTTGACGTATCGTGTAAAATATAGACAAAAGGGGTTGGGTCACCTCAAGAATATAAGAGAGTTAAACTACTTTTAATTGTTTATGTATTATTACAAGGAGGTGGAGTATGATCACCTATAAGACTGACAGTAAAGCATCATTACAATCATCTGAATCGTCTATGCCAGTACTAGCTATGTGTTATGATTTTGATAAGACTTTAACACCTGATGATATGCAGGCACAAGGCTTTATCCAATCTGTTGGCTATGATGAAGAGCAAATCAAACAGTTCTGGCAAGAATCTAATCAGCTGGCTAAGAAAAATGATATGGATAATAACTTGGCTTATATGTACAAGATGATTCAAGAAGCAGTGGGCCGTTTTTATGTAACTCGAGAAAAGCTTATGGAATATGGGAATCAAGTGGAACTATATGAAGGTGTTCGCACTTGGTTTGAGCGTATTCGTGAATATGGTTTAGAACACGGTGTACGCATTGAACATTACATCATATCGTCTGGTTTAAAAGAGATGATAGAAGGTACTGAAATGGCGAAAGAGGGAGCTTTCACCAAAATCTATGCCAGTGCATTCATGTTCGACGACAAAGGCGTAGCAGTTTGGCCTGCACAAGCCATTAACTATACAAATAAAACACAGTTTTTATTCCGTATTCAAAAAGGAATTTTAGATATCAATGACACAGGTGTTAATGATTATGTTAAGCCTGAAGATCAACGTGTACCGTTCCGCAATATGATATATATTGGGGATAGTGATACAGATATTCCTTGCATGAGCTTGGTTAATGCTAATGGCGGTCATTCTATAGGTGTTTATGATCCTGTTAAGAAGGATAAAGATAAGGTGTATAAGATGATGCGTCATCACCGCATACGTTATTATGCACCTGCAGACTATACAAATGGTTCAAAGTTAGATACATTAGTTAAACAAATTATTCGTAAAACCGCAGCCTACGAAGTGTTAGAAGGCGAATATGTACATTGTAAACACGAAGCAGAGGAGTAACATGGATCAATCTAAATTAACAAGTGAATGGATTCAAGAGTTTAATCGTTTAGGTTCTGAAGGTAAATTAAAACCTACCGTACCATATCATGATTTATTTAACCGTAAAGAGCTAAAAGGATTTCCATTGCATACATTACCTATGTGGACTGTAACATTCCCAACAGGCCATATTACATGTTGTGACCCTTTGGTAACATTGCCGAATAAACCGGATACATATATTAGAACGGTAGAACCAGGTACGTACTTGTTGGAAACAAAAATCATTGAAATGGAACCTAATGAATACCGTTATGTAGCAAGCCGCGTTGTTTTTAGTGGTAATGAGCCTGTGAACTATGAATTGGCTTTAAAAGGTACAGAAGATTTAACAGATCTTGATGATGGTGAAAGCTACATTGGCTTCCCTGTGGATTCTGGACTTGCTACCGTGGTTGATGCAGAAACTATTAAAACCTATAGAAAGTTTTATGATCAATGGCATACTAACTATCCTGACAAAAATATCTATGATGATTACTACAGTGATTTGTTCCAATTAAATGCATTAGCATATCCGCAATACCAACGTTCTAAAGGGGATTGGATCAACTTTACAATTCCTGAAACCGAATTGACTGTGCCAATGATTCAATCTGGCTTTGGTGATGGTTTATACCCTGTATACTGGGCTTTTGATAAAGATGGTCAAATCTGCCAATTGATTATGGAATATATTGATTGCAGCGAAGCATATCAATAATATAATCTAGCGATATATATAGATATATAAAGCTTGATAACTTAATAACATACTAAAAAAGACGCTTAGATTACTAAGCGTCTTTTATATATTCCTATTTAATTGTAAGGCCTAAATGCCAAAAATCCAGTTTACGAATACACGAAGAATACTAAGACCTACAATGATTTCTGCTAAAAATCTTAAAGAACCTTCCATACCATTACCTAAATGTTTTAAACTGCCAATTTTAGCTTTACTTACGATATCACACCAGCACATATAATACCTCCATGAGAGTTAATATGAGTAAATTACATAATTTATATGCTTATTTTACAATGTTATATCAAAAATTTCAATATGTATTTAAAATTAAATAATAATAATTCTACACATATATCTATAATAATAAAAATTTGCCCGATATATAGCTTTATTAATATATAGATTTTATTTGTAGAGATGAATCAATCGGACGGGAAATATATATAATTACAGACAGAAAAGCAAAAGAAAAAGGAAATATTATTCAATTTAAAATAGAGAAATTACAAGGTGAACAACCCAATATAATTATGAAGGCTCTTGGTGATCAATCTCTAGGTTGGATTGAACTGATAAAAAAATAATTGTATGATAGAGTATATTTAATTCAGATCCATTACACAATGATAAAAGTATTTTTTAGTTTAAATTAGTAAAACTAGCTTATAGAAATATAGGCTAGTTTTCTTTTCTTTTTGAATTACTTCCGATAACGATATATTATCGGAAGTAATTGTATTAAGAAAATTGGGCCTAAATGGCCCAATCTCTTATGTTATCTAGTTTTTTAGCTATTTAAGCTTATTTACGTTTAAATGTATATGGTTCGTATTCTACATCATTATGGCGGTTAGTCCACCAGTTCCAACCAATTCTTGCAAGCTTCCAAGCAATGAAGCCTACGATGATTCCCAATACTAAGCCTGTTAATACATCTGTTGGATAATGTACAAATAGATATACTCTCGAAAATGCTACTACTAATGACCCCAGTAATGCTATAATTCCCAAATATCGCTTCTGAGGCGCTATTTGACTCAAGCCTAGGTAAATAGTCATGGCTGACGCAAATGAACCAAAACTATGGCCTGACGGGAATGAATAGCTATTTGCTTTTGGTAATGCAGATTCTAATGGAACCGTTACATTAGGAAAATCTACAAATGGTCTTAATCTAGCTACATGTGGTTTTAAACCTTGGTCACCGATGATGAATACAAATCCTAATGCAATTATTATAGCTACGCCTAATACACGATATTTTTTCTGTAACATCAATAACAAGGCAATTACAATCCATAAGGCACCGCTGCCAGTAATTTTTGAAATAAATGCCATAATAGGTGTTAAAAAACTATATACAAGGTGATCATGTACATAGAAAATCAAAGAGTGATCAAATTGTAAGATTGTGTCCATAGCTTCCTCTTCTATTTTATTAAATGATAATTATTGAGAATGGATGAATGTAGATTATATCCTCAATATTCTGTATTGGATTTCTATATACTTTATACTATGTATATATCACTTTCTCATTTACATCCAAATAATAGCCTAAACTATTTATACATCATGGTCAATAGCTTAGGCTATATTTAATAAAATCTTTAATTATGGTTTCTTTTTATCTGCTTTTTTAGTAGTACCTTCTGGAGGCATTGTTATAATCGTATCTACTGGATCATATACGGATTCAAAGGAATCTGTTTGCGTAACCCAGTTACCATATGTAATGGTTCTATACGTATTCATTGTTAAACCTACATGCCCCTCCTGCACTTCTTTTTCTTTTAATGAAGGATCTACCTTAGTGATAGTCTTGTTAGGAATTTCGCCATAGTCTCCTACAGAAATAGAAACATTTTTAGGCTTATCTTGAGCCGTACCTATAATGTAGATCGTTAATGTTCCGTTGTTCATAACACTAAGGATATAAATAGATTGTTGGTAAGGATTTCTAAACTTAAAGTCTAAATAGCCCCATGCTACAGTGGCATCACGACCAGCTTGAATATATCCTACTGGCTCAAAGTGTGGTGTACGCTCGATAATATTCATACCGGATAGTAAAGCTGTATTAAATATGGTAGAACTTACTTGGCAAATGCCACCGCCAATACCTGGAACTAATTTACCATCAATCATAACAGGTGCATCATCATAGCCAGCCTCTGCAGTACGTTCACCTACAACATCGTTAAAGGAGAACTGTGCACCCGATTTAATTAGGGTACCGTTTATTTTATCAGATGCTAATTGAATATTATGGGTTCTACTTTCATTACTAGGATCATACTCTGTAGTGTAAGAAGCTAATACCGTATTCAATGGTTTTAAATCGGCATCACTTACTTTTACAGTATTTTGTGTAGTAAATACCATAGATAAGGAGTTAATACTATCACCGGCCTGTAAATCATCTTTTAATTTCTTAAGCGTAGCATCAATATCGATACGCTTACCCTCTTTTGTAGGATGTAATACAACTTGTCCATTTTCAATGGTAAGGTATGCATCATGTCCTGGCGTATCAATTGTTTTAGCCAATTCACTTAGATAGGTTTTACCTTTTACCTCATCAAGCTTATATTGTGGTTTAAAATGATGACCGTAGAATAAGGCATTAAATCTATTTGAAAGTAGTGTCCACATATCATCTTCATAGCCATATGTAGAAATAGCTTTTACCATAGCATCTGTATCGATTTGGATCCCTAAATCATGATAGGTAGCTTGTTGTTTTTTATTATTGCCCATATCAATAGATATAGTTTGAGGAATTTTACTATTTAACTCTTGTAAGCGAGCCTGTAATTCATTCTTAGGTGTATTAGATAAATCTGTATCATTGTAATATACACCATAAGAAATATTTTCTGTTGGAATGTATGAACAGCCGCTCGTCCCCAAGAGGACAAGCATAGTTCCTACTAAAATATATTTCTTCGTCATTATTTATAAACTCTCCCGAATTAGTTATCATATTCTCTAATTATAGCATATTACGGTCTAATCTATGGTACAATTATATTGATAATTTTAGGGATAAGGGTGAATTATGTCAGAATCTAAGGAACAACAAAAACATTTCTATTTGCGTAATAATGATGCGCTTATGAATAGTACCAAGTTGTCTATGAAAGCTAAACAAAGTATATTGTTATCTAAGGCTGAGAATACTGTGGATGCTTACGAATCAGATTGGGATGATTTCGTTGATTGGTGTACTTATCAAAAGGTACCTTATTTTCCAGCTACACCAGAAACAATTGTGAATTATATAAATGATCTTGCTGATTATGCTAAGGCAAATACAATCTCTCGTCGTATTAGCGCTATCTCAGAGAATTATAATGCCTCTGGACATCGGGATAATCCATGTATGGCACCAATTGTAAAACAAGCGTTACGAGGGATTAGACGTTTAAAAGGTACATTTCAACAAGGTAAAACACCAGTACTATTAGAGGATATTGAAGATATTTTAGATTGTATGACTAAACTAGATGTACCTGAATTACAGTTATTACGAGATAAGGCCATTCTTTTAATTGGTTTTATGGGTGCTTTTCGTCGTAGTGAAATTGCAGCTATTACAGTAGAACATCTACAGTTTTCTCCACAAGGTGTTGAAATCTTTGTGCCATCCTCAAAAGCCGACCAAGAAGGTCAAGGTGCTGTTGTAGCGATTCCTCATCTATCCGGTTCTCCTCTAGACGCGGTACGTGCTTTACAGCAATGGTTACGTGCCTCTGGTATTACTGAAGGTCCTATATTTAGAGGTTTTACTAAAAATATGTCACTTCGTAAAACAGGCATATCCGATAAAATGATTGCAGAAATTGTGAAGAAATATATTTCTCTCATTGGTCTTGATCCATCTATGTATGGAGCTCATAGTTTACGTCATGGCTTTGCAACAACTGCCGCAGCTTATGGTGTGGAAGAACGTAATATTATGAGACAAACACGTCATCACAGTGTTAACATGGTTCGTCGTTATATTAATGAAGCCAATAAGTTTGTAGATAATCCTATTTCTACAATCTTTGAAAAACGATTTAGATGATAATTATAAATCAGTTGATTAAGATAATATCTATAAATCGTATAATAACATACATTAGATAACAAAAAGCAGCTATCTCTATTGAGTAGCTGCTTTTTCGTGTGGGTTATACCCATATATATTTAGTTTTGAGCCACATAGTCCAAAGCTCTAACTGGACTATCAGAATTATGTGCTGGTACCTTTAATACTGTACCAGGTACAAGTGTACCAGAATCACTGATATTGTTGAGTTCTTTCATGGCATATACCATTTCTCGAACATCCATATCTTTATGAGCTGTTCGAGCTGCAATATCCCACATCGTATCGCCTGCTTGTACCTTTACTTCACGTACTGCATGTGTATTTGTAGCTGTTACAGGATTTGTCATATTATAGCCGAACAAGATTGTTAAGCACATTCCTACCATCATCAATATATTTTTCATCTCATACCTCACATTTACATCGAACATAATATCTGAGAACATTTGTTTGTTTACATGCTTATATTAGCACACGAACGAATGTTCGGTCAAGTGTTTTAGAACAAATGTTTGCAAAAACTTTTAAAATTGCCTATAATAGGTATATAAGATAAGTAATTATCTTATGTTTTTATTATATAGTACGAAATGAGTAAATTTTTCCACATATATATTAATAGTATTTTGACATTACATTGACTATGGAGGTTCATCGTGAGACGCCCTGCTACAGATATTAATACTAAACAGCGCCGTATATTAGATTTTATTAAGGACTCATTACATAATGAATATCGTTGTCCTACTGTTCGAGAAATCTGTACCCATGTAGGCCTTAGTTCTACTTCTACTGTGCAATCTCATTTGAATGCTCTTGAAAAGTTTGGTTATATTAAACGGGATCCTAATAAAAATCGTGCTATTACAGTACTAGAGGATACAAAACCTTCTATTTCTGTAGATGGTAATGAAACATCAAGTTCTGATAATTTTGAGTTCTTAGGTGCTGGTTTAAAACAAGTTCCTCTTATTGGTACTGTACAAGCTGGTATGCCTATTACTGCGGTAGAAAATTTAGAATCTACTCTTACATTACCTGTTCAATTAACTGGTGATTCTGACTGCTTCTTACTACGCGTTCAAGGCGAATCCATGATGAATATTGGTATGTATGAAGGTGATATGCTCATCGTACGCCATCAAAATACGGCTAATAATGGTGATGTTGTTGTAGCACGTATCGATGACGAAGCTACAGTAAAACGTTTCTATAAAGAAAATGGTCATATTCGTTTACAACCTGAAAATGATAATTTTGATCCTATTATTGTGGATGACTGTCATATTGAAGGTCTTGTCATTGGTCTTGTACGAGACAGAATATAGAAAAAACCGGCAACTTATGGTTGTCGGTTTTCTATTATACTTAAGACTTGTAAAAAAACAGAAGCTATATTAAATAGCTCCTGTTTTTTATTTTATTTTATATATTCTGTTAAAGCTTTATCAATATATGCTGCTTCTTCGGCACTAGGGTCACACATTGGCAAATTAAATACACCAGCAGGTAAACCTATTTTACGGACTGCATATTTAACAGGAATAGGATTTGTAGTAATAAACATAGCTTTTATGATATCCGCTAAGCTTTGATGAATACGAAGCGCTTCGTGATTATGACCAGATTCATAAGCTTGAATCATAGCATTCATATCTTTGCCCGCTATATGAGAAACTACGGATACAACACCGCATGCTCCTACAGATAGCATTGGCAATGTAAGACCATCATCTCCACTATATACCATGAAGTCATCCTCAGGCATTAAGCGTTTAATTTCAGATGAAATCATAAGATTGCCACTAGCTTCTTTAATCGCGCATACATGTGGATACTCACTATGTAATTGTGCTAGTGTTGTTGGGAAAATGCCTGTTCCTACACGGCTTGGTACATTATATACCATGATTGGCAGTGTAGTAGCCTCTGCAATAGCTTTAAAGTGTAAGTATTGACCTTGTTGATTAGGCTTATTGTAGTAAGGTACTACAACTAATAAACCATCGATTCCATCAATTTTAGATACTTCTTTTACAAAGTCTACAGAAGCTTTTGTGTCATTTGAACCTACATTAGCAATAATGGAACCTTTATGACCACATTCTTTAGCAATAGCTGTAAATAATGCTAATTTATCCTCTTTTGACATGGATGGATTTTCCCCTGTTGTACCGCATACAACGAGTCCATCGGATCCATTATCTAATAAATGATGAGCAATAGCTACACTATTTTCTATGTTAAGGGATCCATCATTATTAAATGATGTAATCATAGCCGTTAATACTCGACCAAAGGTTTTCATATCTGTCCTCCCCTTGATAGATTAAAATGCTTGTTTTTCTACCAAGTACTCAGCAATTTGCAACGCATTAAGTGCTGCACCTTTACGAATTTGGTCCCCTACAATCCAGAAATTCATACCTTTGTCGTTATATAAATCTTTACGAATACGGCCGATTTCACAGTCGTTTTGATTAGACGTATATAATGGCATTGGATAAATTTGTTCTGCAGGATTATCTTTTACTTGTAAACCTGGGAATTTTTCACATGCTGCTCTGAAAGCTTCTACAGAAACTGGTTCAGCTGTTTCTACTAAAACAGATTCAGAGTGGGAACGATACACTGGAACACGTACAGTAGTTGGTACTACTTGAATTGTGTCGTCATGAAGAATTTTTTGTGTTTCATTGACCATTTTCATTTCTTCTTTTGTGTAATCATTGTCCAAGAACACATCGATTTGTGGCAATAAGTTAAATGCTACAGGATAATGTTTAGGGGCAGATCCTGTTGGCAATAAGTTTGCAGTCATTTCTTCGCCAGCAGTATATTGTTTTACTTGGTTTTCAAGTTCTTCAATACCTTCTTTACCAGCACCTGATACTGCTTGATATGTACTTACAACGATGCGTTTAATTGGAGAAATATCATGTAGTGGTTTTAAACCTAAGCTCATAATAATAGTAGAGCAATTTGGGTTAGCAATAATACCTTTATGTTTTAAGATATCTTCTGGATTTACTTCTGGTACAACAAGAGGTACCTCAGGATCCATACGGAATGCACTAGAGTTATCGATAACAATTGCACCACGTTTAGCAGCTTCTGGTGCTAATGTTTTAGAAATAGAACCACCTGCAAATAACGCGATATCAATATTTTCAAAGGATTCTGGCTTTGCTTCTTCTACTACATATGTTTTTCCATTCACTGTAAGTTCAGTACCTGCAGAACGAGCAGATGCCAACAATTTTAAATTTTCATATGGGAAATTACGCTCTTCAATAAGTGTAATAAATTCAGCACCTACTGCACCAGTAGCACCAAGAATTGCAACATTAGGTTTTTTCATTACTATATCTCCTTGCTCTAATATTATAAATAATGCTCTAAGCCGTAAGTTAAACCAGTTTTAGCACTAATTTTTTTACATGCTAATACTACACCTGGCATAAAGGAAAGTCGGCTTAAACTATCGTGACGAATTGTTAACGTTTCATCATAGCCACCAAATAGTACTTCCTGGTGAGCTACGTAACCAGGTAAACGAACGCTGTGGATTGTTACGTCATCAACCTTAGCGCCACGAGCACCTGGTAAACTTTCACGAGTCAAATCCTCATCAGGCGTTGCATTCGCCGCTTGTTTAGCTTCGTTAATTAATTTAGCTGTTAAAATAGATGTACCAGATGGGGCATCGTATTTATGGTTATGATGTAGTTCAATAATCTCTACATTAGGGAAATATGGTGCCAATTCTGCAGAAACCTTCATCATCATAACTGCACCAAGAGAGAAATTAGGTGCTACAAGGCAGTTTGCATTATTTTGGCGACCAATAGCATCTAATTCGTCACGTTGTTCCGCAGTTAAACCTGTAGTACCAATAACTACATGAATACCTGCAGATAACATTTTTTTAGCATTTTCATAAATGACAGCAGGATTTGTAAAGTCTACAATTACATCAGGTTTATTTGTATTTAGAACCTCATCGATGGAGGCATTCATTTCAATTCCTAATTGTTCGATGCCCGCTACGGAGCCTACATCTTGACCCGCCTTAGTAGGATCGATGCCACCTACTAATGTTAATTCAGGATCATTATGTACTGCTTTGACTACTTCGCGGCCCATTTTACCGCCAGCGCCATTTACCATTACTCGAATCATATATACCTCCAAAAAAGCCAGTGGATGCATCCACTGGCCTTATAGTTTATATAGCTTATAACTGTTACTAAAAGCTCAATGATAGCACTCCACCAATTCAAATTGATGACAGTCGTCCATCTATTAAATAGACAACCAGATAGAACTACATTTTCTTCTGGAGATAATGCATATCGATAGTGTCCATCGCCTGTAGGAATTTTGATTAACATCAATTCCTTAATATCACGAGAAACTGTAGCTTGCGTTACTTCAATACCTTCTTCTAATAAGGCCGCTGCTAATTCCTCCTGAGTTTCAATCGCCTTGGACTGCACGATTTCTTTGATTTTGTTATAGCGATAGCGTTTCATTTTGAACTCCCTTTTTTAAACCTTGCACATAAAAGAGAATAGTATCTTTCTGCTATTATTATACCATATATTCATAATTAATATATGGTATAAATTGCATGTCTCATACTAGTTATGCATATTATATTAATATTTAAAATATTGTTAATTTTCTATATACTGATAGCGTATAAACACATATCCTATAGGCTTCATCTATTTATATGAAATTAATAATTTAAAATTAGAAGATTATACATGTATAAATAAAAGCCCCTATAAAGGGGCTTTTACATATTTCTTATGACTTTTATTCATAATGAATAAAGATATATTTCGTTTTATCGTTTTTGCAATATGAATAACTCAGGTGGATTATTGATTTGATTCATTGGATGCCAATGACATACATTATACAATTTTTGTTCTAAATCTGATAAATACGATTTAAGCATCTGCATTTCTTCAAACCCTTCTGTTGTTCCAGGGTAAGCAACAATTGTGATAACTCCAGACTTCGATAATTTTTCTAAGCCTTCATTTATGGCATCAATAGTTTGATGCGGTTTAGTTATAACTTGATGATCACCACCTGGTAAATAGCCTAGGTTAAAGATCATTAAATCAATAACTTCATCTTTTAATTGATTAGCTAATGCACGATCATGGGAGTCATGAATAAATGTTAGACTTACATCTTGTGCTATGTCATTTGACTGCAATAACTCTTGGCTGCTATTAATCGCTTTCATTTGAATATCGATGCCATATAAATGACAGCCCTTTTTTGCTCGTTCTGCCAAATATAGTAAATCATGGCCATTACCACATGTTGCATCTACTACTATATTAGCGTGTTTCATTACTCGATCCCAGATTAAATGTTGAAACTGAACAGCATTGTTAATGTTAATCACAAAATCACCCCACTTGAGATTTTAGTATTACAACA
Source organism: Veillonella nakazawae (assembly GCF_013393365.1). Classification (NCBI taxonomy): domain Bacteria; kingdom Bacillati; phylum Bacillota; class Negativicutes; order Veillonellales; family Veillonellaceae; genus Veillonella; species Veillonella nakazawae. The sequence goes on from NZ_AP022321.1 coordinate 1,028,036, forward strand.
ACTCGTCACGACGAGATGCTAGTTTTTTAAATAATGTACCGAAGAAACATTGATCTTTAAAACGTACGAATAAACAATATACAGGATTAGAGCTTATATGTAGTGTTTCTTTATTGGTAAACGTATAGTCAAATGTACCGTCTATACAGATATGTAATTGTGGTTCACGTTCTGGCATCGTGATTTGAATTGTATCATGCTCTTCTAATACAAGTGAAACACCTTGAATCAGATGTGGCGCTACAGGTGTAACAATAATGGATCTATTATCAGGCTTCATAATAGGACCACCTGCAGATAGATTATATCCCGTAGACCCAGTTGCAGAGGAAATAATCAAGCCATCTGAAGGATACATTTGTGTATGTTGATTATTGATAGACATGTTAATACGTGCCATTTTTGCTGGTTCAGCACGGGTAATAACGATTTCATTAATTATAGGTACTAATTCTTCTTCATTACCATTATTTCGGTCAATATATGCATATAAATGTCCACGTTTTTCTATATTATAATCACCATTTGCAATACGTTTAATATGACTTTGCATTTGATGAACTTCAATTTGGTTTAAAAAGCCGAGTTCACCAAGGTTAATACCACAAACAGGTACATTATATGGGTAAATTTGTCTTGCCAAATGGATGATGGTACCATCACCACCAAAACTAAAGGCAATATCAATTTGTTTAAAGATTTCTGGACGACTTAAAATGTGAGTTTCAGGAATCTTAAGTACTCGTGCAGGTGCATCTGATTCGAGATCATCTGGCAAAAATACTTCGATACCTTCATCTTTACAAATATGTGCAGCCATTTTTAAAACTGCCATAATATTGCTTTTCCCCATGTTTGGGAAGAATCCGATACGCATAGTAATCTCCTATAATGAATGGGCTTCTGCAACCACTGTATCAATTAAAGCATCATCAATGGCTAAAGCCCCTTCTTCGTACTTTTTAAAATAACCTAAAAACTCAATATTGCCTTCCATGCCTTTAATTGGTGAGAATGTTAAGCCGTGAATATATAATCCACAATCATGAGCAACGTGTAAGATACGATGTAAAACTTCTTTATGGATTTTAGGATCTCGCACAATACCGCCTTTACCTACATTCTCTTTGCCCGCCTCAAATTGAGGCTTAATCAAAGCAACAAGAGCTCCTGTATCCTTTAATAAGGTAGTTGCAACTGGCAGAACCTTGTCCAAAGAAATAAATGCTACATCAATAGAAATAAAGTCCACAAGTTCACCAAGTTGCTCAGGTGTAACAGTACGGATATTTTGCTTTTCCATATTAATCACACGCGGATCTTGACGCAATTTCCAAGCCAATTGATTATAGCCTACGTCAATGGCAAAGACTTTAGATGCACCATTTTGTAGGGCGCAATCTGTAAAACCACCTGTACTAGCACCTATATCAACCATAACAGCATCCTGTAAGTTGATAGGATACGTTTGAATGGCTTTTTCTAACTTTAATCCACCGCGACTAACATAAGGCAACGTATTGCCCTTTACTACAATATTGGCATCTACAGGAATTTTTGTACCTGCTTTATCAATACGCGTAGTATCCATGAAGATTTGGCCAGCCATTATGGCCGCTTTGGCTTTTTCTCTACTTTCAAAAAGTCCTCGGTTAACGAGGAGTATGTCTAAACGTTCTTTACTGCTCATATAACACCATTATAAATATAATAAAATTGAATACATGCTACAAGAATGCCAAGAATTAATCCCCCAAATACCTCTATTGGTGTATGGCCTAATAACTCTTTTAAGGCCTCTTTACGAGTGATGGCAACAGGTATATTTTTCTTTGTAAAATAGTCTACAATTTGATTTAGAATTTGAGCTTGACGCCCAGCCTCTAATCGTACGCCTGATGCATCATACATGACTACAATAGAGAATACTAGAGATAGTATAAAAAGATCAGATGCTCCATTTTTTAGGTATATGGCTGTGGTTGTAGCAATTACGAAAGATGTATGAGAGCTGGGAAATCCTCCAGATCCTACAAGCCGTTCTGGACGAAATTTGCCATGTCGAACTAGTTGCCATACAAATTTGATAGCCTGCGCAGTAAACCATCCCCAAAATGCAGCTTGTGCTATGTAGTTGTGTGCTATTTGTGGTAATATATCAATCATTATTTATACCTTCTTCAGGTAGTACCAATTAATTAGTACGTTCTAAAAGATAATCAATTAGTGCAGCTAGTATAGATGTATCATAAGAAACGGAGTTTAAAGCATTATGAGCCTGTTTTCCAACTAAAGAAGCTTGGTTTTTAGCCTCCTCTAAACCTAGTAAGGATACATAGGTAGATTTATGTTGGCGAATATCACTGCCAGGAGTTTTTCCTAATTCTTCAATTGTACCAGTTACATCTAGAATATCATCAGTAATTTGGAATAACAATCCTAAACAATTAGCATATTCCATAAGCGCTTTTCGAGTAGTCGTATCTGCATTGCCTAAAATAAGACCTAATTCTACAGATGCATTAAATAATGCACCTGTTTTTCCACTGTGTAAAACTTTTAATTCTTCTAGTGGTATATGCTTATCTTCACTGAGCATATCGAAGGCTTGACCACCAACCATGCCTTCCGGGCCTGCTGCAGTAGCTACGCATTGAATAGCCTCTATTTTTTGTTGAGGTGTAGCAGTTTTATTCTCAGTCATTAGTTGAAAAGCATAAGTTAATAAACCATCACCAGCTAGAATAGCCATACCTTCACCATAAACTTTATGATTTGTTAAATTACCTCTACGATAATCATCATTATCCATGGCTGGTAAATCATCATGTACTAAGGAATATGTATGGATACACTCCATAGCACATAGAAATTCCTTATAATCAGCTGGATCTTTATGAAGCATTTCTAATACAGCTTTAGATAAGATTGGTCGGATTCGTTTGCCACCTTGCATTAAACTGTAATTCATAGATTCATAAAGGGGTTTAAATTCTCTATTTGGGCTAGTTAATACTTCACCTAACCATTGTTCAATATGTTGTTTGCTAGACGCTAAATAGTCTTTGAACATAGAATCTCCTTATTCGCTGATGCGGACTTCTTCGATAATTTGTTGTACTTCATCTTCCACAGAATCGAGCATTTCTGCACATTCTTTTACTAATGTTAAGCCCTTCTTATATTGCGTTAAAAGTTCAGAGATAGTCATATTACCATCGTCTAATTGTTTAACAATATCCTCTAAGGCTTTATATTTTTTCTCATAACTTTTTAGTGATGCGGCCATCTTTGTGCGCCTCCTTTACCGTAGCATTCACATAACCATCAGCAAGTGTAACTCGTATATCATCCTTTGGATGTAATTGAGTAACAGACGTTATAGGTTTATCATCATGTTCAACCTTTGCAAACCCTTTTACCATCATTTGTAATGGATTAAGAGATTCTAATTGTTGAGCTAATAATGCTAAACTATGTTTCTCTGTATTGCATCGTTCTTTTGTAGCATTAGTTAATGATTGTGAAAGCTCTTGTAAATGCGTTTTCTGTTTATGCAAAAATTGTAGAGCTGGAATACCTAATCTACGATTAAAGAGCAAGGTCAAATCTGTACGTTTCTGCTGTAATGTATAACGTATAAACTCGTGTAGGTATTCTTCTTTTTCTGTTAATTGATCTTGTAGTGTAGTAATAGGAAGTACAGCCATTTCTGCAGCGTGGCTTGGCGTTGCACCACGAGCATCTGCTACATAATCACATAAAGTATAATCTGTTTCATGACCTACTGCTGAGATAACTGGTGTATTAGCAGTATAAATAGCCTCTACAACAGCTCTATCATTGAAACACCATAAATCCTCCATAGATCCACCACCACGACCAACGATGATGACATCAACCTCTGGGTCAGCATCGGCAGCAGCAATACCTCTTGCAATAACAGGTCCTGCAGTATTGCCTTGGACAGGAACGGAGAATAATTTAAATTGCACTAATGGGTTACGTCTCTCACTAACGTGTAAAATATCATGCAATACAGCGCCAGATTGAGATGTAACAATACCTATGCAACTTGCCATGTATGGAAGACTTTGTTTGTGGTTGTCATCAAAGTATCCTAGCGCCGTTAACTCTCGTTTTAACGCATCAAATTCGAGCTGTAATGGGCTTTTAGACCCTATTTGCATATCCGATGCAATAAGATTTAAACGCCCCATTTTATTGTAAAAATTAACAGATGCTTTTACAGTCACTAATAATCCATTTTGAATGGCATTAGCCAATCCTTTTTGCATAACTGTACTAGACCACATGGTAACATCAATAGCGGATTCTTCATCTTTTAAAGAGAAATACATATGACCACTACTATGACGCTTTGCGTTAATAATAGTACCGCTAACATAGACATTCTTAAGTAGGTATTCTCGGTCTAAGGTGCGCTTTATAAGATTGTTTAATTGTGTAATGGTTAATACATTCACGATTATCCTCTAATTTCCTCTAAAAAAGCAGCTCCAAAAGCATTGCCAGTGGCATTATCAACAGAAAATTGTGGCTGTGCTACATGTAATGTAAGGTGATTACGTCTACAATAATGCTCCATACGATGACGAAGTAAGCTATTGCTCATTACACCACCAACGGCAATTAATGTTCGAACAGGTTTATTTTGTAAATGATAGGTAATCATTTTTTCTAACGAATTTCCTATGGAGGTGAATACAGCTCTCGCCAAATTAGACTTGTCTAAATCACTCATGGAAGCACTAATGCGACGCATAGCCGCACTACATGGCCCGGCAAAGCTTATCCAACCTTCTTTTACAGAAGATGGTAATGGTTCATATTCTGTAGTTTGTAATGCTAATGCCTCTAGATGCTTACCTGCAGGAAATGGCAAACCCATTGCAACACCAATACGATCTACATATTGACCACCTTGTAAATCCTTAGAGCCGCCAATAATGTGAGACTCAAATATGCCTTCTCCTTTATAATGACAATATACGAGCTCCGTAGTACCACCAGATAAATGAAGTGCTAAAAATGGATCTTTAGGAATAGTTTTTAATTCTCGAAGGGCAGCTAAAATATGATTTTCTTGATGTGCAAAAACTTGTAAAGGTACATTCATCATATGACTTAGAGATTGACCATACCCTAGCCCTACCATAAAGGCTGGCATATAGGAATTTTCCTCACGTCTAGGAAAACCACTAACACCGATACCACTAATTGGTAGTTGTGGCAATTCAGATATTAACTTAGGCAATGCCTTTGTATGTTGAAAGACCATATTTGATTGTTGTAGTCCTCGCTCACCCTGTTTGACCTCTAATATTTTGCGGGCTTCCCCAACTATTTGAAAGTCGCTATCTATAATGGCACAACTTGTAGTGTAGCAACTAGTATCAATGCCTAAGTAATATCGTTTCATTATTTACTCTTATTATATGCATCTAGAATTGCGTTAATTAATTTATAGGAAGAATCAGAACCAAAATCTTTAGCTAATTGAATAGCTTCATTAATAGCTATAGATGGTTCTAAAGGTTCATCTTCATTTGTCATTTCCCATAAAGCAATACGTAAAATAGCACGATCGACCTTGTCTAAGTTTTCAACTTTACGTGATTTACAAAATGGCTGTAATGCTGCATCTATAATTTCAGAAGAGGATAATACACCATTTATAATATTATTCGCATAAGCCTTATCCATAGATTTATGCATATGTCCTTCTGGAAATTGAACATCACTTTGGTCAGCATGAAATTCATTAGCATATAACATTTGAAATGCGTATTGACGTGCTTCACGTCGATTTCGCTTAATTACCATGTGGAGTTGGCTCCTTTTCTTTAACAATACCTTCAATATGAACATCAACCTTAACATGATCAAGATCAAGCATATTCTTTAAGGTTTGTTTGATTTCTAACTGCAATTGTTTGGATAATTCAATAAGATTGTATCCATACAAGGCTTTAATATAAATATTGATTTCAATAAAACCTTTACGATGTTTAACATTGATACCCGGTAAACTACGTTGACCAAAGGCATGTGTAATGCCCTCTACTAATTCATCGTAAAAGCGAGGGCTTAAAGAATGAATACCTGGAATCGTAGCTAACGTTTTAGTAGCTACATCGATGATGACAGAATCTGCAATATCAATGGTATCCATATCTAATCCATAGTTTAATTGATTGTCTGAACTCATATAGATACCCTCCTAAGGCTGTGATGGTGTTACTAAATCATCAAAAATAATGTCTTGTACCACTACATCAATGGTTTGTACCTCAATTTCTGTATAAGAAACTAAAGCTGTTTTGATACGTTCTTGTAAACGTAAGGCCACATCAGGGATACGGTACCCATATTGAATGCAAACATATAAAGTAACAGAAATTGCCCCTTCATCATTAAATGATATCTTAACACCTTCATGATCAGATTTACGTCTAAAGAAGGTATTAACACCATCATTAAAGGTGGAGCTCATATGATGTATACCCTTTGTTTCAAGTGCTGCCATAGTGACAATCGTAGCATATACATCTTCACTAATCTTAATTTTACCCGACTCTAGTTCAGTATTTTTCTTGGTCATACTGGCCTCTTTCAAAAAAAGCACTTGTCCCTATATATAATTACATAGACGACAAGTGCTTACAGTGCAAATGTTAGATATATGGGGAATCAGATTCCATGAAAAGATCTAGCCCCAATACATATCAATAAGTATTAGGCACGTTCGATGTATTGACCTGTACGAGTATCAATACGAAGTACATCATCTACTTCAATGAAGAGAGGTACTTTTACAGTGTAGCCTGTTTCCAATACAGCTGGTTTGTTACCACCAGTAGCAGTATCACCACGGATACCAGGATCTGTTTCAACTACTCGAAGTTCAACAGCTACAGGTAAATCGATACCGATTACGATACCTTGGAAGAACATGATGGATACTTCCATATTTTCAAGAAGGAAGTTTTTAGCATCACCTAGTTGTTCAAGGTTAAGTTCAACTTGATCATAAGTTTCGTTATCCATGAATGTGTAAGCGCCATCAGATTCGTATAAGTATTGCATACGACGACGGTCAACATGTGCTTTAGGAACTTTTTCACCAGCATTGAACGTACGTTCTACTACAGAACCAGTTTGCAAATTTTTCATTTTAGTACGTACGAATGCAGCACCTTTACCTGGTTTAACGTGTTGGAAATCAACTACTTGCCATACATTACCGTCGATTTCAACGGTTACACCTGGACGAAAATCATTACTGGAAATCATCTAACTCTTCTCCTTCTAAATACCTATTTCAATTAACTCTTTTGGACTATGTGTCAACACCTCATAGCCGTCAGATTTGACGATGACACTATCCTCTATTCTCAATCCGATAGTACCTGTAATATAAATACCAGGCTCTACCGTAATGATCATATTTTCTGTAAATACCGTATCGGATTTTGTATTAGCCACTGGTTCTTCGTGAATCTCGAGACCTACGCCATGACCAGTACCATGATTAAATTCCTTGGTATATCCATGTTCTTTGATATAATCACGACATACTGCATCGAGTTCTTTACCAGTAATACCAGCCCGAACAGCAGCTACGCCGCGTTTTTGTGCTTCTAAAACTATACTATACAGCTTTTTTTGTAATTCAGAGGCAGGACCCATTACAATAGTTCTAGTCATATCGGAATGGTAACCCTTATATACGGAGCCAAAGTCGAAGGTAACAAAATCACCTGCTTCAATGACCTTATCACTAGCTACACCATGAGGCATACTAGAACGGTTACCAGAAGCAACGATGGTTGCAAAGGAAGGCTCCTCTGATCCACGTTTTAACATTTCTGTTTCTAATATGATGCGCGCTTCGTTTTCTGTCATTCCTACCTTTAATTGTGGTAATAATGCAGCAAAGGCGTCGTCACCAATTTTAGCAGCTTTTCGCAATAATTCTAATTCATCTTCTCGTTTAACTGCTCGTAGTTTAGCAAAATTGATAGAAGTAAAATTAAAGCGTTCATCTAATGTATCACATAAGGTTTCATACGTATCTACCGGCATTTGCTTGCCTTCAATACCGAATAAACCTTCGTGAATATGATGCTCATTGAATATATCTACAAGAGTATCCATAACAGAGGATTCATATTGAATGACTGTATATCCTTCACATTGTTTTGTAGCTTGCTCAGTATATCTGAAATCAGTAATCATAAAGGCTTTATCTTGTGTAATGATAGCAAAGCCTGTAGTACCAGTAAAACCAGCAAAATAATGTAAATTTATAGGGCTCATCAAAATGACGCCTGTTAATTCTTGCTCTTTAATATACTGTTGTAGCAGATTTAAACCATTCATAATCATGCTCCTAGTCTATAAAGTACAATTAATCTTACCATAAAATACCTATATTGAATAGAATTTTATGCTATTTTTTGAAAGCCTCTATATCACCAATGGTTAAGTCCTGTACAGAACCAACCTCTTCTATGCCTGTTAAATCTATATGGCCTATAGTTAACCGTTTTAAATATGTAACAGTACCGCCTGCTGCACCAATCATACGTTTTACTTGATGATATTTGCCTTCTTCAATGGTAATATGCAGAGATTGAGAAGATACAACATCAATTAAAGCAGGCTTGCAATGGGTTCCGTCACCTAGTACAATCCCCTCTTTTATACGTTGAATTCCTTCTTCTGTTAACTCACCATCATATTCTACGTAATAAACCTTGGATACATGTTTATTACCATTGATGATTGAGTGTCCCCAAACACCATCATTGGTAAGCAACAGTAATCCTTCTGTATCCTTGTCTAATCTTCCCACAGGAACTATCCCCATTTTAATATATTCAGGGGGCAATAAATCCATTACAACGGGATGCTTTGCATCCTCCACAGCTGTTACATAGCCTTTGGGTTTATGAAATTTTACATAATACTGCTGCTTAGTATTAACCACTTGACCATCAACTGTTATTACATCAGATTCAATATCAACGTGGATATCTTTTTTTGTTGTTATTTCACCATTAATAGTAACTCTTTGGTCCTTTAAGAGTTGATGAACTTCTTTTCGACTGCCATAAGCTTTATTAGCTAATAATTTATCGAGTCGCATCATACATGTCCTTGGAGTAATTCAACATGAGCTGTATCATTGAGCAAATTCAAAATATTATGATCGTATTCGCCCATACCATTATAGAAAATACGATTAATAGCTGTATTACCTTGGCTAAAATTCCAACAATGACTAATAGAAATATCTAATAATTTACATAATAAGGTTCTAATTGTTCCGCCATGACATGCTATTAAAAGAGTCTCTTCTTCATCATTAACATTGAGGAATTCTTCCAGACCTGCCCAGGCACGATCTTGCAAATCTTTAAAGCTTTCGCCATTTGGTACTTTTACAAGATGAGGCCGCAAATACATCTCATCAATAAGGCCGGGCCAACGTGCTTCAATGTCTGAAAATAGCATAGCTTCCCAGTCACCAAAATTAAGCTCTCGCAATCGTTTATCTACTGTGATAGATGTTGTGCGGTCACCTCGAATCGTTTCGGCTGTAACTAAGGCACGACTTAAATCACTAGATAAGATACGGTCAAAGGTAACATCTTTAAGGGCATTAGCACATGCTTTAGCTTGATTCAAACCGTTTTCATTGAGGGGAATATCTGTAATACCTTGATATTTCCCCATTTTATTCCAATCGGTTTCACCATGACGCACAATATATAATGTCTTCATAATCTTCCTATACTTTCAAAATATCTGTCAGTTTATCCACCAGTTTAATATTAGTATCATGATCTTTAATAGCAATGCGTACCCAGTGATTAGTTAAACCTACATAGGAGTCACAATTGCGCACAATCATATTATATTTTTTTAGCTCTTCATTAATATAGTTTGCTGTAATTCCTTCTTGATTAACTTGGAACAACATAAAATTAGCTGAAGGTGGATATACAGTAATTCCTTCTATAGCATCTAATGCATTGTACATGAATGCTTTTTCGTCATTTAATTCTTGTTTTGTTCGCTTAATGTAATCCACATCATTCAAGGCAGACTTTGTATATGCTTGCGCTAATGTGTTTACAGACCAACTAGGAATATATTGCTGTAATTGAGTAATTAATGTTTCGTTAGCAAAAGCGGCACCAATGCGTAAACCAGGTACAGCATAGAATTTTGTGAAGGAATGAACTACGATGATATTATCGAATTCATTTACTAAAGAGCGCATAGAATGCTCATTATCTTGTAATGGATCATTTCCAACAAAATCGATAAATGATTCATCTATAACAAGTAAGCTATTTGCATCTTTCAACATGCTCGCTACAGTGCGAATATGATCTTTATCAAGTAATGTACCATCTGGATTATTAGGATTACCTAAAAATACAATGATGCGACCATCTTGCCCTTTTAGTTCAGCTGCAAAGGTTTCTAATGCCAAATATGGTACCTCAAAATAAGGTTTTCCATTATCATCTTCCCGAGGTCGATAAAAAATATCACGTACAGGAATCTTACTTGCTTCAAGAGCCTCTTTATACTCAGAAAATCCTGGTGCTGGTACAAAAGCACCTGTATATCCAGGTAAACGGCAAATAGCATATAATAGCTCGGCTGCACCATTACCAACTATAATTTGATGTTTATCCATTCCATATGTATCAGCAATAGCATTTAATACATCATCATTGGTAGCATCAGGGTAATGAGAAATGTAGCGCAATTGTGCATTTAATGCGTCTAATCCACGTTGACTAGGTCCAAGGGGATTAATATTAGCGCTAAAGTCGACCACCTCATATGGTTCAATTCCTTGTTCATGGGCAAATTGAAATATATTGCCCCCATGTATCTTAGACATTTAATTCTCTTTCTATTAAATATATTATCGTTTAATATAGGTTAATCCTTCATTTGTGGTTTCTACTGTATCCACATAGGATAGCTCTGGTAATTTACGCATGATTTCTTGCTTACAATCATCGATGCGACCGTAATCTACTGGAAATAGCAGTCCCATAATGGTACCACTATGAGCTATGATTGTACCAACACTGTTATAGTAATTACCTATATCGTGAAAATCATATAAGTTTGCTTTATACAGTATGCGTTGATTACCAAAAGCACTCAATGTAGCTGCTTGACCAATTAAATTAATATCATGTGTATGTAAGCCTCGTTTAAATAAATCTAGTGATTCACGTATAATAGGCTCTTTTTCTAAAATTTTAGCTTGTAAATCTACTTGTTGATTAAAGGTAATGGTATCTATACTACCGCCTTCATCAAATACAAGAATTTTCAATGGCGGACACATTCCTAGTGGTTGAGAAATGGTACCCTTAATATAATCAAACTGCGTTACACCTTGGTAAAATGAAGCATCTGTAGGTTCTACGGATAAACAGATTTGCTCTAATTCTTTTAGTGATAAATTATAATCCATAGCTAAAGCAGTAGCCATAGCCGTTACAGAAATATCCGCAGAACTTGAAGCCATCCCCTTTCCTTGTATAATATCAGAACGTACATATACAGGTGGACAAGATTGGTCTTTATTATTTTTTTGCAATAGCCGTTGTACTAATTGTCTTGCCTTAGCAGATTTAGGTTGTAATGCACAATACTGCTGTGAAAATGGATGTTTTACATTACTTAATGCGTAGGAGTAACGATTAATAGGACAAGTCACTAAAAATGACTGTTCATTAATAGAACCTTGTAGAAATTCCCCACATGTACCTGGGGCTCTTACATAATAGGTCACATTAAACTCCTTTCGCATTAAACAAAAACTGTAATTGTTTTTATAAAACAATGGATAAATAATTATTAAAACATCGTAGTATTAGAAGCTACAGAAGCAGATAATACAGATAATATAATAATATAAATTAAAAGTAGTAAAACCTCTGTAACTTCAACAACAAATCCGTAAGTATCACCTGTAGTACCACCAAGTTGCTTAACAATATAATGGTTGAGTATACGATTGATAATATAGGTAATAATCATACTTACAATATTGATTTGAAAAATACCTAATGTAGCGTAAACCAATACACCTAATCCAACAACATAGCCTACATCAGCTATGGAAAAAATGGAATATACGCCATATAAAAGGGTATATAAAATTACACCAATTAGTAATATTACAATAGGCATAAAGAAGGTTGAAAGTGTGTTGTACGTAATAACATGCTTAGGTGCTAAATTAGCGAATGCAGCCCCCATCCCCTGCTCTCGTGCATAGGGATAGGATCGAATACTCAAAACAAGGGACCAACGACTCATTAATGGCATCATAATCAGTGCCATTGGAATAAATTCCGCTGTTGGAATCGCTGTTAATAATTGCCATTTTAAAAGTGTAACAAATACAAAAGCAACAACACCAAAAGAACCTATACGGCTATCTTTCATAATTTCTAACTTACGGTCCCTTTCACGTCCAGAAAATAAACCGTCACTGGTGTCCATTAGGCCATCAGCATGGAGACCACCTGTAATTAAGAATTCCGCTATAACAAGGATTAACATCAATGGTACTAACGGTATAAATGGTGATAATATACCATACAATAATGCTAAAATAAGGCCAATAATTAAGCCTACATAGGGAAAGGCTACAACGGATTTACCAAAATCTTCTACAGACCATTCTGTTTGATTAACGATTTTTAAACGTGTTAGAAACTGTAATGCTATGAAAAAAGGTGTCATTATACATTCATCCCATAAGTAATGGCTGTACTAATTATGATCATTAGTATAGTCGTAAAATACATCATATAAATTGTACGTGTAATGTGGTTACGATTTAATTTTTCAATGGGATCTCCCATGTATTCACGGAAGGTCATTTTTTTGAAATATTGGTTGTATCCACCTAATCGGATATGTAAGGCTCCTGCGACTGGTGCTTCTGCATAACCGCCATTAGGACTTGGATGCTTATGGGCATCACGCAAGCCTATTTGTAGGGCTTTTTTAGCATCAAAGCGTAAAAAGAATGCAGAAATTATTAATAATATAAAGGTAATGCGTGCAGGAATCCAATTGAGCAGATCATCAAAGCGAGCTGCTACTCGTCCAAAGTATAAATATTTTTGGTTCTTATACCCAAGCATAGAGTCCATAGTATTGGCAGTTCTATATAGAATTGCACCCATTGGACCGCCAAGGATAAAGAAGAATAACGGAGCAATAATTCCATCCACTGTGTTTTCAGCAATGGTTTCTACCGTAGCTCGTGTAATTTCACTTTCATCTAATTCTTCTGTATCGCGACCTACAATCCAAGATAATCGTTTGCGTGCCTCTACAATATTATCTTGTTTAATTAATTGGCTAATAGTAAAGCCTGCACCAGCTAGTGAACGTGGAGATATAGCAATATATAAAATAATTACTTCAAGAGCATATTCTACCCATTCATCAACTACGCCACCAAGCCATAGTATTAAAGACACTATAATATATACAGAAACGAGGATTAAGCCAACTGCAATACCACCGTACCATAATTTTTTAGTATCGTTATCAGTATCTTTATAGAGAACAGCCTCAAAAAAGGATATGATGCGACCAATAATAGCTACAGGATGGTATTTACTATTAGGATCTCCAATGAGTAAATCTAATAAAAATGCTAAGACTGGTATACATACAAAGCTATACTTTGTAAACCAATGCAAGATTGTTAAATGTTCCATATATCTCCCCTATTACCCCAAGGTAGACATAATATAATCCATATCTAAGTGTTCCTCTACAATATCAGCTAATCGATTATAAGCTGCATTCTTGTGTTCGAAATAATGGAATACTACATCTAATGGTTCTAACCCCTTACGTTCACGCAACTGATTGATAATAAAGCGTCTAAATTCATCATTATCAAACACACCATGAATATATGTCCCCATTACTTGGTGATTACCATCGATAAAACCATCGACTACATTAACGGCTTCTTCACTGCGACTTGTAATGGTGAAACAACGGCGCACACTATCTACTAATGGTGTAGTATCACCCATATGGATTTCATAGCCTACTAGTTTTTCACCTGTAAATGTACCATTTAAAAATTGAAGATTTGAAACATTGAATTCTACTTGATGTGTTGTTTTTTGATCCTTCATAGTCGTAGAAGAATCGACTAAACCAAGACCTTCAATTTCTTCAATATCTCCTTCCATATGATGCGGATCATAAATCGTTTTACCCAACATTTGATTGCCCCCACATACACCAATAACAGGTGTACCTTGGTCAGCAAGTTTTTTTATTTCATCGGCAAAACCAGAGTTACGAAGATATGTAAGATCTGCTAGTGTATTTTTGGAGCCCGGTAAAATGATTAAGTCAGGATTGCCAATAACATCGCCAGGGCCGACGAATCGAACAGATACATCTGGTTCATAATTTAATGCATCAAAGTCAGTAAAGTTAGAAATTTTAGGTGTTTGCATAACCACTACTTGAATTTCTTTAGCACCACTATTGCGTTTGTTTTCCAGTGCAACAGAGTCTTCTTCATCAATATCAAGGTTTTCAATGGCAGGAATGACACCAACTACCTTTTTACCTGTTTTTTCTTCAATAAAGGTAAGGGCAGGTTCTAATAGTTTAATATCACCACGGAATTTATTGATAACAATACCTTTAATGAGATCTCGTTCTTCTGGTTCGAGCAATTCTAATGTACCCACAATAGATGCAATAGCACCACCACGATCGATATCAGCAATGAGATATACAGGTGCTTTCGTCATCTTAGCAATGCGCATATTTACGATATCATTAGCCTTGAGATTCACTTCTGCAGGGCTACCTGCACCTTCAATAACCATCATATCGAAATTGGAATCTAAGAAATCGATAGATTCTTTTACCTTATCAAGAGCGGTTAAGGAATATTTTGTATGGTATTCTTTAGCACTATAAACGCCCACAGGTTTACCCATCAATACAACTTGAGAAGATTGATTACCTGTAGGTTTTAATAACACAGGGTTCATTTGTACAATTGGATCTATGCCAGCAGCCTCAGCTTGCGCTACTTGAGCACGGCCAATTTCATCGCCCCATTTTGTCACATAAGAATTGAGGGCCATATTTTGAGCTTTAAAGGGAACAGTTTTAAAACCTCTTCTATAAAAGATACGGCATAATGCAGTACATAAAATACTTTTGCCTACATTGGAACTTGTTCCTTGGAACATAATTTTCTTAGCCATTTATATGAACCTCCTGGGATTTTAATTCAATGGTAACGCCACTAATCGTTAAGTATAATTTGTCAGCCTCAGTTGCTACTGTTCGATTGACGCGGCCTGCAATATCTCTAAAATATCTTGCTAGCTTATTATCTGGTACAATACCAAGACCAATTTCATTAGTTACAAATATAACTATTTTATCATCACTTACTTTAATTAGATTTAATAATGCTTCTAATTCTGAAAGTACAGTATCTTCTAACCGATTTGCATCTTGTTGGCCTTGTATTGACCCATGAGCCATCATATGATTTGTTGTAAACATGGTTAAGCAGTCTATGAGTATTACATCCGCTACACTACTAATATGTTGCCACTCTTCGGCCAAATATAATGGTATTTCAAAATTCGTCCATATATTACCACGTCGCTCTTGATGTTTCTTTATACGATCAACCATTTCATCATCAAAAGCTTGTCCTGTTGCCACATAAGCTTTTCGACCTTCTGTGGCAAGGGCTAAACGTTCTGCAAATTCACTTTTTCCACTTCGTGCCCCACCGGAACACAATATAATTTGTGATTTCATAATGCACCTATACAAGAATTTATAATTTCAGTATCATTATAAGTATAACAAAGGAGCGATACTATGGAAATTATGAATATGAAACTAAAAATGATGGCTACTTTATGGGATAATACCTATCGTGTTGCCATCGACGATGGACAAGGTAAATATATTGGCACTGCACGTGTAGTTGTAAATGTTCCACTACCACCAGAAATGTTACCAGAAAATGCACCTCAAGTAGAACCACAGTTATTGGTTTTAGTAGAAGATTTTGATTTCGAAGCTGATAAGATTATAAACTTCGAAACAACACTTTCTGATCTATTGAGAGAAAAATTCCGTTATGAAATTCCTCATATTTTCTTCTACTATCCAAGTCCTCACGATGTTTTAAATCAAACAATTTCACAATAAGGTCTATAACGAGCAAAAAGCTATGTAAAATACATAGCTTTTTTTTGTTTATTCAGCTCCAATTTCCTCTTCTACGCGACACATAATAAAGCAAAGGTCGGATAGACGGTTTAAATATTTTAAATTAGATTCATGAACGCTTTCACCAGCATCTAATACACGCCATAAATCACGTTCAGCACGTCGAGTAATCGTTCTCGCTACATGTAAATAAGCTGAAGATTGTTTTTCACCAGGAATCACAAAACTAGATAATGGTTCAAGCTTTTCGTCAAAGCGATCAATAACCTTTTCTAAATGTTTAACATGTTGCTCTGTAATGACTGGCGCCGCATTTAAACTGGCAATATCGGCCATTAAAGTCCATAAGTTGCGCTCAATATCATATAATTCAGTAGCAACACGTGGATTTTCAGCATAGGAACGAGCCAAGCCTAAAAAGGCTTGTAATTCATCGATTGTACCATAAGCTTCTACGCGTAAAGAGGATTTAGGTACTCGTTCACCGGTATATAAACCAGTTGTACCAGCATCACCTGTTTTTGTGTAAACACTACTTGCCATATGAATTACCTCCTATAGAAATACATAAATGTAGAATGAAAAGCTACATGTTCTCAACTTTGAGATTAGTTATATTCTGGGAACCAAAGATGAATTTCACGAGTAGCAGCCTCTGGAGAATCAGACGCATGTACTACGTTTGCATCCATTGTTAGGGCATAGTCGCCACGAATACTACCAGGGGCAGCATCTACAGGATTTGTGGCACCGTTTAAAGCACGTACGGATACGATGGCATTGTCTCCGGCCAATACGAAAGCAAGAACTGGTCCAGATGTGATGAAATCAACTAATTCACCGAAAAATGGTTTTTCTTTGTGTTCAGCATAATGCTCTTCCGCTAATTCACGAGGTACTTGTAAAAGTTTTAACGCTTTAATGACAAGACCTTTACGTTCATAACGGCTAATAATTTCACCACTTAATTGACGCTTAACTGCATCTGGTTTTATTAAAACTAATGTTTCTTGCATGATATCCTCCTGTAGATATTAATTAAAATAATGCTTTTTCTTTATATTTAGGATTCATTGCTTGTTGTTTCAATTTTGCAATACGTTCCTCTGTACGAGGATGTGTACTAAAAAGATTGCTCAAGCTTTCACCAATACCAACCATCGGGTTGATGATAAACATATGGGCTGTTGCATTACTTGCATTTGGCAATGCACCATGTTTTGAATAGTAGTCAATTTTTGCAAGGGCTGACGCCAAAGCTAAAGGGTTGCGGCACATCTCTCCGCCCCCCTCATCAGCTAAGAATTCTCTGGCACGAGAAATGCTCATCTGAATAAGTCCTGCTGCGATAGGAGCAATAATTATGGCACCTATTAATGCTAAAGGATTAGAACCTTCTCGATCATCGGAGCGTCCAAAGATTGCAGAAAATTGTAGAACCTGAGCAATCATAGAAATTGCGCCTGCCATCATAGCAGCAATAGTACTGATCAATGTATCACGATGCTTGACATGGGTTAATTCATGTCCTAAAACACCTTCTAGCTCGTCGTCTGTTAATAGTCGCTGGATACCTTCTGTAACAGCAACTGCTGCATGACTCGGATTTCTACCTGTAGCAAATGCATTAGGTACATCACTAGGGATGATATATACCTTTGGCATTGGTAATTTACCATTTTTAGCCAATCGTTCTACCATACCATATAATTTAGGGTTAGATTGTGCAGTAACTTGTTGTGCGTTATATTGTGCTAAAACAATTTTATCGCTAAACCAATAGGACATAAAATTCATGCCCATGGATATAACGAACATAATCATCATACCACTTCTACCACCAATCATATCACCTAAGACCACTAAAATGGCCGTCAAAGTCGCTAATAAAAGCGTTGTTTTCATATTGTTCATAGTTTCCTCCAATTATAGTTATGGACTATGCCTAACACTATAATTATACCACAAACTAAATAATTGATGCTCCTTTACTATCGGCTTCTAAGCAATATGTTCTATTTTCAATTCCATTAGATGTAAATACAGCACCCATAGCATCTGCCACAGCTTGTACGTGGGCTTTATCTACATAGGCAATTAGAGTGGATCCAGATCCACTAATAGTTGCACCATATGCGCCAGCAGCTTTAGCTGCTTCAAAGGCTACATCACAATGTGGTATTAATGTTTTACGATATGGTACATGCAAATTATCATCTAATGCAACAGATAAATTGCTTAATTGATGTGTAATCAAACTGGTTACAAATAAAGATGCATGGCTCACATTTTGCACAGCCTCTTTAAATGGTACATGATTAGGTAACACAGAACGAGCGTATTCTGTAGAAACCATCACCTCAGGTACGACTACGGCAAAATGCAATTCAGATGGAACAGAGATAACTGTATTTAATACCTTTGTTTTTAAGCCTGTAGCACAGCATAAATTACCGAAAATAGCAGGTGCCACATTATCTGGATGACCTTCCATACGGTTTGCAATGACTAACAATTCCTCTTTTGAAAGTGGATGATTAACTAACGCGTTAGCCAATAATAAGCCGCCTACAATTGCTGTACTACTACTACCGAGCCCACGAGATGGAGGAATTAAAGTTTCAGACACAATATGTCCATATTGGATTGGTTCTTGCACAGTAGCAAAAACTTGATCCATTGCAAAGCCAATAAGATTTTTTTTAGGATCTTCAGCACGTAAAATATCTGCGCCAAAACCTTCAAAAGTATAGGTGTATTCTGTAGCTTTTACATCAGGTGTAAAGCTAAAAAAGTTGTATAAATTGAGTGCCAAACCTAAGCAATCAAAACCAGGTCCACAGTTAGCACTAGTGGCTGGTACTTGTACGCGAACAGTGTTCATAGCTTAATCTTCCATAATACGAATTACACTATTAACAGACTTAACGGAACGCAAGCTGTTAAAGGAATCGATAAGATTTAAAATATAAGATCTAGGACATTTAGATGTTACAATCGCTAATACAGCAGTTTCTGGATCCATATTTCTTTGAACGATGGATAAAACAGAAATCTTTTGTTCTGCTAATTTGGCAGAAATTTTTGCTAATACACCTGTTTTATTATCTACTTCCAAACGTAAGTAATAGCTAGATTGAATCTTACCAGGTGAGTAAATATTTTTTTGATCATAATAGAATGGCTTCAAACGACCTGTTTCGTTGTATGAAACATTTTTAGCCACTTCCATAATATCGGATACTACAGAGCTACCTGTAGGTAAGCTACCAGCACCACGACCGTATAGCATTACATCATCAATACCATTACCTTTTACATAAATCGCATTATAAGAACCGCGAACAGATGCTAAGGGATGTGTGGTAGGAATAAATGCTGGGTATACATTTAGAGATAAACCTTGACTAGTTTCTTTTGCAATACCTAATAGCTTGATGTTATAACCAAATTCTTTACCAAATTTAATATCTTCCGTATCAATGCAAGTAATACCTTCTACGGATACATCTTCAAAGAAAATGCGACGATTGAAACTAATAGATGCAAGAATAGCAAGTTTACGTGCCGCATCTAGACCTTCAACGTCTGCTGTAGGATCGGCCTCAGCATAACCAAGATCTTGCGCTTCCTTTAGTACGTCTTGATAGCTTAAACCTTCTTCAGACATTTTAGTTAAAATAAAGTTTGTAGTACCATTCATAATACCGATTAGCTCTGTAATACGGTTGCCAGCTAAGGACTCATATAATGTACGGATAATTGGAATCCCACCTAATACAGATGCTTCAAAGCGTAAATCTACGCCGTTTTTGCTAGCTAAGTCTAATAGATATGGGCCGGATTCTGCTAACAAATCTTTATTTGCAGTTACTACATTTTTTTTAGCCTTTAAAGCGCCTTCTACACAATCTTTAGCAAAGGTTGTACCACCCATTAATTCCACAACCATTTGAATGGACTCATCTTTTAGTACTTCATCAATATCTGTTACATATTGAGCTGTTTCAGGCAATGTAATATCGCTATATTTATCAGGATTACGTACAAAGATTTTAGAAATTTCAACATTAACACCTGTGCGATTTCTAATTAACTCAGCATTATCTTGCAATAAATTAAATGTACCTTGTGCAACAGTACCAAAACCTAATAACGCAATTTTTATAGTGGTCATAATTGTCCTACTCTCTTAATTAGCCTATGCTTGGCCTAAAATTTCTACTTTAATAATGCCCTTCATAGAGCGAATATCTAATAATAAATCTTCTAATGAACCTTGTAAGTCTTTAGTTTCAAAGGAAATGCTGCTATTAGCTATACCTTGTAGAGGAATGTCTTGATTGATAGTCAATATACTACCATTGCGTTCTGCAATTGCTTTTAACACACTAGATAACATACCTGATTCATTAGACATTGAAACATAAATGCTTACAATTTTACCTTGAGCAATTTCAAAAAATGGGAATACATAATCTTTATACTTATAGTATGCAGAACGACTCAAATCCATCTTTTCCACTGCTTCATTAATAGTTTTAACCTCACCTAGTTTCAAAATTTCTTTTACCTTAATCGTCTTTTTTATCGCTTCTGGTAAAATATCTTCTTGCACCAGATAAAACTTATCTTTTTTTGGTTTAGTCATAGAACACACACTCCCTTATTGTTCTGTTGAAGTTTCTTGGGCTACAAATTGACGCCCATATAATGTTAACACCGCATACATGCCGACAAAAAATGGCAAATACTCTGCTATAACGCGCCATGCTACAGCAACAATACCAACCGTTCCATTAGGGACAAAGGTACTAAACAATACTACAAATAGTCCTTCTGCAATCCCTGTTCCCCCTGGTGTTGGTGCAAAATATAAAATAAGATTCAATAGAATCATTCGATCTAATATATCAATGATCGGAATATCTGGTGTAAAAGCATACATTAATGCTGGCGCAATACAGTATAAGGATAATAGACTCAACCCAGATTCAATAAATACAATAAACGATTGAATTGGTTGTTTATATAGTAATCCTAAACCTTGATTTAATGTTTCTAATTTAGAAAGCCAATCTTTCGTTTTATGAGCTTTAAACCGTTGCGCTAAGTTATATACAAATTGACGCATATATTTAGTTTGTAAGATATAAGTACCTACCAGCATTGCAATGACAGATATTACTGCAAAAATCAATAGCATATCTCTTGAAATATATGGAATTTCAATAGCATCTCTTAAGAATACGAAGGGTAACATAATAACAAGGAACATGATAGAAAATACGGTACGTATTAACACAATAGGAGTCCCTTTAGATATTGGCACACCATAACTCCGTAATACTAATACTTGAGCAACAGCACCCCCACTAGCACCAGGGGTTAACATAGCCATGAAATAATTACTAAAGATTACACGAAGTACAGCCTTTATAGATAACTTATATCCTCCGATTTTTACGAGTCTTTGTAACCGTAAACCATCAAAATACATGCCTACTGTTAAGGCCACTAAAGCCAATAATAAAGAAATACTATTAAATGATGAAATTGTTTTTAATGCATCTAGATCAATAGTGTAGTAAATGATACCAATTGACACAGCCAATAGTAAGAGAAACATAAAAATGCCTCTCTTCATCATTTTACTCATATCAAATCTCCATAATTAATTAGCTCAATATTATGTTGTCTAATATATAAATGCGTATGGTTGGAACATACAGCTTGTAATTCATCTTCCCAATGATAGCCCCATTTATATTGATTTCCAAGAAGCGTATTATTTAAACCTGGATGAATCATCAATTCATGAGTACCCGATTTTTTAGATACGCATTTTAATATACCCATTAAGTTTTTTTGGTTAATGTGTCCCCCATTTACCATACCCCAAAAGTATTGAGTTGAATACATGCCATTATCACGTATTGTAGGACGTGCTTTTGCAGCCACAGTGGATAACCCCACCTTACCTAACAATCGCACCGGAGAATACATATAATTGACAAATAAAGAAGATTCATCTGGAATGCGTATAGCATTAATACTATACTGTTTAGCTTGCTCTATTACGATTGGTAGTACCGTCGGTAATACATGCATATGTTGATGACCATCAATATGCGTTACATGTAAACCAGATTCCATAATACGTTCCATTTGAGCGTGAATTTCTTTGCGCAATTCACTATAATTAATCTTTCCAGTATAAATTCGCTTCATAAAATCGATATATGTTTCTGGAAATACGCCTTCAGAGGTTAGCAGCGATGGTACTTCAGCAGGATTACATACTGGTTTAAGTCCACCTACTAAGGCGATATGAACACCAATGCCCAACTTAGGGTTATTTTTTGCCATACTTACGGCTTCTGAAAAAGCTTCGCCTCCCGCTAATAGAGAGGTGCTCGTAATGATACCTGTACGATGACCATCAATGACGGCAGCATTAACTGCACTATGAAGACCAAAGTCATCTGCATTTACTATTAATTTGGACATAGTTTACTTCCTTTTCATAAAAAAAAGGGAGAACTTTGTTCTCCCACAAAGGATATATGTTATTGTACCAAATACAGAGCTATAAAATCAATACAAAAGCCCTCTACTTGTATACTAGTAGAGGACTTTCGATATACTTATAAATTTTTATCATAAATACATGATTCAACCCTAATATATTTTAATTAGCACATCAATTGTTCTTGTGCTTTATACATACATAGAGCTGCTGCCACACTCACATTTAAGGATTCTATATCTCCATACATAGGAATCATAATACGGTGTTTACATAGATTCATAACCTCTGGTGTTACACCATTCCCTTCATTGCCTAAAATCAACATACATCGTTTATCATAGGCCACCATATGATATGGTTTTGAATTATCTAGGGCAGTTACATAGGTAGACATATTAGATTCTGCAATAAGATCATTAAGCATAGATAATGTAACATCTTCATAAACAGGTATTTTATGTAATGCACTCATTGTACTACGTACAGTCTTATCATTATATGGATCAACAGTACCTTTCATTAAAAATATCCCCTTCACACCTGCCGCTACAGCGGTACGTAAAATCGTACCTAGGTTACCAGGGTCTTGTACGCCATCTAATGTAATATATACACCATCTTCAATAGAAATTGATTCCATACTATATGTAGGTTTAGATACTATAGCAAAGATACCTTGACCATTTACGGTGTTATCAATTTTATCAAATACTGGATCTTGAGCAATATAAGTAGGTATCGATTGCATCGACTCTAAGGATAATAATTTCTCTATATTTTTATCTTTACATTTAGATTCGCGTATAACAATTGCTTTTATTACCCCCATAGTTGAAATATCACGAATGGAACGAATCCCTTCTACAATGTATTCACCATATTTACTACGATTTTTGCGTTGTCCTAGAGAAACTATATGCTTTATAGTTTTATTATCTTTAGATTGGATAAATTCCATGCTAACTCCCACTTTTTTGACGAATCCATAGATTATAAAAGGCGCCCTTTAACTCAATCAATTCGTTGAAAGAACCTTTTTCTTTTATTTTACCATATTCAATATAAACAATTTCATTAGCGTCTTGTACGGTGGATAACCGATGAGCAATGCTTACGATTGTTTTACTGCCACGGATATTTTCGATACTTGCTTGTATTTGTTTTTCCGTATGACTATCAATATTAGCAGTTGCTTCATCTAATAATAAAATAGGTATATTTCTTATTAATGTACGACCAAAGGCTAGTAATTGCTTTTGTCCATCTGATAACAGAGAACCTAAGTACCCAACAGGTGTATTATAGCCTTCAGGTAATTGTTCAATCATAGAATCTA
Organism: Veillonella nakazawae; assembly: GCF_013393365.1. NCBI lineage: Bacteria > Bacillati > Bacillota > Negativicutes > Veillonellales > Veillonellaceae > Veillonella > Veillonella nakazawae. The sequence continues at coordinate 1,052,236 of NZ_AP022321.1, forward strand.
AATTTACTTGTTTTGCAGCTTTTACCATTTCATCATGAGATATAGAGTTATCAAAAAGTGTAAGATTATCTTTAATAGAACCTTTAAATAAGTAAGCTTGTTGGAATACATAGCCCATTAAATGACGAAGTACAGAACTATCATATTTTGAAATATCAATACCATTAATGTAGATAGAACCCTTTGTAGGTTTATAGATACCCATTAGTAAGGACAATAATGTGGACTTACCACTACCGGATGGACCTACAATACCAGTAAAATCACCAGCTTTAATATGTAAGGTAAAATCTTGTAATGCATAGACATCGTTATTCTCATAGGAAAACCAAACATGATCAAATTCAATTGATTCTACAGGAATCAGTTCCTTTGGAACTTCATCTACCATATTTCGCTCTTTTTCCTCTAATAATGGAACTAACCGTTCTGCACCAGCTAATGCACTTTGCAGGGAATTATATTTGTCTGCAATGTCCTTTAATGGTTGAAAAAATCGATCCATATATTGAATGAAAGCAAAAACAGTACCTGCATCAGCTATAGAATCAATTAAATTGGTAGTGGTAAATATAACAATTAATGCTACAAAAAATAATCCATCAACGAGAGGTCTAAAAATAGAAAATGTTGTTACTTCAAAAAGACCGGCTTCTAAAAAACCTTTATTAACAGTTTCATATTTATCTTCTATAGCCTTTTCTCCACCATAGGACTTTACAATAACAATATAATTAAGTAGTTCCTTAATACTCGCATTTGACGCTGCTACGGATCGTCTTACTTGACGAAAAGCCTTTCTAGAGAACTTTTGATATACCCAAATAATGCCACCCATAATAGGCACTAAAATTGTCATAATAATGGCTAATGGTATATTAATAGCATACATAAAGGCTAATATACCGATAATCATTAATCCACTACTAGTTAAATTCAATAATACATCTGTATATAAGGTGCGCAGTGATTCTACATCATTAGTAATTCGAGTCACCCAATTACCAATAGGCAATTTATAAAATTCATCATGTGGTTTATGTAGAATTTTTTGGAACACAATATGGCGAATCTTATAAATAATCTTTTGCCCAAAGCTTTTTAAAAAATAGTTTTCTATGAAAATAAAGCACACACTACCAATGATAGTAAGGCCATATAAAACAGCATAATATTCAATAACGTTAATATCATTTGTGGCAAACCCTAGATCGATTACTTGTTTTGTAATATATGGTCTAAGCAACAATAGGATAAGATTTCCAGCTAGAGCGATTGCTGCGACTAATAGGATTCCTAAATAGGGTTTAATATATGCAGTTATATAGGAGAATAAAGCCCAATCGTTTCTTTCTTTATGCGTTTTCATTTTGAGCCTCTCCTTTCTGTGCTTCATAGAGTGTTTTATATAAACCATTGAGATTTAATAATTCTTCATGTGTCCCCTCTTCAGCTATATGACCTTCATCAAAGACAATAATTTTATCAGCTTTTTCAATAACCTCTAATCGTTGTGAAATACATAATATAGTTTGTGTATTTACTGTATGTAATGTCTCTAAAATAGTATTTACTGTTACTGCATCTAAAGCTGAGAAACAATCATCTAATAATAAATATGGTGCATTTTTATAAAAACCTCGAGCCATATTAATACGTTGCTTTTGACCACCAGATAAATCATGTCCTTCTTCTGCAAGAGTATGTAAGTCATTATCTAATAGATTACCTAAATCTCTATATAGGTCGGCTTTTTTTGCAGCCACCTCTACGGATTCATGCATAGGTAATTCTTTACCAAATTTAATATTATCTTCAATAGTAGTACTCAATAAATAAGATTGAGTTGGTACATAAGCTATTGAATTTCGAAGCTTAGATAAAGGTATATCTGAAATATCTTGGTTCCCAAAATAAATAGATTTAGCGGGGCTTTGTTGCAAACCAATGAGTAATTTAAAGAGCGTACTTTTACCAGAACCAGGTTTACCAACAATGCCTATAAAAGAGCCTTTACGAATAGTTGTAGATACTTGAGACAATGCATGACCTTTAGAATTTTCATAATTAAAATCTAAATATCGTATATTAATATCCTCAAGTGGTAATACTTCAGTTGAGTCATCAATTGACTCTATTGGTAGTCGTAAGAAATCGGTAATACGATCTAAAGATGCCAAGCCTTTTTGTACAATCGAAATGAGTCCACCAAAGCCAATTAAAGGTCCTACGATTAGCATAATGAATGAATTGATAGTTACAAATTCACCTATGGACATTTGACCATCTACAGCTAGGTGACCACATATGAAAATACTGATACTAATACAAATAAAAGGAGCAATTCTCGTTAACGGTGTTAGTACAGAGTCTAGTAAGGCAACCTCCATATTTTTCTTATAATTTAGTTTATTTATTTTCTCAAAAGAATGAGATATAATTCGTTCCCTATTAAAAGCCCTAATTACATCCATTCCTTGAAATAATTCTTGCCCAAATTCTGTCATATCACTATAAGTAGCTTGAGCACTACGCTGTTTAGCACGTAATTTTCTGCCCAACACAAATATTGTAACAATGATAAAGAATACAGGTGTCATGATTTTAAAAGCTAATAGACCATCTATTTTTTGTATTAAAATAATAGATCCTACAATGGAATAAAATATAATATCCACCACAATCATTACACCTAAACCTAACGCTACACGAAGAGATGTAACATCATTTGTCATCAACGCCATAACTTTACCAGGTCCATTTGCCTCATAATATGTTGTTTTTATTTGTAATGCTTTTCTACACAAGATTTCACGAAAAAGGTACTCCATACGACGGATGGAACCAAGTAAGGTGCGTCGCGAAATAACTTTTAGAATCGTTATAATAATAAATAATAAAATAAAGTAAATAATATAATTGACTAATCCCTCTTTATTGTGACTTAGTGTATCGATGGCATTACCAATGAATTGTGGAACAAATAAAAATGCTATATCAATAGCGATTAGCATAGTTAAACCGATGGCATATACCCAACCTTCTCGGCGGAAAAACTGCATAAATAGCTCTATAGATTTCATAGGACCTCTCAGTTAAATTTCTATATTACAGGATTATCATTATTTAAATATACTCCTTATAGTATACACATTTTTTTCATATATCATAATACACCTATACGTATATAATGTAGTTAAAAGATATTTTCTTGATTATAAAGCCAATAATATACTATTTATTCCCTTAAAAACACTATATCGAATTTTTTAGTTTACTTATGGTAATGTAAGTGTTATACTATGCATAGATACAAAACGTATCCTTACGAACATTAGAATTAAAACTCTTAGGAGGAATACAACATGGAAAAACGTACTGGCGTAGTAACATTTGCAGGTGGCCCTATCACATTGGTTGGCCCAGAAGTTAAAGTAGGTCAACAAGCTCCTGACTTCACAGTTTTAAGCAACGACTTACAACCTAAAACATTAAAAGATTTCGAAGGTAAAGTAAAAGTTATCTCCGTTGTTCCTTCCCTTGATACAGGCGTTTGTGACGCTCAAACTCGTTGGTTCAACCAAGATGCTACAGCACTTTCTGATGATGTTGTAGTATTGACAATTTCTATGGACTTGCCTTTCGCTCAAAAACGTTGGTGTGGCGCTGCTGGCGTAGATAAAGTTATTACTTTGTCTGACCACAAAGACGCTTCCTTCGGTGAAAACTATGGCTTCTTGATTGAAGAACTTCGTCTCTTAACTCGTGGCGTAGTAGTAATCAACAAAGAAAATAAAGTAACTTATGTTGAATACGTACCTGAAGTAACTCAAGCAGTTAACTTCGATGCTGCATTAGAAGCAATTAAAGCTGATATCTAATCCTTAGATATTCTCTTGATTTCTTTTTGTATATTGGGATTACAGCAATTGTAAGACTTCTAATTATTGACCATGAATCTGCATTTGATAATTTAATTTGGTCCGTTGCAATTTTTGTACTTGTATGTAGTTTAGTATTAGTAGAAAAGTTTATAGGACATAACGAGTAATAGCTTTAACGACTAAATTATAAAAAGTTAATATGAATAAAAGGGCTCCTACAAATGTAGGAGCCCTTTTTGAGTAATAGAATCAACCGATATTAGAAGATGTTTTTTGCATAGTTAGTATATTTAGCTTCTAATTCTTCCATTTTATCGTTCATTTCAATTTGTAATTGAGATGCTAAGTCATATTCACCGGCATTAAGTGCATCGATTAAACGAGTGAATAAAGATTTGCGATCATCACTATCTTTAGCAAGATAGAAACGTAAGTCATTAACCTCTGCAAAACGTTTATCATCTACACTATTACGGCTATCAGTATGAATAGCTACCATCTTACGAACTGTATCAAGATTATCAGGAATTAAGCGGTGAGCCAATACAAGTTTCCAACGTTTCAAGATAGATGCGATAAAGGAATCCATCAAATCTTTTGCAAATGCATTGCCTTGAGCTAATGTTTCAACTAATTCAGGATTGTTATGGTAACCTTTAATGTTTTCCCATACAGTGGCTGGTGCAACACCAAACATTTGATTACGTTCTTCTTGAGTGAAATCATCGAATACGTCTTTTTCTGTACGATATGCACGATTTGTAGCAAGGTAATCAGCAGATTCACCCACTTCTTTGGAAAGCTCTGCTTCTAATTGTGCTTGTGTTTTACCAGATGTAATAGCATATTTCATACCATCAAATGCAGAGATGAAGATCAATGCTAATGCAGTATATGTATTTGTATAAGGGTTTGGAGAACGCAATTCATAACGTGTAGCCATAGGATTATCGATATCACGAATCAAACCACAAAGGATTGTACGGTTACGGCTTGGTTCGGAAGGATCAGTACCTAAAGATGTAACGATACATACTGGAGCTTCGAAGCCAGGTTTTAAACGATTTAAGGAGTCTGTTGTAGAACTGATAAATGGATTGATTGCTTCATAGTGTTTCAATAACCCCATGATAGCACCAATACCCAAGGAGCTAGCAGATTCTTTACGCATATCTTCTGGGCTAAACAAGTTTACAAGTTTACCAGATTTTAATTTAGCCATAACACCAAAGTGTGTATGTTCACCAGAACCAGCTACGCCAATAATAGGTTTTGCATTGAATGTTACATCAAGACCATTTTCACGGAACACTTCACGAACAATAATACGAGCTTGTAATTCATTATCTGCTGTTTGTAATGGGTTATTAGAGAATTTCCAGTCGATTTCTAATTGTTCTAGTACAACTGCTTCATGACCATCTTCATCAAGTTTAGCTTTAACGCCACCTACTTCCTTATGGCCCATTTCTGCAACCATACCGTATTGGTCTAAGCGTTCAACTGCTTGTTCTAATGCAGTACGAACTGTACCATGTGTACGTTGCCAGTATTGTTCTTGTAATTTTTGAGATACGGATAATTCTTTTTTGGTAACTGTTCTAGATGGAGTTTTTACCCAGAATTCCAATTCTGTAGCAGATGTAAAGATAATGTCTACAACGTCATCAGCTTTCACATGAGGCATACCAGGTAGACCATGTTCTTTGATCAAGGATAATAGTTCTGCACGAACATAATCACAGCTGTTTTTTAAGATAGAACGAGAGTCAACATAACGGTAGTTATGCATCAAGAATGCAGGAATACGAAGTGTACCAGTTGGTAAACCTGTTGCTTCATCGATATTTTCATAGTTATAATCAACGAACCAGTTTACACTTGGGTCGCCCCACATATCTACACGTGCATTATTCAATGTGGCGATATTTGTAAGTACTACAGAAGAACCATCTGTTTGAACAGCACGACCTTCAAAGAATGCCTCATAATCATCAAAGAATGCTGCCATAGGGATTTTTTCATCTGTATCATTACCAGCTAAATCAATACCTACAAGAGATACAAATTTAATTTCTGGATGTTGTTCTAATAGTGCAAGAACACCTTCTTTACCATATTGACCTGCTGGAATGTAATACAATAAATCTTTAGTACTTGTCATAATGGTTCCTCCTAAAAATAAAAAGACTCCAACAAATAGATATATATTCCATATATCTAAAGTGGAGTCTTCGTTGACCAATTATTTTGTTGCACTCATAATATCATATAGTGAAAATATATGTCAATAACTTTCTATAGAATTTCATAATACTCTTAACTATAGTTTTAGAGTTCTATGTTAATGAATTAAATATACTAACTATATCAACCGTTTAATTAGCTATTTTACAATATATTATCCAAGTAACTCTTTAACGATATTATTAACTATTTTACCATCTGCACGACCTTTAGTTTTTGGCATTACATGTTTCATAACATTCCCCATATTTACAGCATCGCCACATGCAGAAATCGCTTCTTTTACGACTGTACGAATTTCATCTTCACTCATTTGAGCTGGTAAATATTTTTGTAGTACTGCCATCTCTTCTTTTACATGAGAGATTAAGTCTTCACGACCCGCTTTTTCAAATTCAACTAAAGAATCTTGGCGAGTTTTCATTTCTTTCGCCAAAATGCCAAGAATACCATTATCATCAAGCTCCACTTTATCATTGATTTCTGCATTCTTAATAGCACTATTAACCATTCGAATTACAGATAAAGCCGTTTTTCCTTCTTCACGAGCTTTCATAGCCGCTTTCATATCTTCTTTTAATTGATCTTTTAAGCTCATAGTTCCTCCTATTTTATATATAAAGAAACCCTAATTCTGGATTTCATGAAGCCATGAAAAGGCAGAATTAGGGTAATCATCTTATGCTCTGAATTTGCGTTTTCTTGCTGCTTCAGATTTTTTCTTTCTTTTTACGCTTGGTTTTTCGTAGTGTTCGCGTTTTCTTACTTCAGACAAAACACCCGCTTTTTGGCAGGAGCGTTTGAATCGACGAAGAGCACTTTCAAGCGTTTCGTTTTTACCGACTTTGATTTCAGACATCTATATCCCTCCCTCCAAAAATAATCTCGGGAAGTGCTGATAATTTACATACGCACATATAATATTATATGTATAGGTATAGATGTTGTCAATATTTTCCGGTATATTTTATAGGAATTTTAATAAGTATTATAAAAAGAATACATTATACTCAATTTTAAGCTTCAGGCCAGCCCATTTCTTCGCCACCTAAAAGATGTGCATGCATATGGAATACAGTTTGACCTGCTTTTGCGCCAGTATTAAAGATCAAACGATAACCATCTTTAGAAATACCTAGTTCTTTTGCTACATCACGTACGAATGGCAATAAACCTTCTACATAGTCTTCATTTTTTTCAGTAAGATGAGCAATGTTAGCTACGTGATTTTTTGGCACAATAAGAACATGTACTTTTTTCACTGGTTCAATATCATGGAATGCATAAAATTTATCGTTTTCTAATACTTTTTTAGATGGAATTTCACCATTGATAATTTTACAGAAAATGCAATCACTCATAATTAGACTCCTTATTCAATAATTAAATAATTATCTTCTAAACCAACAACAGTACCTCCGATTAGATCACCAATCTTATGTAATCCATCAGACTTTACTTTACCATTTACATACTCATTTGTTAAGCCCATATAGTATCCATGCTCTTCCTTTTCGATGAGAATCTCACCAGGCTTACCAATGCGAGATTTTGCGTATGCTTCATAACCAGATTGGCTAAGACCATTCAAAAGTGCTACACGAGTTTTCTTTACAGCTTCAGGTACTTGATCCGGCATAGTAGCTGCAGGTGTGCCCTCACGAATAGAGTATGGGAATGCATGAATATGGGTAAACCCAATTTCCCGTACTGTATTTAATGTTTCTTCAAAGTCTTCATCTGTTTCTTGCGGGAAACCTGCAATAATATCAGTCGTAATTGATAAATCTTTAATACGAGAACGCAAACTTGCAATCAAGTCTTTATATTCTTGCAATGTATAATGGCGTTTCATCAACTTTAATACATGATCAGAACCAGCTTGTAGTGGTAAATGTAAATGTGGACAAACACGTTTATTAGTAGCCATTAATTCTACTAACTCATCAGAAACCTCTACCGACTCAATAGACCCGAAACGAATACGATATAAATTAGGAATCTCTAATAAAGCTTTTACTACATCGGCTAATGTAGGGCGACCTGGTAATTCTACACCATAATTCCCTAAATGTATACCTGTTAATACGATTTCATGGAATCCATGTTCTACTAAACGTTTTGCCTCTTGTACAATATCATCCACTTTACGAGATTTCAATTTTCCTCGAGTATAAGGAATGATACAAAAGGCGCAATAGTTATTACAACCTTCTTGAATTTTCATGAAAGCACGAGCTTTGTCAGATTCATTACCATATAATGGCATTTCTTCAAAGTTAGACTCGTTCATAATATCTCTAACAGCATTGATTTGACGTTCTGTAGATTCTAATTGCTCTACTAGCTCAACGATTTTAGATCGATTGTTTGTACCTATCACAAGGTTAACACCATCAATAGCAGCAATCGCATCTGGATCAAGTTGAGCATAACAACCAGTTACAATAACATAGGCATCTTCATTTTGACGCTTAGCCTTACGAATTAATTGACGGGATTTTTTTTCCCCCATATTCGTTACAGAACATGTATTAATTACATATATATCCGCTTTTTCATCGAAGTCTACTGCTTCGTAATTATTTTGTAAAAATAAACCTTTCATAGCATCTGTGTCATACTGATTGACACGACAGCCCAAGGTTGTAAAAGCAACGGTTTTCATTACACCTCTTTATTCTTGTTTAATTTATAGTTCTAATTCATATTGAATCATTGCTAATGATCCAATGGCAGCTGTTTCTGCTCGTAAAATAGTATTGCCCAGCGATACTGATTTACCGCCACTCTCTATAATAGCATTGATTTCCTTCTCTTGATAGCCCCCCTCTGGACCAATACAGATTAGAATATCAGTTATAGTTTGATTAGTGTGTACTAATTGTAGTGCGGACTTAATAGTATGACCATCTTCATTTTCATAAGCTACTAATTTTAATGCGTCAGCTTCGATTGTTAATACTTGTGAAAGCGTTTCACCTACTACAAGTGTGGGCAGTTGATTGCGGCCACACTGTTGGGCTGCTTCTAACATAATTTTTTCCCAACGACTGACTTTTGATTGTAGTTTCTTATCATCATATTTAGCTACACAGTTTGCCGTAGATACAAGATAAATGGTATCTACATTTAATTCCGTCGCTTTTTGTAATACCCATTCTAACTTTTCACCTTTCAATAAGGATTGAACTAGAATAGTTCGATACGACGATACATCAATCGCTACATATTCAATAAGTTTAGCCTGTGCTATACCATCAACTTCATCAGTAATCTGATAGATACCACAACGATTATCACTGCCCGTTACAGTAATGGGTTCCTCTATATTATGACGAAATACATGTAACACATGATGCGTCACATCTTTCGGTAATTCTATTCTTTCATCTAATGGTGTAGGAATAAAAATCTTTTTCATCGCTTTTCTAGCGCAAATGTATGCCAAGGCCCTGCAATGCGCTCCTCAATAATATGCCAATTAGCCTTAATATATGGCATGATTTCATCATACCGATCATCTATAATGCCACTTATAATTAAAATTCCCTTATCCTCTAGTTTTTTACCAATTTGAGGTAATAGTATTTTAAGTGGATCCACTGTTAAGTTAGCTAAAATTAATTGGGCAGTACCATTGAAATCACTATCCAAATTACCACAAATAATCTCTGCAGATACATGATTATTCTCACAGTTAATACGAGCTTGATTGGCAGCATATTCCTCAATATCAATACCAACCAAATGCTTGATTCCTAAATGTGCTGCTACCAATAAGAGAATACCCGTTCCTGTACCAATATCTAAACAAGTAACTTGATTAAGATCCATGGATTCACTATAAGATTTCAATAGTTCGGCACATGTACGTGTTGTCTCATGAGAGCCAGTACCAAAGGAAATATCTGAATCGATTTCTATAATTGTTTTATTGTCGACGTTATCATATTCTTGCCATGCAGGTTTAATTACAATATTTGGTAATATTTCTGTAGGCTCAATATATTGTTGCCAAGAATTTAACCACGTAGATTCGTCTAGTATATGAGCATCTATTGATTTTACCGTAATATTTGCCTCTGTAAGACGTTTTTCTAAGTCTTCTTTAATCACATCGGCATCAAGTGTTGGATCAGCGTAGAGCGTTAATTTTATTAAATTAGGTTGTTCTTCAATATCTTCTTCTATAATTCCATTGTCTGCGTAATCGTCAAAAAGAGTAGTCACCTCATCGGTGGCTACTCTTTCACAGACAATGGATACTTCTATCCACTGCATATATGCTCCTTTATAGGGAATGTGATGGAACAAACCATTCCTTCACATGAGCTGTTCATTTCGTTAAACAGTCCTTGATTTTTTCAAAGAGACTTTTGCTCACTTGCAAGTTATTTACATCTTCATTGCTTTCATTAGCAAAGCGTAATAACAACTCACGTTGAGTATCGGTCAATTTTTTAGGCGTTTGGACAGTTACTACAATATGTTGGTCCCCTCTTTGGTTAGGGTTACGCAAATATGGAATACCTTTGCCCTTTACGCGGAATGCCGTTCCCGTTTGAGTACCTTCCGGAATCTTTAACTCTACTTTACCATCTAAGGTGTTAACTTGTATAGTCGCACCAAGAGCAGCTTGAGCAAAGCTAATATTCACACGGCTAATAACGTCATTACCATTTCGTTCAAATTCCTTATGAGGACGAACAAAAATATATACATAAAGATCGCCTTTAGGGCCACCTAAGATACCTGGTTCACCTTCATTAGCAACGCGTAAGCGAGAACCACTATCTACACCTGCTGGAATTTTAATAGAAATCTTGCGTTTTGCAAGCATTTCACCTGTACCACGGCATTTAGAACAAGGTTTTTCAATGCTTTTACCAGTACCATGACAGCGAGAACAAGTGCGAACGGATTGCATACGCCCAAATGGAGTATTTTGAATAACCGCTTCTTGACCAGAACCATGACAGTTTGGACAAGTATCGACACGAGATCCTGGTTCACCACCAGTACCATGACAGTGATCACATTCTTCATGACGATGCACTTCTATTTCCATAGATTTACCAAAGGCTGCATCTTCAAAGGAAATATCAATATCTTCGCGCAAGTCATTGCCTTTTTGAGGGCCTTGTTGTTGGCGTCCACCACCAAACATGCCTCCAAAAATGTCGCCAAAGATATCACCAAATCCGCCAGCTTGACCACCGAAACCTCCAAAGCCTCCTTGGAAACCACCGGCGCCAGCGCCGCCTCCTTGTTTGAAGGCGTCGTGGCCGAATTGGTCATATTGAGCTTTTTTAGTTTCGTCAGACAATACTTCGTAAGCTTCGTTCGCTTCTTTAAACTTTGCTTCTGCTTCCTTAGGATTATCTTTATTTACATCTGGATGGTATTGGCGTGCCTTTTTACGGAAGGCCTTTTTGATTTCATCTTGAGAGGCATTTTTGCTAACCCCTAGGATGTCATAATAATCACGTGCCATTAGTTACCAACCCTTCTTATTTCTTGTCGTCATCCACTACTGTGTAATCAGCATCAACTACATTGTCATCAGATTTTGTTTGTTGTTGACCTTGATCTGCACCACCAGCTGCTTGTTGAGCTTGTTGTGCTGCTGCATACATTTGTTCTGCTAATTTATGTAATGGTTGTTCCAAAGCTTCACTATCTTTTTTGATGTCTTCAATGTTGCCAGCTTCGATAGATTTTTTCAATTTATCTTTTGCTTCTTCAACTTCTTTCAATAAAGCAGTATCGCCTTTACCATCAAGTTCTTTCAATGCTTTTTCAGCTTGATATACCAAGGAGTCTGCATTATTTTTAACATCTAATTCTTCTTTTCTAGCTTTATCTTCTGCAGCATGTGCTTCAGCTTCTTTAACCATACGATCGATTTCGTCTTCTTTTAATCCGCTAGAAGAAGTAATTGTAATTTTTTGTTCTTTTTGAGTACCCAAATCTTTAGCTTTTACGTGTACGATACCATTAGCATCGATATCGAATGTTACTTCGATTTGAGGAACCCCACGAGGAGCTGCTGGGATACCATCCAAGTTGAATCGACCCAATGTTTTATTATCTGCTGCGAACTCACGTTCACCTTGCAATACATGGATATCTACAGATGGTTGGTTATCTGCTGCAGTGGAGAATACTTGAGATTTAGATGTAGGAATTGTAGTGTTACGATCGATAATACGTGTGAATACACCACCCATTGTTTCAATACCAAGAGACAATGGAGTTACATCAAGCAACAATACGTCTTTTACTTCACCTACTAATACACCACCTTGAATAGCAGCACCAATAGCTACACATTCATCAGGGTTAACGTTTTTAGTTGGTTCTTTACCCAATACTTTTTTAATAGCTTCTTGTACAGCTGGAATACGGCTAGAGCCACCAACTAACAATACTTTATCGATATCAGAAGCGGAAAGACCAGCATCTTGCATAGCTTTACGTGTAGGTTCAATAGTAGCTTGTACCAAGTCAGCAGTCAATTCTTCAAATTTGGCACGAGTTAATGTTACGTCTAAGTGTTTAGGACCAGTAGCATCAGCTGTGATGAATGGCAAATTGATATTTGTACTTGCTACGCCAGACAATTCAATTTTAGCTTTTTCAGCAGCTTCTTTTAAACGTTGATCAGCTAATTTATCATTGGATAAATCGATACCAGTTTCTTTTTTGAATTCTTCAATAAGGTAGTTCATGATGCGTTGGTCGAAGTCATCGCCACCAAGATGGTTATTACCAGATGTTGCCAATACTTCGAATACGCCATCACCAAGTTCAAGGATAGATACGTCGAATGTACCACCACCAAGGTCAAATACAAGAACTTTACCGTCTTCATCTTTATCTACACCATATGCAAGAGCAGCTGCTGTAGGTTCGTTGATGATACGAAGTACTTCAAGACCTGCAATCGCACCAGCGTCTTTTGTAGCTTGACGTTGAGCATCTGTAAAGTATGCAGGAACTGTAATAACAGCTTGTTTAACAGGCTCGCCCAAGTAAGCTTCTGCATCAGCTTTGATTTTTTGAAGAATCATAGCAGAAATTTCTTGAGGAGTATAAGATTTACCTTCTACAGTTACTTTGTAGTCTGTACCCATGTGACGTTTAATAGAAATGATTGTGTTTTCTGGGTTAGATACAGCTTGACGTTTAGCCAATTGACCTACTAAACGTTCGCCATTTTTTGCAAAACCAACAACGGAAGGAGTAGTACGAGCGCCTTCTTGGTTAGTAATAACCGTAGGTTCGCCGCCTTCCATAACCGCAACACAAGAGTTTGTAGTACCTAAATCAATACCAATTACCTTTGCCATAATATATGCCTCCTAAAACCTTTATAATCTATTCAACAACTTTTACCATTGCAGGACGAATACAACGACCATCAACAGTATAGCCAGTTTGCAATACTTCACATACCGTATCAGATTCATATTCATCTGACGGCACTCGCATAATCGCTTGATGGAAATTTGGATCAAATGGTTTACCTACCGCATCGATAACGGCTAAACCATGTTTAGATAGCATAGCCATCAAGTTTTGATGGATCATGATAAATCCATCAAGGAATACCTTTGCATCACCTTCCACTGGGCTTTGAACAGCTCGTTCAAAGTTATCTAATACAGGAAGTAGATCTGTAAGTACATCCCCTTTAACATATCCTGCAAGTTGCTCTTTTTCTTGATTAGTACGACGTTTGAAGTTGTCGAAGTCCGCTTGTAAACGCTTGTAGCGATTATCAAAGTCTGCTTTGAGCTCCTCTAACACTTGAGCTGCATCAGCCACAACTTCTTCAGCTTCCTCAACAGTTGGTTCCTCTACATTTGTAGCTTCCACTGTTTCGTCCACTGTTTCTTGTTTAATGTCTTGTTCTTCAGCCATTATATGCCCTTTCTATTTTTGTTCTTTTACCATAGATTCCATTATATGTTTCATATGAGACAACATACCAATGATACGACCATACTCCATTCGTGTCGGTCCTAGAATAGCAAGAGTACCGATAGGCTGATCTTGATTTGTAAAATCAGCTTGTACCACACTCATCGATTGAAGTGCTTCGGTATCATTTTCATTGCCAATCTTTACCTTCACAGGTGTAGGTGAATCATCCTTTAATAATTGTCCCAATTGATTTTGTTCTTCCACTAATGAAAGCAAGGGTTGCACTTTTTCAACAGACTTAAACTCTGGTTGATTTAACAACTCTGTGGTACCTACAGAATAGAACAACTTACGTTTATTAATTGCTCGTAATAATGTTTCTGAAAGGATCATCAAAATCCCTTGTGGACCTTCCATATGAATCAAAAGTGTTCCTAACGCTTCAGCCGTTACATGACCAATACCTATATTCTGTAAAGCATTGCTAAATTGCATAGCTAAACTTTGTAATACATCAGGCGAAACGCCTTCAGTAAAGTACATTAATTCATTATCAAGAGCACCAGTCTCAGTAATAACAACCATAACAGCTTGATGTGAATCAAGCGGCAATACATGAATGTATTTGATTAATGCTCTATCATAGGCTGGAGCTAAGAACAAACTCATACTATGGCTCACTTGTGATAATAATTTAGCCATATTTAAGAAGAGCTCACTCGTAGATCCATTAGAATGTTTCCATAACATTTCAATTTTCTCAGCATCCTGTAATGGAACAGGTTGTTGATTCAACATAGAATCAACATATAAGCGATAGCCTTTAGCTGAAGGAATACGTCCCGCCGATGTATGAGGTTGCTCCAAATAGCCTAACTCCTCTAAATCGGACATTTCATTTCGTACTGTTGCAGGACTAATACCAAGATTATAATTCTTTGCAATCGTCCTGGAACCTACAGGTTCAGCAGATTTAACGTAGTCTTCAATTATGGCTCGCAAGATGCGCTGTTTTCTTTCATCCATAATGACACCTCTTGTTAGCACTCATAAACTTTGAGTGCTAATCGCATGTATAATATTATCACATTGGAAAAAATTGTCAAGCAAAAAAATCCTTAAAAAGTCAAATAATATCTATTTAGTCAAAAAGACAATTGAATATTTTTAATTAATTAGTCAAAAAATCAAAGTGTAATAATTAGAAAACACTTATACTATCTACATTTATGTCATATCCTAAAATCTAAAAAGTAGAATATGATGGTCTAATAAAATTTTTATTATTAAAACCATAAAATAGTATAAGTGTTTATATATATCATAATTTTATTGTTACTAAAATTCGGAGAAAAACTAATAACTCTCTAGATAAACGAACAGATTAAGTACTATAAAACCATTCGCACTTAAAATATAGCAACTTATAGTTCTACACCTTCTAAGGGATTACCTAGGCGTTCTAATAATTTTCCCATACGCTCACGAGGCTCTCCATGTTCTGCATACCAATCTACTAAGATATCTACAGCTTTTTTGGATTGCTCAACAGTAAGCTTTCTAGCCAAAATTTTACCAGCCTCTGGTCGCATTCCTGTATTGCCACCAACAGCCAACATAAATCCTTGAGATGTACCAATAAAAGCAATATCTTTTACCATTGCATCTGGACAGTTACGACCACAGCCACTGATACCAATTTTGCACTTGTGAGATGTTTTTCGGCCGTAATGTTTTCTCTCTACATAATCAGCCAATTCTTTAGTTTCCATTTGGCCATTTTTACAATAGCCTTTACCTACGCAGGCGATTAAGGAATTAACACCCCTATGAATAACAGTGGTTACGCCTTCTGGTAATTCAGAGATAAGTTTTTCCTTATCGTCTTTTTCAATACCTGTAATTTGTATACCTGTTACTACATGGCGGAAAGATCCTCCATATTTTTCAGCCAGTTCTATGCATGCCTTCATTTGATCTAAAGTAAATTCATTATGTAAACCGTGTAATATGACAGATGTCTTCATCGTTCCTCCTCAAATCTAGCATGCTTATTCATCATCATCCTATTTATACTAACATATTAAATTTTGAGAAACTGTGAGAAATTACTCTCGAATAAATTGACTAAACACATAATTCCCATGCTTGGCGCCTTCAGGGGTTAAATGATAACTACCATTTTGATACTCTAATAAGCCTTTAGTAACCAAATCTTCTAATATATTACCAAATAAGTTATGAACAGATACACCAAATCTATCCTCAAATTTTTGCTCATCAAGGCCCCACTTAGTGCGAAGCGCTAAGAAGCAAAAGTCCTCTTGTGCTCGCTCTACAGTAATCGTCTCCGTATCGATAGTAGGCATAATGTATCGATCAACGGATTGTATATAAGGCATCACATTACGATTGTTACTACGGCGGACTCCATCATAGAAGGAATGCGCACCTGCACCAAATCCTAAATAGTCTATATAATGCCAATATTTTAAATTATGACGACTGTAGAAATTACCCTTCGCGAAATTTGAAATCTCGTATCGCTCAAACCCTAGTGCTTTTAAACCAGACATCATCGTATCATACATTGACTCATCTATACTTTCACTAGGAATAGAGATCAAGTTCTTTTGTACTAAATGATATAAATAAGTGCCTACCTCAACTTGTAAACCATACGTAGAAATATGATTAATTGGTAAATCTTTTACAATATTTAAATTATGCTGAATATCCTCTAAGGTTTGTCGTGGCAAGCCATAAATTAAATCAATATTAATATCTGTAAATCCAGCCTCTTTAGCATCATAAACAGCTTGTTTAGCCTTTTCCCCATCATGACTGCGATGCAGCATGGTAAGCGCCTTATCATCAAAGGTTTGAACACCAAAACTAATGCGATTAAAACCTAGTTTAACTAACTTAGTTAGATACTGTAGATCTACTTCACCAGGATTAGACTCTATAGTCATATGGCAATCGTCAGTAATAGTAAAAGTACTTTTAATTTTATCTACAATCATCTGTAGCTGTTGTATTGATAATTCAGTAGGTGTTCCACCACCAAAATAAATAGTATCAATAGGTTTCGATTTAGACTCTGGGTGTTCTGACACCCATAAATCCATTTCTTGTACTAATGCATAGACATAGGTTTCATAATAATCTTGTAAATTTTGATAGGCTGGAAAATCACAATACATACATTTCTGTTTACAAAAAGGGATATGGACATACAAGCCCATATCCCCAAGTGTAGACAGATTCAGGATATTAGAATCTGTTTTCATTATATTAGTCCTCAACCTTGAGAATAGCCATAAATGCTTCTTGTGGAATCTCTACAGAGCCCACAGACTTCATACGTTTCTTACCAGCTTTTTGTTTTTCTAAGAGTTTACGTTTACGAGAAATATCACCGCCGTAACACTTCGCCAAAACGTCTTTACGCCACGCTTTTACAGTCTCACGAGCCACAATTTTCGTGCCCACCGCTGCTTGAATTGGAATTTCAAACATTTGACGAGGAATCAATTCTTTTAATTTTTCAGCTAACGCACGACCACGTGTAGAAGCACGGTCCTTATGTACGATAATAGACAATGCATCCACAGGATCACCATTTAACAGAATATCCATCTTAACCATTGGAGATTGTTTATACCCAATCAACTCATAGTCAAGAGACGCATAACCCTTGGTAGCAGATTTCAATTTATCAAAGTAGTCGTAAATAATTTCACTCAAAGGCAAGTGATACACAACAGATACACGTGTTTCATCCAAATATTCCATGGATTGATATTCACCACGTTTATCTTGAGATAACTCCATAATAGTACCAACAAAGTCTTTAGGCACAATTGTAGTAGCTTTTACATATGGTTCTTCAATGTAATCGATTTCAGTTGGTGGTGGTAATTTAGCAGGGTTATCCACTTCAAGCATTTCTCCATTCGTCTTATAAATCTTGTAGTTTACAGATGGAGCTGTTGTAATAAGGGATAAGTTATATTCACGCTCTAACCGTTCTTGAATTACATCCATATGTAACAGCCCAAGGAAGCCACAACGGAAACCAAAACCCAATGCTAAAGATGTTTCAGCTTCATATTCTAAAGCAGCATCATTAAGCTGTAACTTTTCTAATGCATCACGAAGATTTTCATAGTCCTTAGAATCTGTTGGATACAAGCCACAATATACCATGGATACGGCTTTTCGATAGCCTGGTAATGGTTCTGGTGCAGGATTATCAGCTAATGTTACCGTATCACCTACGTGACAGTCTGCTACATTCTTAATACTTGCCGCAATACAACCTACAGAACCACATGATAATTCCTGAACAGGCACAAGATTTGGTGTAAAGATACCGAGCTCAGTTACATCAAAATCCTTATTATCATGCATCATGCGAATGGTATCTTTTGCTTTAATAGTACCTTCTTTTACACGCACATAAGCAATTGCACCTTTATAAGCATCAAAGCGGCTATCAAAAATCAATGCTCTTGTTGGTTCATCAGATTTATCTGGTGGTGCAGGCACCTTATTTACAATGGCTTCTAAAATATCTGGAATGCCAATGCCAGATTTAGCAGAACATAATACTGCTTCTGATGCGTCTAAACCAATGATATCTTCAATTTCATGTCTAACCCGATCAGGATCGGCAGAAGGCAAATCAATTTTGTTAATAACAGGAATAATTTCAAGATCATGTTCTAAAGCGAGATACACATTTGCCAACGTTTGAGCTTCTACACCTTGTGCAGCATCTACTACTAGTAATGCACCTTCACAAGCTGCAAGAGAACGAGATACTTCATAGCTGAAATCCACATGGCCAGGAGTATCGATAAGGTTCAAAGTATACTCTTCTCCATCTTGTGCTTTATACAAAATTCGAACAGATTGTGCCTTAATAGTAATACCACGTTCTCGTTCCAAATCCATGGAGTCTAGGACTTGCGCTTCCATTTCTCGTTTTTGTAATGTGCCAGTATATTCAATTAATCTGTCGGCGATGGTAGATTTACCATGGTCAATATGAGCTATAATACAGAAGTTTCTAATCTTTTTCGTTGACATACTATGTAAACAAGTTCAAGGAACTTGTATTCTCCTTTCTAACATACGCGATCGATAACAGCACCTCCTAATAGTTGAGTGCCATTATAAAAGGCTACGGACTGACCTGGTGTAATAGCCCGTTGTGGTTCTTCGAAGATAACTTTCATCGTATCATCATCTAAGATACGTGCAGTACAAGGTGAAGGATTTGCTGCATAGCGAATTTTACCTTCTACCTTTAATTCTTTATGAATTGTATCATCTAAGAAATTATAGAACTTACAAATCATACGATTCGTAAATAGTCGATCATTAGGACCTACAATGACTTCATTGCGTTCACCATTAAAGCCAATTACATATAATGGATGCTTATATGCAATCCCTAGGCCCTTACGTTGGCCTATAGTGTAGTTAAATAAACCATTATGCTTACCTAATACCTCACCATCTTCAGTAACGATATTACCAGACTTTGGTTTATCTTTCATTTCTTCTACTACAAGCTTTTGATAGTTCCCATGAGGCAAGAAGCAAATATCTACACTATCTGGTTTTTTAGCTACTGGCAAATCATATTCAGCAGCTAATTTACGTGTTTCAGTCTTACATTGCCCACCTAGTGGGAACATGAGATGACTCAAAATGCGTTGGTTCATATTGTACATAACATAGCTTTGATCTTTGGTAGGATCAACGCCTTTATGTAATTCATATAAACCAGTTTCTTCATTATAATTAACCTGTGCATAATGGCCAGTAACCATATGTGTTGCACCAAGTTCAAGGGCTCGATTGAGCATCAAATCAAATTTGATATTTTTATTACAGAATACACAAGGATTTGGCGTACGACCATAGGCATATTCTTTTACGAAGTAATCTACTACATTATCGTAGAATACATCACGAGCATCAATAATATGATGCTCAATACCAAGAAAATCACACATCTTCTTAGCATCTGTTACAGCGAGCGGCACTGAATCATAAGGTGTACCACTCACCCACAGCCATAGGGTAATACCAAATACTTTATAGCCTTGTTTTAGTAGCATTGCAGCAGTTAAAGAACTATCTACGCCGCCACTCATAGCTACAGCGATAACTTTTTCCATACTTTCTCCTTTTAATGATCTCTTGATCATAAAACTAATCAGGGTGAAAGCCTGACGTGTAAAACACTAGTTCGGTGTAAAAGTCCGAGTAGTATTGCTATGAAATTATAGCAACTTATATTATAGCCTAGAATTAGGTATATTGAAAAGATTTGAAATAAAAAGAATCCCTTTCATCAAAAGAAAGAGATTCTAATTATTATCTATGTTTTAGTAATTCTTCTGCAGCACCTAAAATACCTAGCATAGAATGTTCAAATACAAGTCCACCTTGCATAAAAATCGTATACGGAGGGCGAACAGGACCATCTGCACTTAATTCAATAGATGAGCCTTGTACAAAGGTACCACCGGCCATGATGATTTTATCTTCGTAGCCAGGCATATCGCCAGGAATTGGATGTACGTGGGCATCTACAGGAGAATATGCTTGCATACCTACACAGAAGTGCTCCATTTCTTCTCCATTTTTTAAATTGATAGCTTGGATTAAATCATAGCGTTCAGCATTTACCTTAGGGAAAACATCATACCCTAACAATTCACCTACTGCAGCTGTATATACAGCCCCTTTAAGAGCTTGTAATACTACGTGAGGAGCCATAAATAAGCCTTGGAAGAATAATCGGTAACCAGGCGCATAAGAGCCCATATGATCACCAAGTCCTGGAGCAGTCAGTTGATACGCTGCATCTTCAACTAAGTCTTCACGACCTACGATATAGCCACCAGTTGGTGCCAAACCGCCACCTGCATTTTTAATGAGAGAGCCCGCCATAATATCTGCACCAGCTTCTAAAGGCTCTTGCAGTTCTGTAAACTCACCATAACAATTATCTACAAAACAAATAGTATTCGAGTTTTTAGCTTTTACAGCATCTACAATAATCTTAATATCCGCAATAGATAATGGTTCACGCGTACTATAACCACGAGAGCGTTGAATCACTACTACTCGCGTATTGTCATTAACAGCATTAGCGATGGCTTCTACATCATACGTATTATCTTTTAAAGGTACCTCAGTATAGGTAAACCCCTTTTCTACAAGAGATCCACGCACTTCACGAGATGCACCGATAACAGATTGCATCGTATCGTAAGGAGCCCCAACTGCATAGATAAATTCAGTCCCTTTTGAACCATTCCCCATTAAAGAAATCAAAGTTGTTGCTAGTGCATGAGTACCAGAAACAAAATGGGGACGAACAATGGCTTTTTCACCTTTAAATACATAGGCGAATACTTCATCTAACTTCTCACGGCCCACATCGTTATAACCATAACCCGTAGTACCTGTAAAATGATAATCAGATACTTGGCACTCTTTAAAGGCTTCTAACACCTTTTTTGTATTGGCTAATGCAATAGGTTCAAACTTTTTAAATTCAGGTTCAGCCATCTCAAGGGCTTTACTACGTATTTCTTCTAATGTCATGCTAATCCTTCTCTACGAATTAATTCCATAGCTTTATTAAATATAAAATCTTTAGATGTATTATTATCAATATGAATCCATTCAATATATGGCATGCGCTTATACCAAGTGATTTGTCGCTTGGCAAAATGACGAGTATTTTTCTTAATTAAATCGCGGCATTCATCGAGGCTAATACTACCATTCATATAGTCTACAACCTCTTTATAACCAATCCCCTTAAAAGCTTGGCAATCTGGATTTACTCCAGACTTAATGAGTTGTTCTACTTCTTTAATCAAACCTGCATCAAACATCATATCAACGCGAAAATTGATGCGCTCATATAACTGATCACGATCTCTCATAAGACCAATAACAGGCCCTTTATATGATACACCATCTTTTGTCTGATTACGTAATGAATCTACATCACCATGATGTAATATTTCAACAGCTCGATACAAACGATGCTTATCACTATATTGAATTTCTATATTATGTTCTTTTCCTAAGGTGATAGCATATTCTCGTAAACCATCAATACCTTTAGCATTAAATAGCTCATCTAGTTCTGATCGTAAACTTTTATTAGGCTTAACGTCATTAAAGTTATAGTTCTCTAATAACGATTGAACATATAACCCTGTACCACCAGAGAGAATAGGAAGAATATTCCTGTCATTTAATCTACCAATTATCTCTTTAGCTTGATTCTGGAAAATAGACACTGAATATGAATCATTTGGTTCTAAAATATCGATAAGATGATGTTTCACACGCTTAAGTTCATCCGCCGATGGTTTAGCGGTACCAATATTGAGTTGTTTATATACTTGGTAAGCATCACCAGAAATAACCTCAGCATGTAGCTGTTCTGCTAAGTCCAAGGTTAGATCTGTTTTGCCTACCGCCGTTGGTCCAACGATGGTAATTAAGGGATTCACATTAACTCCTTCATATATACACCATAGCCTATACGACTATATTTTCCGCCCACCCATTGATGCGGTGGATAGTTTTGAAAGACCGAACTAAATGGTCGTTCTTTAATAATAACACCATACGTGGCAACACGCATAGCCTGTGCCATGATTTTATCCTCTATATGACTTTCCACAGTATGTCCCCGAAGAGGTTTGAATTGAGGACTTTCCTCTACAGGAACTTCAAACATAGGATCAAAATAAATAATATCAATACTATTGTCAGGTAGGTTTGGTAAATAATGCTCAAAGTTATCATGATTTACTTTAATACGTCGCAATACATTCGTTACACTATCGTCACTATGAATATAATGAGCTAAGCCATGACTAGTGGCAAGCCATATAGGTAAAGACCCTTCTAGACCAGTTATTTGAGCCTGTGGGTAACCATAACTCACTACAATACTGTCACTACCAAGACCAATTGTACAGTCTAAAAATGTAAATTTATCTCTATTAGATAATCCTTTTTTATCTAATATGACTTGTACCGCATTAACTAGATGATCCCCTTCACCGCGTTGTAAACGCAATATACGTAATTGAGCCATAGACAAATGAAAGGTATGTTGTTGATTTTCTGGGAAATGAATCGTTAATCCAGAACCAGCAAGAACCGCAATATATTCGCATTGATACTTACCGAATAAGGCTGGTATCGATGTTTTACCTCGTTTAATATATGTCATATGCATAGAGGAAGCCAATGCTTTGGCTTCCTCCTGAATGGCCTCATTAGATTTTTGAGATGTCGTTAGTATATTCATATTAAGACCGTAAGAATAACTTACCTAATTCATCAGGTGTAAACTTGATTATCGTTGGACGACCATGAGGACATACGTACGGTTTCTCTGTACTAAAGAGATCCTCAATTAAGGTAGTCATTTGATACATATTTAAATTATGACCTGCCTTAATGGCCCCTCTACAAGATGCATACGCTAGCATTTCATGACGTAACTGAGCCTTAGTAGGCTGTTGGTGTTCGTGTAAGTAAGAAAATACATATTGGAGAATTTCAAAAGCCTTTGACTCTACTAAATCTACAGGAGCCCCTACCAATTTAATTTTCGTAGGACCACCTAACTCTACCTCAAATCCAAGATCTAGTAAGGTTTCACGTTCTTCCTCTACCAAATTCATTTCATCATCTGTAGCCTCACTATATTGAGGCACAAGGATAGATTGCATAGGAATGGATTCAGAAGACTTACAAAGCTTATCATAACGTACACGTTCATGAGCTGCGTGTTGGTCTATTATGTAGAGATCATCACCCTTTTTAGCCAAAATATAACAAGAAGCGACTTGTCCCATAGGTAAGAATCCAGAATTTTGAATGGTACGCGCCTCTGTATTTTCTTCACGAATATCTTGAGCTAAAGACTTAAATTTCTCAACGTCTTCCTTCGTATAACTAGTATATTCAGTAGGAACAGCATCGAAGCTTTCGTCTGTAAAGGACGACTGTTCATAAGTAGCCTTTGGCGGAGGTGGTGTAAAACCCTTAGTTTTAAGACTCTCTACAAACTGTGTAGTCTCACCGCGCATGACTTCGTAACCTTTAGTACGGCGACTACCAAATACTTTGTCATAATCTACCGCAGTAGCTATATGCTCAGCAGACTGCATCTCATCTTGTACAACAGAAGGCGTTCTATACGAATCATACGTACTATTGCCATGATGAGATAAACTACCATATGAACTAGAATTAGTAACTGTAGCATTCCGGTTAGTATTTACGTCATTACTATTGGTTTCATTATTACGGAAATCAGATCCATTATTAATTGTGCCATTCATATAAGAAGATGATTCTCGTTCGTATCGCTCATGTAGAGGATTATTTAAGGCGTTTAAAATACCATGATAAACAGCTTTAAATATAATCTTATCATCCGAGAATTTTACTTCACTCTTTCGTGGATGAACGTTAATATCAACCATACCAGCAGGTACAGTAATATTAAGCACCACTAAAGGATGACCGTTTTTAGGTAACAATGCATGGTAAGCATTATCGATAGCCTTCATTATTGTTTTATCGGAAATAACACGGTTATTAACGATAATAGTTTGCCAAATTCTTGTACTTTTAAGAAGTGTAGGTTTACTAACTACACCATCAATATAAATAGAGTCACTTTCATAAGCAACAGTGAAAATATCATCTTTCATTTTATAGCCATATAATGCAGCTACCGTATCACCAATATTGCCGTTTCCAGGAGTAATAATAGCTACACGGTCATCTACGATGAGTTTAAAAGAAATATGTGGGTTACTAAGTGCAAGTTTGCCTACAATATCTTGAATTTTAGAAGATTCGGTACGCTCTGTTTTCAAGAATTTGCGACGCGCTGGCGTATTATAAAACAAATCTTTAATTTCAATTGTCGTACCAGGTGCCGCACCATAAGGAATACAATCGGTGAAAGTACCACCATCTACGGTAATACGAGTGCCCAAATCTGAGTCAGCTTTACGTGTAGTCAAAGAAAAATGAGACACCGAGGCAATACTAGCCAAAGCCTCACCACGAAAGCCGAGGGATGCTATATCAAATAAATCCTCTACCTGTTGTATTTTAGAGGTAGCATGACGCAAAATTGCAAGGCGTGCATCTTCCTCTGTCATACCGATACCATTATCGGTAATCCTCATGTAAGCTACACCGCCATCGCCGATTTCAACCTCAATATTAGTGGCGGACGCATCAATGGAGTTTTCAATGAGCTCTTTAATAACTGATGCGGGACGTTCCACAACTTCACCAGCAGCTATCTTATTGATTGTGGTTTCATCCAATACATGAATGGTTGCCATTATTTCCCGCCTCCTTTACGAGCCTCCTCTTGTAGTTCATATAATTTATTTAATGCTTCAATCGGTGTCATACTCATTACATCCACTTCGAGTAAGCTATCGACTACAGAATGAGTAAATAAGTTACCTAGTGAAGAATCACTCAATTGTTTAGTAACTGGCTTCACTACATTATTAAGTTGAGCTCCCATAACACGATTATTTAAATCACTAGCATCATGACTTTGGTCTTCCAAAGATTCCAAAATTACCTCTGCACGTTTTAACACAGAGTTTGGTAATCCTGCCAATTTCGCTACATGAATACCATAGCTTCGATCTGCGCCACCTCTGATGATGCGGCGCAAGAATGCAACATCCTTACCTTTTTCTTTTACAGCTACAGTGTAATTCTTTAATTTACTATAGCTTTCTTCTAAACTAATTAGCTCATGGTAATGGGTAGCAAATAATGTCTTGCCGTGAATATGCTTACAAATATGCTCAACTACAGCTTGAGCGATACTTAAACCATCAAATGTACTAGTGCCACGACCAATTTCATCTAAGATAATTAAGCTGTTATGTGTAGCATTCTCTAAAATATAGGCTACCTCTTTCATTTCTACCATGAACGTACTTTGACCAGTAGAAATATCATCACTAGCACCTACACGTGTAAAGATGCGATCCACTGGAGAAATAGATGCTTCACGGGCAGGAATAAAGGAGCCTATTTGAGCCATAATCATCAAAATAGCAGCTTGACGCATATATGTTGATTTACCGGCCATATTAGGGCCTGTAATGAGCAAGAATTCCTCATCATCATGATTTAGAACGATATCATTTGGTACAAAAACTTCGCGCTTCAAGAATTTTTCAATTACAGGATGACGACCATCTCGAATATTGATTTGGCCATTCATTACGATGGTAGGGCAAATATAATTCTCTTCGTAACCTACTAGTGCCAAAGAACACAATACATCAAGCTCAGCAAGAGCACGAGCTGTTTCTTGTACATCTTTAATAACAAGTTTTATATCATTTCGTAATTGTTGATATAATTCATGTTCTAAAGCGATTATCTTGTCTTTAGCGCTAAGAATTTTGATTTCAAACTCCTTTAACTCAGGCGTAATATAACGCTCTGCATTAGCTAAAGTTTGTTTTCGAATAAAGTAATCAGGTACTTGTTCAGATTTACTATGAGAAACTTCGAAATAATAACCAAACACTTTATTATAGCCAGTTTTTATTTTAGATAAACCTGTAGCCTCTTTAATGTCGGCTTCCATCTTAGCCAGCCACTGCTCACTATTAGTAGCTAAAGAACGCAGTTCATCTAAATCCGGATTAAAACCATCTTTAATGACACGGCCTTCTTTTAATGTCAATGCTGGTTGGTCAGCAATAGCACGACATAATAAATCATAAATATCTTTATGATCTTGGATACGGTCATTAATGGATGTTAATGCTAAACTTGAGCATGTACCTAATACATCTTTAATATCTGGCAATACTGCTAGAGATTCACGAAGAGCCGTTAAATCTCTAGGTGACACAGAACCTGTTTCTACACGACCTACGATGCGCTCAAAGTCATAAATACAATCTAATAAGCTACGGATATGAGACCTCTCTGCTCCACGTGTAATAAGTTCTGCTACGGCAGCTTGTCTACGTTGAATTTGATTTACATCAGTCAACGGACTTTCAAGCCATTGCTTTAATAGGCGCGCACCCATTGGTGTCAACGTACGATCTAGTACATCGAGTAATGTTCCTTTTTGACCGACATCACGGAGATTATGGGTAATTTCTAAATGGCGTAAAGAAGATGTATCTAAGATCAGACGATTACCTACACTCAATTGATGTACATAGTTAATATGGGAAATTTCAGACTTAATAATATCCTCTAAATATAAAAGCATATACCCTAATGCTTCCCATACATCCTCTTCCATAAGGCCTAAATCACCAAAGTGAGTAACTGCTTTTTCCGCTACCTCTCGTTGTGTATGATATGTACTAAATGGAGATAATACAATATTGCTGAATTGATTATCCATAAAGTCTTTTATATCTTGCGGTAATACAGTTCCTTCAGGCAATATAATTTCACTAGGACGATACATACTGAGCGCATCAAACATATCACTTCGTTTTTCACAATCAGTAATACGATGCCAAATAACTTCCCCAGTAGATACATCTGAAAATACGAGTATCCATGCATCTTTT
Organism: Veillonella nakazawae; assembly: GCF_013393365.1. NCBI lineage: Bacteria > Bacillati > Bacillota > Negativicutes > Veillonellales > Veillonellaceae > Veillonella > Veillonella nakazawae. Next base: position 1,079,966 of record NZ_AP022321.1, read on the forward strand.
ACCATATAAAATAATGATAAAAAATTGTTTGACCGTGCATCATTACCATTTTCAGTCATTACCGTCCCCGGTGTAATGACCTTAATAACGTCACGCTTAACGATACCCTTAACTGCTTTAGGATCTTCTAATTGTTCACAAATAGCAACTTTATAACCTTTTTTTACCAATGTTTCTATATAACTTTCAGCAGCATGAAAAGGAACGCCACACATTGGTGTGCGTTCCTCATCTCCTGTTGGGCGTCCTGTTAATGTTATATTAAGTTCACGAGATGCAATTAATGCATCATCATTAAATAATTCATAAAAGTCACCTAACCGAAAGAACAGTAATTCTTCAGAATATCTAGATTTAATATCTAAATACTGCTCCATCATAGGTGTTTGCTTTTTTGCCATACTTACCCCTTTTGTATTGTACCGTAGCAAACCCAAGTTTGTGCTTTATCAATATATGCAGGTACAGTTTCGCCAATTGATAAAGAATCGTCTTTCGGGAATAACACCATTTTATTGCCCGATGTCCGACCAAACCACATATCTTCATCACGAGGACTTGGCCCCTCTACAATAATATCAAACACTTGCCCTTCCATAGGTTTATTTAGTTCATAAGAGATTTCATTTTGTACGTCCATCAATGTTTGTAAACGCACGCGTTTAACCTCTTCTGGAACTTGATCATCCATAGTCGCTGCTGGCGTACCAGAGCGTTTAGAGTAGATGAAAGTATACGCCATATCATAACGAACATCTTTTAAGAGTTGTAAAGTAGCTTGAAAATCTTCCTCTGTTTCCCCAGGAAAACCTACAATAATATCGGTAGTAACAACTACATCTTTAATTTTCTCACGACAGTAAGAAAGTAGTTCTTTATAATGCTCCACTGTATAATGTCGGTTCATTTTCTTTAAGATACGGTCCGAACCAGATTGAATCGGTAAATGTAAATGAGTAACAATATTAGAAGATCGACCAAGGGCATCTATCATAGATTTAGTCATATCTTGAGGATGACTTGTCATATAACGTATACGTTCAATACCTGGAATACCATCGAGAGCGTCCACTAATGTACCAAAATCGGTACCATCTTTAAAATCTAAGCCATAAGAGTTTACATTTTGCCCCAATAAAGTAATCTCTTTAAAGCCTTTTGCCCCTAGTTCGGTTACCTCTTTTACGATGGCCTCTACAGGACGACTAATTTCTCTACCACGAACGTGAGGAACGATGCAGTACGTACAGAACTTATTGCATCCATTCATAATAGGTACCCATGCATAAAAGGTACCATTAGGTTTTGCTTCCAATTCTGGCAATACAGAATTATCCATGTCTACATTGATTTGATGTGTATGACCTCGTTGTACCTCTTCAATCATTTCATTAATATGTTGAATATTATGAGTACCTAAGACAATATCAATATGTGGAGCGCGCTTAAACATTTCTGCTTGATTCTTCTGTGCCATGCATCCTGTAACAGCAAGAATCAAGTTTTTATTTTTTCTCTTCAGTCTCATTAGCTCACCTATGCGGCCATAGACTTTTGTTTCTGCATTCTCACGTACTGCACAAGTATTTAATAATATTAAATCTGCAGTTTCTACGTCCTCTGTAGGTGTATAGCCAACAGATTCTAACTGATGCGATAAGCGCTCAGAATCAGCAGTATTCATTTGACAACCATAGGTGTAAATATAATAAGACTTCATTCTAACTCCTATACTTTAACAATCTTACGTTTTGTTTCTATAATATTTTTAACTTTTATGGACATCCGTTCAATAGACATGCCTGTAATATATTCGATTTCATTACGAACAGACTTTTGCACCTGTTGCATTAATGATTTAACAGGATAACCATGTTCAATAACAACAGCCATATCTACGACTAGACCATTTTGGCCTTTATCGCTTTTTTTGAAAGAAATAACACTAGACTCGTCAACACCAGCTACTTTTTTAAGGCCATTGCGAATCAATTTAATAATTACATCATCATCAAAGGTGAGTCGTCCATAATAGCTGAAAGCAGGGCGTACTACAGAACGTTCAAAGCCTTCTGACCCAATTTGCCCCAATGTATCTTGGTCTTGTTTTTTTAATGTACGTCGACGCCACATAGTTTTGATTGGATCAATTAAGTACCCTCTAAAGTGAGGTTTCAATTCCATCGTTGGAACTGGAATAATATGTTTACCTTCTTTTAGACGAGCATGTTGTGCCTTTTCAATTTCTTTAGGTGTAGCAACGTCCTCAATGCGAATATACCGATCAGGATCTTGCAAGCCTAATGCTTTAGTAATTTTCTTAACCATATTATCGGATGTACCAATAATCATAAGTTTATTAGGATTGATTTTATCTAATTGCTCACGTACTGATTTTACTTGCACTTCATCTTGGAAAATGGCACGACGAACAGCTTTTAATCGGCTAGATTCCTTCTTAGCAGAAAAACCTGCTACAATCTTATTATCGTGAATTAAAATACCATCATCGATAATACATTCAATATTGTTTTCATGAGCAACTACGAGCGCACGATGGCTTTTACCAGTGCCACTACTACCTACAAATGCAATGACTTCCATAGTCAACCTCATTATTTATAACAAACTAATAAATTCTGATACATTCTCAGATGATACCAAGTAGTCTCCAAATTTATCTGGTGCTTTTCCTGGAATACCATGAAAATCAGAACCACCTGTAATAAACAAGTTATGTTTTGTTGCTAATGCTTTATATCGTTTCACATCATCCGCGTTATGTTTAGTATGGTAAACTTCCATACCATCAAAATCATAAGCTAACATTTCTACTACATACTCATCACTAGATACTAATTTAGGATGAGCCATAACGGCAAGGCCTCCAGCTTTATGAATAATATCAATAATATATGGAACCTCAACCTTAACCTTAGGCACATAGCAAGGACTATCTTTTCGGAGAATACCTTTAAATACATCATTGATATCCTTGGCGTAGCCACCATCAATTAATAATTGTCCAATATGTGGACGCCCATAAGCTTGTGTTTTAGGAAATTTTTTGAGTAGGTCATCTTTTGATATTAAATATCCAACATTATTACAACGTTTAATAATTTCATCGATTCGTTCTTCTCGTTTTGATTTAAAATACTTAATAAAATCTCTTAATTCCTTATTAGTTTCATCAAAACGATAGCCCAAAATATGAATCGATTTATCTTTATAATCGGCACTAAACTCACAACCATTAATAATTTTAATGGTTTTCTCTGGATCTAATTGTTCCTGAGCGGTACGCAATGCTTTAATACCATCGATTTCATCATGATCAGTCAAAGCCATCATAGATAGATTACAATCTAATGCATGACGTAATAATTCCTCTGGACTTTTGACTCCATCAGAATAGATAGAGTGCATGTGAAAATCTACAAGCATAGAGCACCTCCCATTACAAATATCCTATCTTTTAATTATGACTGATTTAGTCTATTAATTCAAGTTTAGAAAGAAAAATTGCGACCCTAATGAGTATTCACTAGAATCGCAATTTAATTATAAATCTTGAAGCAATTCAGTAACCTTGGTTGCTACAGAATCAATGGCACATGTAATGGCCTCTCCAGACTTACGAATTTGAATTTCTACTTCATTATTTTCAAGTGTATTTTTACTTACTGTAATACGAAGTGGATAACCAATTAAATCAGCATCCTTAAATTTTACACCAGCTCGATCTTTACGATCATCAAGTAACACATCTACACCTGCATTTTGTAATGCACTATAAATGGTTTGACTTGTGGACATCAACGCTTCATCTTTAGCATTAATAGGTACGATAACAGCTTCAAATGGTGCAATAGAACGAGGCCAAATAATACCATTTTCATCGTGGTATTGCTCAATAGCTGCAGCTAATGTACGAGATACACCAATGCCATAACAGCCCATAATCATTGGATTAGGACGACCATTTTGGTCTAAGAATGTAGCTTGTAATGCTTCAGAATATTTTGTGCCTAATTTAAATACTTGACCAACTTCAATACCTTTGGCATGTTCTAATGCACCACCACAAGTTGGGCAAACATCGTCATCTGTAATTAAACGAATTGGTGCAATAATAATATCATCTACATTAAAGTCACGTTTAGGGTTGATATTAACATAGTGCGCATCTTTTTTATTGGCACCGCCACAAACATTGTAAGATTCCATAACAGATTCATCCACAACAATAGCAAACTCCTCTGTTTGTTTTAATCCTACTGGACTGATGAAGCCAGCTGTTAAGCCAACTTTTTCTAATTCTTCAGGTGTAGCCATTTCAGGTTCTACAGAACCTAAAACTGCATGTTGTACTGCCACTTCATTAACTTCATGATCACCACGAACAATTGCTAATACCACTTTACCATCAATGGAGAATACTACAGCTTTGATAGTTTTATGTAGTGGTAAGTTTAACATTTCCGCCACAGCTTCAATAGTACTAGCATTAGGAGTATCTACAACGGATAACTCTTGTAGTGCTTCTTCTTCCTGTTTCATAATACCAGGTTTACCAATTTCAATATTTGCAGCATAGTCACATTTTGTGCAATATACAATATCAGCTTCACCAGCTTCAGCAATTGCCATAAATTCATGTGTTCCACTACCACCGATGGCACCACTATCAGCTTCTACAGGACGGAATGTAAGACCACAACGCGTAAAAATACGTGTATATGCATCATACATAGATTTATAAGATTCGTCTAAACCAGCTTCATCTACATCAAAAGAATATGCATCTTTCATAATAAATTCGCGACTACGCATCAAACCATAACGTGGACGACGTTCATCACGGAATTTACTTTGGATTTGATATAAATTTACTGGTAATTGACGATAGGAGTTAATCTCATTTTTTACAAGAGTTGTAATCATCTCTTCATGAGTTGGTCCCAAGCAGAATTCATTATCATGACGATCATTAATACGCATCATTTCTGCGCCATATGCGTTCCAACGGCCAGACTCTTTCCAAATTTCTGCAGGTTGTAAGATAGGCATCATGATTTCTTGAGCACTAGCACGATCCATTTCTTCACGTACAATGGCTTCAATTTTTTTGATACTTCTCCACCCCAATGGCAAAAAGCTATATAAACCATTTGCAGTTTTGCGCATAAAACCAGCGCGAAGCATAAGCTGTTGGCTAACTACATCAGCATCAGATGGAACCTCACGCAATGTAGGTGCATATAATTTAGTGGCTAACATAAAGACTCCTCATTTAAGCTTTCTAAATATTGATCAATTTCTCTAAATAATGTATCTACTAATTCAGCTTCTGGTACAGTCTTGATAACTTCACCCTTTCGGAAAACAATACCTTGACCATTACCACCAGCAATACCAAAATCAGCTTCACGAGCCTCACCGGGCCCATTTACAACACATCCCATAACAGCAACTTTAATCGGTGCTTTAATAGATGCTAAGCGCTCCTCTACAATTCCCGCCATGTCAAACAGATTGACTTGGCATCGGCCACATGTAGGGCAGGAAATCATTGTAGCACCAAAGTTGCGTAATCCCAAGTTACTTAAAATACTTCGGCCTACTTCTATTTCATGTATTGGGTCACCCGTTAAAGATACCCGTAATGTATCACCAATGCCGTCTAATAATAAAGCACCAATACCCATAGCAGACTTAATGGTACCTTGTTTTATCGTCCCAGCCTCAGTAACACCTAAATGCAAAGGATAAGGAATTTTATCGGATAACTTACGATAGGCTTCTACCATTAAAGGAACTTCCGTTGCTTTAATGGATAATTTCATTTGGCGATAGTCAAGCTTTTCAAGAATTCGCACATGTTCTAATGCAGTCTCTACCATACCATCTGCTGTAGGATGACCACCATGAGCATCGAGGATATGCTTTGGTAAAGAACCAGCATTGACACCTATACGAATTGGAATTTGTTTAGGTTTAGCTTTTTCAATAACAGCTAATACCTTATCTTCGCCCCCAATATTACCAGGATTAATGCGCAAGCCATCTACATTATTTTCAATAGCCTCTAACGCTAATCTATAATCAAAATGTATGTCCGCAATCAATGGAATAGAAATACCAGCTCTAACGGCTTTTAAAGCCTTTGCAGACTCCATTGTTGGAACAGCGACACGAACTAGTTCACACCCAGCCTCTGCTAAATGGTTAATTTCAGCAATCGCCTTTTCCGTATGTACCGGATCTGTTGTAATCATTGATTGAATACTTACCGGTGCATAATCACCAATTTTAACTGTACCTACATAGATACCATTTGTTGGTTTACGTACAATCATTGTAATCTCCCATCTATCTTATAGTAATCGGAATATATCCTGAGTTGTTACATATAAGAATAATGCTACCATCAAAGCAACACCAACCATTTGAATATACATAAGTGCCTTAGCAGGTAACTTACGACCTGTGATGGCTTCAGCCAAAATAATAATTAAATGACCACCATCTAATACAGGTAATGGCAAAAGATTAATAACCCCTAAGTTAATACTTAAAAATGCAGCAAAACTTAATAGTGGCGCAAAGCCAGATTGTGCAATAGTACCAGCCATTTGTGAAATCCCTACAGGGCCAGATAGCTCTGCTGCCTGTGTGCCTCGAATCATATCATATAAGCCACTTAACATAGCAACAATTGTTTGACCTGTGCGAGTAACGGCTAAACTAAAAGATTCTCCAATTCTATAAGTTTCTCGAGTATAACTAGGATAAATACCAATTTTAGGACTATCCTGTTCCATTTTTGGAATCACTGTAGTTTCTACAGTTTCCCCTTCTCTATCTACTACAACAGTAACACCATGATTGGCAGTACCTTGTAGGCTAGGACGGATTTCATCCCATGTAGAGATTTTTTTACCATCGATGGTAAGAATTCTATCGTTAGATTGTAAATGTGCCTGTTCAGCAGCGCTACCTGGGATGATATTACCAATAACAGGATCATTTGTATACGTGAGATTACCTACTGTTGCATTGAGACCAAAGAATAAAACTATGGCCAATAAAAAGTTAAATACAGCACCTGCAGAAATAACAATAAATTTCTTCCATGCAGGTTTAGTATAAAATGAACGCTCATTAAGAGGCTCGTCAGGTGTCATACCTGCAATACGATTAAATCCACCAAGAGGAATGATACGAATCGAGTATAAAGTTTCCCCTCTTTGAACCTTGAATATGGCAGGTCCAAAACCAATGGCAAATTCGTCTACTTGCATACCTGACATTTTTGCTGTAATGAAATGGCCTAATTCATGAATAAACACGATTAAACCAAATACAAATATTGTGGCTAATGCCGTTGTCATATATACTCCTATACCATCAATGATGTGGCCTTTTCTCGAGCCCATCTATCAATGGCCAATAAATTGTCTAATGTAAAGTCATCTTCAGATCCCATAGATTCAAGAACTGATGTGACGACTTTATAAATATCACCAAAGGCGATTTTATCATCTAAAAATGCATAAACTGCAGTTTCATTTGCAGCATTAAACACAGCTGGTTTAAAACCGCTTGATCGGCCCACTTCATAAGCAAGACGAAGAGCCGGGAAATCATCATATCGAGGAGGCAAGAATTCTAATTGTAAAGCCTTTGAAAAATCTAGATGATTCATATGTAAAGTTTCACGTTTAGGATATGTCAAAGCATACTGAATAGGCTCCCTCATATCGGGATTCCCCATTTGTGCTAAGATGGCCCCATCTTTCATTCGTATCATTGAATGAACAATGCTTTGTGGATGTACCACTACGTCAATATGATCAAAATCAAAACCAAATAGCCAATGAGCTTCGATTACTTCTAACCCTTTATTAAATAGAGATGCAGAGTCAATCGTAATCTTATTGCCCATATTCCAAGTTGGATGACGTAGGCAATCAGCAGCTGTGGCAGTTTGAATTTTATCAGAGTCCCAAGTGCGTAAAGGGCCACCAGAAGCGGTAACAATTAAGGAATCAACATTCTCGCGATTTTGCCCTTCTAAACACTGGAATATTGCGCTATGTTCACTATCAATTGGTAGAATTTGTACGCCATACTCCTTAGCCAAAGATGTAATCAATGGTCCACCAGCAACTAATGTTTCCTTATTAGCTAGACCTATAGTCTTACGTTTCTTTATGGCCTCTACAGTAGGTTCAATACCTGCAGCTCCAACAATAGCAGTTACAACCATAGTTGCTTCTTGAATCGTAGCAGCAGCTATGAGTGCTTCCTTACCGCCCACAAGTTTTGTAGGACCTGTATAGCGTCCTTGTAGTTCTTTAAAAGCGCTTTCATCAACTAGACCAGCTACTAATGGCTGATATTCTTTAATTTGTTTTTCTAAGAGGTCAATATTATGATGTGCCACTAAGGCAACCACCTTGAATTGATCTGGATGTTGAGACACCACATCTAGTGTCTGTGTACCGATTGAGCCAGTACTGCCAATAATACTTAGGTATTTCATAAGCTTACCTCTATTAGATTAGAACGAGAATAGTAATATATAAATCAATGTAATAGGTGCCGTAAATAATAAGCTATCAAATCGATCCAATACACCGCCATGACCTGGTAATAAGGTACCAGAATCTTTCACATTACATAATCGTTTAATCTTTGATTCAAATAAATCACCTAATGGTGCTAATATACCACTGATCATACCAACATGAATACCCATCCACCATGGAATACCCACGATATACGAAAATACAGCACCTGTAATAATACAGCCAATAAATCCACCAATAAAACCTTCTAATGTTTTATTAGGACTAATGGATGGAACAATTTTATGTTTACCAAAGGCACGACCCGCAAAGTACGCAAAAGTATCACTAGCCCATGTGGTAAACAATACTAGCCAAAGAGTAATTGTTCCCCAATTATATAATTCAAATGGCATTGATAAAGACATGTAAATAGAGTCATGACGAATCATGAGCAAAGAAATCATGCCAATACCAACATATAATAAACCAAATACACTAAAAGAAACGCTAGCTAAAGAGTATTTATTTTCACCAAATGTACATAACATATAATTGGCTGATAAACTCAATACTAATATAGCAATTGCTAAAATATACTGATGACATGCAAAGGCAATCATCAATAATAAAATACTAATATAACCCCATAAAATGGACATTCGCACATGTTTAGCTTTACCTAGTAAAACAAACTCACGCCATCCCAATAGAGCTAATAATGTAATAAGAACATCATACACAGATCCGCCTAATGTAATGGCCCCTAAGGCAATAATAAAACCTATAACAGCGGTTATAACACGTGTTTTTAACATTTTTTATTCCTCATCGCGTAAGCCACCAAATCGGCGTTCTCGTTTTTGATATGCTGCAACAGCTTCCAATAATGTTTCTTTAGTGAAATCCGGCCAATGTAAATCAGTAAACCAGAATTCAGCATAAGCTAGCTGCCACAATAAAAAGTTACTAATTCTAAAATCACTACTTGGACGAATTAATAAGTCTACATCACTAAACTCCTTCGTGAAAAGTTGGGAGCTAACATAGTCTTCTGTAATATCGTCTGTAGTAATAGATCCATCTACAACAGAATTGGTGATGTTGCGGATAGTCCTAACTATTTCATCACGCCCACCATAGTTAAGAGCTAACTGTAAAGTAAGGCCTGTATTATTCTGAGTTAATAATTCTGCATCGCGAATAATCTTTTGAAGCTCTTCTGAAAGAGCACCAATATATCCAATAAAGCGAATGCGTACATTATGTTCATGCATATACTTAACATTATTGTTTAAGTATTCTTTTATGAGAGCCATAAGTAAAGAAACTTCCTGTTCAGGACGCTTCCAGTTCTCTGTGGAGAAACCATATACCGTAAGAGCTCTAATTCCAATCTCATCTGCAGCAATAACAATCTGCTTTAATACGTCGGCTCCTGCACGGTGCCCCATAGATCGTGGCATCCCTCTTCGTTTAGCCCAACGACCATTGCCATCCATAATAATAGCAACATGTTTTGGAATCGCATTACTATCAATATCAGGCGTATCAGATGGTTTACGGTTAAATAATTTCTTTAGCATAGTCTACCTCGATAGAATTTCCGAAGTCGCTGGCAATCATTGGTCTATACACTAGTATATGTAAACACTCATCAACCTTGGTAATACGTGCTACATAAAGTCCTTTATCGGCAATATCAAAAAAGCGATTAAAGGATCCCCCAATCATTACCTTAAAAGGAATATGGGCAGCCTGCAAACGAGACTTTGCAAGCTGCCATGGCATTCCAATAAGGCTATTAGAATCTAACATTATACTTCTAATACGTCCTTTTCTTTTACTGCTTTTAACTCATCAATCTGCTTAATTTTAGCATCTGTAAGTTTTTGGATTTGATCTAAACCGTCTTTAGCATCATCTTCAGTAATTGTTTTAGCTTTTTCTTCTTTTTTCAATGCATCATTTACATCACGACGAATGTTACGTACTGCAACTTTAGCATCTTCAGCTTTTTTATGAACAACCTTAACGATTTCTTTACGGCGCTCCTCAGTTAATTGAGGAATAGTTAAACGAATTTGAGCACCATCATTACCTGGGTTTAAACCAAGATCGGATTGTAAAATTGCCTTTTCAATGGCACCAATCATAGTTTTATCCCAAGGTGCAATTACAATCATGCGAGGCTCAGGTACAGAGATATTCGCAACTTGGTTAATTGGAGTAGGGCTACCATAATAATCAACCATTACTTTATCAAGCAATGCTACACTAGCACGGCCTGTACGAATAGATGCGAATTCATGTTTTAAAGCCTCAATAGACTTATTCATGCGTTCTTCTGCTTGTTGTAACAATTCTTTAATTTCCATTTGAATTATTCTCCTCGAACAATGGTACCAATCTCTTCACCTTTAGCGGCTTTTGTAATGTTACCCGGAATGTCCATGCTAAATACGATAATAGGAATATTATTATCTTTACATAAAGTTGTGGATGTTGCATCCATAACCTTTAATTCTTTTGTAATGATATCATTATATGTTAATTCATCAAATTTAACGGCATTAGGATTCGTTTTAGGATCGGAATCATATACACCGTCAGCAAATTTCTTCGCCATCAGAATTGCATCTGCTTCAATTTCAGCCGCCCGTAATGCAGCAGTCGTATCTGTAGAGAAATATGGTTTACCAAGACCAGCACCGAAGATTACGATACGTTTTTTCTCTAAATGACGAATGGCACGACGACGAATATAAGGTTCTGCAATTTCTTGCATTTCGATAGCAGTTTGAACGCGAGTATCTACGCCTGCTTGTTCTAATGCATCTTGCAATGCTAAGGAGTTCATTACTGTTGCTAGCATACCCATATAGTCAGCTGTAGCACGATCCATACCTTGGTTACTACCAGCTAACCCTCTCCACAAGTTACCGCCACCAACAACAATTGCGATTTCTAAATCAGTGGATTTTGCTAAAGCAGCAATTTCTTTTGCAAATTCTTCAACAACATCAGGGTTAATACCAAAACCTTGTTCACCCGCTAATGCTTCACCACTCAACTTCAAAACAATACGTCTAAAGTTTCTCTTTGCCATGTGTTTACTCCTCTATTGCAAAATAAGAGAACACTGTACGGTGTTCTCTTATTATTTCTTAATTATTTACCAACAGATGCCATTACTTCAGCTACGAAGTCATCTTGGCGTTTTTCAATGCCTTCGCCCAAACCGTAGCGAACAAAACGACGTACGTTGATGTTTTCACCGATTTTTGCAATATTCTCATTAATGATGTCTGTAACTGTTTTGTCGCTATCTTTAATGAATACTTGTTCTAATAGGCAGTTTTCTTTATAGAATTTTTCAATACGACCAGCAACCATTTTTTCCAAAACAGCTTCAGGTTTTGGTTTACGGCCAGCTTTTACGTCTTCTTCAGCTTCTACTTTAGCTTGTTCCAACAATACTTGTTTTTCGTGTTCGATTACTTCAGCAGGAACTTCTTCACGGTTCAAGTATGTAGGGTTTACAGCTGCAATTTGCATAGCGATATCGCGTGCCAAGCTTTGGAAATCATCAGTTTTAGCAACGAAGTCAGTTTCGCAGTTAACTTCTACCAATACGCCAATACGACCACCAGCATGGATGTAAGATTGTACTACACCTTCAGCTGCAATACGACCAGCTTTTTTAGCTGCCGCAGCCAAACCTTTTTCACGAAGAAGGTCAACCGCTTTATCGATATTACCATCAGTTTCAACCAATGCTTTTTTAGCGTCCATCATACCTGCGCCAGTCATGTCGCGCAATTCTTTTACCAAAGCAGCAGTAATTGCCATTATTTTGTTCCTCCTAGTACTAATTAAGGTAAGGATATAGTCCTTACCCTAATTATATATGTTATAGATTTATCTTTCAAATGCTAATCAGAAATGATTTAGTAGCTTTGCAGAATTATTCCGCAGCTTCAACACCGTCCAAGGATTCGCCTTGACGACCTTCAAGAACAGCGTCAGCCATTTTACCAGCCAATAATTTTACAGCGCGGATAGCGTCATCATTTGCTGGGATTGGGAATTCTACTTCATCAGGGTCACAGTTAGTGTCAACTGTTGCAACAACTGGAATACCCAATTTTTTAGCTTCTGCAATAGCGATTTTTTCTTTTTTAGGATCAACTACGAAAAGAGCACCTGGCATTTTAGGCATATCTTTGATACCGCCAAGGTATTTTTCTAATTTTTCCATTTCATGACGAAGACCGATAACTTCTTTTTTAGGCAATACTTCGAAAGTACCATCTTCTGCCATAGCTTCCAATTGTTTTAAACGTTTAATACGAGTTTCAATTGTTTTGAAGTTAGTCAACATACCGCCCAACCAACGTTCGTTAACGAAGAACATGTTAGCGCGGATAGCTTCTTCTTTAATAGCTTCTTGAGCTTGTTTTTTAGTACCTACGAACAAGATTACTTCGCCTTGGGAAGCAACTTCGCGTAAGAAAGAGTAAGCTTCTTCTACTTTTTTAACTGTTTTAGACAAGTCAATGATATAAATACCATTGCGTTCAGTGAAGATGAATTTCGCCATTTTAGGGTTCCATCTTCTAGTCTGATGACCAAAGTGTACACCAGCCTCTAATAATTGTTTCATTGATACTACTGCCATTGTGGCACCTCCTGTTAATTAACCTCCGCCGCTTCATCCTTCGGGTCACCCAAAATTAGGCACAGTACCGAAGTCCACCGACGTGCATATTTTTCATACCTAATAATTTTAACAAATAATTATTGTAAAAGCAAGCAAGGAGTGAGGATTTCTTTAAGAATCCATCACTCCTTATTTTAATTTAATGAATTGATTGTCAGTAGACTATATTAAAGCTTGTACTCTATATTGCCGATACAATAGAAATCTTAATTATTGCGAATAGATTCAATCATATGTGCTCGATCATCAGCGCCAAATACAGCAGATCCTGCTACTAAAACAGTAGCACCTGCTCTTTTAATTGGGACACATGTAATATCATTAATGCCACCATCTACTTCAATAACTGCAGTTGTATTATCTACTTCCTCTAGTAGCATTTTAGCTTGCTTAACTTTTTTAATAGCATTTGGAATAAAAGATTGTCCACCAAAGCCAGGATTTACAGACATAATTAAAATCATGTCTAGATCAGCAGCCACATCCTCTAACAAGGACACTGGTGTACCTGGATTAAGTGCAACCCCTGCTTTCATGCCACATTGTTTAATATGTTGGATTAAACGATGCATATGTGGCACAGTTTCTTGATGAAATGTAAAATACTCTACACCAATCTTTGCAAATTCTTCTACATAGTCACCAGGATTTGTAACCATTAAGTGAACATCAAATGGTAATTGTGTATAAGGACGGATGGCTTTCACGATAGGTGCACCAAATGTTAGGTTTGGTACAAAATGACCATCCATAATATCAATATGCAATAAATCAGCTCCAGCTAATTCAATAGATTTTATTTCTTCGCTTAATGTTGCAAAATTTGCAGAGAGCATAGATGGTGCAATTTTAATCATTTTAAAACCTCTTTCGTTGACTTTCTATGTCATTACGTATAGACATATATGCATCATAACGTCCTTGATGAATATGGCCTGCATCTAAAGCATCTTTTATGCCACAAATAGGTTCATGTTCATGATAACAAGGATTAAATTTACATGTATCAACATAATTACTAAATTCAGGGAATAACGTAGGTAACCGTTCTAATGAAACATCGTTAAACTCAATCGCACTAAATCCAGGTGTATCCATAATAAAAGAATCTGAATCCAAACTATATAAAGAAGCATGACGGGTCGTATGTTTACCGCGCTTTATTTTGCCACTAACCTCACCCGTTTGGAATGCAAACTTAGGATCAACAGCATTTAATAGACTACTTTTACCAACACCAGAAGGGCCTGCAAAGGCAGTTACCTTATGCTCTAACACATGACGTAACTCATCAATACCTGTCATATTATATGTAGATGTCATCAATACTTCATAGCCGATAGATTTATAAAGCTTTACCATGGCTTCTGTATCTGGATCCATCAAATCACATTTGTTAATACATAATACAATAGGGATATCTGCATGTTCAATCATGACAAGCATTTTATTTAGTAAAAGCTCATTAATATCTGGTTCATGAGCAGCTACAACCAATACAACTTGATCAATATTAGCTACCGCAGGTCTAACCATGGAATTATGACGATCGAGGATGGACTCAACGAATCCATCCTCAGAAATCGTAACACGATCACCGACTAGTAAACTATAGCGACCTTTCTTTAATCTACCTCGAACTTTACATTCATGAACAGTACTTGCATCGTCTTGTACATAAAAGTAACCATTCATATTTTTGACAACAATACCTGTAATCATAATTCCCCTATAATGCTGTTTCTTGTACTAATGCACCATTGAGATAAACCTCAATGCGAACATTACCTACACCAGAAACTTTTTTAACAATACGATCACCAGGTTTATTTGTATCATCGTAGATAACAGCAGAACCGTCATCATCTTTTACGACAATTTTTAGCTCTTGGTTTTTAGAGCCTGCCGGAACTGTAATATCTACCGTACCAGTAGTTTTATTACTACTACTGTCAGATTTTTTATCATCTTTCTTTTTGTCATTTTTATATTCAGTAGTTAGATTTACTACAGTACCTTCATCAATTTCATCGCCAGCTTTTATGCTTTGTTCTGTTACAATAGATTTTTCCTCTACAGAACCAGCGACTTGATTAACACCAAGATGAGCATTACTCAATGTATCTCGTGCATCTTTTAAAGTCATACCAATGACATTTGGCATTTGAATCTTTTTAGCTTTTGCTTTATTTACAACGAGATCAATTGTTGTGCCTTTAGAAACTTTAGAATCACCAGATGGACTTTGAGCTATGATAACACCATCAGGTTTATTATCTACAGACTGTTGTGTTACTTTACCAACAACTAAACCAACATCTTTAAGTCGTTGTCGAGCTTGATCTACTGTTAAACCAGACAAATCCGGTACTGTAATATCACCAACACCTTTAGATACAACAAGGTGAATTGTACGTTGTTCTTTAACCTTTTCTCCTGCACCTGGTGTTTGAGAAATAACTTGACCAGCTGGTACATCAGGATTAGTAACCTCGCTTGTAGAAACACGCAAATGTTTATCTTCTAAAATATTTTTAGCTACAGAAACTTGTTTACCCACAACATTAGGTACATCTACAGTTGTGTTACTCCAGAAATTACCATAACTCAAGAAGGCACCTAAGAAGGCTACTAAAAAAATTACGGCAGCCCCTAGGACGATATATTTTTGTGGGATAGATGCTATTTTACTTAACATACTCTTCTTTTTACCCTCATCTTTTTGCTCTTCTTGAATATCACTGAAATCCTCAAGTGCTTCAGGATCAACAGCTGGTATCATTTGGGTTGCAAAATCATATGGTTCATGACGTTGAGTTTTACCCATTGTAAAGCCTTGAGACAATCGTAAATCACTTATCATGTCAGAAATAGAATCAAAACGATCTTCAGGGTTTTTAGATAATGCCTTCATTACGACAGCTTCTAAAAGCGGTGGGATTGAAGGATTATATCGAGTTGGAGGCGCTACTTTTTCACGTACATGTTTTAATGCTACTGCAATTGGAGTCTCCCCTTCAAAAGGAACTTTACCTGTAAGCATTTCATATAAAACTACGCCTAAAGAGTAGATATCAGTATTACCATCTACTGGTTTTCCACTGGCTTGTTCAGGTGATAAATAGTGAGCAGAGCCTAAAATCGAATTCGTGTACATAACTGTATTAGTAGCATTCATAGCTCGAGCAATACCAAAGTCAGTTACTTTTACACGCCCCGTACGAGTAATTATGACATTATGAGGTTTAATATCACAATGCACTATTCCCATCGTATGCGCATGTTCTAACCCCTCTGCGATAGCAATAGTGAATTTTACAGCCTCGTCTATGGATAGTCTTCCATGTCGCGTTATATACTCTTTTAATGTTTCACCATCTACATATTCCATAATGATATAGTGTAAATCTTGATCAAACCCTACATCATACATATTTACAATATTAGGATGATTTAGTTTGCCCGCCGCTTGTGCTTCTCGTTTAAAACGCGTAACAAACTCATCATCATTAGCAAAGTTAGCATGCAATACTTTAATTGCTACTTGTCTACCTAATAAGGTATCTTCTCCAAGGTATACGTCAGCCATTCCGCCAACGCCAATTTTATCAACAATTCGGTAGCGGTTATCTAGAAGTATACCTTTTATATTCATAGTACTCATTATTTCTCCATTTCTAGATTAGATTGTTCCCACCACAATGGTCACATTATCTCCTGCTCCGACATCATATACGGCTTCCATCAATGATTCTACAACCTTCATATCATCATTATTAGATTGTAATGCACTAGCAATAATATCATCTGATACATAACCACATAGTCCATCAGTGCAAAGTAAAATACGATCACCTGGAAGAATAGATTCTACACCACTATCAACCTCTAAAGTATCATCAACCCCAACTGCACGGGTCAATAAGTTTCGTTGAGGGTGATTTAGCATTTCATCCTTTGTAATCTCTCCAGCAGTTAATAATTCTTGTACCATAGAATGATCTGTAGTAATTTGTCGTAAAAGACCATCTCTATATACATACAAACGACTATCACCAACACTTGCCCAGTATAAATGGTCACCATTAACGGCCGTAACAACAGCAGTAGTGCCCATACCAGCAAGACGTTCTTCATGAGCTACGCGATTGGCTATACGTTCATTGGCATGAATAATAGCATCACATAAATCTTGTTGCCCCACTGATTCAATGGAGGCCAAATACTCTTTAATTTCATCAACAGCATAGGTACTAGCGATTTCACCGCCACTATATCCACCCATGCCATCAGTGACAGCACAAATAGGACCGTCTATAAAAAATCGATCTTCATTGCGCTGACGCACAAGTCCAATTTTACTTAAACCAACAAAATTATTCATAATTCTCCTTTTCCCGACCATGAGCTGCTTTTAATTGCCCACATGCGGCTTGGATAGCATCGCCCATCTCTTTTCGTACCGTTACAGATACGCCATAGGAAGCAACGATGTCTTTAAATGTATTCATATTTGTAATAGATGGTTTATATAATTCTATATGTTCATTGCCATTAACAGGTATTAAGTTAACATGGCAATTTGGGAAATCTTTACAGATTTTCCCCAATGCATGAGCCTCCTTCATAGATGCATTTACTGAATCTATAAGAATATACTCAAAGGTGATACGACGTTGAGTCGTATCATAATAATATTTTACCGCATCTAAGACTTCCGTCAATTCATAACGAGCCCCAACTGGCATAATACTACGACGCACTTCATTATTTGTAGCATGTAATGAAAGAGCCAAAGTTATAGGCAAACCTTCATCAGCTAATTTATAAATATTAGGAACCCAACCACAAGTGGAAATAGTCATCTTACGATAACTAATATTACAAATTACCGGATCGTGTAACAATTGCAAAGCTTGTAACACATTATCATAGTTTTGTAATGGTTCCCCTGCCCCCATAACTACAACAGAGTGGATTTGCTCTTTTGTAAGAGCTCCGAAAATAACGACTTGTCCAATGATTTCAGACACTGTTAAATCACGATATAAACCACCTTGTGTAGAGGCGCAGAACACACAGCCCATGGCACAGCCAACTTGAGAAGAAACACATACAGAGTATCCATAATGTTGCTCCATTAAAACGGCTTCTACCCGGCTTTGATCTGTCATTTCAACAAGGATTTTACGAGTCTTCCCATCTGGAGATACAGACTCAGTAATTAATGTTGGTAAAGAAATAACACAGTTATCACTTAACCATTGACGCAACTCTTTAGGATACTGCGTCATCTCTTCAAAATCAAATATATATCTATGATAAATATAGTCTATTAACTGTTTCGCTCGAAACTTTTGTATATTATGGGTCTTAAAGATAGATTGTAACTCTTCTAAAGACTTACCCAATAATTCTATCATGGTACTCCATTTCTATTATTATGATATGCGTTTTACACGAGCCATAAAGAATCCATCCATCTGATCTCGTGGCGGATATGTTGTAATCATACCCTCTACAGCTTGTGGCAACCCTTCAAATGATACAGGATCAATGATAAAGTTCTTATGAGTTGCTAGGAATTTTTCTAGTACATCCTCATTTTCCCCACTATTGATAGTACAAGTAGAGTATACTAAATATCCATCAACTTTAACCATTTCAGCAGCTTTTTCTAATATTTCAAGCTGTAATGGAGGTAAGTCAGTAAGTAAAGATTGTGTTTTACGCCAACGCATATCCAACTTTTTTTGTAATATGCCAAGTCCAGAACACGGTGCATCTACTAAGACGCGATCGAATTGTTCTTTCCAATTATCGGGTAAATAACGACCGTCTTGTAGCTTAGTTGAAACTATGGATACTCCAAGTCGTTCAGCATTTTGATTCATAAGCTCTAATTTATGATCGTATATATCACAACTCATAATAGCACCCGTATTATTCATGAGACTTGCCATATGCATAGACTTACCACCTGGTGCAGCACAACAATCTAATATGCGCTCTCCTGGCTTAGGATCAACTACATGAGCAATGAGCATAGAGGCTTTATCCATAAAAGTAATATGACCTTCCATAACAGGTTTTGCTTTTTCCAAATGCCCTTGATGTGCATCAATATAAACTACTTCTGGAATATCATTGTCCTGTTCAACAGTCCAACCTAAATCTCGTAGTTCTTTTAAACAATCCTCAATAGATACTTTTACAGTATTTATACGTGCTGTCAAACGAGGTTGTTCATTAAACCAAGCACAAAGATCTATAGTCTTATCCTTCCCCATTTCATTCATCCATAAATCAACAAGCCATAAAGGTTGATTATAAATGAAAGAAATTTCTTCAGCCTCAGACTTGGCAAGTTCACCAATAGAAATACTATCACTTTCACGTAATACTGAACGTAATACGGCATTTACAAAGCCAGATAATCCTCTAGTTAACTTTTTTGCCAGTTTTACAGATTCATTGACCGCTGCACTTTCAGGGACTTTATCCATATAGATAATTTGATAAATGCCAAGTCTAAGGATTTCTACAACCATGGACGATAATTTCTTTAATGGTCTTTTCGCGAAATGAACAATAATGGCATCTAAATAATTTTTTCTACGGATAACACCATAGACCAACTCCGTGAAAAATCTTCGATCTAAATCGGATAAATGATATTTTTGTAAATACTCTTGTAACTTGATATTGGCATAAGCACCATTACGATTAATATCACTCAAAGCTTTCACTGCGAGCAATCGAATATTTAGTTGTTGATTCGTTTTAACTTCAGTCATCATTTTTCCTACCAATTAATTGTTCAACTGCTGCGCGAACACGTTGAGGATCTACTGTAGTATTGCAACAAGGTCCATTAGGTCTTTCATTTAAAACACCAATGACAGGTATGGGAAATACATCAGCCATGCCACTTGCTAAATCACGTTCACAAGCAATAGCTACAATAGCCTTTGGTCGTGCTTCTTTTACCTTCATTCGCGCTAATGTACCACCTGTTACCACTATAAATTGACAGCCATACTCTTTAGCAATTTGCAATAAACTTCCAACTTGGCATCTACCACATTGCTTACAATTGTATACATCATGTGTAACCTTATGAACACATGAACTTTCTTGTAAACAATGAGGTGTTAATAACAATATACGTTCTGGATCAACTGTATACATATCAAGCATCACGAGATGATTAATCAAATCAATCATAGACTGACGCAATTGATCCTTAGTAACCCCTCTCACTTTGCCAATCAATAAAGATAATGGAAATAATCCATATATAAACCGATTAGCTATCCTTAAAACAATAGGATGTAACCGTAGTATACCAAAACTAGCAATAATCAAGGATATACACAATAACCATATAACACAAATGCATACAGAAAAAATCACTGTACTTATTATGGGTGCAATAGGATGTAATTGTGAAAGCCCCGGTTCTAACACATACATTAGAAATCCGATTATTGCTGTAATTAAAGTACATGTAATTGATGATAATATCAGGTATAACGGATACGTTTCGTACTGCTTATATTGAGTCTCCAAAAACGATACCTTCCTTAATCTGATGTCCATTAATAAAATCAATTGCAGAAATGCGTTTTTTATTTTCTGGTTGGACTTCTGTTAATAGAATTATATTTCCATCACCACAAAATACACCTAAACCGGCTATTTTAGATACTATTGTACCAGGCACAGTTGTGGCTGATATTGCAATTGGTACATGTTTACCATGGACATCTATCAAACCGTGAGTCGTATCACTTGGAACTACTTCTGCTGACCATACTTTTAAACGTTTTCCATTGAGATACGTATAACATCCAGGAGCTGGATTAAGACCTCTAATAAGATTTACAATTTCATTAGCAGGCTTAGACCAGTCAATCTGACCCATTTCCTTTGTAATCTTAGCAGTATGTGTAGCCATTGTATCATCTTGTGGCGTCGCCACAATTTCTCCATTAACCCACCGAGTTAATACTGGAACGATTGTTTTGCCCCCTAGTAATGCCATACGTTCAAATAATTGCCCTGTTGTTTCACCACACAAAATATCAGTCTCCACGATATCAATAATATCGCCTGTATCAAGGCCATCATCCATATGCATAATTGTAACACCTGTCTTAGTATCACCATTTAATATGGCATAATGAATTGGTGCAGCACCTCTATACTTAGGTAAAATAGATGCATGTACGTTAATACATCCATATTGTGGTAAACGAATAAGCCATGGCGGTAAAATTTTACCGTATGCAATAACCACTACTACGTCGGGATTTAGAGCTTCTAGTTCTGCTTGTACTTGTTCATCACGTAATGTTACCGGTTGGAATACAGGTAAATTATGATTTAAAGCTGCCACTTTTACAGGTGGCATTTGAACTTGTTTACCGCGACCTTTTTGTTTATCTGGCTGACAGTATACACCAACAATAGAGTGACCAGCCTTTATTAATGCTTCCAAAGTAGGAACAGAAAAATCAGGCGTCCCCATAAATACGACGCGTAATTGTTTTTGATTAGACAATTTCTTTCTCCTCTGGGTGATCAGTAATCAATCGTAAGTTAGTTGCTTTTTCAATAAACAAATGACCTTCTAAATGATCAATCTCATGTTGAAAAATACGCGCTAAAAATCCTTCAGCTTTAATTGTTACCTTTTTATTATGAGGGTCTATACCTTTAACAGTAATTTTGTCGAATCTTTCCACATCGCCAAAATACCCTGGTACACTTAAACAACCCTCTGGTCCCACTTGAGATCCCTCAGCATGCGTAATTTCAGGATTAATCAATGCAATGAGACCACTACCGGCATGATCATCTACGACGATAATTCGTTTTGACACCGCTACTTGAGGTGCAGCAAGCCCAACGCCATCAGTCTCATACATTGTTTCCGCCATATCATCGATAAGGGCTCTAAGTTTTTTATTAACATGTTCTACAGGTTCCGCAATTTGTTTTAAAACGGGGTGACCTGCTTTCACAACATCTAATACTGCCATTTATACTCCTATGCTAAACAGGATCTACATCAATCAAAAGTCCTTCTTGTGTGAAGATCCATGAATTATATATATATTCTTTTAAATTTGATAAGTCAGTACCTCGAATCATAATCGCTAAACGATACATATCCCGTACTTTTTTGATACTTGCTTCATAAGGTCCATTAATGAGAATATCGGTATCACCTTTATGGACCTCTAAATCGCTTACAATACGATTAGCTATGGCCTCTAAGGTCTCCATATTTTGATGACGCACTACCATGTGAATCATCTCTCTAAACGGAGGATATCCTAATGCTTTACGATTTTGAATTTCTTCGTTGTAAAAGCCTACATAATCATGAGCCTTACTCTTTATTATAGCATAATTTAACGGATTATATGTTTGTATTACTACACTGCCCGGTTTATCACCACGACCAGCCCTGCCAGATGTCTGTGTAAGTAAATCAAAAGTTCTTTCAGATGCGGAATATACAGGAATATTTAAAACTGAATCAGCCGTTAAAATACCGACAGCTGTTACATCTTTAAAGTCATGACCTTTTGACACCATTTGTGTTCCCAGTAAGATATCATATTTATGAGTCCCAAAATCATGTAAAATATCTTCTGCTAATTGTTTGTTTTTAGTTATGTCTTGATCAAGGCGGGCAATACGAGCCGATTTGAAATGACGTCGCAACTCTTCCTCCACCTTTTGTGTACCTGATCCAAAGAATTTAATGCGTTGACTATTACACTTTGGACAGATTGTAGGAATCGGTTCATGATGTTCACAGTAATGGCACCGTAATTCTTCACCTGCTTGGTGATACACCATAGCTACATCACAATGAGGACACATAATAGTTTCCCCGCAATCGCGACACATTACAAAGGTACTATAACCACGTCTATTCAATAGAATAATCATTTGGTTATGTTCATTCAATGTTTTTTGAATCAAGCTACTCATAGCATCAGAAAAAACAGAATAGTTGCCATGAAGAATTTCTTCCTTCATGTCCACAATAGTTACTTTTGGCATTGGTTGTTCAAAAATACGATGTGGTAATTCAAGCAAATGATACTCCCCTTGCTTAGCTTTGTAATAGGAGGTTACAGATGGTGTTGCAGAACCTAGTATTACAGGACAACCATGTGCTTCCCCACGCCATAATGCAACATTTCTAGCATGGTAACGAACCATGTCCTCTTGCTTATAAGAAGTATCATGCTCTTCATCTACTACGATAAGTCCAATGTCCTCTGCGGGAGCAAATACTGCTGATCGTGCACCAATGATAATATGACTATCCTTGCGACGTAAACGCTCCCAGTTATTATTGCGTTGTTGAACTGTTAACTTACTATGAAATACTACAACTTCATCACCAAAGGTTTCTACAAAACGACGCACTATCTGATCTGTCAAAATAATTTCTGGAACCAAAATAATAGCAGTTTTATCTTGGCTAATACATTTTGCCGTAGCTTTTAAGTACAATTGGGTTTTTCCACTACCTGTTACGCCATGCAACAAAAAGGTTTTATGCTGATGTGTATTCATCACCACTTGTATCGGTTCATACACAGCTTGTTGTGCATCAGTTAATGGTATATTTACTTCTTCTGTAAATAGTTCATCAAAAGAGGTTTTTGTAGCTTTAAATCTAGATTCAATAGTAATCCCCTTAGCTTCACTCACTTGTTTAATGACCATTCGAGAAAAACCTTTAGCCAATAATAATGCTTTTGATGCGCCACCCACTTCAAGTAAATATTTAGCCAATTCCCGTTGTTTCTTTTTTCGTTCACTAAATTGTTCTACCGTGAAAGCAGGTGTAACCACAAGCCATTCTTCCTTAGGCGCCTCATAAGATTTTAGAGTTTTATTAACTGTAAATAAACGCAATGCATCGCCATAAGAGAATAAATAATATTCATTTAAACGACGGGCCGTATCCATCATTTCAGGTGTAAACCAAGGTTCATTGTCTAATACTTGAACAATATTTCGCAATTTAAATTCAGGAGGTTCTAATAATTCTTCATAACCAATCAGAATTCCCTCTTCACGACTATTGCCTAAAGGAATAAGTACACGTGTACCAGGTAAGATATTGCCAAACTTTTCAGGCATTAAGTAGCTTAACGGTTTATGAAGTTGTTTAGCAGGTCTATTGATGATAACTTTTGCGACACGCATACATTATATCCTTTCATTTACTATAAAAGGTCTCAGTAGAAATTCTACTAAGACCTTTTGTATTATAAGCCAGCTTCAGCTTTTAAAATTGCTGCTTTGTCAGTACGCTCCCAAGGTAAATCTACATCAGTTCTACCAAAGTGACCATATGCTGCAGTTTTGCGATAATGAGGTTTTAACAAATCAAGCATTTCAATAATACCTGCTGGACGAAGGTCGAAATGTTTCTTAATAAGTTCTTGAATTTTAGTTTCCTCAATGCGACCTGTACCAAAAGTATCAACTAAAACGGATACAGGATGTGCAACACCAATAGCGTAAGCAACTTGTACTTCACACTTATCAGCAAGGCCTGCTGCTACAACATTTTTAGCTACATAACGAGCTGCATATGCTGCAGAGCGGTCAACCTTAGATGGATCCTTACCAGAGAAAGCACCGCCACCATGACGAGCCATACCGCCGTAAGTATCTACGATAATTTTGCGGCCAGTCAAGCCAGCATCACCATGAGGACCACCGATTACGAAACGGCCAGTTGGGTTAATGAAATATTTTGTATTTTCATCAACAAATTCAGCAGGCAATGCTGCATCGATAACAAAGCGTTTCAAGTCTGCTTTAATTTGTTCTTGCGTAACTTCAGGGCTATGTTGTGTAGAGATAACAATTGTATCAATACGTTTTGGTTTACCATCAACATATTCAACAGTAACTTGAGTTTTACCATCTGGACGAAGATATGTTAAAGTGCCATCTTTACGAACTTCTGTAAGACGACGAGATAAACGATGAGCCAAAGAAATAGGCATAGGCATAAGTTCAGGTGTTTCATTAGATGCATAACCAAACATCATACCTTGGTCACCAGCACCGATTTTATCTAGTGCTTCACCATTACCATCTTTAGATTCAAGAGCTTCATCTACGCCCATTGCAATATCAGCAGATTGTTCATCAATAGAAACAAGTACACCGCAAGTGTCGCAGTCAAAGCCAAATTTTGCACGTGTATAACCAATTTCACGAACTGTATCACGTACGATGCGAGGAATATCTACATATGTATTAGTAGAAATTTCACCTACTACATGAACTAGACCAGTAGTAACTAAAGTTTCACAAGCTACACGAGCAGTTGGATCCTTTTCAATAATCGCATCCAAAACAGCGTCAGAAATTTGGTCAGCTATTTTATCTGGATGGCCTTCAGTAACAGATTCAGAAGTAAAAAACATATGTTTTTCAGCCATTTTATCCTCCTAATACGAAAAAAAGCCTCTCATGTACTCATGAGAGACCCTCCCATCTAACGACATTTGTCATAGGAATTAGCACCTTTTCCTCTTGGAATGGTTGCTGTAGCTTCACAGGGCCTATCCCTCCACTACTCTTGATGAGTTACAGAAATATTATAGTGTATTTACATTGATAAAGCAAGTCATTATTACATATCTTTCTATCAATTACAAACTACAAACATAAGATTCTCTCATGTATCGTGTTATTTATTTTTTACTAATTCCACAACTTCTTTCATAATATTATGGGCCAATTCAGATTTTTTCATATTCGGCATTTCTTTTGGATCTTTATGAGGATATAAGAAGTATCCTTCATTTGTATCTACATTAAAGCCTGCATTAGATTTACTAACATCGTTTGCTACGAGCATATCTAAATTTTTTCTAGCAACCTTATCTTGACCGTATTTAATAACATGCTCAGTTTCTGCTGCAAAACCTACAAGAATTTGATGGTTCTTTTTAGCACCTAAACCTTGTAGAATATCTGGATTTTTAACAAGTTCTAATGTCATGGACTCCATTTTCTTTATTTTTTGTTCTGCCTTGTGAAAGACTCTAAAATCAGATACCGCTGCCGCCATGATAACCACATCTACCTTGTCATATTTAGATTCAACAGCATTTTGCATAGATAAAGCAGAGTCAACAGGAACAAAATCTACTCCACTAGGTACGGCTAAAGATGTGGGTGCACTGACCAAAATAACGTTAGCCCCCATCCGGGCTGCTTGCTCAGCAATAGCATACCCCATCTTTCCACTAGACCGATTACCAATATAACGAACAGGATCAATATTCTCTTGTGTACCACCGGCTGTAACAAGCACTGTAATACCTTCAAGTTCATTAGATTTGCACATCTGTGATTCAAGCCAATCTACAATGGCTTCAGGCTCTGGTAAACGACCAACACCGGTAACCCCACAAGCAAGCCATCCTTCCGCAGGTTCCATAATATGGTAGCCATGAGAACGTAAACCTTCCAAATTACGTTGAGTAATCGGATTGTTATACATTTCTGTATTCATAGCAGGACAAAGATATTTTGGAGCCTTAGTAGCCATTATTGTTGTTGTTAGCATATCATCTGCAATACCGGCATATATTTTACCAATTACATTTGCCGTAGCTGGAACAACCACATATGCATCTGCCCATGTAGCTAATGCAATATGCTCCACATCCCATTGATGTACTTGTTCAAACATGTCAATAGCTACAGGATGTCCACTAATTTCACCAAATGTAAGAGGTGAAGCTATATGAGTGGAATTTTGAGTCATAACAACCTTTACTTCAGCACCCTTTTTACGAAGCCTGCTCACTACTTCAATTGCCTTATACGCAGCAATACCTGCAGATACAGCGACAATGATATGTTTTCCTCGCATTTTCTTCTCCTTTTAAAAATTCCTTGTATCAATGATACAAGGAATTGTTGTTCTTATTTAATGCCTTCTTTAGTGCGTTTATAAGTCACTTCACCTTCGGCAATTTCATAGAATGCCAAGGAAACAGGCTTGTCAGTTGCATGTGTAGATTCAGCTAAGCATGGTTCGCCATCTGTTAATTCACGAGCACGTTTAGCTGCCAATGTTACCAAAGTATATTTACTATCTACTTGATTTTCCAATTTTTTCAATGGAGGTTTTACCATCATACTATCACTTCTCCTTAGACTCTTGATACTGTTTATAAATAAATTGAATTTGCTCTTTATTGCGACTAATCTTACAGGATTCAGCTCGTAAGATAGATGCAACCTTCTCAGATGCCTCTCCGAGATCATCATTTACAACTATATAGTCATATCGATGGGCTAATGCCAATTCAGAACAAGCTAATGACAACCGTTTATCAATAACTTCTTTCGCATCTGTACCGCGATTATGTAAGCGCTCAGATAACTCAGTTAATGACGGTGGTACTATATAGATAAATACAGCATCACTAAAACGTTCTTTAACTTGCATAGCACCTTGAATATCAATTTCTAACAGTACACTTTTACCATCATCCAATAAATCCATTACATGTTGCTTCGGTGTACCGTAGTAATTATCATATACCTTTGCATATTCTAAAAATGCATCTTCACTTAATAGAGTTTCAAACTCTTGTTTCGAGCGAAAGAAGTAATTAACCCCTTCCACTTCACCAACACGAGGTGCCCGTGTGGTCATTGAAACGGAATATACTAAATTAGGCATTTCTTTTCGAATATTCGCACAAATCGTACCTTTACCTGCGCCAGATGGCCCGGATATAACGATTAATAATCCTCTGTCTGACATATGTACTCCTATGATTCTACTGTATCTTCGTCTACATCATATTGCACAAGTCGATGTGCTACGGTTTCTGGTTGAATTGCAGATAATACAATTTGACCACTATCCATAACTAATACAGCACGAGTCTTACGACCATATGTAGCATCAATGAGTAGGCCCTTGTCACGCGCATCTTGAACCATACGTTTTATCGGTGCAGATTCGGGACTAATAATAGCCATAACACGGTTAGCAGATACCATATTACCAAAGCCTATATTCAATAACTGAATACTCATTTATGGACCTCCTATTACTCTACATTCTGTACTTGTTCTCTAATTTTCTCTAACTCACATTTTAGCTGAACCACAAACTCTGTAATACTTGAATCCATAGCTTTGGAACCAATTGTATTCACTTCACGATTCATTTCTTGCAAAATAAAATCCACCTTACGACCAATTGAATTCTCATCTACAAGTATGTTTTTTAATTGTACCACATGTGAGGTAAATCGGACAATCTCTTCCGTAATATCAGTCTTATCAGCCAATAAAGCAATTTCCTGCAAAAAACGATCTTCACTTATACTCGCCTCTAAAGACACTAAATATTCTTGAATTTTTCCCTTTATATGCTCACGATACGCATCTACAGCGCCGGCTTTATTCTCATCAATAATCTTGATTATATTTTCTAAAGTAGTGATACGAGACAACAAATCTTGTTCAATATGTTTACCTTCTACTGTACGCATTGTTATTAAGGCATCCAGTGCTTGGTTTGTAGATTCTTGTACTATTTCTGAAAGCACATCTTCTGCAATCGGAGTGTCTTGTTGTTGTATCCATTCATTAGAAATGGAATTGACCGCTTGTAAAGGCACTTTTTTAGGGTCATCATAAAACTCTTCTTGAACAAGCAATTCTTGTATCTGCTTTCTCAATACACTATTTATAGTAAAAGTTTTAGGTCTTTCCCCTGCATCCTGAATAGAAACAGATACTTCAACTTTACCACGGGTAATTCGATCTTGTACTAATCCACGAATAATACTTTCAAACGGGTTTATTTGCTTTGGACTACGTATAAATAAATCCAAGAATCGTGCATTTACTGACTTAATTTCTACCGTACAGGTAATGCCATCTTTGGTTGCCGTACCAGAACCAAAACCGGTCATACTTTTCATATGATATCCTCCTTAGCAGTTTTTATTATTGTACCACGAATTATACATTCCGTGTTTAAATACTAAGAATTATATGTGCATTATGTTATACTAAACTATACTTCTAAATAGAATTGAAAGGAGTACCATGAATTTAGACGGACTTACCATGTCTGTTCTCGCTAAAGAACTAAATGAGCGATTACAAACAGGTCAAATACAAAAATTATATCAAATAGATAAAACTACATTACTATTTAAAATTCGTGCACTTAACGAAGATCAAAGCTTGGTCATCACTGTTGGTGCAACCCCCGCAATGTATCTCAGTAAACCTCTTCAAGATTTACCAAAAGAACCTAGTTCTCTATGTATGTTTCTTCGCAAACATATTGAAGGAAGCCGTATTGTAAAGGTTGAACAAATCAATGGGGACCGAATCATGTGTATCCAAACGGATAAGCTTGAAATGGATGGTTCTATTACGAGCACATTTATTTATGTAGAATTAATGGGCAAATATTCAAACTGTATTTTTGTGCAAGATGGAGTGATTTTAGAATCATTAATTCACGTATCACCTTTAATGAATCGTGAACGTTCTATAAGTCCTAAACTACACTATGAATTACCACCTAATGCTAATCGTGTAAGTTTAATGGATTTTGATTATGATGAAATCAAAAATTTACTTACCTCCTTCGGTGATGGCACTGTACAACAATCTATACGTGCCATCTTTAACGGTTTTGGTAAACCTTTGTTGGATGAAGTATTATTGACTGCAAATCTTAGCGGTAATGAGATCATAAGCGACTTAATTTCCACGCAAGTTGATGCCTTAGCTAAGGCATTATATGAGTTAAAAATTAAGCTCAATGAAAGTAATGGTTTGCTTACTTTAATTAATGATAATAATAAAAAAGCACACGCCACTTTTATCCTACAAAATTATAAAGTCCTTAAAGAATATAGTACGATTTCAGAAGCCTTAGAAGAATCGATTCATAATACAAAATCCATTCACACTGCAGATAAAGAACTAGAAAAGATCTTAACAGCAGCCATAAAAAAAGAAGAAGTTCGTCATCAAAAGATTAAAGATGAATTAGATGACACCAATAAAATGGATACATATAAACTATATGGTGATATCTTAATGATTAATGCTCACTTACAAGTTCAATATGAACCTTCTATCCAATTACCAAATCTTCTTTCTGAAGATGGAGAATTATTAACAATTCCTCTAAAGCCAAATCTTACAATTGTAGAAAATGGTCAATGGTATTATAAGCTCTATACTAAATTAAAAAATCGTATGGTCAGTGGTGAATATCAACTTAATGCTAGTACTACAAAACTTGAATATCTCAAATCAATTTTATATAGTATTTCATTAGCCACTACCCGTGAAAGCTTAGAAGAAATTCGTAAAGAATGTATGGATGCAGGCATTATTAAAAAATCGAAGAAGCCACTATCATATAAATTAGGTAAATCAAATTACATTCATTTAACCATCGATGAAGGTGAAATATTTATTGGCCGTAACAATCAACAAAATGAATATTTGACTCATCGATTTGCAAAACCAACAGATATTTGGTTCCATACACAAGATATTCAAGGTTCCCATCTCATATTAAGACTTAATGTAGAGCCTGATGATATGATTCTATCTAAAGTCGCTCAATACGCAGCCTACTTTAGTAAGGCACGTGAAACTAGCAAAGTACCTGTAGATTATACATACATTAAAAATATCAAAAAGCCACCTGGGTCTCCACTTGGTTTTGTTATTTTTAATACGCATCAAACAATGATCGTTGAGCCTAAAAAGCCTGATAATTATAATGAATAAAAAAGAAGCGAAGGAAATCCTTCGCTTCTTTTCTTATAATATTATTGGTTTTCTTCTGTACGTTGTTCAGTTTGTTTCAAACTTTCACGATTTTGACGTAAGCTTTCCAATGTTTTTTCTAAATTGTTTTCCACATATTTAAGAACATCACCAGCATATTGGATGGAGCTGGATTTCAATTCCTCAGAGGATTGGTTAGCTGCATTGATAATTTGATTAGCTTGTTCTTGAGCTTGTTTAACTAGTTCACTTTCAGCAGTTAATTTAGCAATGTAGTCTTTAGCTTGATCAATCAAAGTTTCAGCTTGACGTTGAGCATCAGCTAGTACTTTATCTTTATCTGCTACAATACGACGAGACTCTTCAAGTTCCAATGGTAAAGACTCTTGAATAGAATCAATAATACGCATAATTTCGTCTTCCTCAACCATACGTTTTGTAGTCATAGGAATACGGCTGCTAGATTCAATAAGAACCTCTAAATCTTCTAATAATTTTTCTGTTTTCATACATTTCACCCCTATTTATTATGGACCGTATTAAAGCGTTCTTCAAGTTTTTCCTTAACATCATCCGGAACTAAACCATCTAGCTTACCGCCAAATTTTGCAAGTTCACGAATACCTGTGGAGCTGACGAAAGAGTATTTGTTATTTGTCATAATAAATACAGTTTCAATATCATCATCCAAATATTTTGCAAACAACGCACGTTGAAATTCATATTCAAAGTCACTTAAAGCTCGCAATCCTCGAATGATTATAGTGGCATTCTTAGATTTAACATACTGGTTAAGTAGACCACCTGTACAATCAATTTCAACATTAGGAATATGTTTGACAGAATTTTGAATCATCTCAACCCGTTCTTCCATGGTAAATAGAGAATTTTTATTTGGGTTAGAGCTGACAGCAATGATTAATTTATCAACTAATCGACTGCCTCGTTCAAAAATATCAACATGTCCATTTGTTACTGGGTCAAAACTACCCGGACACACACCTATACGCACAGGTTTAGCTCCTTTCAGCAGTGTTTACAAAATAGGAAACCATCGTATAACCAAATTTCTGTTCTTTTATACATTTCCATGATTCAGGCAAGGTAAATGCCTCGTCCTTATGGTGCTCTAGTAATAAAACACCTTCGGGCTTTAATAAATCACAGTCTACAACCATATCTATGGTTTCTTGTATAAATCCATTTTCATATGGTGGATCAGAAAAAATATAATCGAACTGTCGTCCCATTATATAATTTTTTAATTGTGAAAGTTTCCTCGGAATGATTTCTAACCGATCTTCCACATGACAATGTTTGGCATTCTCCAAAATCAATTTTCCTGTTTTAAAGTCTACCGCTACTGCATGTGCTGCACCACGACTTAAGGCTTCAATAGCTACTGCACCTGTACCTGAAAATATATCTAATACATGAGTACCAAATATACCTCTATTAGATAATACATTAAACACACTTTCACGAACACGATCAAGTGTAGGTCTAGTATCTACCCCTTTAGGTGCTTTTATAGTATGTCCCTTTGCAGTTCCGCCAATAATTCGCATACAACCCTCACAAGATTATACTCATTAATTATAGTATATAAATAACCAAATTAAAAGTATCTTTTATTTATGATACTTCAATTTTAATATCTCGTCCCATCAATTCTGCTAATGCCAAAGCAGGAGATTTTTCTTCATATAAAACTTCATATAAAGCCTTTGTTATTGGCATTTCAATATGATGTTCACAAGCCATTTTATAAATAATGTCCGTGGCAAAGAAACCTTCTACAACCATATTCGTATGATTAATAATATAGTCCATCGTCTTTCCATCTGCTAATTGTTGTCCAGCTGCCCGGTTGCGACCATGGGGACTCATACATGTAGCAATTAAATCACCCATTCCAGCTAGGCCAGCATAGGTCTCTTTTTGTGCTCCTAAGGCTACACCAAAGCGGGTCATCTCATGCAACCCACGTGTTAAGAGCAATGCTTTACAGTTATCCCCTAACTTTAGACCGTCTACAATACCAGCAGCGAGAGCAATTATATTCTTTGTAGCCCCCGCTAACTCAACACCAGTAATATCGGTATTTGCATAAATTCTAAAGTTTTGACTACATAATGCTTTCTGTAACATCGTGGCCACATCAAGATCTTCTGTACTTAAAACAGATGCAGCCGGTAAATCTCGTCCAATTTCTTCCGCATGGTTTGGACCAGATAAAACAGCGAGATTACATCCAACTGTTCCTAGAACCTCTCTCATAACTGTAGTCAGCAATTTGCCAGTAGTACGCTCTACACCTTTTGAACAAAGTATATATGATTGTTCTTTATGAGCATATGGTCTAATAGACTCTAAACTAGTACGTACATGTACAGATGGCGTAACCATGAGAATGATATCGGCCCCTTTAATACAGGTAGCAAGATCTGAACTATATACTAATTCATTTGGCAATGTTACGCCAGGTAAATACTCTTTATTCTCTAGATCTTTAGCTAATTGAACTGCAAATTCTGGGCGACGACAATATAAAGTTGTAGTATTTCCAGCTAATACGGATTTAATAGCAAGAGCAGTACCCCAGCTACCAGAGCCGACAACAACAACATTCATATATTAATCCTTTTTGATACGTTCTACTTTTAACTCATTACCTGCAAGTAAACGTTTGATATTATCCCAATGGCGAACAATGACAAATAAAGCAGCCAAAGCGCCAAAGCCAACGAACCAATAAGATTCGCCTGTAAAATACATTAAGATTGGTACCAAAGCGGCAGCTATAATTGATCCTAGTGATACGAGCTTAGTGAAATAGACAATAACGCCCCATACCAAGAAGGCAATCAAAGCAACTAATGGTGACAAAGCAATTAATACACCTAGTCCTGTAGCTACGCCACGACCACCTTTAAAGCCTAAAAATATAGACCAGTTATGGCCCATCATAGCAAGGATACCACCTAAGATCATATACATAGGTCCATAAGAGGATAATAATATTACTCCAGCCGCGCCTTTTAAGGCATCACAGAGAAATACAGGTAATGCAGCTTTGAGACCTATAACGCGATATGTGTTAGTGGCACCTATATTTTTAGAACCATATTGGCGGACATCTGTATTAAAGAAGGTTTTACCGATAATTAAACCACTAGGAATTGAACCAATAAGATATGCCAATATAGCATATACGATAACCATAATATCCATTAGTCTTCATCATCCCGTTTCTTACCACGCAACACTAAACGAATTGGTGTTCCTTCAAAGCCAAAGGACTCACGTAATCTATTTTCCAAGAAACGCATATACGAGAAGTGAATTAATTCTGGTTCATTTACAAACAAAATAAATGTAGGTGGTTTAACACTTGCTTGTGTCATATAGTAAATCTTTGGAATTCTGCCATTACGAGATGGTACGGGATTTACTGTTTGAGCATCTTGCAATAATTGATTTAATATACCTGTAGATACACGGCGATACTGTTGTTCAGAAACGAATTTCAACATATCAGCTAAGCGATGAATACGTTGCTTAGTCAATGCAGATGCAAATAGAATCGGCGCAAACTGTAAGAACCCTAATTCATCATAAATATCTTCAGTAAAGCGCAGAGTTGTTTTATCATCTTTTTCAACAAGATCCCATTTGTTTACAACAATAATTACACCCTTGCCTGCTTCATAGGCATATCCAGCAATTTTCTTATCTTGTTCTGTAACACCATCTTGAGCATCAAGCACAAGAACAACAATATCCGAACGGTCTACAGAGCGTAAAGAACGCACAATACTATATCGTTCAACAGCTTCTTCGATTTTAGATTTACGTCGCATGCCTGCAGTATCGATAAGGACAAATTTTTGATCTCCATGAGTCCAATATGTATCGATGGAATCACGTGTTGTCCCTGCTACATCAGATACGATTACGCGGTCTTGCCCTAATAATGCATTAGTCAAAGAAGATTTACCTACATTAGGACGGCCAATAACCGCTACATGAATAGTATCTTCATCATCAACATTTGTACCAACTGGAGGGAAATGTTTAACCGTATCGTCAAGCAAGTCACCTAAATTCATTAAATTCTTAGCAGAAATACCAATTGGATCACCTAAGCCAAGATTATAGAATTCATAAATATTAGGTTCTTGATTAACACTGTCAATTTTATTAACAACTAAAACTACAGGTTTGCCGCTAGCACGTAATATATTTGCAACTTCTTCATCGGCAGGAACAATTCCTTGTTTACCATCAACAACAAATAATATTACATCCGCTTCTTCAATTGCTAATTCAGCTTGTAAACGCATCATCTTAGGAATAACATGACTATTATCTGTTATGAATTCGATACCACCTGTATCTATCATTGTAAATTCACGATTTAACCACTCTGCGTCAAAGTAAATACGATCCCGTGTTACACCAGGAATATCTTCAACAATAGAGATTCGTTTATTAACAATGGCATTAAAAAGTGTAGATTTCCCAACATTTGGACGACCTACAACAGCCACTAATGGTTTTGCCATGGTTTCACCTCATTATCTAATCTAATACATTACTATATTTTATCATATTCTACGTAAAGTACGCAAAAAGGCTAACCAAGGAAACCTTGGTTAGCCTTATATTAGACAATGAATTATTCAGCGTCTTCTGCAGTTTCTTTTGCTTCCATCAATTCAGTTAAAGCCAAACCCAATTTCTTTTCGTCTTTGTTAAGAGAAATGATTTTAACTTCTACTTCTTGACCGCGGTTTAAGTAGTCTTCAACTTTCGCATTACGTTGTTTTGTAATTTGAGAAATGTGAAGTAAACCTTGAATGTCGTCGTTAACAGCTACGAATGCACCGTAAGCTACCAAACGAACAACTTTGCCGTTAATAACATCGCCAACATGCAATGTTTCTTCAGCTACGTCCCATGGGCTCTTAGTCAAAGCTTTTAAGGACAAGGATAATTTGTTGCTTTCAGCGTCGAAGGATTGTAATTTAACTTCGATTTCTTGACCAACGGAAAGAACATCTTCCACTTTTTTGATTTTTTGCCAAGAAATGTCGGAAATGTGAAGTAAACCTTCAATACCACCGATATCTACGAAAGCACCATAAGGCATGATTTTACGAACAATACCTTTATAGTTGTCGCCAACGTTGATGTTTTTCAATGCTTCAGCTAATTTAGCTTGACGTTCTACTTCCAATACTGCACGACGGGAAAGAACCAAACGGTTTTTCTTTTCGTCGATTTCAAGTACTTTAGCTTCGAATTCTGTACCAACCAAGTTGTCCAAGGATTTTACGAAATGAACATCACCTTGGGACAATGGAATGAAACCACGAAGGGATTTAACTGTTACTACCAAACCTGCTGGGATAGCATCAATACCTTTACATACGATAGCTTCATCTTTTTCTTGTGCTTCGATAACATATTGCCAATCTTCATCTTTAGCCAAGCGAGTCATGGAAAGATAAATAGGATTATCTTCTTTGATGTGGTTCATGATAACTGCTTTAATTTCATCACCATTTTTCAACACATCTTTGGCAGATTCTGGTGCTGGATAAGAAATTTCAGTTCTGTTCAAAATGGCTTCAGTTTTGTAGCCAAAAGATACATAAGCGCGTTCATCTTCAACTTGAACTACTGTACCTTCTACAACGTTCCCTTTCTTAAATTCTTCTTGACCTTCTGCTGCTAATAATTCTGCAAAATCTTTCATTGTCTCAATGACCTCCTTAATAATCCAGTCGGGAGTCGATGCTCCTGCTGTAACTCCTACCGTCTGTACTCGGTTAAACCATTCCAGTTGTAATTCAGTAGAAGTTTCAATGTGATAAGTTGTACATCCAACGTCACGACAAACCTCTGCCAATCGGTTTGTATTGCCGCTATTCTTACCGCCTATCACTATCATAAGATCTACATTACGTGCTAAGTCAACGGCAGAGTTCTGTCGTTCTTGCGTTGCATTGCATATCGTTTTGAAAACCTTAAGATTCTTAGATTTTTTCTCTAATATCTCTATTATACTGTTAAATTTGAATTGTGAAAAGGTTGTTTGTACAACAACACCCATTTTTTCCACAATTTGTAGTTTTTTTGCGGATTCTTCATCTTCGATGATTATTCCTTTGTTATTTGCCCATAAATTGATACTTTTTACCTCAGGATGGTTTTTTTCGCCCAAAATCACCAAAGTCATTCCATCTTCTATGACAGACTTAGCATCTTGTTGCGCTTTTTTTACATGAGGACATGTAGCATCTAAAATATGTAATCCCTTTTCTTCAGCTTCTGCATAAATAGCAGGGCCTACACCATGAGATCGAATAATCATTGTCCCTTCGTCAATATCTGCTACCT
The DNA here is from genome assembly GCF_013393365.1 of Veillonella nakazawae. Classification (NCBI taxonomy): domain Bacteria; kingdom Bacillati; phylum Bacillota; class Negativicutes; order Veillonellales; family Veillonellaceae; genus Veillonella; species Veillonella nakazawae. The sequence goes on from NZ_AP022321.1 coordinate 1,117,535, forward strand.
CTTGAATAGGACTTACACCTTTACTTTCAAGGCGACCTACAACTTGAGGATTATGAATGATAGGACCTAATGTATAACTTTTACCCTTACCCTCGGCAGCTTCATTAGCCATTTCAACGGCTCGCTTAACACCATAACAAAAGCCATGGTTTTCAGCCAAAATTATTTCCATAAAGTCTCCTCTATACGATTTTCATGATACGAATCTATCATGCGTTGAATTTCACCTTTAACACGATCATTAACCTCTTTGATTGCTTCAGGTGTTGGTTTAGCTTTATTTACAGGAACTTGTTTACCAATAATACAAGCTACTTGATTTTTCTTCATATTATGAGATCCAATAATAGCAACTGGTGTTATACCAATGCCTGTACGCAATGCAATTGATGCTGCGCCATCATGAAATCTTCCAAGCTTACCGCTCTTTTGACGGTTTCCTTCAGCAAATATCCCTAGCACCTTATTGTCTTTCAATAATCCTAAGGCATGACGTATAGCTACCTTGTCGATAGCACCGCGATTTAGTGGAAATGCACCAAGCCATGTACAGAAAAATCGAGAAATGGGATTCACAAATAATTCCTGTTTCGCCATGAAATGTACATGTCTAGGTAATGCATAGCCACAGATAGGCGGATCATTGTTACTCAAATGATTTGGTACAACAATAACGGGACCTTCCATAGGAAAATTATCACGCCCATATACCTTTAGTCCATAACCGACTTTATAGCGCAACCAAAAGGCAGTACGCCAAAGCCATGTAGAAAATTTATTCATCTTAGATTCGCTCCTGTACTAGATGTAATATATGTTCCACTGTTTCATCAAACGTCATGTTACTAGAATCCACAACAATAGCATCCTCAACGCACACCAGTGGAGATTCATCGCGATTTTTATCCATTTCATCGCGACTTTCAACATTCTTTTTAATGTCTTCTAATGATTGTTCATTAGAAGTACCTTGAACTTCAAGCCATCTACGTTTTGCTCGTGCATCTACAGATGCTGTTAAATATATCTTCAACTCAGCCTTTGGTAGTACAACAGAACCTATATCGCGACCATCTAAAATAACACCACCAACAGCAGCCATAGCTTGTTGGCGTTCAACTAAGTATTCACGAACACCTTTATAAGAAGCAATAGTCGATACATTCTCATTGATTTGTTGTTGTCGAATTAGATCTGTCACGTCTTGACCTTTTACAAATACTTTACAAGCATTTGCAGTAGGCTCTAATGTTAAATCTAATGAAGGGAGCAATGATTCTACATCTTTTTGATTGTTCACATTAACATGGCTATCGAGAACCGCCCATGTTACACCTCGATACATAGCGCCTGTATCAATATATAAATAACCCAATTCATTGGCCACTACTTTTGAAATACTACTTTTACCAGCCCCTGCAGGACCATCAATAGCAATGGCAATTTTTTTAGTATTCATAATAACCTCTATTCTTCATCACCATGTACAGCATGCATTGCCGCCACATAACCAGTGGAAAAAGCAGCTTGTAAATTATAGCCGCCCGTAAAGGCATCAATATCTAGAACCTCACCAGCACCATATAAGCCTTTCACCAATTTAGATTCCATGGTTTTGGGACTAAACTCTTTTAACGAAATACCACCGGCTGTAACAATTGCTTCTGCTACAGGGCGTAACTCCTTTACAGTTAATGTCATATGTTGTAATACATGACATAAACGCATACGTTCTTCTTTTGTAATTTGATTAATGGGTTTACTTGGATCTAATTCAGCAAGGTTTATCACAATCGGAATCAGATTGACAGGTAACAAATCTTTCATCCCATTAGCTAATTGTTTTTTTGAATATAAATCAAAATCCTTCTGTAAGCGTTTGTCTAAAACTTCTGCAGTTAATGCAGGCTTCAGATTTATTTCAATAGTGATTTGTGGATTTTTCTTACGCAACAATTTGCCTACTGTATGACTTAAAGACAAGATTGTAGGACCCGTAAGGCCAAAATGAGTGAACATCATTTCCCCAAATTGTTTTGCTTGTAACTTATTTTTCGAAATAACGGATACCTCAACATTACGAAGACTAAGCCCCATAATATCTTTTACCCAAGATTCCCCTGTTACAATTGGTACCAATGATGGTCTTATATCTGTAATGGTATGACCAATTTTTTTAGCTAAAGCATATCCATCACCAGTAGAACCAGTTAACGGATAAGAGGCACCACCGGTACAAATGATAGCGTCATCACAAGCATATTGTTCCTTATCTGTTGTAACTCCTACAACACGACCATCCTCAACAGTAATTGATGTAACAGGTTCATTTAAATGAACTTGTACTTTATACTTTTTAAGGATTTTCATGAATATATTGCGTACTTCTAAAGCAGAATCAGATTCTGGGAATACACGTCCCCCTCGTTCAACCTTAGTTTTTAAGCCCCAACTATGTAATAATTCAAGCAAGTCTTCATTACTAAAGCGTTCATAAGCGCCATATAGGAACTTACCATTACCAGGCGTATTTTTAATGAACTCGGCCATATCTGCACTATTTGTAATATTACAGCGACCTTTACCTGTAATGCCCATCTTCTTACCAACCATATTCATTTTTTCTAGTAAGATGACACGTGCCCCTTCACGACCAGCTATAACAGCTGCCATAAGACCTGCTGCACCACCGCCAATGACTACAATTTGTTTCATTCCTTACCTGCTCCTAACGCTTTTAGAGCTTTTACTTCACGAATTGTAAGCTGACGAGAACCACCACGTTTAACACCACCTAAGGTAAGCCCAGCATAGGCAATTCGTTTTAAGTTATGAATACGGTACCCAAAGTGTTCAAACATACGACGAACTTGGCGATTACGACCTTCATGGATTGTAATTTCTACTTCATGAACACCATTATGATCATCAAAACCGAGATCTACAATTGTTGCAGGAGCTGTTATACCATCTTCCAGTGCTACACCATTGGCAATAACCTGTAAATCTTCATCACGAACACGGCCCTTAATACGCACCTCATATGTTTTTTCTACGCCCTTAGACGGATGAGTTAAGTTTTGAGCCAACTCACCATCATTAGTCAACAACAATAACCCTTCTGTATATAAGTCAAGGCGACCTATTGGATAGATTCGTTTTGATTCATTTTTAATATAATCTATAACAGTTTCACGACCTTGAGGGTCAGACACAGATGTAATAACCCCCTTTGGTTTATTTAACAAGTAATAAACTGGTTTCTCTTGGGCTAATAATTGACCATTAACCTTAACTTTATCCTTTTGAGGATCAATTTTCACACCTAATTCAGTGATTCTACGACCATTAACCTGAACTTTTCCTTCTGTAATCAATTCTTCTGCCTTGCGTCGTGATGCTACACCACAACTAGCAATAAATTTTTGTAATCGTTCCATATTATCCTTCTGTTTCTGAAACTTCTTGATGTAAAGCCTCAATAGATTCTACGCCAGCACTTCTTAAAAACTCGTCAGTTGTTCCGTAAAGAATAGGTCTTCCTACAGTATCTTTATGACCTAGTTCCGCAATAAGAGATCGAGTGAGTAATTGTTTAATAATCTTATCACTATTTACACCGCGGATTTCTTCAATTTCAGCTTTAGTTATAGGTTGTTTATAGGCTATGACAGCTAATGTTTCCATCGCTGCATTAGATAATTTATCTTCTCTCTTACGGATATGCCCTACATAGTCAGCACTTTCCATGGCACTAACTAACTCAATACCTGCTCCAGATACTCTCAAACGGATGCCGCGATTTTTCTCTTCTAGTTCCCGTTGTAATGTATCTATATAATCTTGTACTTCCTCTTTTGAAAGTTCAAATACTTCTTCAAGCATTTCTATTGATATAGGTTTTGCCGATGAGAATAACACGGCCTCTAAATGCATTGTTGGTAAGCTCATATAGCCCCCTTTCTATACGGTACCTTCTAAGGCTGCAGTGAATATAATATCATCCTCTTCATAGCGCATTTCCATAACTTGTTGCTTCAACAATTCTAAAACAGCCATAAAGATTGTTACCATACCACTTTTTGTTTCAATTGCTATTAATAACTCTCTAAAATATAAACTTTCACCACGTCGTACTCGACTAGATAAAGACAAAATCATATCCTCTAAACTATAACTGTCTTTTTCAACTTTGACCTCGCGAATAGGCTCCTCTTCAGGTAATTCCTTAGCGCGTTTTATAGTCTGATAAAAAATCTCATATAATCGGGAAAGTTCTAAACTATATACATTGTCTATCCCAAGTACGCTTGTTTCTTCAGGTCTACTAAATATGTTGGCGGATACAGCTGTACGTTCCATCAATATAGCTGTAAAATCTTTGATTTTTTTAAATTCTACTAATTTAGCTACCAATTCATCACGTGGATCTTCAGCATCCTCCGGCTCAGGTTCAGCTTTAGGTAATAGCATACGCGATTTAATTTGTAACAAAGTAGAAGCCATTACAAGAAACTCACTACTATAATGAATATCAAAGTGATTCCAATTATCTAAATATTCCAAGTATTGACTCGTAATTTCAACGATAGGAATATCGGTGATTTCTATTTTATGTTTTTCAATAAGATGCAAAAGCAAGTCCAAAGGACCTTCAAAGACATCCAACTTGTAATTATAATCTCCCATAAACTCCAATCCTTAGAAAATATACTTTAACCATATAATTATAAAGCATTTATAGTAGTACTTTCAAATAATTGTTTTTTTTACAGTCATCTGCTATCTTTATTATAGTAATTATTATATATTATAGAAATAAATTATTGTGTATTCCTTCAAGAGGGGATTTATTATGTCATCTAGTTTAAAGCAAATTGGGAGAAACCCCATCTTTCGCTTTGGTATCATTGGTATTGCTTTATATATAGCTCTATTTTTCATCTATGAACCTATTACACTAGGTCTAGATGTTGAAGATATAACGATTTTAGCAGTACCAACAATTGTAGGTACTTTTTTATTTCAATATTTTATGGGATGTACCGTTTTTCATAGACCATTTTTGGGATATGGCTTAGTCGGTATTCTTTGGGCCCTTACATTCCCACTTCTGTTCCACTGGTCCTATGTAAAACCCTTATATTTTTATGAATTTGCTAATGATTTTTTATTTGGCTTATTAATCTTTATGGGTTTATCTGGGATTCAATTTTTACTAAACCAAACAAATCGTCTCCATAAAACTACATCATTAATCATGGCAATTATTACCATGATATTGAGCCTTATCCCATTCTTACAAATAGGATACTATCTAACTACATGGCATTGTTTAACGCCAGCTAGTTTACTAGCAGTATACATGACAAATCCTGAAGAAGCATTTGGTTTCTTAAAAAATGCTGCTGGCATTCCTGGTCTTATCGCTGTTGGTATTGGCCTTGTAATATGGACCTATCTACTCTACTGGTCTAATCTAGGAATGAAAGCGGTAGTAAACTTGAATACTACACGACCTATGCGCTCCACATTGCTCATTGCATCCATAGTAGCATTCTTAGTATACGTACCATTCTTCTTATTCCCGAAAACATGTATTGTAGCAAACTGGATTGCAGCTGGCGACTATGTAAAACAAATGCAACAATATAATGATAACCATCATTTAGTATTCGATTCCTTCAATTTGGATACAAAGGAAACTTCTGCTAGTAAAACACCAGGTACTATCATATTAGTTATCGGTGAATCTAGTTCTCGTGATTATATGAAGGTATATAATCCAAACTTCCCTTATGATGATACGCCATGGCAAGGTACTATGCGTGCAGATAATAAAGATTTTGTTTTCTTTGATAACGCATATTCATCATACGTACAAACAGTACCTACCCTCGAACGTGCTCTATCTGAACGTAATCAATATGATGATAAACCATTCCTCGATTCTGCGAATATTTTAGATGTTGCTAAAAAAGCAGGATATACTACTTCTTGGTTTAGTAACCAAGGTGTATTTGGCGAATATGATACAGCTATTTCATTAATGGCTAAAACAGCAGATACCACTAAATGGTCACATGAATCCTATGCTTTCTCTGATCGCTATGATGAATCACTCTTACCATTATTACAGTCTGTTGATCCAAGTAAAAATAACTTCATCGTCATTCATATCATGGGTAGTCATATTTACTACAATGACCGTTATCCACATGAATTTAGTAAATGGAAACAAGGTCCATATCCAGATGGCCAAGAAGCATATGCAAACAGCCAATTATATACAGACTGGTTATTACAACAGATTTATACTTATGGTAAGGAAAAATTAAACTTACAAGCCATGGTGTATTTCTCTGACCATGGTGAAAGCTTGGATAAATCTCATAATCCAGATACATTTGACTTTGTTATGACTCATATTCCATTCTGGATATATTTATCACCTCAATATCGTGCTGAGTATCCTCAAACAGCAAAAGAACTCTCTAAACACGAACATCAATACTTTACAAATGATTTACTATATGACACATTGATTGGTCTTATGCACGCACCTAATCAACGGTATGATGTAACAAGAGACTTTAGTAATGGTAAGTATCGATTCAATTTACATAACCTAACTACCTTACTAGGGGAACAACCATTAACTAATGATCCTGTAAACGCAGGAAAATAAACCTTAACATTTTCAGTAATATAAATGCATTTTATTATGTTAGTATAATGTAGTTTAGGTTTCACTAACACGAAAAAAGAGATGAGTTAAAAACTCATCTCTTTTTTTGTTCCATTAATAAGTCAATTTCTTCTTCCGTATAAACCTCTATATTATTCATTAATAAGGCCTCTACAGTACATCCGTTCCCCTCTCGCAGGGTTTTACTAAAGGTACCATCATAAATACGCTTATAACCGCAACTAGGACTTTTTGCTTTCATTAGAGCCTGCTTACATCCCTGTTGCATTGCTATATGCAATGCAATTTGAGCTCCTTTATGAAATTCTGTGGTTACATCAGTTCCATTAGCCGTACATACACGTTTACCTTGTCGTTCCGCAGGATCACGAGGTGTGCTAAGCCCACCTAATACTTCTGGACATACGGTTACTAGATCAAAAGTATCCTTTAACAGTGGTAACTGTTCTATAAGATTATCTTTTCCATCATAACGACAGGATACGCCACATAAACATTCACTAATTAATAATTTTGCTTTATTATTCATAACTTTATTAAACATAGATAATCGTATTTAAACTATGCCATTCTAATAACAAACGCACTTTCATATTTTTAAATTATACACATTTAAAATCTAGATTTAAATAAGAAAAAAAGACTAACCGAAGTTAGTCTTAATTGGTGCCGAGGACCGGAATCGAACCGGTACGGTTGTTTCCAACCGACGGATTTTAAGTCCGTTGCGTCTGCCTGTTCCGCCACCCCGGCATGGGTAACGATTGTGGAGGCGGCACCCAGAATCGAACTGGGGAATAAAGGTTTTGCAGACCTCTGCCTTACCGCTTGGCTATGCCGCCATATAAAGTTGGAGCGGGAAACGAGATTCGAACTCGCGACCCCCGCCTTGGCAAGGCGGTGCTCTACCGCTGAGCTATTCCCGCATGTACATGGTGCCTCAGGACAGAATCGAACTGTCGACACACGGATTTTCAGTCCGTTGCTCTACCAACTGAGCTACCGAGGCATGAATGGCGACCCCGATCAGATTTGAACTGACGATCTTCGCCGTGACAGGGCGACATGTTAACCGCTACACCACGGGGCCGTATCCAAAGTACTTGCTTAGTATATCGGTTATCAGGACTTTTGTCAACACTATCCTACAATATTTTTGATGAATTCTTCTTCATCTTTTAATGTTGTAGATTCTTTATGTCCTGGTTCGACAATTAAATCCTTTGATAATGTTAATATATGCTTCAAACTAATGATTAAATCACGGGGATTACTCTTGTAGTTATCGGTATTTCCTACATTTTGTTTGAATAAAGTATCTCCAGAAAAAAGATGTCCACCAATCTCCAAACAAACTGAGCCAGCACTATGGCCTGGTGTATGATGTACCATTATTATAAAAGGCCCTACTTCTAATTTACCGGCCACTAAATCTTTACAATTCGTGTACATCTTCTTTTTATATACACTAGGTCTACGTCGGATTAGTTGTAATAACTCTTGATCCAAAGGATGTAAATAAGCAGGAATATTATAATACTCACAAACCTCATCAAGAGCCGATACATGATCACAATGACCATGTGTTAATAATACTGCTAAAGGCTCAGAATCTCCTACCATTTCAATTATATGCTTACTATGAAACCCGGGATCAATAATAAGAGATTTTCCATCTTTAATTAATACATAACAATTTGCTTTATAAAGCCCTAGAGGGCGTTTTATAATATTCATATTATTCGCCCTCCTATAGGATACGATACCGTTTAGCAGATTGTTTTTTTATAAAATACCCTTCCCAGAATTGAGGATGAAGCATAACAAGAATTGTAAATAATTCCAAACGACCTAATAACATGTCTACCATGGCTACACATTTAGCACCATCAGACATACTACCAAAGGCATCTGTAGGCCCAAAACCACCAAATCCAATGCCAACATTACTAAGAAAAGCTGTTATAATTTGCATCGCATCATAAGTAGACATTCCAGTACAAGTCATAAGGAAAACAGATATAACGTAAATCATTAAATATAAAAATAAAAATTGCTGTGCCATCTGTATCCATTTAGTAGGCATCGGTTTACCATTAATGCGCACGACTTGTACCATCTCAGGATGAATTGATTTTCTTAAATAAATAATGCTGCTCTTAATTAGAATAATGAGGCGAATAATTTTTACGCCCCCTGTTGTAGAACCACTACAACCACCAAAAAATGATGAAATAAATAACATCATCTGTGCAGCGGCTGGCCACAAATCATAATCGCTTACAGCAAATCCACTACCAGTTTGAATCGATACATAATTAAAGGAAACATCTCTAAAGATTTGAATTGGATCATTAATATTTGATTGTACTGCCATCGAAATTGATATTATAGCAATTCCAATAAAAATAACTAGCCAATACATACGTGTTTCAAAATCATCAATCAAAACGCGAATGCCTCTTTGCAGTGCATTATAATATACTGCAAAATTACCACCAGCAAGTATCATGAAAAATATAAATACAAAACAGATATAGTTGCTTTGTTCATAAATAAATGTACCTGCAGATGTAGGTGCAAAACCACCTGTAGCAATAATGGAAAATGCATAATTTAATGCATCAAAAGGCTCTATACCACCAGCCCACAGCATAACGAAACAAATGGCGGTAAAAGCAACATATAAACGCCAAAGTTTAGAGGCCATTGATTGAATACGAGGCATAACAACACCAGGTTTTGGTACCGATGCTTCTGCATTAAACATATGAGCTGCATCTGCACCTAAGTTCTTTAAGAACGATAAGATAAGGACAATAATCCCCATCCCACCAATCCAGTGCATTAGTCCACGCCATAAAACATATGTCTTAGGTAAATCGTCTACGCTATTAATAATTGTAGCACCAGTTGCTGTAATCCCTGATGTAGCTTCAAATAGAGCATCAAATACATTGGTTAATATACCACTAAGAATAAATGGTAAGGAACCTAAGATAATAGTTAATATCCATGTAGCTGATACAACTAAAAACCCATCACGAAGACTAAAGCTTTGACTTTCATGACCATAATAGGATAAAAGTCCACCTAAGCCAAATGAAATACCAGTAGTAACCAAAAACGACCAATATGCAGTTTCAAATACGATACCATATATAAAAGGAATTAATGTAAAAATCCCAAATATATATAATAATCGCCCCACTAAGGACATGACAATTTGAATGCGCATAGTCCCTCCATACTAGGTAAGATATTTAAGTAATTTACTTACAGATTCAGGTAACGCAAATAGAACAATGTGATCTCCATCTAAGATTTCAGTATTACCACGTGGTACGATGGCTTCATCACCACGTAAAATTACACCAACTAACGCCTTCCCTGGTAAACGAATGTCTTTTAGTTGTTTACCAGCCACAGGTGATTCACTTGTAATGGCAACCTCTATAGATTCCGCTTTTCCACCTTCAAAGGTCGAAATAGATAAAACACCTTCTCCACTACGCACGAAACGTAAAATTTGACTCGCTGTAAATAAACGTGGCGAGAATACAACATCAATACCCACTTGTTCCATAAGCATAATGTATTCAGGTCGACCTACGCGCACAACTGTCTTTGGTATGCCCATATGCTTGCCGACAAGAGCAACAAGCAAGTTGAGCTTATCATCATCTGTAACAGCAATTATAACATCACTATCTGCAATTTCTTCTGCTTCTAAAAGGTCAAAGTCTGTAGCATCTCCATTGATAACCATAGACTTATCTACAAGATTAGCAAGTTTTTCACAGCGGTTAAAATCTTTTTCAATGACCTTAACAGAGAATCCCGCTTGTTCTAAAAGAACTGTTAGATTTCTACCTAATAGACCAGCCCCAATGATAACAGCCCGTTTATAAAATGTACTGTGATTATGGAACCAAAGATTTTCTACTTCTTCAACAGACTCTTTTAAGCCTAAGAAGAATACACTGTCATCAACTTGTAGAATACTTTCACCATGGGGAATAATCATTTCACCATACCGTAAAACCCCTACTAGTAAAACACCTTCAGGGAATTTAATATCTTTTAAAGGTTGACCTATTAATGGAATATCATCTGTAATCTTAAATTCCATAAGGCGTACAGAACCTTGGCCAAAATCTTCTACATCAATAGCTGATGGAGTCTCTAGAATTTGTAAAAGCTCTTGAGCCGTAACCATTTCAGGATTGATAAATAAATCGACCCCTAATTTAGCACGCATCTCATCATCCATATGTTCTGCTACAGTATTATCTCGCACACGAGCAATCGTTGTAGGAACACCTGTAATTTTAGCTACAGAACAAGATAACATATTTACTTCATCAGAATCGGTAACAGCAATAAACATTCCTACATCATCCATACCGATTTCGTTGAGCAATTGTATATCACTGCCATTTCCTTGAACAAGGCTAACATCTAGTGTATTTTCAAGATTTTGTATACGTTCTGGAGAACGATCAATTACATATACATCATGATTATCTTGTATCAAGCGTTGTGCCAAGGAATAGCCAACCTTACCAGCACCTACAATGACAATTTTCATCGCCTTTATTCCTCTTCTTGTGATTCATTACCAACAGGAGGTGTCCATTGACGTCCTGTTTCAGTTAACAATGTCCAACCATCATCTTGAACAATTTTTTTCTCTTTCATCAAATGCCCTAAAGCACGCTTAAAGGCAGCTTTACTGATATTAAATTTATCTTTAATCAACATCGCAGAAGATTCATCGCTATATGGCATCTTGCCTCCACGATTAAGAAGGTACTCCATTATAATGTCTCCATCAGAAATGAGTGCCTTTTCCTTAGTAGGACGCATAGATACGTTGATACGACCATCATCACGTTTAAAGGTAACACGACCTTCAACCATTTCTCCTACTTTTAATTTTCTAGTCATCTCAGAACGATGTAAAAAGGCAATCCATCGTTCAGGAGTGATGAAGAATGCCCCATCACTAGTCAAGTTGTAGATAGCGCCTTTAACAAGTTGTCCTACTTTAGCATCTGTAGCAGCCTTAGATGCGCGACGCATTTCGTCATCAACATCCATAGATACTGCAAAACGACCAGATTTATCTGTATAGAGTCGAACCCAAACTTTTTCGCCCACTTGAGGACGACCACGCATCTCTGCGTGAGGCATGAAGATACCACGCTCAGTACCAACCTCTACGAAACAGCCAAAGTTTGTAGTATTGATTACCTCAACATACCCAATTTGGCCTACCTTCATCGCTGGTAAACGCATAGAAGCAGTCAAACGCCCCTTTGGATCGCGATATAAAAATACCTCTACTTCATCACCAATGGCAACAGGAGATGTTTGTTGATCCTTATGAAGCAAAATATCATCATTTGTATTGCCAGTTTGACCATCTAGAAAAGCCCCTTGATCACTAGTACGCAATACTTTTAATGTGGCAATTGTATTTTCCAACAATTCTGTAGCCATACTATACTCCTTCAAATGGAACTCGAACTGCATCATTCCATAATTCTTCTAAACCGTAGAATTCTCGCAACTCATCACCACCAAAGACATGACAAATAATATCGCCAAAATCAAGTAAAATCCATTCACCTTCGCGATAACCTTCTCTATGATTTACTGTCATGCCCAATTCTGCTGCTTTATCTTCCATTTCATCAGCAATACTCTGAGATTGCTTAATATTATTTGCACTAGCAATTAGGAAGTAATCCC